>NZ_VOSM01000003.1 GCF_007997015.1 Lujinxingia vulgaris
CGAGCACAACTTGCCCGTGAATGGCTGGTCGATCGTCTACGTTTCAAGCGGTTTCTGGGTGAACTGATCAAGTAGTATTATTCACCCACTCACGCTCGAATCAGTGCGGCGGCGGGAGGTGCGGTTACTCAAACCGTTGGTCAACTGGAAGTACGCCCTCACTACGCTTGAGCGGATGCGCCGCTACGCCGAGGAGCTGTCGTTCTCTGTGCCTTTCGACGAGGAGGCCGAGGTCTGGCGCGTGTTTGAGTCTCAGAATCCTGAGCTTCGCGCAGGGCTGATTGAGCGCTACCAACGCACGGGCTCGGGCGGCTACGGTATTCTGGAGGAGGTTGCATGTCGGTTCCCATGATTGCCGGGCTCTATCCGTACACCCGCGGTGGGATCACGCACCCGCCCAGGTTCACGCTGCGGGAGATCCCGGCCAGCCTCCGCGTTAACCCGGGTTACCTGGAAGATCTATTGATCCTCGCCGGCGATCGCCTCGCGGCTGAACAACTCTCGTCCTTTGGTCTGCAGGTGCATCGCGTGTTCGATGATGCGCCGGCCGAAATACAACGGGACACGGCTCATAAGATGAAGCACTGGATGTGTCTCTGGGCGCTCCGTGAATTCGGGGAATTCCTGTGGGTCGACTGGGACACTGTTCTTCTGCGTCACCCGGACGAGGACTTCTGGTCCTATTGCCGAACTGCAGGCACGCCGAAGTTCCTTCGTATCCCGAACTACTGGGCAACAGTCAACTGCGGCGTGTACTACGCTTCGCAGGCTTGGCTGCCTGATATGGAGCGAAGCTTCGGGGCCGATATGGCCGAGCCTAACGACGAGCTTTTGTGGATGAGCGTTCTTCCAAAAGACGTCGACGAGCGAGGCGAATTCTGGTGGGGCGACCGGGTGGCCCAGATATGGAATAGAGATGACTTCGAGTCGGTGACAAAGCAGACCTACTTCGCGCACGTCAAGCATCTGGATTGGGCGGACGATCTGCGAACTATCCATCGGTCGAAGGAAGCCTGATTGGTCGACCGTCAGTAACGCACGGGCTGTATCGGTGAAGAACCGCTTTGCGCACGTGATCGCACTACAGCACCACACGTTGGGGTTGGTCGAACGTCGGTTTCGCTGACGGTCCGAATCTTTAAGATTCTACGAGAACCTCCCGAGGTTTAGTCGATGGCGCGTCGTCGGGGTAACCCGCGCCCCGGATACGCTCATTCGATGCCACCACCGCCTCCAGTATAGAGAGATTCGCGCCGACATCACGAGCCAGTGCGAGCAACGCGCGCGTGTCCTTCGGGAAGCAGCTCCCGCCAAACCCTCGAAGCCCATCCGGGCCGGGCACTTGCAAGTGTGACGAACCAATACGTTGATCCAACGCCAGGATGGCTTGGACCTCGTCGTAATCCACGTCGATGCGCTCGGCCAATTCGTAGAGTTCGTTGGCAAAGGCTACGCGACTCGCCAGCAGAGCGTTCGACGCGTACTTCGTCAGCTCGGCGGTGCGGGCGGTAGTGACCACTACGCGCGCGTCGGGCAACGCTCGACGAAATAAAGCGAGAGCCACGGCAAGACACGGATGGTTGGCGCTGACCTCTGTGGTGCCCACAATGACGCGTTCCGTACATCGCAAGTCGTCGATGACGCATCGCTCGCGTAGAAACTCTGGGTTCGCTAGTAACGGAACCTTTGGGTAGATGCGTTGAAGTTCATCGAGGGATCCGGGAGGGACGGTGCTTTTAACGATCACGCCGGGCGCGCGCGATTCGTTCCATACATCCCATACATCGGAAAGCTCGGAGAGCACTGCGTGGACGATGCGAAGGTCGGCGTGACCGTCGTCGCCTTTAGGAGTTGGAACGCAGACGAAGATCAAATTGGCGTTGGTGGCGAGCTCAGCGAGCGTCGTTGATTCATGAATTGCCGGGTCGTTGATTAGCGTCAAAATATCGGCAGCAATAACCTCGTGGACTGCACGGCCAACAAAGCCATAGCCACAGATGCCGACCTTTATGGTTTCGATATCAATATGAGTCGTATCGATCAAAATTCGTTCTCTAGCTTGGGCATGAGTGTCGAGGTGAAGACCTTATAGTCGATGATATAGGACCACGGGAAAGCAAAAAATCTGCCATCCACGAACTCTCTGAAGCTGCGCGCCGCTGCTCAATGTCGGTGTTTCTCACCTCCCTAAAGTGCCATCAGCACCTTTAGCTCTGGAGGGGCTAGGCTGGCATGTCACGCGAGCGCTGCGGTGAAGATGATGACCTAAGGAAGGTACCAACGGAGGCCGTGTGAGCTTATGGAACGCGCTTCATGGAGTTCAGTGGCGGTGTCTTGCTGAACGCAACGAAGAGATTCCGCGTGGCGCTGCACTCCCTCCCCACATTCCCCCGAGTTGTCTCGACGTATTCGGCAGTCGTGCAATCGTATCACTCATTCACGGAACGTCTTCAATAGTGTGTGCGTTGACGAGTAGAGATCTATCGTTTAATTGCGATAAGGTCTAGTTCTTCAGAGAGCCCTCTATGACACGATACGCCTCAGAATGCTGCCCACCCTCCGAAACCTCCAGCGAGCCTCTGCGCGATGAAGATGCCGCAAACGCCCAGCTCGCTCGCCTGGCCAAAGCGCTGGGGCACCCGGCTCGGGTGGCGATCATTCGACTGCTCTTACGGCGCGACGCGTGCATTTGCGGCGAGATTGTCGAGGAGCTTCCGCTGGCCCAGTCGACGGTGTCGCAGCATCTGAAGCAGCTTAAAGAAGCCGGGCTTATCCGCGGCGAAGTGGACGGGCCGCGAGTCTGTTATTGCGTCGATGAAGGAGCGATTGCGTTGCTCCGGGCATTGATTGAGGGGTTGGGCTGAGCTGCAAGGGATACCGGGTTCGGTGCCAGATCGTCATAAAGCTACGGATCGCAAATCGTAATTCGACGATGGGCGATGGTGTCGGTGAGGAAACATCCACGGTTGCATTGACGCGGTGGTAACGACCGCTCACGGTCTACAAACTACGCAGGACATCATGGGAATCTTTGAGCGTTTTTTGTCCATCTGGGTCGCGTTGGCCATCGCTGCCGGTGTGGGGCTTGGCTTGCTCTTTCCGGGAGGGTTCGAGCTGATCTCTCAATTGGAGATCTTTCGGGTGAATCTGGTCGTAGCGCTGCTCATCTGGCTGATGATCTACCCGATGATGCTTAAGGTGGAGCCCTCGTGTTTGAAGGATGTGGGCAAGAAGCCAAAGGGGTTGGCGCTAACGCTGACGGTCAACTGGCTGATCAAACCCTTTACGATGGCCGCGCTGGGCGTGCTCTTCTTCAAGGTCGTGTTCGCGGGCATGGTGCCGGCCGATGATGCCTCGCAGATCATTGCGGGCATGATTTTGCTGGGGGTTGCGCCGTGTACGGCGATGGTTTTTGTGTGGAGTCATCTCACCGATGGGGATGCCAATTACACGCTGGTGCAGGTCTCTGTGAACGACATCATCATGGTGTTTGCGTTTGCGCCGATCGCCGGGCTTTTGCTGGGCGTCACCGACATCACAGTGCCCTGGGGCACGCTCTTGATCTCGGTACTTCTCTTCATTGTGGTGCCGCTGGCGGCGGGCATTGTGACGCAGCGCGCGCTCACACGGGAGCGGGTCGAGGGGCTGGCACACCGGCTCAAACCCACTTCCATTCTGGGGTTGCTCCTGACCGTCGTGCTGCTCTTCGGCTTCCAGGCCGAGACGATCATCGCACGTCCGCTGCTGGTGGTGCTCATCGCTGTGCCGCTCCTGATTCAGAGCTACGGGATCTTCGCCATCGCTTACGGGATGGCGCGGGTGCTCAAACTTCCTTTCAACGTCGCCGCACCGGCCGCAATGATCGGCACCTCCAACTTCTTCGAGCTCGCCGTCGCCGTGGCGATCAGTGTTTTCGGACTCTCGTCGGCGGCCGCCCTGGCCACGGTGGTGGGGGTTCTGATTGAGGTGCCGGTGATGCTCTCGCTCGTCGCTTTTGCCAACCGTACCAAGCAGTGGTTCCCGACCACCGCTTCAGCCTGAGATTTTTTCAATGAGTGGACTTTACTTCGAGAGCGTTCTCTTTCTCTGCGTCGCCAACTCGGCGCGCTCCCAGATGGCCGAGGGCCTGGCGCGCCAGATCTTTGGCGACAAGGTGCGGGTGCAGTCGGCGGGCTCAGAGCCCTCGAGGGTCAATCCTCTTGCGATAAAGGCGATGGCTGAGCTCGATGTCGCTCTGGAAACTCACAGCTCCAAGTCGGTGGACACCATCGACCCGGAGAGCGTGGATCTTGTGATCACGCTCTGCGCCGAGGAGGTCTGCCCGGTGTTTTTGAGCGAGGCGCAGCGGATGCACTGGCCGCTTCAGGACCCGGACCGCAAGAACGAAGATCTGAGCGATGAGGAGCGGTTGCAGTATTTTCGCATCGCACGAGAGCAGATTCGGGAGCGTCTTGAAGCGTTGGCGGCGATGCGGGAGGTGGGAGATCTCTGAACTCTCTGAACCTCCGAGACGAGCCGGGCGCGTTATCTGGCAGGTGTTTTAGGGCGCAGGGTACGCCGGGGGCTACGTGTTCGGCGCAGCGTGCAAGCGCGCGCGTTGCACCTCGAACTCGTCGATGAGCATGCCGTGCGCGTCGATAAGCCATGTGCGCCAGCCGGAGTCATCGCGAATCACCGAGACGGTCCGGGCCGTCGACCAGGGATCATCGTCCCAGGAGGGGGCCTGACCTACGACCACTTCGAGCCATGTATTTGTCTTGAGCGCGATATCCTTGAGATGAAAGAGCACGTATTCGTCGCGATAGACCCAGGGAGCCGCAATGAGCTGATCGTGTGAGCCTTTTCGAACGCGCACAACCCCGTGCACCTTCCCATACATGTAGAGCGCGAAGAGCGACTTGATGTCTGCTTCAAGGCTGGTGCGAAGTTTGTCCCAGGACTTCTCGGCGACGTAGGACTCGAGCTTCTTCGGATCCGTAAAGGGTTTGCGAATCCCACATGAGCTGCGCACCAAAAGCTCGGTCGTAAGTGTCAGTGGGCGCCCGCGCTCGCTGAGTTTCAGCGTTTGTCGAGGGGGGCCGAGCTCGGCCAGACGCATGGGGGTGGGGTCGAGATCCAGTGAACGAAGAAGCGTGCGGACGTCTTGCGCGCCGATATAGTCGTACCCTGCGATCTGCTGACGCAGGGCATCGAAGTTTTTGGCAACGTAGGTGTCGATACGCAGCTCGCGGACATCGAGTAATGCCACGGCTTGAGGCGCTTCGGGCGGAAACGCCAGCAGAAGGGCGCGCGACAGGGACGCGAGTTTTTGAGCGCTTGCGTGCTGGAGTTGGGCGGCGGCCTTGCGGTTTGTCTCAATCACCTCGGCGCTCATGCGCGGGTATGGATTGCGTCGAGACGACTTGATGCGTTCTCGGACGTCAATTCTTGTCGCTTCAAGGGTGTCTTTAGCGTCTTCGGAGAAAGCCCAGCGTCCGTCGTCCGTGATGATGACGGCGCTGTTCTTGCGACGGAATTTGACCGGTTCGCTGTCGAGCGTGTGGTAAGGCGTGCGCCTGGAGACGACGTCAACGATGTCCTCAGGGGCCATGGGTTCGCCGCCATGGGCATCGAGGACCGCAAAAACCAGGCGTGTGGCAGACCACTGGTTTAAGATCGCGCCGCTCCAGGCCTCATCAAGCTCGGGGGGGCTCAGCGGGACTTGTGGGGCCGGAATCGGCTCGGGGTCGGGCTGGGGGGGCGGCGGGGAGGCGATCTTGGGTGGCCGCAGATCAAGTCGAAAGCACCAGAGATCGAGCTCGTCGTCGTAAGGATCCAGGGTGTAGCGGTCACCATCGCGGTAGATCGGCGGGCGAGCCGGCTTGCAGCGCTGCAACGAGAGCAAGGCGCGTGAGCGCGAGGCAATTCCGGCCTCCTCGAAGCGTTCGGCGACCTCGTCGAGTGTCATGGGCTCGCCGCGCTCCAGGAGGGCGACGATGAGGCGCGAATAGGTGTTTGCGTCGCGGTGATCCTTGACCTTCTCCAGGCTGGGGCGGTCCATGTTGAGAGCTTTGCACCAGACGTTTACGGCCATCGAGGGGTCCTCAAAAGAATGGGTATGAACGTCGAAGGGGGGCTGGGCAATCAGACGAACATCCGGGCCGCGTTTGACCGCGCTGGAAACGGCTTTCGGGCTGATGAGCGTGTGTATGCGCCCCTGGCGAGGCAACCTCAACAGGAGTTTGGTCCTTGTGCGCGTTTCTTTCAACCGTGTCGACGGCATCGCTCTCAACTCCGGCCTTATTGCGCCGTGAGCTATCGTTGACGCCGTAGCTGCTGCGTTGAGAACTCCTCGGGCAGCGGTCCCAAGCCTCGACGATGCGAAAGCATCGCCTGTGTTTTGCGCCTTGCCCGAGAAGCTCTCGACTTCGCAGCTATCGACGTCAACTTCTGCTCGCGGCGTAGTACCAAAAAATCGGGACGACGAACTTGATCTTAATATGATGACCGGTCTACATTGTGGCCGAGCATGCCACAGATATTCGATCGACAGGGAGATCCGTATGAGCAAAGGCGACGAAACGCGCGAGAAAATGATCGAGACGGCAACTCGCCTCTTTCAGTCCCAGGGGTATGCGGCGACGGGCCTCAAGCAGATCCTCACGGAGAGCGGCACGCCCCGCGGTTCGCTCTATTTTCATTTTCCCGAGGGCAAAGAAGAGCTCGCTGCGGAAGTCGTGGCGCGGCATGGCGAGGTCTTCGGGCAGGCTCTGGAAGAGGTGATGAACGCGTCGCCAGATGCCGCCCAGGCCGCTCAGCAGATCGTCGATCTTCTGGCCAGGCAGTGCGAGGCCACCGGCTGTCAGACGGGCTGCCCGGTGGGGGCGATTGCGTTTGAGATGGCCAACACCTCGGAGCGTCTTCAACGCGCCACGCGCGAGGTTTTTGAGCGCTGGAGCGCTATTTTCGCCAGGTGCTTGAGCAATGAGGGCATGTCTTCTGCGGAGGCTCGCCAGCGGGCGCACGCCGTGATCTGCGCGATTGAGGGGGCGCTGATACTCAGCCGGGCCTACGGTGATATCGGCATTTTCTATGACGTGCGTGAGCGACTTCCGGCGCTGCTTTCCGACTAAATTCACGACATCGTTTCGGTCCGTGTCAGGGGCCATCACATGACCTGCCATGCAGGTCCAATCTTATGGTATATAATATGACGACCAGTCTACAGATCAATGCGGCCATCGTTACCGGCGCTAACGGATTCATCGGGCGCTGGTTGCTGCTTGAACTCACAGCACACGGGGTCGAGGTGTGCGCCTTGATTCGCAACCCCCGGGTGCGACTTGCAGAGCTGCGCGCCTGGGTGAACGCGCGGGGAGGGGATGGCGAGAAGTTGCACGCGTCTGCGTTCGACTTGAGCCACCCCGATCTTGGTCTTGATGATGAAGGCCGCGCCTGGCTTGCGCGCGCAGACGCCGTCTACCACCTCGCCGCACGCTTCGACTTCGGAATGCCGCTCGAAGCCACTCGCCGCGACAACGTCGAGGCGTCGGTGCGCCTGGTGAAGATGCTCGCCAGCAGCAAGCGGCTGCGCCGGCTGGTGCACCTGAGTGGCTACCGGACCGAAGGGCAGGAGGCACGCGATCTGGACGTGCATGACGCCGCGGCGCTCGCCAGCTTTTACCGCGTGCACGGCCCTTACGAGGGGTCGAAAATCGAGGCGCATTACCGCGTGGCGGAGGCTGCGGCGGCTTTTGATGTGCCGCTGACCCGCATCAGCCCTGCCTCAGTGATTGGTGACAGTCGCAGCGGTGAGACCACGCAGCTAATCGGTCTGGCGGAGACCGTGCAGCGCTTGCACGCGCGCAAACTTCCGGCGCTTCCGGGCAATCGCGCGAGTTGGTTGCCGGTCATCTCCGTCGACACGCTGGCTGCATTGCTCGCCAGGGTGCCTGGAGATTCCGAGTCCCTCGGCGGGCATGTTGTGGTGTTGGACGAGCACACGCCGAGCTTACGAGACCTCATGGGTCTGGCCGCGCAACATCTGGACGTGCCTGCACCGCGTTTTTCGGTGCCGGTGGGGATCTTGCGATGGTTGCCGATGGCGCTGACCGGCGTGCATCCGGAGGCGCTGACCTTTGTGAGCAGCGATCGTTATGACGCGCGGCCGGTTGCCGAACTCGCGGCGCGCGTGGGCGTGGAGCTGCCGGAGATTGAGACGAGTCTGAAGCGGTGGATCGACTTCCTTGTAGCGCACAACTTTAGGCCGGGAGCGAGCGTCGTGAAGGCAGAAGCAGCGTAAGAGGCGACGACGTCGGGTAACGCGGTGCGTCAAACGAATGAATAAAAGAGGCCACGGTAGCATGAAAGTGCGAGGGAGGTGGCCGGTAGGTCGGGCGCTTTCCCCTGTATTTCTAAGCTGTGGCGCCTCTTTTTGACAGAGCGTCCGCAGATTCTAAATGGTCTGAGCTTTTCCAGAATAGGGTGCGAAGCTATGCGCTGTTGGAATAGTGTTGTGTGGATGGTGGGCGGTTTGGCGTTATGCCTGGGGTGTTCGGGGGATTCAGAGACTGAGGGGCCCGTTGAGGAGGATCCGCAGGGCTTTGAGGTCGTGGACTGGCGCGACGTGCGGAGGGAAGTTGAAGCCCAGGAACTCTTTACCCGGCGAGGGCGCTTGTTTAGTGCAGCCGGTGAGCATCTGGTCTTTGCGGAGGGTGAGGCGTGCCAGTTTGATGAAGATCCCCGGGGGTGCACGTTGCGCTGGGTGGACCGGCAGGGGGCAAGTACGGCGGCTTATGAGTCTGTGATCGCGAGGCCGGGCCGGGGGTATACGGCCGTGAACCACGGACTGCAGGCGGCCTGTACGCATTGTCCCTGAGAGTGCGTTCGATGGCGACATAACCCGATGGGAGGGCTCGATGTCGCTGGTCGGCCCGGATGGAAGTGCAGTCTGGCAGAAGGAGTCGGGATATTTTCGAAACTGGGGGCTGGCGCCGGATTGGAGCTCGCGCTCCAGGACGGCCTTCTTTGATTACGCCACCAGGGAGCATTGCGACGAAGATTCGATGGAAGACCCAGACCACGATGTCGACGGTGAGGTTATCGATCCTCAGACCGGCGAGGTTTTAGAGCGATTCGACGGGATCGTTCGCTATTTCAAACACGACTTCGAGAATGGCTCGGCGCTGGTCGATCGGCAGGATTCATTCAATGACGACACGCTGGAGATTGTCGGTCCCGATCACGCTGCTGAACATGTGCTCGTCGAAGGCTCTGTGATGGTACTACGCGACCACGACGATCGCTGGATCCATTACGTCAGCAGCGCCGCTGGCGAAGGGCAGTTTAGCTACGATCGCACCGAGGACGCGCTCTATCAGACGGATTTGATTGAGCTTGCCGATGGCTCCCTCAATGTCCACGGCCGGACAGGGCGGTGGATCTGGGCGACAGTTGATCGGGATGCCTATGAGCGCGAGTTCTACGAGGTGGTTCCCGTAGATGGGACATCTGAGCCTGTCGAGTTGGAGGGGTCGAGCTTTAGCGCCCACGGTTTTCTTGGCCACAACGATCATGGTGTTCTGATCGACACGGATAGGGGGCGCGCATCGGTGATTGATCTGCGAAGCGGTGAGGCTGTCGTGACGGCGGAACGCGCCGCACGTGAACATTTCGACGGGATTCTCGTGGATGGAGAGGTGGGCCTTCTGCACGTGACCTCTGGTGGTGAGCTCGTTGTGCATCGACGCTCGGGGAGTGAGACCGTCTTTGAGCGTGCCGGCAGCATGGACCAGGTGTTCATGGGGTACCCGAGCCACGTGCAAGCGCCGCAGTTGATGCGCACGCTTGCTCCAGAAGGGGCGCCTACCGGGGGCATCGCGCTCCTGCTCCGAGAAGAAGCCCGGATGGCCGAGGTTGCGCATCGCTACACCAAGCCCTCTACAGGTGGGGGTCAATGCGACTCCGTGGCGTTCGTTTCCGGCACGAAAGACTTCGACGTGCCGTGGATCTACTTTGCGGAGATTCCCGATGATAGGGATCCCGACACGATCACGCTGACGATTGTGCCTTCTGATCTTTCTGCCCCGCCGGTGGAGCTTGGGACGATGTCGCGCGAGGCCTGCCAGCGGCCGGTAATCGACGCGGACGGCGCGCGGGTCTACTGGACGGAGATTCTAAGCGGGGATGGCACACGATACGGGACCGACGCCGAGGTGAGGGTGTATTCGGCGGATCTTCCCTGAGGGGACGCGTTAAAGGTGATGGCCGATAGCTCCGCCTCTGGTGGTGGGGCTATCGGTCGGGTAGGTTTGCGAAAGGTATTCAGGATTGGGGGGGGCACGTTCAGACCGTGGTGATCGCGATCTCAGGCCGGGCGGGGAGCGGAGGTCTTCGAGCATCGACGTAGTGCGACTTTGGCGAGGCTCGCCGTCGCGATGCGTTGGAAAAAGATGCAGTCAGGATTTTGATGTGCTCTCCCCACTGATGATCAGCCAGAAAGACGACGAGCTACTCGGCGTGGCCAATCGCGCTGATGCGATGGGTGTGCTGGCGGTGTGGTCGCGGCGGGCGCGCGATCTGGTGCCGCATCTGAGCGCGCAAACCCACGAGGTGCGGGGCTTTCAGATGCTTGTGGAGGCCTATCGCCTCTGGGAGAGCTTTGAGGCGGAGCATCCCCGGTATGCCGGGCGCCTGGAGGACTTTTTTCTGCTCGTGGAGCAGGTCTTTGCGCGCACGGCGGGAGCGCAGGATGGAGGATGGCCGCTGCCGGGTTCGCGGCGAGTGATGCGGCAGCATGGTGGGGCGGTCTGGGTGTCGGTAGTGGATCCGGACTGGCATCTGCTCGATGCGCAGAAGGCCAACGGCGTGTGGGGGTTGTATCGGGGATCGGCGCAGCGTGCGGGGCTGCTCAGTGAGGATACGCGTCGGCTCTCCGAGGCGACGCTTAAGGCGGCGACGCGGGCACCGGGGCTTGGTCTGCGCGCTCAAAACGCACTTTTCAAGATGGCGGCCAGGGCGATGGAGGGTGAGTCGGTGCGCTACTCGCCAGCTCGGACGGCGCCGCTGGCGGCCGATGTGTATCGAACCTTTCGCGAGGTTCCGCTGGCCGCTCATCTTCGTGAAGCGTTGATTGAGAGGCATGCCCTGAACAGGGCGCTGGCGCGTCGGTTGGTCGGCGTGGCGCACCTCGAGCACCGAACTTTTCTGACGCAGGCTGCCGAGGCGTTGCCGGAGCATCGGGAGGCCATTTTAGGGGTGGTGCGCTGCGAGAATCTGCTCGGAATCGTCGAGTCGATCTTCATGTGGCTATGCGCCTGCAACGGACAGATCCTGGCCGCGGCGGTGGCGGAGCTCCCTGTCGACCTGGCGGCGCTGGAAGATGCGCGTGCGGGGTTTGCGAGGTCGGGGAACTATGCGGGTGAGACGGCGCTGGCTCGCTATACGCGATTGCATGAATGCCTGGAGACGTCTACGAAGATGGCGCTTACGCGTTCGGTGCTGGAGCTGCATCGCAGGGTCAATGAGGAGCGGGGGCGCGCGCCCTGGGTCTGGGAGGAGGCCGGAGTGGTGCGCAGTGATGTGGAGGTGGGCAGGCCCAGAGCCCGGGAGCTTGAGGTCGGGGTGGTGTGGCGAAATAGCTACTACCTCAACGCCTTGCACAGCATCACGAACCAGCTTGCGGGGCTGCTCGATGGGTGAAGTTTTGACGATTCGCGAGCGGGTGGAGCGAGCCGCAGCTTTCTTTCATCGGCAGGAGGGGGTGGTCCTGACGACCTTCAACCTCAACGCGCCATTTCTGGAGGCGCAGGTGTTGCCGACGGTGCTCGGGGTGGAGGCAAAGACCGAGGCTGCCCGGCGCGCGCAGACCCATCAGCGGCTTGCGATGACGCCTTGCACGGTCTTCTACGACCCGGGCGTCTCGCCGAGGCTCTCGGGGCATTATCGGGTGGTGGCGCGCCCGGTGCCGTTGCAGCGGCGCTTCTTTCACCCGAAGCTCATCGTGATGGCGGGGCGCTGCGAGGAGGGCGTCACCTGGGTGTACCTGGCGGTCTCCTCGGCGAACCTCTCGATGTCGGGCTGGGGACGAAACGCGGAGTGTTTTGGGGAGACGTGGATTCATACAAAACATCAGCAGACCTGGGGGGCGTTGGATGCCTTATTAGAATGGTTGCAGGAGTATGCGCCGCTCGACGAGGGCGCCGGGGGTGATGCGGTGGCGCGAGTTCTGGAGGCGTTGAGGCGCATGCCGGCGCGAAAACGCTTTCAAAACGACCCGTCACAGCCCTGGGCGGGCACCTTGCGCGCCAGGTTTTATACCTCGGTGATGCACCCGGCCGGGTTTGCGGATTTTATGCAGCTCGGGCGCTCACGCGCACCGAAGGAGCTGCGGGTCTACAGCCCTTACTGGAGTGAGGTGGCCGAGGGCCTGGCGAGTTTCGGGGCGAAGCGAAACGTTGTGGTGCCGGCGCGCCGGGTGGATGGGGTGTCGTTGGGGCTCTCGCGTGAGCAGGCCGCGGAGCTGTCGGAAGATGTGGCGATTCTGAAAAACACCGAAGATCGGGGCACGCGCTTCTGGCATATGAAGTTGTATCGGATCGTGCACGGCAAGCATGTCTATACGGCGGTGGGAAGTTGCAACTTCACGCGGGCCGGATTTGCGGGGGCGTCGGGCAATGTGGAGGCGGCGCTTGTTTACAGGTCAAATCCAGGCTGGTTTCCAGAGGGTGAACCTGCTGACGATGCCGACTTTGCCGATGAGGCGGCTCCGGAGGAGGGGGGCCTGAGCCGACGCCGGTGGTGATTGTGGTGGCGTACGACTGGCGCTCGCGAAGTTGGCGGTGGTGGCTGGAGCCGGGGGGCGGGCAGAGCGACTTTGTTTTGCATCTTCCCGGGGGTGCGCCTTTTGCGATCGAGAAGGGGACGCATCAGCGCGGCGGAGAGCCGCCGGGGCGCGGGGCGATGTATGTGGTGACGTTTCGCGAGGGAGGGGAGGAGCGGCGATGGGAGGGGCACGTTGTGGAGTTGAACCTCGACCACAGCGAGCGGGTTTACGGGCGAGCGTTGAGCGCCGATGAGATTCTGGGGAGCTGGCGCGGGCGAGCGCTTCCGGTGGATTCGGAGAGCAACGAGCGAGGTCCTGGCGAGGGAGATGGCGAGGAGGTGCAGCGAGAGCTTGCGGCGGCCTTCGATGCGGTCAACCTCTACGACCTCTATCGTTCGATGCGGGCGTTGCGAGCGAAGCTTCAGCGGTTGAACGATCATCCGGAGCGTCAGCGCGCGCTTCTGGTGGGGAGGCCGGACAGTGTGATGGCGCTCGCCAGGCTGGCGAGCGGAGATGGCGCGGTGCCGGTGGTTCGCTATCTGGTGTTGAGGGAGCTCTGCGGCGTGATGCGGGCGTGGGACGCGTTGCTGGACGAGGCGTTGGTCGGGCGTGTGGAGGAGCTGGCCTCGGACGCGCGGGCGCGCACCCGGGGGCGGCTCAGCGAAGAGCTCGGCGCGGAGCGCGGGGCAGCGGACGCGATGCTGGGGTGGTTTGAAGATCGGCTCTCGGAGATCGATGGGGTGAAGCGATGAGGCCTTTTCAACATCCCATTCGGCCAGAAGATGTAGGTGCGCTCATCGATTTGCGGGTGGAGGGTGTGCCCGAGACCGGCTCCATGGCGACATTGCAGCTCGAAGGGGTTGCCGCACTCTACAACATCCTCTGCGAACGCTCCTTCGCTTACCTGGCCGACGAGGTCGGGATGGGCAAGACCTACCAGGCGCTCTCGCTCGCTGCGCTGGTCTGGAACGAGAATCCCCGCGCGCGAGTGCTCTTTTTGAGTCCCCGCGAAAATGTGCAGACGAAGTGGTTGGGTGATTATTGGCGCTTCTTTGCCTCAAATTTTCGCAGATCTCAGGGTGTGGGCGATGACCGCGTGACATCGGTGCTCTTTGAAGATCCACTGCACCGGCCCCAGCGCTATGAGAATCTGCGCGACTGGGCCGCATCCATAGGACGGCCCTGGCGCGAGGCGGCGTTTTTGAGGCATTCGAGCTTCACTCGCCCGATCTATGTAACCCGGGCGGATCGGCGAGATATTGAATCGCTCTGGAGGCGCACAGAGAGCAGCCTTCGGAGGTGCGGGCTGATGTCGGATGCGGAGCGGCCTGAGGAGTTCGGTAGAGACAACGCTTCCGAGCAGTTGAACCTTGCGTTTGCAAAGGCGCTCAACCGGAAGTTCGCGCGCGAGGCCGGGTCAAAGCCATATTTTGATCTGGTGATTGTGGATGAGGCGCAGTGCCTGCGACATCCGGACAATCAGACCAACCGCGTGCTCTTTGAAACCCTGCGCGGGCAGGTAGGTAAGTGGCTATTTATGAGCGCCACACCAGCGCACAGCGGGCCGGAAAATATCCCGAGAATTCTCAATCATTATCCCGATGCGGGCACCGTTCTGGACCCCGCGCTGGTGCAGGATCTTCGGGCGATGCAGCGGGAACTTCAGACCTTTATGGTGCGGCGTCAGCGCAAGTATTGGTCCACGCCAGCCAACGCGATGGTGGAGAAAAAGGACTATCGCCACCACGACCGGGAAGGGTGGGGCGTGCAGGACGCCGACATGAGCGCGCTGGAAACCCTGGCGGTGGGCCTTGTGCAGAAGGGGCTGGTCGAGGTTTTAGAGGGGCAGAACAACCGCTACCGTATCGGGTTTTTATCGTCCTTTGAGAGTCTTCAGAGCTCGCTTGGTCGCACGCTCCGAAACGAGGACGAAGACGGTGATGACGAGGTTGAGCAGGCCGGCGACTGGCATCGCGACAGGGCCGAGGGGAGTCGGGAGGCCAACGCTCCCGATAGCGACTTTGTGGGGGAGCTCGCCCGCGACTTTGAGCGGCATTTCGGTATGGCGCTGCCGCATCCGAAGATCGACGCGGTGGTGCGTCAGGTTTCGACTCCGGCGTTTGGCGATGATGAAGTTGAGGGTGGCGAGAAGTTTTTGATCTTCACCCGGCGGGTAAGCACGGTGGCCGCGCTCCGTGAGCGTTTGATGGCGCGCTATTTGAGTTCTGTCGAGGCGCGTGTGCGGCGCTGCTGGGACGATGATTTTGATTGGAGCGGGGCCAGCGCTGAGGTGGAGCAGGTCGATGCTGGCGAGGATTTTGAAGCGCTGGAGGTTGAGCCTGGCGACGATCCTCTACGCGAGGCGATGTCGGAGAAGGGCTGGCTCTACCGATACCGGCAGACCTTTCGTGCCAGCGGGCGAAACGCGTTGTTTTTTGAAGATGGGTGGTTGGAGCGCCTGTGTCAGGCCGGGGGCGTGGACCCGCTGGATGCGGCAGCCGCGCTTTCCGACGCGATCTGGGCGGAGAGTTGGACGCATGCCTCGCGCACGTCGGGGGTAAAGAGTCAGCAGCATCGCGCCGCCAGGTTGCGTTATCTGGCGGTGCAGAGTGTGCGTCGCGAGCCCCGGGTTTTTGGTCTGGATGAAGCGCGCGCCGCCCCCTGGCGAGCGGCGTATGAGGCGGCGCTTCATGAGCATATTGAGCGGGCGCAGCCTGCCGACGAGCCTCATCGCGCGCCGGAGCTTTTTGCTTCCTCAACACTATGGACGGCCTGGGACCGGCGATTTCCAACCGGGCCGCTGGCGTTGCCCGGCGCAAGTGCCGCAGAGGTTGATGGCCAGGGAGGGGCGGCTGAACTCTGCAAAAGGCAGGTCGCGCGCACCTTGCTCGGGCAGACCTTTCGGCTCACCGATACCTTGCTCGACCTCTACTTTGCGGATGAGGCGGCGAGGAGGGAGGGGGGCGATGTTGCCGAGGGATTTGTAGATTGGCTGGTCTGTGATGATCCGGCGACGCGACGCTTACGCCGGGAGTGCGGGCAGTGGCTTGCGCATCTGCGCCTCATTGTCGATGGGAGCCTCGATGGGGCGGGGCGCTCCTGGCGCGAGCTTGCGGCGCGGGAGACCTGGCCAAACCTGTATAATCCGGTGGCGGTGATGGGCGTCACCGGCGGCGCGAAGGGGCATCTGAGTGCGACACGTCAGTTTCGCACGCCCTCGATGCCGCGGGTCATCGTGTGCACCGACACGTTGAAAGAGGGTGTGGATCTGCATCTTTTCTGCGACCGCGTGCTGCATTACGGCGTGGCCTGGACCTCCGGCGACCTGGAGCAACGCGTGGGGCGCGTGGACCGGTATTTTTCGCAGATCGAGCGGAGGTTGATGGAGGGAGCATCTCCCGAGGTGCGGCTTGAAGTGGGGTATCCGCACGTCGTTTCCTCGTTGGAGCAGGGGCAGGTTGAGCGTGTCATCGCGCGCCAGCGACTCGCCGAGCGGCTGATGGATTCTCCGATCGCCGGCAGCGCGCAGGAGGCGCGCGAGGTTGTTGTGGGCGCAGCTTACGCGCCCGAAATCCACCCGCACCTGGAGCCCTATCGCCCCCGGGAGTTTCCCGAGAAAGGGCGCGATCTCGAGGTGGTGTCGGCGCACGATGCCGCGCCTGTCGTGAGGCATTATCACGCGTGGTACGGGGTGTTTCTCCAGGCGCTGACCCGACAAGGCTGGCAGGTCTTACCGGGGGATGCGCGCCCTCGTCGTCGCATAAAGATCATCGGTCATGGGCAGCACTTCGGGGTCGAGTGGGCGTTTGACGCGGAGCTTCGGCGCTACGTTCTTACGGTGTGCGTGGAGGTGGTGCCTGGCGAGCACGTACAAGAGGGCGCGATGCGCCGGCGTAAGGTGGGGCGAAGGTGGCGTGTTGAGCGTTTTGTACGGATGCTCGTGCCCTCGCCATCGGAGGGTGTCGACAGCACGGTGGTGGATGCGCTTCTGGCGCACCTCAGCGGCACATCGCCTTTGTGGTGTGAGCAGGATGCGCAGCGCTGGGACTTGTCCGCGGCCGAGGGGAGGTTGCCTGACGAACGCTGGAGCAACTTTGAATGCCGTGCGAGCAACGCGCGATTTTGCCTGCGGACTGTTATCGGTGCAGGCAAGGGATGGGATGCGCAGGGGAATGGTGGTGAAGATGTTTTGAGCGAGCGGTTCCAGGCGCGGGTGCTGAATCTCAATCGGAAGCTGACTCTGGGGTCTTTTGATGTGGATGCTCAGGGCCGACTGCGCTTTGGCGTGGATGTGCTGCACGGTGCGTTGAGTGACGACGTTCGCCGAGGGTTGGTGAGTGAGGTCGTCGAGCGCGCGCGAAGGTGGAGGTTTTCGTAGGTCTCTGGCCAAGGGGAAGGCGGAGAACGACGATCAGACGTCTCGATCAAAGCGGCAGGATGTAGAGGCAGATTTTCAATCGCGACGTAGCCTTGCAGTGAGTTCAAAGGGCGGCGACGTCGCTCCCGGATCGTTGTATTCGCCGCGACATGGGAGTACATTACGTTACGCTTTTTAGTCGCCTGTTTCGCACACAGCGCGTTGTTCTCACCTGGCGTGTCTCCGACCCGTCGGATGCCCACTTCGTTGTAAAAAGGAAGTCATGTTTTGGTCGCACGCGTGTCATTCGTTCTGCTCGCTACTCGTCGTCGCGGGTGTGTCAGTGAGTGTCGTCTCAGGCTGCTCAGGCGATGCGTCTGACCCCGGGGAGGTCGTCACTTCGGTGGAGACGACGCCGACCGACGGGCTATTGCTGCTGTCTTTTGGCAATGTAAATCAGCAGATCGCTCTGATGGACCCGTCAACAGGCAAGCTCTCGCCCATGTACGCCACGCGTTCTGCGGCGGGCGTCGCCATCTCGCCAGACAGCTCGCGGGTGGCGTATCTCACTGACTACGGCATAACGATCGCGCGCGTCGTGGTAAATGGAAGTGGTCCCGCGCTGGTTGAGGAGAAGCAGTTCGCGCAGACGCGGGATATCATGTCGCAATGGACCCTGCGTTGGACCCCCGATGGACGAAGGCTTTCCTTCGACGACGGCTATATTGATCCCGACCAGGAGATCGTTTACCGGTGCCCCGATATCGACTTTCTCCGAGTTCGTTACGCGACGCTGATTCCCGGCAGCCATGATGTTGTCTGTGAGACCGATTACACGTTGCGGCGTGACGATCAGATCATCACCTCGGGGGCCTTTGGCTTTCCAACTTCCGATGGGCAGCTGCTTCAAAACGGAACCGTCGTCGCCCATGGTGCACAGCCGGAGCCGCCGGTTGGGGTCGGGGCCGGCACAGTCCCGGCCTTGCCGGAGGGCTCCTTCGCCAACTTCCCGTCCGGGGTTCATGGCGAGTACGTCGTCGCGGAGGCTGCCGGGTTCGTGACGCTCTATAGGGTTGAGGAGAACCTGGGGGAACCGGCCGCCGGCAGCATCATCTACACCGGGGTCGAAGACTCCGGGGCATCCGCAGGCAGTGCATCGGAGGCCTGGCCTCTGGCCGAGGCGTTGATGCCCTGGTTCACCGACGGCGTTGGCCGGCGTTACGCGCATCTGGGAACCTCGCCAGATGGGGAAGAAGCCTTTTACGGGATCGTCTCGTACGTCATTGAGTCCGACAGCCTCACCAACGTGCTGCGGACGATTTCGGTGGAAGGGGCGCTCGTCGGGGTTCGTCGCGACGGCACCTCGCGCGGCTTTCGGACATCGACCCTGGGGCGAGGGACCATCGCCGGCGGTGGTTTGCCCGATCCCGGTGAGAGGCTGAATCACATTCCGCCACATTTGATGCCTGGTCTGGTGATTTCGTTTAAGAATGGCGACACGCTTGTTCCCATCGATATTGATATCAACGGGCGTCCGGACTCCTGGATTGGATGGCGCGATGGCGACCCCTGGCTTGGCGATCGCATCGGCATGATGTCCCCCGATGGCCGTGACTTTGCGACGGTCATCGGAGATGGCACGACGGAGCCACGCAAACTCTGTGTCTCCCGGATCTCCGAGGGGCTGCGCACGGAGTGCCTGGATGTTCCCTACGACTTCACGCATGCCCGTGTGCTCGGCATCGTGGGCGCTGATACCGACGCGCGTTATGCCGATGATGCCCCGCGTATTCTGCATACCTCACGGGCCGCGGCGTATCCCGGAGCCACGGTGGAGATCTCTGGCGTGCGCTTTGGTGAGAGCGGAGAGTTGTTCATCGGGGATATGGCGGTCCCGCAGTCGGCGATCGTCGAATGGTCCGATCGCCGCGTTGCGTTTGTGATGGATGCATCGATGCCCCTGGCGGGTCCGCTGATGGTGCGCACTGACGCGGGCGACACGGCTGCCCAACGCGAGTTCTGGCTCCATCGAACCAGGCAGGTGCAGACGCCCTTTGATGACGTTCCGATCGGGCGCATTGAGCTGGGTCAGGGGCTTAATGCGCTTGATCTGGGATCGCTCACGGAGTTTGAGTTTCAAACCGAAGGCGGCCATCGACGCTGGGTGTTTTCGCAAGAAATGTACGACGACGAAGGCGACTTCTACGCGTTTGCCGAGGGCAGTGCGACGGTCTACCAGGATAGCGCACGGCTTGTGGCCGGCGATTACAGCCGCGAGATCTACTTCGAACATGGCACGGGTTTGAGCGATGATTCGCGCTGGCAGCCGGTGGCACTGCAGTACCGCCAGCCCGGACAGCAGACGATCATCGCCCGCGAACTCGGAGAACTGCGCGCGCTCGGCCCCAACGGTCGCTTTATGGTGCCCCAGGATGAGCGCGTTCTGCTGGTGGAGCCCTCGACCCAGGACCGCTGGTCCTTCTCGTGCCCCGTGGAGGATGGCAGCGGCATCTGGCGAGTGCGTGAAAATCGCGGCTACCCGTCGCGTCTCTTGCGTCAGACCGGGTGGAACAGAATTGAGCAGCCTCCGGAGATGCGCGCCGTGTACGCGCAGGAGGTCACGTCCTTGCCGATCGGAATGTCGGCCGTGGAACAGGCCGGTGATATCATGATCGCGACCGGGAGCGTCGATGGCGTGGGCGCCTACGCGATGAGCACCGACCGGGGGGCAACGTTTGGGGAGCCGGTCGTCGTGCCGACGGTCGAGGGGAAGCTGCGAGAGCCGATTCGCGTGCAGGCTTCAAGCGGCACGTTCTTTCTCGTCTTCAGCAGCCCGGCGAACGCCCCGGGGTTGACCGGCGTCTATGCGGTGACGCTCGAGGGGACATTCGTTGAGCTCGTCGGTGATCTTCCCAACGGACGGCTCGGTGGCGGGCTTGCGCCTGATGTTCTACCCCTGACCTACGCCGAGCGCGACGGGGAGGTGCTCGTCTACTTCCCGCAAACGAAGGTCCTGGTTCGGGCCGACCTTTCCGGATTTTCGCCCACAGGTAACACCATCTCCTGGGAGGTCGTGCCGAGCGCTGCGGCCGAGGAGCAGGTGGCGAGTGTGCACTACGATGAGGATAGCGAAACGTTCTACGCGCTTTTGGACGATGGAACGGTCATGAGCGCAAGCGACGACTGGGGTGTCTGGTCTGTTGAGGACCTGGGGATCGATCTGGCGTTGCCGACGCAGGTCGCCCCGAGCGGCCTGGGCCGAATGAGTGATGGCCGCTGGTTGATCCAGGCCAGCCTCTTTGACGCGCGGGCTGGCGTGGCGCCGCAGACACCGAGTCCGCTGCGCCAGGAGGCGTTTCTGGTTTCTCCTCGCTGATCCAGTGTGGGGGGGAGATGCACGCAGCGTCTTAGGGTTTTCTAGCTCCCCCCTGGTGTTGGACCGACAGGTTTGCGTCATAGGCATCGACCATGCAGGACATGATGCTCGAATACCTCCACCTCGCGCAGTCCCTTGTGCATTACAGCTTGCACTTTCTTGCACCGGGCCTCCTCGCCTGGCTCTTCTTCCGGGAGCAGTGGAAGAAGGCCTGGCTGATCATGCTCGCCACGATGCTGGTCGATCTCGACCATCTTTTGGCGTGGCCCGATGTGTTTGTGCCGGACCGCTGCGGCATCGGGTTTCATCCGCTGCACTCCTATCCAGCGATAGGTGTGTACGCGGTGGGGTGTTTCATTCGCCCGCTGCGCATCGTCGCGGTCGGGCTTCTCTTTCACATGTTCACGGACTTTCAGGATTGCGTGTGGATGACGTGCTCGAGTGGGGTGTGAGAGCACTCGATCTGCCGGAGTTGAGTTGTCATAATTAATAATATCACCGATCCATGACTTTCAGAGGCACTCAGGACGCGCCCAGGGTCAGCACAAACACACTGTCTTGGAGCGCGTGCACGTCGTGGGAGAGATCTGCACCCAGCGCCAGAAGGTTGCCCGCCACAAGCTCGACCTGACGATCGGGGAGCTGCAGACGGAGATGACCGCTGAGGCAGTGGATGGTGACCGTGGCGCTGGCGTGGTGTTCGGCGATGGTGCGGTCCCGGGCCAGGGCGATGATGACCACGCGAAGATCCGGGGTATGCACCAGGGTGCGGGCGAGCTGCCCTTTTCGCTGATAGCGGTCATCGGTGATGAGCTCATCGTAGAGAGCGTTGAGGTCGATGAGGTGTCCGTGCTCCGGGGAGTTGAGGCTGCTCATGGGGTTCTCCATTGAAGGTGGATGATAAAATCTACTTGTATAGATTAAATTCGAGGCTAGTCTGGGCAAGGGGGGGCAACGTTTCGCCGCGTCGGAGGCCAGACCGGCTTCCGTCATGTGTTGGAGAACCTGAGCGCAGGTAGTGAGCATGCTACGACCCGTTACCCCGAAAGTTGAAGAGCGCCGCGAGCGCTTTTCCATCGCCGATATCAACCTGATGGTGCAGACCTTCTACGCGCAGGTGCGCGACGATGAGGAGTTGGGGCCGATCTTTGAGCGGCGCATCGACAGTTGGCCCGAGCACCTGGAGCGGATGGTGTTTTTCTGGCGCGCGGTGCTGCGCTCCGAGCCCACATTTACGATGTCGGAGCGCGGGGCGCCGCCGGTGTTGCATTGGGGGATGGAGGAGGTTGAGCGCCATCATTACCAGCGCTGGCTCTCACTCTTCTCGGAGGTGGTCGAGGGCATCTTTGAGCCTGACGATGCCGAACAGGTGTTCGAAGCGGCCAGCCGCATCGCCGAGGCATTCTCGCGTTATCTGCCCGCAGATTCGACCGAAGGTGAGCGATGACCACCGAGGCGTTGAGCGATTCGCGGCGAGTGATTCTGGGGGTGTTGCGTCGCCAGAGGGTGTGCACGATTGACGCGCTTGTGGAGGCGACGGAGCTCTCGAAGACGGCGGTGCGGGCGCATCTGGTGCGTCTGGAGCGGGACGGGGCCGTGGAGCGAGCGGACGTGGGGCATGAGGGGCCGGGGCGGCCGCCGGCGGCATTTTCGCTCACCGAGCAGGGCGCCGAGCTCTTTCCGAGCAGTGATGCGGCGATGCTCTCCGGGTTGGTGCGCTATCTGGACGGGCAGGGGGCAGGGGAGCTTGTGGATGGGTATTTTGCCGATGTGTGGGCGGAGCGTGCAGTCGATGTGTTGAAGGAGCTCGGCGCTTCGGATTTTCGCGCGTCAACGCTGGCCGAGAGGTTGCGGGCGCTGGAGGCGGTGCTCACGCGCACCGACTTTATGCCGCGCATTGAGCGCGGCGAAGATCAGGATGGCGAAAAGGTGGTGCGGGTCTGTGAGTGCAACTGCCCCTTGCCGGCCGCCGCGCGGGCCAGCCGCGCGCCGTGCCGGCTGGAGGTGCAGTTTCTCTCAGAAGTCATCGGCGCGAGGCCCTCCTCGGTGAGGATTTGCACCGAGCGTCGGGAGCCCTGTGTGTTTGAGTTTCGGGTCGCCGGAAGCGCTGCCGAGTGAGGGGGCACTAAGGGGAAGTCATCGCCTGGAGGCGTGCGAGCGCCTGGCGAAGTTCGTGGCGAAGAGCCTCGGGGCGCTGCGCGGCGCAGAGCTGAAAATGCATCATCTCCAGACGCGTAATGAGCGTCTGGAGGGTCTCTGTGAGCTCGCCACCGTCCTCGCTTAACCCGGGAACAAGGGCTTGAAGCCGCGACAGCAGCTCCTCCTCGTCAACGTCATCAAAGCGCTCAACCTCTCGCAGGATGGCGATGGCTCGCGCTCGGATGTTAACTACCATGGGTGTGTCGGGGGCAGGCGAAGAGGTCACGGGCTCGTCCGGTGAAGAGAGGGAAGGACGCTGCGAGGATCGTGGCGCGCCGAGCGGCATCGCGCAAGCCCCGGTCGCCGATGCCCCTCCGGCTGTGCGCCGCTATACCCTCAGGCTGACGACGGCTTATATCGACCCGGGCGAAGCCGAGCGTCCCCCCGACTCCGAGGCGGTCTGACCCTCATGCTTGCCCTCGCCGAACTCTTCGATCGTTTTCGCGATGAAGGCTTTGAGGTCGCCGGGGTTGCGGCTTGTCACAAGTCCCTCATCGACGACGACTTCTTCGTCGACCCAGTTGGCACCGGCGTTTTTCAGGTCGGTTTTGATCGAGGGGTAGGAGGTGAGCTTGCGGCCGCGCACCACGTCGGCCTCCACCAGCATCCAGGGGCCGTGGCAGATAGAGGCCACCGGTTTGTGCTGCTCAAAGAAGTCGCGTACGAAGCTCACGGCGTCGTCGTTCTGGCGTAAGAAGTCGGGATTCATCACGCCACCGGGGATGAGCAGGGCGTGGTAGTCGTCCGCGTTGGCGTCGGAGACGGCGACGTCGACCTTTATGTGCTTACCCCATTGATCCTGATCCCAGGCTTTGATCTGCCCCTCTTCCGGGCTGACGATATGCACGGTGGCGCCCTCGTTGCGCAGGGCGTCGACGGGCTCTGTGAGCTCCACCTGCTCGAATCCAGTGGTGGCGAGTACGGCGATGGTTTTGTCGTTGAGTCTCCTGCTCATGGTCGAAACTCCTCTTGAAAAAGACAACTCAGGTGCCCTGTGTGGGCAGCCCTGAATGTGAGTGCGAACATCGAGAAGTCCAGTATTTGAGCCGTGATCGCGGTGTGCGATGAGCGGGGAGGCTGTGGTAGGTTGAGGGATAGAGCGTGCGCCGGGGGATGATTTCCTGGCGAGCAGAATCAGAGGGTTGGGAAGGGAGGTTTGTGGTGAATACCGGTGATGTGGATTCCTATCTGGAAGATGGTTGCGGGCGTTGTAAGCATTATCAGACGCCGGAGTGCAAAGTGCATCAGTGGGCCGAGGGGCTTCGGGCGCTTCGGGAGGTGGTGCGCGCCACCGAGCTCGAAGAGCAGCTCAAGTGGGGCTCTCCCTGCTACTCGCTGGAGGGGCAAAACGTGGCGATGATCGGTGCGTACCGCGATAACTTCGTGCTGAGCTTACTGAAAGGTGCCGCGCTGCCAGATCCGGCGAAGATTCTGGAGAAGCCGGGGCCGAACACCCGTTACGCGCGGGTGGTGCGGTTTCGCTCGGTGGACGAGGTCGTGGAGCGGCGCGACGCGCTGGCGCAGCTTCTTCACGAGGCGCTTGTTTTTGAGCGTTCCGGTAAGGAGGTGGAGGTCGATGCCGACGACGCATTGCCCGCGGAGTTGGAGGAGCGCCTGGAGGCCGACGCCGACTTCAAAGAGGCCTTTGAGGCGCTGACGCCCGGGCGCCAGCGCAGCTACCAGATCTACATCGGAGGGGCGAAGAAGCGGGAGACACGCGAGGCGCGCGTGGAGCGCGCCGTGCCGAAGATCATGGAAGGCAAGGGCTGGAACGAGCGCTGAGAGCGAGGGGCCAGCAGGGGGCGCGTCGCCACGTGACGCTGGCCGGGGGGAGTTATTCAAGAGGTTGTTTGAATAACTGCCTGTGCGCATTGTTCAAGTGTTTGTTTGAACGCTTAATCTTTGCGCGCGGAGTTTTATATGGCCTCATCCTCTTCTCGACACTTTAAAGACACGGCCTACGCCCATCTGGCACAGGTGGGTAAGGCGCTCTCCAGCCCGGCGCGGCTGGAGATTCTTGAGCTTCTGGCTCAGGCCCCGCGCACCGTGGAGGTGTTGGCCGGCGAGATCCATCAGTCGGTGGCCAACACCTCGCACCATCTTCAGTCGTTGAAGCGCGCCGAGCTGGTGCGCTCTCAGCGTGATGGGCTGCACGTGCACTACTCGCTGGCCGGCGATGATGTGGCCGCCCTGCTGGTGCGGCTTCAGGCCGTCGCTCAGCATCATATTGCGGGGTTGGAGAAGTTAACGCGGGAGTTTTTCGACGAGCCGCAGGGACTGGAGTCGCTGGACGCGGCCATGCTTCGCGCGCGCATGGATGCGGGAGAGGTCGTGTTGATCGACGTGCGGCCCCGGGTGGAGTTTGAGGAGGGGCATCTTCCGGGGGCGTTGTCGATTCCGCTCTCCGAGCTTGAGGCTCACCTCGATGAGTTGCCCTGTGATCGGTCGATTGTGGCGTACTGTCGCGGACCCTTCTGCACCTTCTCGGCCGAGGCCGCGCGTCGGTTGCGGGAGCTTGGGTTTGACGCTCATCGCTCGGACATCTCCGTGCACAGCCTTCCTGAATCCGGGGCGTGAGCATGAAGAAGTCATCGAGGAATGCTCCCGAGGTGCGATTGGGCCTGCGCGAAAATCTCGCGCAGTTCTCATTGCTGGTGCTCGTCAACGCCTTTGTGGGCGCGATGGTGGGTATGGAGCGCAGCATTCTGCCCGCCATCGCCGAAGAGGAGTTCGAGCTGGCGGCGCGCACTGCGATCCTCTCGTTCATCATCGTTTTTGGAGTGACCAAGGCGCTGACGAACTACATGGCCGGGCGCTGGTCGGACCGGTTTGGGCGAAAGGCGGTGCTGATTGCCGGGTGGCTTGTGGCCGCGCCGGTCCCCTTTTTGCTGATGTGGGCACCCTCGTGGTCATGGATTCTGGGGGCCAACGTGCTGCTGGGCGTTAGCCAGGGGCTGACGTGGTCGACGACCGTGATCATGAAGATCGACCTGGCGGGCCCCAAAAACCGCGGCCTGGCGATGGGGCTCAACGAGTTCGCCGGTTATTTCGCGGTGGCCATCAGCGCGCTGGCCACCGGGTTCATCGCTGCGGAGTATGGGCTGCGACCGCAACCTTTCTACCCGGGTATTGTGTTTGTGGTGCTGGGCACCTTGCTCTCGATTTTTGCGGTGCGGGAGACGAAGCATCACGTGACCCTGGAGTCGTCTCAGACCACGACGACAGACGCCGACACGCTATCGGCCTCGGAGGTCATCAAGCGCACGAGCTTGAGCGACCCGGATCTTTCGTCGGTGAGTCAGGCCGGGTTGGTCAATAACCTCAATGATGGGATGGCCTGGGGGCTCTTTCCGCTGGTGTTTGCGGCGGCCTCGATGTCGCTCGGTGAGATTGGCACCCTGGCGGCGATTTACCCGGCGGTCTGGGGACTGGGGCAGCTCTTTACCGGCGCGTGGAGCGATAAAGTGGGCCGAAAGGGGCTGATTGTGGCCGGGATGTGGACGCAGGCCGCCGGCATCGTGGTCATCGCTTTGGGCTCGACGTTCTGGGTGTTTGCGGCCGGGGCGGTGCTGCTGGGGCTGGGCACTTCAATGGTCTACCCGACGCTGCTGGCCGCCATCGGTGATGTGGCCCACCCGAGCTGGCGGGCATCTTCTGTCGGCGTTTATCGCCTCTGGCGAGATATGGGTTACGCCGTCGGTGCGCTGCTGGCGGGCATCGTGGCTGATGCGTTTGGGCTTTCCGTGGCGACGCTGACGATCGCGGCTTTGACCTTTGCGTCAGGTGTTGTGGTGGCGGTGCGGATGCGGGAGACATTGAAGCACGACGCTCAATCTTCAAGTGGCGCTGAACCCACGTCGCCTAACCGACGTCGATGAGCGGCGATGTTCACAATGTTCCAAGGGAGTGATGACATGACGAGTCCTGGTGATCGGCCCCCTTTTACTAAGGTATTTGCATGAAAAGCCTGCTCGATAGCATCGGCAACACGCCACTTATTCGCCTGAGCCGCATTGGCCGCGAGCTCCCCGTGCCCGTCTTTGTAAAATGCGAACACATGAACCCGGGAGGTTCAATCAAGGACCGCATCGCGTTGGCGATTATCGACGAGGCCGAGCGGCGCGGCGAGCTTCGGCCGGGAATGACGATCATCGAGGCCACTGCCGGTAATACCGGCATCGGGCTCGCGTTGGTCGCCGCCGCACGAGGTTACCGGATCGTGTGTGTGATGCCGGAGAAGATGTCGGAAGATAAACGCGCGTCGCTGCGTGCGATGGGAGCCAGGGTCATCGTCACGGCCAACGCGCCACCGTCGAGCCCGGAGAATTTTCAGAATGTGGCGCGGCGATTGGCCGAGGACGAAGGTTGGTTTTTGAGCGACCAGTTCAACAACCCCGCCAATATTAGCGCGCATGAGGAGGGAACCGGCCCGGAGGTCGTCGAACAACTCGGAGCTCCGGTCGGAGCTTTTGTCTCCGGTGCGGGCACCGGTGGCACGATCACCGGGGTTGGGCGGTACCTGAAATCCGTCGATACGCGTACGCGCGTCGTGCTGGCGGACCCCATCGGATCTGGGCTTGCCGACTGGGTCGAGACGGGGACGCTCGGAGCGGATGGACCCTATGAGGTGGAGGGCATCGGCTCGAGCAAAGTTCCCAAAAACCTGGATAGGAGCGTCATCGATGCCGCCGAACGCGTCAGCGACGCGGAGAGTTTTGCGATGGTGCGCAGGCTTGTGCGCGACGAAGGTCTTTACGTGGGCGGCTCGGCCGGGGCGAACCTCGTGGCGGCGCTGCGGGTTGCGTCTCGGGGGGACGTGCACGGTCCGGTGGTCACGGTGATGTGCGACAGTTGGGACCGCTACCGGGGCAAAGCCTGGATGCAGGGCTGGGAGGATGCGTGAGTTCGTCGACTCAGCGTTTTCCAAATCGTTTGCTCTCTAGACCTCTCGTTATCAGGGCGGCGTTTTTCGTCGCCTCTGCCCTTAAAGTCTCGGAGCCAGGATGACGCCCCACGAACATATTTACCTTGATCATAATGCCACGACGCCGCTGCTCCCGGAGGTGGTGGAGGCGATGTTGCCCTATCTCACCGAGCATTTTGGCAACCCCTCCAGTGGTCATGTTTTTGGTCAGCGTGCGGCGCGGGCGGTGGAGGCTGCGCGCGAGCAGGTTGCAGAGTTGTTGGGCTCCGACCCCGAGGAGATCGTGTTTACGTCAGGGGGGACGGAGGCCAACAACCTGGCGATTCGCGGTGTGATGGAAGAGGTCGGCTACCGGGGCGGTGTGTTGACCTCGGTGATCGAGCATCCCGCCACGCGCGAGCCCTGCACCTGGTTGGAAGAGCGGGGGACGAGGGTGATTCGACAGGGTGTGGATGGGGAGGGACGCGTATCACTGACGGGGCTGGGCGAAGTGCGGGACGATGACGTGCGGCTGGTCACGGTGATGCATAGCAACAATGAGACGGGTGTGTTGCAGCCCATCGAAGAGCTGGCGCGTTGGGGGCACGAGGTCGGGGCGCTGGTGCACACGGATGCGGCGCAGAGTGTGGGGAAGGTGCCCGTAAATGTGCGCGCACTTGGCGTCGATCTTCTCTCGGTGGCAGGACATAAACTCTACGCACCCAAGGGCGTGGGGGCGCTTTATGTGCGGCGCGGTGCCGGGTTGGCTCCGCAGATGCTCGGAGCGAGCCATGAAGGGGGGATGCGCGCGGGGACGGAGAACGTGGCGTCGATCGTGGGGCTGGGGGCGGCGTGTGCGGTGGCGCTGCGCGACCTGGAAGATGCTGGCGCACGTATGCAGCGGCTGCGCGACAGCCTGTGGGAGCGGCTGGCCGAGGACGTTGCGGGACTCAAGCTCACTGGCGAGTTGGCGCCGCGGCTTCCGAACACGCTGCACGTGCGTTTTCCAGGTGTCAGTGGGGATGCGCTGCTGGCGGCGGCTCCTGAGGTCGCGGCGTCGACGGGCTCGGCCTGCCATGTGGGACACACGCAGGCTTCGGCGGTGGTGCGGGCGATGGGGGTGGAGGAGGCCGACGCGCTGGGGTCGGTGCGCCTGAGCCTTGGCCGCGGCAGCTCGGCAACCGATGTGGAGCGAGCGGCTGTCGCGCTGGGTCGCGCGTGGCGCCGGCTGATGGGCTGAAACGATAAGGAGGAGATGATGCGAAAAGGAGAGCCGATGGGTACCCATCAACACTGGGACGACGTGTATACCAGGAGGCCTGCGGAGTCGGTGACCTGGTACCAGCCTCATCTGCAGCAGTCGCTGGCCTGGATTGAGCGTCATGCACCGGAGCAAGCTGCGCGTATCGTCGATGCTGGAGCAGGTGCGTCGACACTGGTCGATGATCTTCTGGCGCGCGGTTATAGCAACCTCGCGCTCGTGGATCTCTCGCAGGAGGCGCTGGCGCAGAGCCGGGCGCGCCTGGGCGCGCGGGCCGAGGAGGTGGACTGGGTCGTCGATGATGTGCGGGAGGCGCACTTTGAGGCGCAGAGTGTGGATGTGTCGCATGACCGCGCCGTGTTTCACTTTTTTGGCCGACCCGGACGCACAGAACGCCTATGTGGACGCGATGCACAGGAGCGTGCGGCCAGGCGGGCTTGTGATCATCGCGACGTTTGCCCCCAACAAACCCCAGCGTTGCAGTGGCTTGCCTACGCTGCGCTGCTCGCCCGAAGACATCGGTGAGGCGATGGGCGCCGGCTTTACGCTCGTGGATCGCGCTGCCGAGGAGCACATGACTCCCACGGGTGCGACGCAGAAGTTCTCGTACGCGTTACTACGCCGCAGCTCCCGGGTGTGAGCCGCGCCTGTGATGCTGCATGACGCGTGCGCATTGGCGGGCGCCTTCTTTACCACCCACCATGGGAGGGGGGATGTGTGGCTAAGTTGGCGTCGGTGCTCAGGATTTGAGCGTAAACACAGGAGTGGCCAGAGGTTGACGTCCCCGGATGATGAGGTGCAATGAGCGATCGCAGCGCGAACTACGAGCAGGACAGTCTGGGGCTGTGGCAGACCGTGGCCATGGGGACCGGCGTGATGATCGGGGCGGGGATCTTTGCGCTGACCGGTCAGATCGGGGAGTTGGCCGGCGGGCTCTTTCCGGTGGCCTTCATCGTGGCGGCCATCGTCAGCGGGTTCAGCGCTTACAGTTATATCAAGGTGGCCAGCGCGTACCCCTCGGCCGGGGGGATCGCAATGATTCTCAAAAAGGCCTACGGGAGTTCTACGGTGACCGGGGCTGCGTCGCTTTTGATGGCGCTCTCGATGGTCATCAACGAAAGTCTCGTCGCACGTACCTTCGGTACGTACACCCTGCAGCTCTTCGAGGGGGAGGTTTCGCAGATCTGGGTGCCGGTGCTGGCGGTGGGGCTGATTGTGCTGGCGTTCGTGGTAAACTTGGCGGGAAACAAAGTGATCGGCACCGTCTCCAATGTGAGCGCGGTGTTGAAGATCGGGGGGCTGCTGGTTTTTGCGGCCATTGCGGTGGTGGCCTCCGGGGTGGAGTTGCAGGTTGCGGTGTGGCCGCCCGCAGGGGAGTCCGGCCCTGCGGGGTTCGTGGGTGGGGTCGCGCTGGGTATTCTGGCCTTTAAGGGGTTTACCACGATCACCAACAGCGGCGATGAGGTCAGCGACCCGGAGAAGAACGTGGGGCGAGCGATTGTGATCTCGTTGCTGATCTGCCTGGTGGTGTACCTGGCGGTGACCTATGCGGTGTCGTCGAGCTTAAGCCTGGACGAGCTGCTCGCGGCCCGGGATTACGCGCTGGCCGAGGCGGCGCGTCCGGCGATCGGGGGCTACGGGACGCTGTTCACCGTGACTATCGCGATCATCGCGACGGCCTCGGGCTTGCTCGCGAGCACCTTCGCGGTCTCGCGAATGCTGGCGATGCTCACCGATATGGACCTGATTCCGCACCGGCATTTCGGGATGCCGGGCGACATTCAAAAGCATACGCTGGTTTACACGGTGGTCGTCGCGGCGCTGCTGGCGGCGATTTTCGATCTGTCGCGCATCGCGTCGATGGGGGCGATCTTCTATCTGGTGATGGATATCGCCATCCACGTGGGGGTGTACCGCCACCTGCGCGGCGATGTGGGCGCGCGTGCGTCGGTGCTCCTGGCAGCCGTCGTCCTCGATGCGGTGGTACTCGCCGGATTTTTATGGGTGAAGATCGAGAGCGACCCGTTGATCGTGGTGATCAGCGTTGTGGGGGTAGGTGCCGTCTTTGCCTTTGAGCGCTTTTATCTGAGACGACTTCGAGAAGGCGATGACGCGTCGGAGTTGGAAGCCGCTGAGGCCTAACCGGCACGCCGAAAGGTCAGGTTGATGCGTCGCGGGCCTACCAGTCGATGGTCGTTGTGTTTGAGGGGAAGGATGCCATGGAAGCGCAGGCGATCTTCGCCGCCCCAGACGACGACATCGCCGTGGCGAAGGTGAACGCGCTCGGTGGGATCGCTGCGCTGCATGCCGCCGAAGAGAAAGGTCGCCGGGATGCCAAGAGAGACTGAGACGATCGGGGCGCCGAGATTGCGCTCGTCGCGGTCCTGGTGCAGCGACATGCGCGCTCCCGGCAGGTACCGGTTGATCAGACAGGCGTCAGGCGTGAAGTCGGCAAACCCCGCGGCGAGGGCGGCTTCTTGCGCCAGGTTCAACAGAAGATCGGGCATCGCCGGCCAGGGCTTGCCGCTTAAGGGATCGAGGGCGCTGTAGCGGTAGCCGCGCGCATCGGAGATCCACCCCAGAGATCCGCAGCTTGTCATCGCGACCGACATTGTGTGGCCGCCCGGCGTTCGCATGTTGCGAAAGGGGGAGAGCGTCTCCACACGGTCGATGGCCTCCAGAAGCGCGGAGGCCCGGTCGCGCGCGAAGGCGCGTAACACGAAGGAGGCCGGGCCAAGCTGCTCGGTGGTGGGGCCGCCGAGGGCGTCGTCGTCGAAGAGGGAGAAGGTCATGAGTAAGCGTAGCGAGGTGGCGGGGAGGGAAAGAAGCCTTTCGTACGGTCGGGGGCGATCGTTGTCGTGAACAAAGCCCCCGACCGAAGATCTACTCGGCGATTGAAAGGACAGTCTTTCCAGCCACCGAGCCTCGCTCCACAATGTCGTGTGCTTGTGCGACTTGAGCAAGGGGGAAGACCTTGCCGACGATCGGCCGCATCAGCCCATCTTCAAGAAGGTCTGCAATTTCCTGAAGATCTTCACCGCGCGGCTCGACCCAGACCTGTTCAAAACGTTTCTTGTAGCCGAAGAAGCTCGCGGCCGGATGAAGCAGGGGGAAACAGAAGCCGGCCAGCGTGGCGACGTTTCGGACGTAGACGCCCTGCGGAGTGAGCACGTGACAGCACTGCCCAAAGGTGCGGTTGGCGACGACGTCGTAGATCACGTCGTAACGCTCTTCCTGATCGCAGAAGTCGACGCGCGTGTAGTCGATGACCTCTGCTGCCCCCAGAGCCGTCATCAGATCCGCGTTGGAAGGACCGCATACTGCGCTGACCTCCGCGCCAAGGGCGACGGCAAGTTGAAGCGCGAAGGTGCCAACACCCCCGGAAGCGCCGTTGATTAAGACACGGTCGCCCGAGCGAACCTGAGCTTTGTGCACGAGCGCCTGATAGGCGGTGAGGGCGGCCAGCGGGACGGCGGCCGCCTCGGTATGCGAGATGTTTTCGGGCTTGAGGCTCAGCGTGTCGGCGCGCGTGACTACGTATTCAGCGTGGCTGCCGCTGAGCGCAAAGCCGTTGCATGCCGGTGACGCGTTGGCGTCGACCATGCAGAAGACCTCGTCCCCAACTTCAAAGTCAGTGACCTCCGAGCCCACGCGTACGATGGTCCCTGAGGCGTCGTTGCCCAGGATGAGCGGAAAGTTACGCGGTGCAAGCCAGCGCAACTCCCCGTTGCGCGTCTTCGTATCGAGCGGGTTCAGCGAGGCTGCAGCGACTTTGATCACCACCTGGTTCGGGGCACATGCCGGTTCGGGGGCGTCGTCCACGAGCATAAGTTTTGACACGTCGCCGTAACCCTGAAGCGTGACTGCTTTCACGTTGGAGTCCTGGAGTTCATCGGGGGAAGTGAGGTCTGGCGCCAAACCATGCGATGAGCGCCAGCTCGCGAGCCCCAAGAGTTAAGCGCGCGCCGGGCGGAGTCAAACCAGTCGCGTTTTGTTGGCTTGATGGAGCCCAGGGGTGTTGCGGGGAACGCCAGGGCGTCGGAGGGAGCACCCTATGATGAGGAGGTCTCGGACTTACACTCTTTTCATATCGCGAGTAGCCCCCCGACGCCGTGAGGTTGTTCGGGACCGTTCATTTATAGGAAGCAGACGAAAGGAGCAGGCATGAGGGTGTCAGGTAAGGTCGTGGTCGTGACCGGTGCGGGCAGCGGGATAGGACGAGAGTTGGTCGTGGCGTTGCTTGCGCAGGGGGCGCGGGTAGCGGCGGTCGATCTCAAGGAGGAGGGGCTTGAGGGACTTGTGGCGTCGAGTCAGGGAGGCGAAGGGTTGTCCACCCACCAGCTTGATGTCACGGACCGGCGTGCGGTGCGGGCACTGCCTGAAGAGGTTATCGCGCATCACGGGGCGGTGGACGTGGTGATCAACAACGCCGGAATTATTCAGCCCTTTGAGCGTGTGCATGAGTTGAGCGATGAGGTGATCGAGCGCACCATGGACGTGAATTTCTATGGCACGTTGTGGATGGTGCGAGCGTTTTTGCCGCACTTGTTGGAGCGCCCGGAGGCCTATCTCGTGAATGTCGCGAGCATGGGGGCCTTTTTGCCGGTACCGGGCCAGGCGATCTACGGGGCGTCGAAGGCGGCGGTGAAGCTGATGACCGAGGGGCTCTACGCTGAATTGATGGAGACCTCCGTTCGCGTCTCGTTGGTGATGCCTGGCGCTGTGGCTACGGACATCGCCGCGAACTCGGGTGTCTCGATGAACGACGCTGACGGCGGGAGTGAGCCCGACGAGGGCTATCACGCCCTCGCTGCGGATAAGGCCGCCGCGATTATTCTGGAGGGGATCGAGGATGAAGACCTCCACATTCTGGTGGGGTCTGACGCCAGGCTCATGCAGCTCGCGAATCGCATCGCTCCGAAGAGCTCTATTCGTTTGATCCAGAGGAAGATGCGCGATCTGCTCGGGGATGCATGAACACGACGCGTTGCGGAAGGCGGTCGTTGAATACTATGAGTGACTGGTGCGTCATTCGCGCGTGGATGGTCTCGAAGAGTGGCTTCGAGCTGTCAATGAGGACACCGGTTTGAATGGAGTATGTATGAAGTGGAAGACGCTGTTGCTGATGATGTGTGTGGGCCTGGCTTGCGCGTGTGGCGAAGCCGAGGGTGATGATACGACGAACGATCAGCCCGATGCTGGCAATGAGGAACAGGACACTTCCGATGACGAGAACCCGGCCAACGCCGGTACGTTCGACCTGACGGTTCAGGAGACGAATATCGGTACGCCGCCGGCCGTGGAGCTTGAGGGGCAGACGAATGAAGCCAGCGCGGAGTTCGGGGCGAGTGTGTCGGAGGGGCGGCTTCGGGTGGTTGCGAGCGATGATCGCTTTAAGCTGACGATTGGTATCGACACCTCGGAGAACAACACTCTTCCGGGGGAGAAAGCGACCACCTCAGGGTTTGCGGTTGATACCTTCGCTATTCTCGAGATCGATAACATCTACCACGGTATGCAGGGCGGAGGGTCGGTGAACTTTGACGCCTGCCCGCAGGAGGTGGGGGATCGTGTGACGCTCACCCTCAACGAGGTGCGTTTGGCCTCGGATACGAGTGACCACATCAAGAACACCTCGGGAACCGTGGAGGTGGAGGTCTATGAGAGTGATGGATCGCTCTATTGTGAGTGAGCGGGAATGAAGGGACCGAGGGGGTACGGGCATATGGTCCTTTCAAAGAGCCAAAAGCCCGGGGGGACCGACGCGGCACGTCGGTCCCCCCGGGCTTTTGCGTGCGAAGGTTGCCGGTAAAGGCAACGTATCGCGTTTAATGCGCCGAGGGCTGGGGGGAGCCAACTTCGTCGGACGCCGGGAGGGTGCCGTCGGTCGTGGTGATCTGCGCAGGTGCGTTGTCTTCAGGGACTTCCTGGCCGGACGACCTGGAGACGGTAGGGCGTACGCGCTCCGCAAGCTCGTGAGCGTCGGCCATGCGGAAGACGTTCTCCAGAGTACTGGCGGCGATCTTGTAGGTCATCGCCCAGTCGTCGAGCGCGCGGTTGCGGCGAGTGAGGAGCGCTTCGGCCTTACGCTGCTCGTGAACGACACAGGCGGAGAGCTCTTTGTAGCGCTTGTGAAGCGCGGCGATCTCGCGGGCGAGGTTTCGGGTGTGGATCTCATTGCCGATGACGGTGAAGGTTTCGTCGGCGTCGGCGAGGCTGCGGGCGACGTTGTCGGCGAAAGCCTCAAGTTCGACACCGGAGCGAGGAGTTCTCCCGTCCAGACCAAAGCGTTTTGGAAGTTCGGAGTCGACCAACGCCAGGGAAGCGCGCGAGGTCGCCAGCGTTCCGGCGAGTTCGGCGCCGCAATCGTCGCGCTGGGAGCGTAGTTCTTTGTCTCCCGAGCGTTCGCGGGCCAACTCAATGGCTGCCTCGTAGAGTCTGGCCGTCTTCTCTTCCAGCGTGTCTCTCTGGAGAAGGATCCACCAGCGCCAGTCCTCCTCTCGGTAGCCGGTGAGGGCAACCAGCGCCGCCAGGATGGTCTTGAGGTTGGAGTCAACCGCAGAGATGACGTAACGAGCGCATTTGACGCGGTTTTCGGTCGTCTTACCCACTTTGTTCATCACAGCCTCCTGTAAGGAAAAGGTCGATGTCGCGGTGAGGCTGCAGGCACACCGGTGCGTGCAGCAACAGCGTGTTGCGACATCAGAAATCCCCGTACGACAGGACTGCTCGGGTTGAGTGCGCTACGCTAACAAAGACGAGGAGCGGCTGCCAGACAAATCGAGCGTCTTGATGGGGGAGCGTGCAGGAAACAGGGGTGTACGCGCGTACACCCGTGATTTTGGCGCGTGAGTAGTTGATGTTCGCAGGAGCACCTGCGTTCATCGTCATCAAAGTCGCGGAGGTTTCGCGTTGGGAGGCGTTTCTGGGCTCAGACAACCTGATTGGCGCAGTGACGAGTGGAATATGGCAGAAGCAGGTTGAGACGAACGCGGGTTCAAGGAGCCTGGTTTGTGGGAGAGGCAAGGATGTGCCTGGGAGCGGCGCGGTGGTGCGTTGGCATTGAAGGGATGAACGCGCGCGGATGTTGGCAAGGAGCGGCTGTGCTTGCAGGGGACGCGCGGGAGAAGGGGGCGCTGCGGGGGAGCGTCGTTATGTGCGCCGCTCAGGGCCGATGCCTGGTGAGCGAAAGGGCAAGGCGTCCGGACGAGGAGGGCATCCGTCAGCGGCCAGAAGGCCGACAGGCGGCGATGCGAGGGATGAGTGGGGCTGGCGAAAGACACGGCGACGTGGGATGGATGGCGTGGCGCGCGCCAGGGAAGGTGAGGCGCTTGCCGGAGGTTTGAAGTTGGACCGTATCGGCGATGGGTGTGATGCGGTGAGTCTGGTGTGAGGTTGTGATGAGAGAGCTTGGGATAGAGGCGTTTCTGGGGGCGATGGAAGATGGTGCAACGGCCTTCGATGTGCGCACCCTGGCGGAGTTCGAGAAGGGGCGTATCCCGGGCGTACTCAACTTACCCTTGTTTGAGGACGAGGAGCGCGTGGTGGTGGGCACGCTCTATAAAGAAGAGGGGCGTCAGCGCGCGATTCTAGAGGGCCTAGGATATGTGGGGCCGCGAATGCGCGAGCTTGTGGAGCGGGTGGAGGCTGAGGTCGGTGCCGCCTCTGGTCCGGTGCTGGTACATTGCTGGCGCGGAGGCATGCGCAGCCAGAGCGTGGCGTGGTTGTTGGAGTTGTACGGCTTTGATGTTTGCGTACTAAAAGGTGGATATAAGTCGTACCGGCATTGGGCCATTGCGCAGATGGAGGAAATCCCACCGCTGCTTGTAGTGGGAGGGCGCACGGGGGTGGGCAAGACCGAGATTTTGTGGGCTCTTCGGGACATGGGGGAAGAGGTCGTGGACCTGGAGGGGCTGGCGAACCATCGAGGCTCGGCCTTTGGTGGGCTTTTGCTCGGAGAGCAGCCGACCCAGGAGCATTTTGAGAATATGTTGGGAATGGCGCTGGCGCGTGCGCGGCGCTCCGGTCGGCCGGTGTGGGTTGAGGATGAGAGCCGGATGATCGGTTTTCGACATCTTCCCAACACGCTGATCAAGGCGATTCATGACTCGGTTTGTGTGGTGGTGGATGCGCCGCTGGAGCAACGTCTTAATCGCCTCGTTGATGTCTACGGTGATGCAGCGAACACGTTGCTTGCCGACGCATTTGAGCGCATTAAGAAGAGCCTTGGTGGTCTGCGGACTGCGCAAGCGAGAGGGGCGCTCGAAGGGGGAGATGTTCGCAAGGCGGCGGCGCTGGCGTTGGAGTATTACGATAAGGCCTATGCCAAGGGCATTGCGCGTCGCGCCAGCGACCGAGTTATTGAACTTGATGTGCAGGGAGCGCCGCATGAGGTTGCGCGCGGCCTGATCGAACTGCGCGACGCGATCGCGCTTACGGGAGAGGCGGTATGAGTGAACGTTCTGAAGGGATTCGACTGACCCAGTACAGCCACGGGGCCGGCTGCGGATGCAAGCTCTCTCCGGCGGTGCTCGATCGGATTCTTGCCAACCGGGTGACCACCCCTGATGCGATGAGCAAGCTGCTGGTCGGTAACAGCTCGCGCGACGATGCCGGGGCGATGGATCTGGGCGATGGCCGTGTGCTTTTGAGTACGACGGACTTTTTTATGCCGATCGTGGATGATCCCTATCAGTTCGGGCGTATCGCATCGGCCAATGCCATCAGTGATATCTATGCGATGGGTGGTGATCCTGTGATGGCGATTGCGATCCTGGGGTGGCCCATCAACGTGCTCTCGGCTGAAGTTGCCGGGGAGGTGATGGAAGGAGCGCGTTCGATTTGTGCGGAGGCAGGGGTCGCGCTGGCGGGAGGGCACAGCATTGACAGCCCGGAGCCGATCTTCGGGTTGGCGGTCAACGGGCTGGTGGAGCTTGAGCACCTTCAGCGTAACGACGCCGGTCTGGCGGGTGATGTGCTCTTTCTGACGAAGGCGCTGGGTGTGGGGATTCTGTCGACGGCCGAGAAGAAGGGCGTATTGCGAGAGGATGACCGCGGGCTGGCTGCAGAGTCGATGATGCGGCTGAACTCGGTGGGGGCGGCCCTGGCCAGGATCGAGGGCGTGCACGCGATGACGGATGTCACCGGCTTCGGGCTCCTGGGGCATCTCTCCGAGATGTGTGCCGGGGCCGGTGTGAATGCGCGGGTTGAGTTGGGGGCGGTGCGTCAGCTCACCGATTTATCGTATTACCTCGATGCCGGGGCCGTACCCGGTGGCACCGGTCGCAACTGGGAGAGCTACGGCCATCACGTGGTCGATCCGGGAGAGCGGGTACGCCAGATTCTGTGTGATCCTCAGACCAGCGGCGGGTTGCTTGTGGCGGTGGCACCGCAGGCGGTCGAGGCGGTGCAGCGCGTGTTGGTTGAGGCCGGGTTGGAGTTGCACGCCGAACCCATCGGTGAGCTTGTGGCACGCCAGGGTGAGGGGGCGCACATCCGGGTTGAGATGTAGTGCTGGGCCGGGGGGGCGGAGTGCCTGCGTAAGAACGAGGGCCAGAAAAAATGGCTGGGCGATGGTGAGGTTCGAGATGCCGGGGCGATGGAAGCGTGGCCTGGCCATGTTCATCATGGTGGGGCTGGGGAGTTCGGTGGGCGCCTGTGCAAACCCAGGGAAGGCAGCGCCCGATACTCAGGCTGTCGGGCGTGTGCCCGGGGGGGAGCGCGCGGAGGTTGTGTTTGAGGAGCTTGTGCCGGGCGTGTGGCTGCATTTGAGTCACCGCCGAGTGGAGCCCTGGGGGGACGTGCCCTCGTATGGCCTTGTTGTGGAGCGCGAGGATGGGGCTCTGTTGATCGACAGTGCGTGGACCGATGCGCAGACGGCGGAGATCCTGGCGTGGACTGAGGATGTATTGGATTCGCGTGTGACCGATGCGGTCTTTACCCACGCGCATGCGGATAAGATGGGTGGGGTGGGGATGTTGCGCGAGCGGGGCGTGAAAACCTATGCGGCGTACGACTCCAACCAGCTGGCCGTGGAGCGAGGGTTGGTGCCGGCGGAGCATGCTATTGCGTTTGGCGCGGAGGGGGAGTTCAGGTTGGGACCGGCGGTGGTGTTCGACCCGGGGGCGGGTCATACGGAGGACAACATCGTGGTGGGGCTGCCGGAGCATGGCATTCTGTTTGGGGGATGTTTGATACGTCCGGCTGGCGCGACGGACGCCGGAAACACCGCAGACGCCGATCTGGAGCATTGGGATCGGGCGGTGGAGGCGGTCGCGCGTCGCTTTGAGGGGCTTGAGGTTGTGGTGCCAAGCCACGGGCCGCCGGGCGGTCGTGAGCTTCTCGCACTTACGATCCGTCTCGTCCGGGAGACTCGCGCCAGAGATAGTCGGTGAGGCGCTTTCCCTGGTCGTTTCTGCTTAGAGGGGCAGGCGGCCCTGCAGCGGTGGCACCGGGAGAATGGTGGTGCCGGGGGAGAGGTCGCCCCCGATGAGGATCTCGGCGTTGAGGCCACCGCGGTGTACGAATGCTTTGATGGCGTTTTTTTCGCCGGAGAGACGAGCCATGCGGCTGCAGGGCTCGCAAAGCTCGACACCTTTCAGGCGCACGCTGCCGACGAGAAACTCCTGTCCTACGAGGTCATTGAGGGGGACGCCGTTGACGACGAGTTGTCGGCGGTGTCGGCCATCGCGCAGATCGATTTTGTGATGGAGTGCGACCTCGTCGAGGACTTCGGAGGCGATGAGGGTGACCTGGCGGGCGGGGTCGCGTTGCAGGGAGGGGGAAAAGTAGCGATCGCCGCGCAGTCCGGTTCCGGCCACGGCCTGGGCCTGCTCGGTGGCCGCGGGAGTGCCACCGCGCTCAGCGCAGATCCAGATTTGTTGGAGGGTTCCCTGCCAGTGTTCAGACATCGTCATGCTCCATCCGGACATGCGCGTTGCGCGTGGGGTTGGGTTATTCAGCCGGTTCGTTTGTGGGGAGTTTGTCGGCGGTGCGCAGGTCGAAGTCGCTGGCGTCGTGGCGCTCGTGGAGCTGCTCTTCGGCCGGACCCCAGGTGCGGTTGACCATGACGCCACGTTGAACGGCGGGGCGAGCCTCGATGGCGTTCGCCCAGCGCAGGACGTTTTTGTAGGTATCAACGCTCAAGAACTCGCCGGCGTCGTAGAGTTCTCCGAGCGCAAGTTTGCCGTACCAGGGCCAGGTGGCGATGTCGGCGATGGTGTACTCGTCGCCAGCGAGGAAGGTGGACTCGGCCAGGCGTCGATCGAGGACGTCGAGTTGGCGTTTGGCCTCCATCGCGAAGCGGTTGATGGGGTACTCCATTTTTGTGGGGGCGTAGGCGTAGAAGTGGCCAAAGCCACCGCCGAGGTAGGGGGCGGAGCCCATCTGCCAGAAGAGCCAGGAGAGGCATTCGGCGCGGGCTGCGGCGTCGGTGGGGATAAAGGCACCGAAGCGATCGGCCAGGTAGAGCAAGATTGCTCCCGACTCGAAGACGCGGGTAGGCGGGGAGGTGGAGCGGTCGAGGAGGGCGGGGATCTTTGAGTTGGGGTTTATGTCGACAAAGCCCGAGGAGAACTGGTCGCCTTCGAGGATGTTGATCAGAAAGGCGTCGTATTCGGCGTCGGAGACGCCTTTTTCGAGGAGTTCTTCGAGGAGGATCGTGACTTTCTGACCGTTGGGGGTGCCGAGAGAGTAGAGTTGAAAGGGGTGGCGGCCTAGGGGGAGTTCTTTGTCGTGGGTGGGGCCGGCGATGGGGCGGTTGATGCTGGCGAAGCTGCCGCCGCTTTCTTGAGCCCAGGTCCAGACGGCGGGCGGGGTGTAGGATGAAGACTCGGACATGGTGGTACTCCGGGGCAAAAAGAAAAGGGGCGCCATAGAAGCGCCCCGGAATATGTTATGCAGAAGGAAAAGGCATAAGCGCGAGCGCGCATTCCTCGTGAGCTCAGAACTCATCCCAGTGGAGATCTACACCGATCATCGCCTCCCATCCGGCATGGGTGGCAGTGCGTCCGTCCCAGTAGAAGCGGTTATGGCGCCAGCCCACCTGTACTGAGGGCGTCACGTAGGTGAAGTTCCAACGCCAGCTGGCCTGTGCGCCGTAGTCGAAGTTGTCGAAGAAGCTGTCTTTTTCTTCGCCGTAGTTGGCGAGGGCAGACGCGCCATCGGCTCCGCCCCAGAGGGTGAGACCGAGTCCGAAGAGGTACCAGGGGTTAAACGTGATACCGGTGGCGATGGGGATGACGAAGAAGCCACTCTTCTCGTCGATGCGCTCGGGGGAGGGGGAGGCCGGGGCGATGGGCGCGCTGATGGTCATGCTTCCCAGCGAGAGGCGGAAGCTGAAGAGCCATCCCAGGCCGGAGCCCTCGAAGATGGGGCCGCGACCGCCGATGTGGAGGCCGCCTTCGGTGATGCTGTGGTCTGCCCCGGTGTGGGTGAAGAGGCCGTAGCCGCGGTTGTCGTAAGGAGGCTGTACCTGCGAGTAGTCGGTGAGGCCGGTGTCGACACCGGAGCCCCAGCGGAAAAATCCCCCGCATTCGATTCCGGCGTACTCGCTGGCGTGGCGCTCTCGCCAGGAGTATTCGCCGCGCATACGCCCCTCTTCGGCCATCTCACGCTCCTCGGCGATGCGGGAGGACGCGCGATCGCCGGCCTCAAGCATGCCGGCGCAGAACGCGCCGCTGCGGTCGTAGAGGTTGAGTTCATTGAGGACGAGGTTGTACTCGTGGCGAGGTTCGGTGGGCTCGAAGTCGGAGTATTCGGTGGTGGAGCCGCTGACTTCGGCGCGTTGGTAGGAGAGGTGGGAGCAGGCGGTAGATGCCAGGACGGTGAGGAGGAGCAGGGCTCGCGAAAGGCTGGAGACCATCGACACACTCCGATTTAAGAGGGGCACAGGCCGGTGGGACAAGGATGGACGTCGCAGGGATACATGGCGTTACATGTTGGCGGCGGTGGATGGGCTCGTCAATGATTAAACCGAACGATTAGTTTTCTTCGGAAGGGGGAGCGAAGCGTTGCACAAGCTCGCAAAGGGCGTTGAGATCGAAAGGTTTATCCAGGGCGAGGTTGGGGACGTGCTCCAGGAAGTTGCGGGCTCGTTCGGTGAAGGCGCCGCCGGAGATGAAGACAACGCGAGGGGCCAGGTGCGGGTGGTGGTGTTGGATGTGTTCAAAGAGATCGATGCCTGACATCTCGGGCATCATGAGGTCGGAGAAGATAAGATCGACGTTCGAGTCCTGTTCCAGTAGCGAGATGGCCTGTTCACCTGAGGTCACCACACGTACCTCGTGCGGGCTCAACGCGCGTTGAAGTGCTCTTCCCACGGCAGGCTCATCGTCCACGACGAGTATGGCGATGCGCGACGTTGTCGGGGCCGGGGTCTTGGATGCTGGCGATGGCGCGACGAGGGTAGCGGGTTTGTTTGTGGCGGGCAGGGTGAGGGTGAAGGTGGAGCCGCTGCCTGGCGAACTCTCGGCGGTGAGGGAGCCACCGTGGGCGGTGGCGATGCTGTGACCTATGGAGAGGCCCAGACCGGTGCCACCGGCGTGGGGGCGGGTGGTGAAGAAGGGATCGAAGACGCGGGAGAGGTGTTCGGAGGCAATGCCAACGCCGGTGTCGCGGATGGAGATGTATGCGGCGCCTGAGGAGGTGGTGCCGGCGGTGAGGGAAATCGAATGGGAGGCTGCGCCGACCTCAGGGATAGCCTGTGCGGCGTTGAGCAAAAGGTTGACGAGCACCTGTCCGATGCGCGCCGGGTTGCCTTCAATGAGAGGGATGGGGCCGATGTTGGAGGAGAGGCGGGCGCGATGACGGACCTGGTTGGCGGTCATGGCGATGGCGCGCTTAATGACCGCAGCGAGGTCGACGATTTCGAGGTGATCGTCTTCTGCGCGCGAAAAGGTTTTGAGTCCACCGACAATCGAGCGGATTCGGTGGGCTCCGTCGCGAGCTTCGGTGAGCATTTCTTGAATTTCTTGCCGTTCCATGTCGCGGAGCGTGGAGGTGTCGGGGGCTAAGTTGGACACCATCAGCGCGATCATGTCGATGTTGGTGAGGATGTAGGTCAGGGGGGTGTTGATCTCATGGGCGACGCCGGCGGCCAGTGTTCCGACGCTGGCCATTCGGTCTGCGAAGATCAGCTGACGTTGAAGCTCGTGTTGAGCATCGCGAGCGTCGCGGAGGCGTTCTTCGTTGAGCTTCTGTTCGGTGATGTCGCGCGCGACTGCGTAGACGAGGCGGCGGTCGAGGTGGGAGACCGACTTCCACTGCATCCATCTGTAGCTGCCGTCTTTGCAGCGGTAGCGGTTGACCAGGTGTTGGAGGTGCGTGCCGCTGTAGAGGTCCTGGCGAGCACGTATGATCGCTTCCCTGTCCTCAGGATGCACAAAGTCGAGGATAGGGCGTTGCATCAGCTCCTCGACGGACCAGCCCAGGGCTTGAATCCAGGAGAGGTTGACGCGTTTGAAGTAGCCGTCGAAGCCGGCGACGCAAACGCTGTCGAGGATTTGCTCGAAGATATCTTCAGCGAAGGGACAGGTTGCCTCACGAGGGATTTTGGCAGTGTGGCGGGCGATGGCCGCGAGTCCCACGGGAGCTCCCATGTCATCGAAGCGCTGCGTGAAGGTGAAGCGCCATGTATGGACATGCCCATCGGAGGAGAGGACGCGCGCTTGAGCGTCGGAGGGCATTGAGCTTCGGAGCACCTGACGAAGGACTTGCAGCAGGGCGTCTCGGTCGTCGGCATGAATGCTGGCGATCCAGCCGTCGCCAAGGTGTGCGTCGCGCGGGCGTCCGGTGAGGGCGATCCAGCCATCGTCGACGTGGGTGCAGGAGCCGTTGATGTCGCCGATCCAGCCGAAGGTGGATTGGGGGGAGGCCAGGGCTACGTCGGGTGCCACAGCAGGCATACAACCTCAGGGGGGCGTCGAAGGATGAGCGATGACTTCTTGGGGAGTATACCACCTGTTGTTGTGCCGTACCTGCTCAATGAGCAGAGGGGAAAGTGGGCGGACTCGGAGTGGGCCCGGTGATTTCAGTCGCCGGCGACGGGAAAACGCAGGCGCGTGGGCTGACTTGGAGGCGAAATGGTGTCGGTGCGCCTCAGGTCGGGGAGAGGGGGACGGACCCGAGGAACAAGACACCGGGTGCGCAGTCTGGCTATAAGCTCCAGAGGGATTCTGGCCACGGTGTCGTTGCGGCACCGATGGTGACCGGGGGCAAGAACTAGCTGGTTTACGGGGCGGGCAGCGTGCGTTGTTTGCCGGTTACTCAGTTGAGGCGTTAAGCGGAAAGAGCAAGCTGGTGGTGACCGGGAGATGGTACGCGATTGAATGCGGGAAGTCAGACTGTGATACTGCGGAGCCTTGTGTGTGGCGGCGTATTGGGCGCGACAGCCACAGTGAGATGACTGCGAATGAGGAGAGCGCGATGACGAAGTCCCTGAAACTCTATACCAACCCGATGTCCCGAGGGCGCATCGCGCGCTGGATGCTTGAGGAGGTGGGCCAGCCTTATGAGGTTGAAGTGCGGGAGTACGGCACCACGATGAAGTCGCCGGACTATCTGAAGGTCAATCCGATGGGGAAGGTGCCGGCGTTGGTGCATGGGGATGATGTGATCACCGAGTGTGCGGCGATTTGTGCGTACCTGGCCGAGGCGTTTCCCGAGGCGAAGCTGAGCCCGGACGCCAGCGAGCGCGCGTCGTATTTCCGCTGGTTGTTCTTTGCAGCGGGGCCGCTGGATTCGGCCGTTACGAACAGGTCCGCCGGTTTCGAGGTGGCGCCGGAGCTTCAGAGGCGATTTGGCTATGGGAGCTATGAAAACGCAGTCGACACACTCGCCTATGCCGTGAGTCAGCACGACTACATCGCCGGCGACCGCTTTACAGCGGCCGATGTGTATGTGGGGATGCAGGTCGGGTGGGGGCTGGAGTTTGGCACGTTGGATGCGCGGCCGGAGTTTGATGCGTACTGGGGGCGCTTGAAGGGGCGTGAGGCGCTTCAGCGTGCGAGCGCGCTGGATGACGCGCTGGTGAAGTCGGCGTGATGCGTCGTTGATTATCGGGAAATGTGCGTGCCGCCCGACCTCAATGAGGTCGGGCAGTTGCGCTCTGGGGTGGTGCGTGCGTGTGGTCAGGAGGTGTTTTGCGGTTGGTTGAACATGTTTCGTGTTTTTGTTGAACATGTTTAGTGAGTTGTGGCACTGTCCTTCGGGGCGGCGAACGCGCGTATTTCAACCTTCTGGCGGAGTGCAGGGATGGCAGTATCGCGAGACGAACAAAAGCGAGCCACACGCGAGGCGATCCTCGAGGCCGCTCGGCAGTGTTTTGATGCAGAAGGCTACGAGCAGACTAGCGTGCGCGACATTGCGTCGGTGGCTGCTGTGAGTGCGGGCAGCGTGATTCACCATTTCGGGAGCAAGCGCGAGCTTCTCTACGCCGCGCTCTTCGAAGACCTCGAGGCCTCCATGCGGGAAGCACTTGTCCTGCCGAAATCTCCGCCCTTCGGTGCGGAGCTCGATGCGATGACGCGGATTATCTTTTCGTACTACCAGCGTCGTCCGCGACTTTCGCGCGTCTTGCTCAAGGAGTCGCTCTTTGCCGAAGAGCCGTGGGCGAGTCGTTTTCGTGAGCAGACCGCGCGACTGCACGGGGCAGTGGAGGCGATGGCGGAGCGCGCGAAGCAGCGTGGGGAGGTGTCGCGGGAGGTCGATGTTCGCGTGCTGGCGATGTCCTATGTGTCTTTTTACTACTTCGCGCTGCTGGCCTGGGCGCAGGGTGGGCATGAGGAACCGGCACGTCTGGTGTCGGTGCAAATGGCTCAACACATGCGGGGCACAGGCCCTGCCAACGTTTCAGGAGGGTGAGATGGGTTCGCTATTCAAGAGCGAGGAGGCGAAAGCGCGTCTGAGCGGGTGGCATACTCGCTTTCGCGAGCACATCAGCGCTGCGACAGAGGCGCGGAGCGTGGAAACGAGCTTTGGCAAGACGCATCTTCTGGTCGGGGGAGCTGAGGATGCGCCGGCGTTGGTGTTGTTGCACGGCGCGCTGGCGAGCTCCGCACATGCGTTGCGAGAGCTTGAAGGGTTGTTGGAGCACTACCGCGTGTACGCGGTCGATATCATCGGTCAGTCGGTGATGAGCGCCGATGTGCGCCTTCCGGTGGACGACTCATCTTACGGTCGCTGGCTGGCCGAGGTCTTTGATCGGCTGGGCCTGGAGCGGGCCCTGGTGGTGGGGGTGAGTTGGGGAGGGTTTGTGGCGATACGCCTGGCGGCCTACTCGCCAGAGCGCGTCGAAAAGCTCGCGCTGCTGGTGCCAGCGGGCATGGTGAAGAGCCCGATCTCGAGCAGCTGGAAGATGGGCTGGCCCATGACGAAGTTTATGCTGGCGCCGTCTGAGAAGCGACTGCGGGGCTTTTGGAAAAAGTTGCTCACGACGATGGACGAGGAGTGGGTCGGGTATCTCGGCGAGGCGTTTACCGGGTTCAATCTGAACATGAAGGTGCCTGCGCTGGCGCGGGCGGAGGAGTTGCAACGCCTGGAGGCACCCGTATTCGTGTTGGGGGCGGATGAAGACTTGAGTTTTCCCGGTGAGGCGGTGGTGGCGCGGGCTGCGGAGATATTTCCGAATTTGCAAAAGACGCGGGTGGTGGAGGGCTGTCGGCATTGTCCGCCGACCACCGAGGCGTTCCGGACCTCACTGGCGAGCGAGCTTCGGGAGTTTTTCGAAGGTAGCGCCGCCTAGCGGGACTGCCCCTCAAAAAACCTCCAGATCACCTCGCTGGCCGGGAAGGTGATGCTGTGGGAGCCGCCGTCGCAGCGGCGCAGGTTGAGGGCCGGAGGGTGGCCGCCGGGCCAGGAGTGTCCGCCACCCTCAATAAGACATCGGAGCACGGGGCTTTCGCAGGCGCCCATGGTTTCGCAGGTGCCATCAGCGATGGTCGTAAGTGGCGAGGGGGAGCCTTCGCAGGCGTTGGCGTCGCGCCACAGGTCGATACCGTCCATGGTTGGGGGGAATGTGAAGTTGGCAAAACCGCAGCCCTCGCCGCCTTCAAAAGGGGCGTTGGGGTCGTCGGTGCCGTGGATGTGCAGCAGGGGGACGGGATGGCTGGGGTCGCAGGGGGGGAAAGCCTGAGGGGCGGCTACCGGGGCAATCGCGGCGATGCGATCGGATGCTTCGCAGGCCAGGCGATAGCTCATGATCGCGCCGTTGGACATGCCCGTGCTGTAGACGCGGGCGGTGTCCACGCAGAGCTCGGATTGGAGCTCATCGAGGAGGGTTGTCAGGAAGCCGACATCGTCGATGTTGGCCTCGGCGGCGTAGCCGCAGCAGTCGCCGCCGTTCCAGGTGCGAGCTTTGAGCAGGCCGTCGGACGCGACGCCGTCGGGGTAGACGACGATAAAGCCTTCGCGCTCGGCGATGGGGTTAAACTCTGCGGAGTTTGTTTCGATCTGCTCCCCGCTACCGAACCCCCCGTGCAGCACAAAAACTACGGGCATGGTCTGTCCCGGAGCGTAACTTGCGGGGATGAAGACGCGGGAGGTGCGCTCAATGCCGTCGTGGGTGAGTGAGCGCGCGTGGGACTCTCCTGTGGGGTAGGGGAGAGCGTCGGACGTGCACCCGGTAGAGGCGACCTCCGGGGCGGCCTGTGGCGCGTCGGCTTCGCCAAACGCGGTGTCGATCTGCTGTAGTGTTTCGGGAAGCGCTGAAGGTGGTGACGCATCGGGCGCGCGCAGCGCGCGGCAGGCGCTCAGCACGGGAGGTAACATCAGGAGTGCCAGAATCAGCAGGCGTCGCGTGGAAGCATACGTCAGAGCCATGATGTTCCTGTGAGGATGCGTGGGAGGCGCTCCCGTCACGATCATCGAGGCGCTTTGAAGAGGGTGATGGTTGATAGGACGTCTTTACGCGCAAAGTTCTTCATAAAGTCTACCATAACTCGTCGTCGGCGTAGGTTAGTGCCGGCCCGGGTATGCGCATGAAGGAGAGACGATGTCCGAGCTAAGGTTTCGAGAAGCGACCCCCGACGACGTCGCGCTGCTGCGCGCCTGGGATGAAGAGCCCCATGTGCAGGCCGCCGATCCCAACGACGACTGGCAGTGGGAGGAAGAGCTTGAGCGCAATCCGGACTGGCGCGAGCAGCGGATCGCCGAGGCCGATGGGCGCCCCATCGGCTTTATGCAGATCATCGATCCGGCCCGGGAAGACTCCCATTACTGGGGGGAGTGTGAGCCGGATCTTCGCGCGCTGGATATCTGGATCGGGCCGGCAGATGCGCTGGGTAAGGGGTATGGAACGCGCATGATGACGCTGGCCATCGACCATTGTTTTGCGACGCCCGGGGTGCGCGCGATCCTTATCGATCCGCTGGCCAGCAATCACCGGACGCGTCGTTTCTATGAGCGTCTGAGGTTCATCTTTGTGGAGGAGCGCGATTTCGGGGAGGATCACTGCGCGGTCTATCGGTTGGAGCGCGAGCGCTGGGAGGCGCGGTGAGCGCAGCCGGGAGAGGGGAGGGGAGGAGCCGCGTGGGTCTGGCCGCTGGCCAGCGCTTGACTTCAGGTGGCAGCGCGTCGAATCTGTCGCGCGTTGTCGATGCCGAGTTCACGCATGCGTGAACACCCACCCGAACCCTTCGGAAACCACCTCATGTCCACCACTACATGGGCTTCAAAATCACTCGCCGGATGGGGTCGCTATCCCATTGTTGATACGTTGTGCGCACGGCCGGAGTCGCAGTCGCAGACGTTGAAAGCGTTTCATGATCGTCAGGGCGACGCGCTGCTCGCGCACGGCTTTGGCAGAAGTTACGGCGACGCTGCGCTCTTGAGCCAGGGGCGAGTGGTGCTGACGCGGCGGTTAAAGAAGATGTTGGAGTTCGATGAGGCCAGTGGACTGCTGCGGGTCGAAGCCGGTGTGACCATCGGGGAGCTCATCGAGGTGTTTTTGCCCCGGGGATGGTTTGTGCCCGTGGTGCCGGGCACGCAGTTCGTGAGCATGGGCGGGGCGATTGGCTGCAATATCCACGGAAAGAATCACGGGCACGCCGGCTGCTTTGGTGACCACGTGCGTTCGATGGAGATGCTTCTGGCCAGCGGGGAGGTGGTGCGCTGCAGCCGGGAGGAGCACGAGGATCTTTTCTGGGCGACCATAGGGGGGATGGGGCTCACCGGCATCATTTTAAACGCCGAGATCCAGTTGCAGGCCGTCGAGAGCGGGGCGATCGAGATGGAGTCGATTCGCTTCAATAACCTCGATGAGTTTTTTCAGATCAGCGCGGAGAGCAGCGACTACTTTCATACCGTCTCCTGGATCGACTGCGTGAAGTCGGGCGCTCAGATGGGGCGAGGCATCTTTATGCGCGGGCGACATGCCTCGGCGGCGCAAGCGCGTACACTTTCGGAGGGGCCGCTGGAGCGGGTCGTGGAGCTTGCGCAGCGTGTGCTCGACGGGCGAGCGTTCGAGTCGAATGTGCTGCTGAACCGGGCGACGATTCGCCTCTTTAATGAGGCGTACTATCACAAACATCCGGCCGGGGAGCATCACTCGGTGGTGGGCTATGAGCCCTTCTTCTTTCCGCTCGATGCGGTGGAGAATTGGAACTACGTCTACGGCAAGCGCGGGTTCTTGCAGTACCAGATGGTGGTGCCCGAGCGCGAAGCGGTGCGCGACATCCTCAAGGTGATCTCGGAGAGCAAGATGGCGTCGTTTCTGGCGGTCATCAAGGAGTTCGGGGATCAGGATCACGGTGGGCTGTCCTTTCCGTGCGGCGGCACGACCCTGGCGCTGGACTTTCCGAACTTCGGTGAGCCCCTTTTGACGATGATGGATCGCCTTGATGAGCTGGTGGCCGAGGTCGGGGGGCGCGTGTACCTGGGCAAAGACTCGCGGCTGAGCGCGGAGATGTTCCGGCGCATGTATCCGACGTGGGAGCGCTGGCGCGAGGTGCGCGACCGGTGGGACCCGCAGGGTGTGTTTCAGTCGGATTTAAGCCGTCGCCTGGGCCTGACGCCTGCTTGAAGTACCCATTCCCAATGCCTCTGGAGTTGTTATGACTGTTCTTATCCTCGGGGCGACCTCGCCCATCGCTCAGGCCGTGGCCGATGTGTACGCCGCGGCGGGGTTCTCGGTGGCGCTGGCCGCGCGCGATGTGGAGGAGGCCGGCCGAGCGGCGCGAGATCTGCAGATTCGTCATGGTGTCGAGGCGCGCGGCTTTGCGTTTGATGCCTGCGAGGACTTTGAGCGTCACGCAGCACTGGTGTCGGAAGTTGAGGCGACGCTCGGGCCGGTCGATGTGGCGCTTGTGGCCTTTGGGTTTATGGGCGACCAGCAGGCCTCCGAAGAGGATTTTGAGAAGGCGCGTCGGGTCATTGAGGTGAATTACACCGGCGCGGTCAGCGTTTGTGAGGCGGTGGCGCGGGCCATGGAGAGCCGGGGAGCAGGGAGCATCATCGGGCTCTCATCGGTTGCCGGGGAGCGGGGACGCGCGTCGAATTACTTTTACGGGAGCGCCAAGGGGGCGTTGACGCTGTACTTGCAGGGGCTGCGTAGTCGCCTGGCGTCGAAGAACGTGCACGTGATGACGGTGAAGCTCGGCTTTGTGGACACGCCGATGACCTTTGAGCTGGAGACGGGAATCCCGGTGGCGAGTCCGCAGAAGGCGGCCCAGGCGATCTTTAACGCGCAGGGGCGCGGGGTGGAGACCTTTTATTATCCGCGTTTCTGGGGAGGGATTATGGGGGTGATCAAGTCGATCCCGGAGAAGGTGTTTAAGCGGCTGTCGCTCTGAGCCGGGTTGTGGCTCCATGATGACGTGTCAGGCCCGGGAGGCTCGATGAGCGGCGCTGAGAAGATCGACGTGTTCGAACATTGCGTGTTGTTGCGTGGTATCAACGTGGGGGGCGTGCGCATGAAGATGGGGGATCTGCGCGATGTCCTGGAGGGGGCCGGGTTTGGACGAGTGCGCACCGTTCTGGCCAGCGGCAATGTGGTGCTGGAGAGCAGCGAGGCTGATGCCGAGCGCGTAAAAGCACAGGTCGAAGCGGCGCTTCGCGATGGTTTTGATTATGAGGCCTGGGTGGTCGTCATCTCGGGGGCCGAGCTGCGCGCGGTGGTCGAGGGGTATCCCTTCGATGGAGATGCGGAGGGGATTCAACCCTATGTGATGTTCGCCTCGGATCCGGCGTCGCTGGATGCGCTCGGAGCGCTTGAGTGTGAGCTCGACTCGGAGGTCGAGCGCGTGGAGCGCGGACCTTCCGTGCTTTACTGGGAGGTGGTGCGGGGGAAGACGACGAAGAGCCGCTTTGGCAAAGAGGCGTCGAAAGCGCGCTATAAGGCGACGACGACCACGCGAAACATGCGCACCCTGCGAAAGATCCTGGCGCTTACGCGTTAGGTCGGCATTACCAGCTGGAGCCGGCGCCGCCTCCCCCGGAGCGTCCGCCGCCGAAACTTCCCCCGCCTCCACCTCCGCCGCCACCCCCTCCGCCGGAGAAGCCCCCGCCGGTGTAGTTTGACGAAGAGCGGGTGAGCCGCGGCAGCGTCACCTTGAGGAGACCGTGATGGTCGCAATGGGCGCAGGTTACCGTGACTTCTTGGATGCCCGTCGAGGTGTACGTGGGTTCTTGGATGATGTCCCGGTACGTCTTAAGGGTGCGATTTGAGCAATCGGGGCATTTCGCGAAGCCGCTAAACCAGTGCGAGAGAGCCTGAATGCGCTGAACGCCGCAGGACGGACACTCGTAGACATCGTAGCTGATCGAGCCGATGGACTCCTCGGTTTGCTTGCCAGCGTCGAGGTGGTCGTCCTCTTCATGCTCTTGGAGCACTCGCATGGTGTCTTTGCACTTGGGGCAGGTACGCAGCCACTTGTAGCGCGCGGCAGCGGCAACCCCGACGCCGCCGGGTCCCAAGAGCCAGACCCACCAGGGGATCTTCGGAGCGGCGGGGGAGTGGGAGCCGGTCGGGGAGGAGTGGCGAGTAACGTCGTCTTCGCTGGCGCTAAACTCGAGAGGGTTGTTTCGAAGTCTGCGATCAACGGCGAAGATGCCGGCTGTGAGCCCCGCGGCGAAGTCGCCTTTGCGAAAGAGGGGCACCATGGCGCGCTCTTGCATGACCTTGAGCCAGCCGTCGGTGAGCACAGCTTCGAGGCCGTAACCGGTCTCGATCTCCAGGCGACGCTCTCCGGTGACGAGTACGATCAAGAGTCCGTTATCCTCGCCAGCTTTGCCGACGCCCCAGAGGTTGAAAAGCTCGGTGGTGAAGTCTTTGGGCGTTGGCGAGTCGACAGACTCAACGGTGACCACCGCGATCTCAATGCCGGTATCGGCCTCAAGTTGGGTAAGCGCCCGGTTGATCGACTCGCGGTGAAAGGCGTCCAGGAGGTTCGCTTCATCGGCGACCCGTTCCCTCCGTTCTTGAGGGTTGGGCACCTCTTCGGGGCTCATGGCGCTGGCCAGAGCCGGAAACATCAGCGTGATGACGAGGGGCAAGAGTCGCAGCGCGAGCATGGACATCCAAAACCTGAAGGGGAAAGTGCGCAGCGCTTATCATGTGGAGGTACGCGCTGCGTTTGAGAGGTTTGGGGCATATCACCAGCTCGAGCCGGCACCACCGCCGCCGGAGCTGCCGCCCCCGAAACTTCCTCCGCCACCACCGCCGGAGAAACCTCCGCCACCTCCGCCGGAGATACCCCCGCCGGAAGAGCTTGATGAAGCGTGGGTGAGTCGCGGTAACGTGACCCTCGTGCGACTGAGATGGTCGCAATGGGCGCATCTTACTATGACTTCTTTGATGCCCGTCGATGTGTAGGTGGGTTTTTGGATCACGTCGTGGTGCGACTTGAGTGTGCGATGTGAGCAGTCCGGGCACGCTGCGAAGCCGCTAAACCAGTGCGAGATACCCTGGATTCGAAGATCGCCGCAGGACTGACACTCGTAGACGTCATAGCTGATCGAACCGATGGACTCCTCGGTCTGCTTGCCACCTTCGAGGTGATCGTCCTCTTCGTGTTCTTCGAGAAGTCGCATGGTGCCTTTGCATTTCGGGCAGGTACGCATCCACTTGTAGCGCGCGGCTGCGGTGCAGCCGACGACGCCGAAGACTCCCAAGAGCCAACCCCACAATGGTATTTTTGGCAAGGAGGGGGATCGGGTCGAGGAAGCGCTGAGGTTGTCGTCACCCTCGCTGTCGATGAACTCGAGAGGATCTTCTCGAAGTCTTCGATCGACGGCGAAGATGCCGTCTTTCAGACCGCCGGCGAAGTCGCCCTCTCGGAAGCGGGGCACCATCTCGCGCTCTTGCATCGTCTTGAGCCAGCCGTCGGTGAGAACGCCTTCGAGGCCGTAGCCGGTCTCCATCTCCAGACGCCGTTCTCCGGTGACAAGCACGATCAAGAGTCCGTTGTCCAAGTCCGCTTTGCCGATGCCCCAGAGGTTAAAGAGTTCGGTGGTGAAGTCTTTGGGCGTTGGTGAGTCGACGGAGCGCACGGTGACTACAGCGATCTCAATGCCAGTGTGGGCCTCGAGATGAGTAAGCGCCCGGTTGATTGACTTGTGGTGAGAGGAGTCCAGAAGACCGGCTTCATCGGCGATCCACTCGCCGCGTTCTCGGGGGTTGGGCACCTCTTCGGGGCTCATGGCGCTGGCCATGGCCGGAAGCATCAGTGTGATGAGCAGGGGCAGTAGTCGCAGCGAGACCATGAAAGGACCAAAACGAGAGGAGGAGTGAATAGCGGCTATGGCGCTGCGTGAGGCGCTGCGCCTAAGTGATCGAGTTACGTTACCAGCTGGAGCCTGCGCCACCGCCCCCGGAGCTTCCGCCGCCAAAACTTCCCCCGCCACCGCCACCGATGGAGAAGCCCCCGCCCGACGACGATGAGGTGGAGCGGGTGCGTTTGGGGATCGTCACCGTGAAGGTGCGGGTGTGCGGGCAATGAGCGCAGGTGACGGTGACGCGTTTGCTGCCTGTGGAGGTGTAGGTCGGCTGGCGTGTGACGTTGGACTCCGAGGCCAGGGTTCGGTTTTTACACTCCGGGCAGTTTGCGTAGCCGCTGAACCAGCGCGTGTTGGCGTGCACGCGTTGCACGCCGCACGAGGCACACTCAAAGACCTCGTAATTGATCGATGCGACGGCCTCTTCGGTGAGTTGTCCGGGGTTGAGGTAGGCGTCATCTTCGTCTTCTTCGAGGACGCGCATGGTGTCTTTGCATTGGGGGCAGGTCTTTAGCCATTTGCGGCGCGCGACTGCGGCGGCGACACCGCCGGCGCCCAGGAGCCAGCCCCAGGGGGGAAGGGTGGGGGCCCCCGAAGAGCGACGGGATGAGGAGGGCGGAGAGGATGAAGGTGCGAGAGGCCTGGCCGGGGCGCGCAACTGCTGGTCGACGGCGAAGATGCCCGCGGAGAGGCCCTGGTCGAAGTCACCCTGGCGAAAATGAGGCACCATCTCGCGCTCTTGCATCACCTTAAGCCAGCCGTCGGTCAGGGTGGCTTCCAGGCCGTACCCGGTCTCCATCTCCAGGCGACGCTCACCGGTCACGAGCACAATCAGGAGTCCGTTGTCCGCGTCGGCTTTGCCCACACCCCAGAGGTTAAAGAGCTCGGTGGTGAAGTCTTTGGGCGTCGGCGAGCTGACGGAGGGCACGGTGACGACAGCGACCTCCGCGCCGGTTTGCGCCTCGAGCTCCGTAAGCACGCTGTTGATCTGGGAGATCTGGGCGTCATCCAGAAGACCCGCTTCGTCGGAGACCCAGCCGCCGGTGTGGCGGGGGTTGGGCACCTCCTCGGGGCTCATCGCGCTGGCGAGTGTCGGAAGGACAAGTGTGACGAACACAACAGCAAGTCGAAGCGCGAGCATGGGCAGGCCGGGGTCAAGAGCAGCGGGTCCGTGAAGGGGCAATTGAGGATGCGACCGCACCTAATTCGGCGGCGCGGTGTCGTGATCGAGCGGCACCATGATCGGCAGGCTCCCGCCGGTGAGCATGGAGGCCGGTGGCAGTCGCACCGCGCGGTTGTAGCGAGCCGCCGCCTCATTGAAGCGCTGGGTGGCCACGCGCACGCGATTCTCCGCGCCGATGAGCTCGGCCTGCTTGTCGAGGGAGTCGGGCAGGTCACGGTAATGCGCCTCAACGGAGGCCTGCCGCGCCTTCTGGTTGGCGACCTCGGCCTGGTGCTGCTCGACCTCCGCGTAGAGGTCGTTCAGACGCGAGGCGGTGGAGCTGTAGCTCACCGCCCCGGCCACCAGGATCAGGACCAGAATGCCACCGATGATCGTGAGCATGCGTTGCCTTCGGTTTTTCTGGCGGATGGCGGCGATGGTCTCGGCGCGTCGCTCTTCCTGTAGTTTCTGATGGGCGCGATCGATGAAGTCGGCCGGGATGCCGACCTCGGCGCCGACCTCGCGCATCTCCTCGAGCGTAAGCTCGTTTCGGGCCTTCTCGCGCAGGCGCTCGGCGGTGGCGATGATGTCGTCGACGTCGTCGTAATCGACGGTGGGATCGGGCGGGGAGCTCATCGAGGTCGGTCCTTTTCGGGGCATCGTGCGGGCGCCCGCGCGGCGCAGACGAAGCGCGGGCGCCGCAGATCAGGGCAAAAGCAGATCAGTCGTCCTTTAAGGGAAGCACAAAGGCCTTGATGCCCGCAACTTTAGGTTCGGATTCGCCGTGCAACGCGTAGAGGTCGCAGAAGGCGAAATGATACTCTTTCCCCGCGGCGTTGCGGGGGCGCATCGTTCCGTGGACGGCGCCTTTGCCCTCGCTGAAAATGATGTCATCGACGTGCATCTCCAGAGTCGTCATGCCCTCCATCTGCTTCATGGCGCGGGTGAAGGCGGCCTTCCCCTCAATAATGGGCTCGCCCACCATCTCCCAGCGCACGTCGTCGGTGACGTTGTTGACGATGAAGTCGAGATCGGGGGCAATGAAGGCATCGTTGTACGCGCGAAGAAACTCGAGATGGGTTTGATGCATAGGATTCTCCCGGGGGTGAAGCGACGGCGCTTTTGCAGCTCAACGCCTGGATGCGCGTTGGGCATACGCGCCGTCGCGGACGACGCGACCCCTTGCCGCGTCTACCTACAGGTCGAATCATGGGCACGTGGATCGACACCGCCGGGTAAATGCGAGGCAGGTCTTATTCTGCCCCTGCCAGTGCTGCCTCAAGCTCATCGAGACTTTTGAGCCAGGCCTGGTAGTCGTCGGACTCTTCCCAGAGCTCGGCGAGTTCCGAGTTGGTACGCACGCGTGCGATCGCGGCGCGGGCGACGGGAGCATGTTTTTCGTAGAGTTCGGCGATGACCTCGTCGTCCTGATCGTCGATCCACTCGATGAGATCGTCGGGAAGGTGCCCGTCATTGTACCCGTCGAGCGCGGCGACCAGTGCGGCGGCGGCCAGCGCGATGCAGCCCAGATCCGCTTCGAGGTATTCGTCAGGTTCTGTGCCGGCGGCCTCACCGAGGGCTTCGATGAGGGGCTCGTCGTCTTCGGCGTCGAGCATCTCGTTGAGCCAGTCCATTGCGTCGTCATTTGAGAAAGGTTCGTGGCCCCAGGCGCCCATGGTGTCCTCGGTAGGAAGATAGAGATGGTTTCGACGGAGTGTTTTGCGTGATGAATCGCTTCTACACGGGAGGAGGGCTCAAGGGCAACGTCGTTGGATGGGCTGTGCTGGCGATGGCGAGGCGTGCGATGTACCTTCCGCCCGGAGACGAGAAGACGTCGCCCCGGAGTCGAGGCGATTTGAGAATGTTCAACATGCAGGAGAGCGCGATGAGCAAGGTTCCGCAGGGTGAATCCACGCATGAGTGGGTCAAAGATTATTATGGCAAACTTCTGGCGAGCTCAGACGATCTTCAGACCAACGCCTGCTGTGCGGCGGGGGCGCCGGCCGGCTGGATCGCGTCGCGGCTGCAGCATGTGCATCCCGAGGTGAGCGAGCGCTTTTACGGATGTGGCTTTCCCATCCCGCAGGCGGTGGAAGGGGCGACGGTGCTGGACCTGGGCTGCGGCACCGGCCGCGACGCCTATGTGATCGCGCAGTTTGTGGGAGAGCAGGGGCGAGTCATCGGTCTGGACATGACCGACGAGCAGCTCAGCGTCGCGCGTAAGACGGAGGCCTGGCACGCCGAGCGATTTGGTTACGCGCAGCCCAACACCTCTTTTGTGCAGGGCTATATCGAAGATCTGAAGGGCGCGGGCATCGAGGACGCTTCGATCGATGTGATCGTGTCGAACTGTGTGGTGAATTTGAGCCCACGCAAAGATCTCGTGCTGGCGGAGGCGTATCGTGCGCTCAAGTCCGGCGGTGAGCTTTATTTCAGTGATGTGTTCGTGGATCGACGTCTTCCCGAAGACGTCGCCAACGATCCCCTGCTGCACGCCGAATGCCTGGGCGGGGCGCTCTACCAGTTTGATTTTGAGACGCTGGCAAAGGCCACCGGGTTTGCCGATCCGCGCGTTGTTTCCACGTCGCCGATCACCATCAACAACCCGGAGATTATGGCGAAGGTGGGCCTGGCGAGTTTTGTGTCGGTGACCTACCGCCTCTTTAAACTCGAGGGGCTGGATGCGCAGTGTGAGGACTACGGGCAGACGGCCACCTACCGCGGCGGGGTGGAGGGGGAGGAGCGGCTTTTCTGGCTCGATGATCATCACGCGTTCGAGGCGGGGCGCCCGGAGCGGGTCTGCGGCAACACCGCGGCGATGCTGGCGTCGACGCGTTTTGCTGAGTTCTTTGAGGGGAAGGGCTGTCGTCAGACCCATTACGGAGCTTTTGCGTGCGGGCCGACGATGGCCGCGGCGCAGTATGCGGGCCGCGAGGTGGAGAGCGGCGCTGTGGGGGCGACGATTAGCGCGCCGAAGACGAGCTGTTGCTGAGCGACGCTCGGATGTGAACGGGCGCCAGGCGAACCGACTGAAGATGAGGAAGGTATGACGCAGAGTTATAGCGACGCCATCGCGCTTAAGCGCGATGAAGGCGGGGTGTTTCACGGTCAGATCGACCGCAGCTGGTATCAGGGGCGCGGCGCATTTGGCGGGGTGAGTGGCGCGGCGATGGTGCGCGCGATGGAGCGCACGCTTGATGCGCCGGAGTTTGCGCTGCGGGCGCTGGCGGTGAACTTCTGCGCGCCGGTCACCGACGAGCCCTTTGAGGTGCACGTGGATGTGGTGCGGCGAGGATCGTCGGTGATCTGCGCGGAATCTCGAATCGTGCAGGAGGGGCAGGCGCGGATGGTGGCGATCGGCACGTTCGCAAAAGAGCGCAGCTCTGGCTCGGACTTTGAGCAGCGGGCGATGCCGGAGGTGCCGCCGGCGGGTGAGGTTCCCACTGCGCCGGAGAGTCCGCTCTTTCCAAAATTTGCGAAGTACTACGAGTATAAGTTCTGCCACGGGGCGATCCCGTATACCGGCCACGATGAGGCGGAGCTCGGCGGGTGGTGCCGGCTTAAAGAGGCGCCGGGTCCGCTGGATGCGGCGCAGCTTATCGGGCTTTTGGACATGTGGCCGCCGGCGGTCATCACGCGTATGACCAGCCCGGCGCCGGCGGCGACGGTGTCGTGGCAGGTGGTGATCAATGAGCGCCTGCCTCTGGAAGAGGCGTCCGCCGACGATTTCTACCTGGTGACGGCGCGTTCGGAGCGTGCGGTGGGCGGGTTCTCGGAGGAGCGGGCTGCGGTCTACAGCGCCGACGGGCGGTGTCTGGGGCAGGCGTTGCAGCTTGTGGCGATTTTTGGCGGCTAAATGAAACCAGCGCGCCATCTCAAGCCGGGGGGGAGGTCCCGGTGCGGCCTCGTGCTGCTTTTGGCGTTGTTTGCCGTGGCGATGCTCGGGGGTTGTGAGGGCGGCGATGATGCTGCGAAGCCCGCGCCCTTGCAGATCTTTGTGGCCTCCTCGTTGACGGAGGTCTTTGAGACGTATGCGTCGATGTACGAGGCGTCGAACCCGGGCCTGGATGTGGTGGTGAGCGCGGCTGGAAGTCAGGCTTTGCGACTGCAGATCGAGGAAGGCGCACCCGCAGATGTTTTTGTGAGCGCGAATATGGCGCACCTCGACGCCCTGGTGCAGTCGGGGCTGCTGGAGGCCATGGAGCCCTTTGCGAGCAACCGACTCACGATCATCACCGAGAAGGGGAACCCGCTGAAGATCGAGAGCATCGACGATCTTCAGCGGGCAGAACGTCTTGTGGTGGGCGCGCCGGAAGTTCCCATCGGGGCGTATACCGAAACCTTGTTGGAGAAGGTGGCGCAGCGGCAGCCCGAGCTTGCCAGCGCGCTTCGGGGGCGGGTGGTCTCAAGGGAGCGGAACGTGCGTCAGGTGCGCGCGAAGGTCGAGATGGGCGAGGCCGATGCGGCGATCGTGTACCAGAGTGATGCCCGGGGGTATGAGGGGGTGCAGGCGGTGGCGATCCCCGAGACGCTGGAGGTGAAGGCGACCTACGGGCTGGGGGTTGCCCGGGGGGGGCATGAGGCGCGACGCGAGCGTGTGGAGGCATTTTTGATCCTCCTGAGATCACATAAGGGTCAGGAGGTGCTGCGTCAGCATGGGTTTGAGGTGGTGAGTCGATGAGTGAGCGGGCCTCAAAGCTGTGGGGTGGAGCGGGGACGCTGGCGGCGCTGGGGCTGCTCGGCGCGCTTTTACTTCCCCTGCTGGCGCTGGCCCTGGCCAACGCTCCGCAGGCGTTGTGGGAGGGCGTGCGGGATGCGCGTTTTGGCCCGGCGCTCCTGTTGAGTTTGCGCACCTCGTTGTTGAGTCTGGGGTTGGTGGTGGCGGGGGGGCTTCCGCTGGGGTGGTGGCTGGCGCGATCGCGTTCGCGTCTGGCGAGCGTGGTCGAGGTTCTGGTGGATCTTCCCCTGGTGCTTCCGCCGGCGGTGGTGGGGGTGGGGCTGTTGATGGCGTACGGGCGCCGCGGTCTGCTGGGAGGTGTGCTGGAGGGAATGGGGGTAAGTCTTCCCTTTACGAGCGCCGCAGTGGTGGTGGCCCAGGTGGTGGTGGCGGCGCCCTTTTTCGTGCAGGCGGCGGCCACCGCGTTCGGGGCCGTGCGTGAGGAGCAGCTGCTGGTGGCGCAGACGCTGGGGGCGTCGCGCGCCGAGGCGATCTGGAGCGTGGCGGTGCCGGCGGCGCTGCCGGGGCTCATCGCCGGGGCGTCGCTGGCCTGGGCGCGCGCGCTCGGGGAGTTCGGGGCGACGTTGATCTTTGCGGGAAGCCTGGCCGGGGTTACCCAGACGATGCCCATCGCGATCTATGCGGCGCTGGAGCGCGATGTGAGTCTGGCGGTGACCTTTGCGCTGGCGTTGGCGGCGATCGCCACGGTGCTCTTGCTCGCGCTTCGGCTCGGGCCACGGCGGATCTTGAGGGTGGGGAGGGGGCGATGAGCGGGTTCGCGATGCGCCTGAAGGTTCGTCACCGCGTCGGGGCGATGGTCCTGGAGGTGGCGTTGGAGGTTGGCGCGCGGCCGGTCGCGTTGATTGGCCCCAACGGGGCGGGGAAGAGCACGCTCTTGAAGATCATCGCGGGGGGCGTGCGGCCCCGGAACGCGACCATCGAGGCCGGTGGGAAGTGCTGGGTCGACAGCAGCGCTGGCGACTTCCTGGAGCCGGCGCGTCGTCGGGTGGGCTATGTGCCCCAGGGGCCCAGTCTTTTTGAGCATCTGCGGGTGTGGGAGAACGTGGCGTTCGGGCTTGAGGGTAGCCGGGAGGAGAAGCGGGCCGCGGCGCTGGGCTGGCTAAAGCGGTGGGGGGCCGAAGGGCTGTCGGAGCGCCGGGTGGGGGCCCTCTCCGGGGGGGAAGCGCAGCGGGTGACGCTGGTGCGGGCGTTGGCCGCCAGTCCGCAGCTTTTGCTGCTCGATGAGCCGCTCTCGGCGCTCGACGCCATCGCCCGGAGACAACTTCGCGGCCAGCTCGCTCAAACGATCGAGGCGCTAGGTCTGCCGACGATCATCGTCACCCACGATTGGCGCGATGTGGCCGCGCTTGGCGCCGAGGTGGTGGCGATGGAGGAAGGGCGAGTGGTGCAGAGGGGGGAGCTTCAGGCGTTGAGTGAGACTCCGGCGTCGGCGTTTATTGCAGAGTTTTCAGGGGTTTAGGTCAGGTTTTTGAGTGCGTTGGGATCGTTGCCTTCCAGCCCCTCCAGCCAGATCTCGCATGCGCGCGAGGGCTCACCGTTGATGTGGGCCTCCAGGCGGTGAAGCCCGGTGTAGACCTTGCGGGTCGAGCGGTGGGCAAAGCTGTGAGTGGTCTGCAGGGTTTTTGATTGGCCCGGCCCGAGCTCGAGATCGCTCCAGCGGAAGACCTTTGAGAAGGTGCGGCCGCTTTTGGTAGGGCCGCTCAGCGCGTAGTCCACGCGCAGCGCCAGGGGGCGAGCGGTGGGGTTGTGCAGCGTCACGGAGAGGGTGAGGGTGTCGCCGGCTTTGAGCTCGTCGTGGGAGAGGGCGAAGTCGCCGATGGTGGCCAGGCCGGGCTCAAAGCCGAAGATGCGCAACACGCGGGGATGGCCGGCTTTGAGCTGGCCGCGAGCGGCGTGGCGCACAACCCACAGCAGGTCGCCCTCGCTCGGATTGGACTCGCCGTCGGCCGCCCAGCGCTCCAGCGTGTCGAGTCCTGTGGGGAGGTCGTCTTTGACGATGTCCTGGAGGTGGTTGGCGACCGAGCGCTGCACGTAACGCTCGGGGTCAAAACGCAGCGCCTCAAGTAGCTTCAAGCGTCGGGACTGGGCGCCTTTGAGCCCGCGTACACCGCTTGCCCAGGGGAGGCGAGTGCGGGTGCCCTCGCTGATCCAGCGACGCACGTGCTGGTTGGGGTGATTCAGCAGGGATTCAAGGCGCTCCAGGCTCTCGTCGAGCTTCGTTTGAAGAAAGGGGCGGATGGCAAACTCCGAGGTGAAGCGCATGGTGAGCTCGGTCATGGCCTCAAAACTCGCGTCAAAGTCGTCGAGGCCCTGGCGGGCAATGAACTCGCCAAAAGGCCAGAAGCGGTAGCCCTTTTCCACGGAGCCATCGGCCTCGGGGAGCATCGGAGGAAGCGCGGCGATAAGCGTCTGCATGCGTTCAGCGGTGGGCCAGGGCATGGCAAGGGCCATCGCGTCGGCGATGTGCAGGGTGCGATCTTTGAACTCGAGCGTGTCGAGCCCGTGGGTGGCCTCGCGGCGAAAGAGCGCCCGATCGAAGTCTTCATGAGCAGCGCGCAGGAGCGTGGCGAGCTCGTCGACCAGCGCTGCGTCAAACCAGAGCTTGTAGGGTGTGCGAGTTGTCTCAGATTGGGTGCCAGCGACCACGTCGGCCTCCTTGAATAAACGTCGTGATGTGGCGTGACTATGGCGAGGATGTGGGCTGAACGCAAGTGCAGTCTTTGAGGTCGTTCGTAGCGCGTAGCGGCAGGGGCGGCGCATAAAAAAGCCCGGGCCCTCCGTGTTGCGAGGGCCCGGGCTTACGCTCAGGCACGTTCAGCGCCTGATCACCATTACTCGATGTAGCTGAGCATGTTGCCGCCGGTGACCGCCGCGGTGGTGCCGGGCGGGGTGGTGCCGATAAGGCACATGTTGCCGCCCACGCTCACACCGGCCGGGCAGGCGTACTGCGCGGTGAAGTAGAGCATGCCCTGCCAGATGAAGGGCTGGTGGCCGGGGATGGGCTGGGCGATCTGGCAGTTTGCGCCATCAAACCAGCCATCGGGGCAGACCCCGCCGGGGAGCGCGGTGGTGTAGAGGTGCCCCTGCCAGATGAAGGGGCTCACGCCGGGGGCCGGCGTGAGCACGTGGCAGTTGGCGCCGTCGTAGTTTCCAACCGGGCAGACGGGCGACTTCTGGGTGTACCAGGTGCGGCCGCTGACCTGGACGTTGACCGAGGCGGGCGCGGGGGTGACCTCACAATGGTTCGGAGCCTCGGTGGCACCCATGGGTTGGCCGTTGGCCATGATCGCCGGTTGCGTGCAGCGCTTAAAGCAGCTGTCGGCCGGGTTGTGAGTGCTCAGCGGGTTGAGGAAGGGGGTGCGTTTGTTGAGGAAGTGCGGGTGGACCTCGTGAATCGCCGCGAAGCGGTTAAAGAAGTCCAGCAGGTCATTGCCCTGAGCGATGGAGAAGTGGCTGCTGAAGCCCTTGCTCGGGTCGGCCTTAAAGGTCCAGAGCAGATCCCAGAAGTCGTAGTCGATGTTGCTCCAGTAGCACTGGGTGGGCAGGGTGGTCCACGGGTCGACCGGCGCGTGACCTTCCCAGCTCGCCGCGTTCCAGAACTGGAAGTTGCGGCGGGCGAAGTTGTCGGCGGTCAGAAGTTTAAGGCCGTGGGTGACGCCGTCGTCCTGGCGGATGGTGCGGTAGACGGAGTCGAGCGGGGCCTGACCTTCGCTGACGCAGGTCGCGTCGTTGGTGAGCCCGGGCATGCTCAGGGGGTTGGTCTCGGAGTTGATGTCACAATGCGCGGAGTTGAAGATCGCGCCGCAGAGCGCTTCGTGAGCGAAGTACTCGGCGAAACCTTCGAGGAAGGCCACGTTGTCGTCTTCCTGGCAGTTGTGCGTGTTCCAGCCGTTGATGAGGCTGGTGACGATGTTGGGGATGTTGCCGCTCTTATGCTTGTAATGCCAGGTGTGGGCGGTTTCGTGGACCACCGTGGAGATGTCCCACCAGTTCTCCGAGACGAAGATGCCGTGTGCGGTGGGGAAGGGGTTGATGGGGCTGAGCACGTTGGCGGGGTTGGGCGGGGCGATGCCCACGTTATTGAAGGGCACCGGGTAGTGGAACATCACCGGCCCGTTGAAGCGCAGCCAGCTGTTCTGGGCGCCGGCGGCCTGGTCGATGCGGCGCATCGCATCAAACGATACGGCCTGCTCGCGGCGCCAGCTCTGGCCGAGGGCCCCGGGCTGGCCCGGCGCAAAGATCATGTTGCCGGCGTTGTAGCCCGAGGAACTGTGGGAGTGCCATCCGACCTCCTTGACGATGGAGAAGCCCTGCCGGAAGAGCCCGTCAAAGGAGAAGGTGTTCCAGGTGGCGAAGTGGCCGTCGCGCAGACGGTACTGGATGCGGGCCCGGCGCTTGGCCCCGGCGAACATCCCGGTGAACTTGCGGGAGATGCTAAAGCAGCCCTGGGAGTTGGTGCGCGTGGTGGCCCAGGGGCGGTAGAAGATGCCGTCGACCGTGGTCGAGACGCGCACGTCGATGTTGTGCAGCGGCTCAATGGTAGTGTTCTGGGTGAACTCCGCCTGGTTTTCGAACTTCAGGCAGCCGGAGTACTTCCAGGTTTTGTCGGGGAAGAACCAGCCGAAGATGGGGGCGATCACAATGCCGGTGTTCCCGATGCCATCGCCGGGGGCCTGCAGCGCGAGCAGGGTCTCCGCGCTAAAGCCTTCTTCGGGGGCTTTGACACGCACGAGGTTCTCGCCGAGCTGCTCAAACTCAAGCGGTTTCTGGCTGCCGTCCTCCATGATCATCAGAGCGCGCTCGGGGCGAGCGGGGTTGGCGTATTTGAGGGTGACGGTGCCGCGCTCTTCGTCGAAGGACTCGACACTGAGCGAGCCGAAGACGCTGCGATCGTCGACGTAGTCGGTGATGAGCTCGGCCGGTGAGGCGTCTTCGTGCAGAGCGGGCATCGCGTCGAAGTTGGAGGTGATGCAGCTGCTGTGGGCCTGGAGCATACAGGCGACGTCGTCGGAGGCGCACTCGCGCTCGGCGCCCTCGCAGCTCAGCGGTTCATCGAGGACGGCCAGGGCGAAGACGTTGTCGCCCAGGGCCTCGAGGTCGGCGTCGGCGGTGCCGAGCAGGAGGACGCCGGCGGCAGGGAGATCGCTGGCGAGGATGCGCAGCTCGGCCATGCCTCCGTCGACCTCTTCGATGGCGTAGGAGACATCCTGAAGGCGACCGCCCGTGTCGCGCAGCTTGAGCTTAAATTCAGCGCCGGCGGCGATCAGAAGATGCAGATCGGGGCTGTTGGGGTGGCGGATGTACACCGGTTCGCGGGCGTCGGCGTAGTCGATGATGGGCCCCTGAGTGACGAGCTGGACGGGGCCGCGCGTTGCATAGAGTGGGGAGAGCGCCTCGTTGAGCGAGCGGACGTCGGCATCGGCGATCAGTCGACTGAGCTCGTCGAGGTTGCCGCGAGCGTCGGCGCCTGCCGAGGCGGTGGCGGCGACGGCCTCCAGCGCCTGGCCGGCCTGTGCCGGGGCGGTGGAGTCATCGGGGGAGGTGTCTGTGGCGTCGCCACAGGCGATCGCCGTGCAGGCCAGCAGGCCGGCGGCGATGAGGGCAGGAGAGCGCTTAAAAATGACATTCATACAGTTGCTCCTTCCGCGGTATGCGGATGTTTTGCACCGGCGCCCCGGGCAGGGCTCCGCCAGGGCCTGTTACGATGCGTAACGGCGAAGGTGAGGAGCACGGCCCACGCGGCGACAATCGCCACGTGGCGCGGTGGTGCGGGTTATAGGAGCAGGGAAGCTTATCTGCGGGGGGGAGTGCAAAATGTTTTTAAAAATAGTGCAATTCTAAGGGGTTAGTCGGGGTGGGGTCCGGAGTCCTAACCGGTGGGTCAATTGTCCCCGGTGCAATTTAAGTCTTCTCGTGGATATCAGAGAGCGGACCGCCCTGGCGCGAGGTGCGCAGCGCGTTGATCACAGCGAGCAGGTCGATGCCTTCCTGGGCCAGGGCCCCGGCGATGGGGGGGAGCATGCCGAAGGCGGCAAAGCCCATGCCGATCATGCTCAGCGCGATGCCGCCGACCGCGCTCTGCAGGGCGACGCTGCGCATGCGCGCGGAGATGTGCAGCAGCTCGTCCAGGTGGGTGAGCGTGGGTTCCAGCAAGACGGCGCCGGCGGCCTCGGAGGTGACCTCGTGGGCCTGGCCGAAGGCCACGCCGACTGTGGCTGAGGCCATCGCCGGCGCGTCGTTGACGCCGTCGCCGACAAAGAGGATCTGCGCGGTTTCGCTTTCCTTTCGCACAATCGCGACTTTGTCTTCGGGGCTCTGCTCGGCGTAGGTGCGCTCGATGCCCATGAGGTTGGCCAGGTAGGCGACCTCGCGCTCACGATCGCCGCTGACGAGCAGCACCTCGTTAAAACCATGGCGAGGCTTGAGGTGCTGGATAAAGGGGCGACCATCGGCGCGGGGGGCGTCGTGAAAACGCAGGGTCGCCTGGTAGCGGTCGTCGACCAGGATGACGCACTCCAGCCCGGACTCGACCGGGGGGATGGCGTCGAGGTCGGGGTGGTTGTGTTTAGCGAGCTTGCTGCGGCTGGTGACGACGACCTGGCGACCTTCGACATTACCGGTGAGCCCCTGTCCCGGGGGCTCGCTGACCTCGGTGGCCGGGAGTGGCGCGAGGTTGCGGGCGTCGCTGGCGCGGATGATCGCTCGGGCCAGGGGATGCCGCGAGTAGTGCTCCAGGGAGGCGGTCAGGGCGAGGACGTCGTCTTCGCTGAGTTCCGCTCCGACGACGACTTCGGTGAGCTCGGGCTCCCCTACGGTGAGGGTGCCGGTTTTGTCGATGATGAGTGTGGTGCAGCGCGAGGCGCGCTCCAACACCCGGGGATCTTTGATGATGATGCCGCGTTTGGCGGCCAGCGAGATCGAGCCGATGAGCGCCACCGGGATTCCGATGAGCAGGGGGCAGGGGGTGGCGACGATGACCACCGCCAGAAAGCGCACCGGGTCGCCGCTTAAGGCCCAGGCGATAAGGCCCATGGCCACGGCCAGCGGGGTGTAGAAGGCGCCGAGCTGGTCAGCCAGGCGGCGAAGGCGAGGGCGGCGCTGCTCGGATTCTTGCATCACACGCATGATGCGGGCGTAGCGAGAGTCTTCGGGAAGTCGCGTGGCGCGGATGGTCAGGGCGTGTTCACCGTTAATCGCCCCGGAGATCACCGCCGCACCGGGGGCCTTTGAGATCATATAGGGCTCGCCGGTGAGAAAGGACTCGTCCATAGACCCGTGGCCCTCCACAACCTCGCCATCGGTGGGGCTGGGCTCATGGGGGAGCACCACCAGAAGATCGCCCACGGCGATGTCTTTGAGCTCGATGTCGACCATCGCGTCGCCTTCGCGGCGGTGGGCGATGTTGGGCATCCGCGCGGCCAGGGCTTCCAGCACTGAGGAGGCGCGGCCGGCGGCGTAGCGCTCCAGGGCTTCGCCGCCGGAGAGCATCAGCACGACGATGCTTCCCGCCAGATACTCTCCCAGGAGCACCGCCGAGACGATGGAGATGCCCGCGAGCCAGTCGGCGCCGAAGTTGAGCTGGCGAAGTTGCTGGAGGAGCTGCCAGATCAGCGGAATGCCTCCCAGGGTCAGCGCCGCATAGAGCGGCCAGTCCTGGAGGGCGTCGGGGCCGGGGCCGAAGCGAAAAAGAAGATGCACCAGAATCGCCACCACAGTGAAGATGGCGATGAGGCTCTCCTGGCTGAGCCAGCTGCGTTGAAAGATCACCGGGTGCTCCAAAATTGGTATCTGTAAAAACATCGCGAGCCAGTACTAACGACGCGCGCTCTAAAACCCACCCCCCGATGTTTTTTGTTGGCCTGCAAAATACGGGCAGGTTTCGGCCCCCCCCCCCCGGCACCGGCTCAGCGGGCCTCGCCAGGGGTCAGACTGTAGATCTCACGGACCTCGCTGAGCAGGTCTTCGAAGTTGATGTTGAGATCTTTGAGCAGGCCGCTGGAGAGGTCGTAGACCCAGCCGTGGACGGTGGGGGCGCCGCGCTCCAGGAAGTTGCGCTGCACCTCGGCGGTCTTGATGACGTTGAGGCATTGCTCGCGCACGTTGAGCTCGACCAGGCGGCGGTAGCGCTGGTCTTCGTCGGCGATGGCGTCGAGCTCTGTGCGGTGGAGGCGGTAGACGTCGCGGATCTCGCGTAGCCAGCCGTTGAGGACGCCCAGATCTTTGGACTGCATCGCGGCCATCACCCCGCCGCAGCCGTAATGGCCGCAGACGACGACGTGTTTCACTTTGAGGTGGTCGACGGCGTAGTTGATGGTGGAGGCGACGTTGAGGTCGGTGTTGACCACCAGGTTTGCGACGTTGCGGGTTACAAAGACTTCGCCGGGTTCCACGCCCATGATCGTGGAGGCGGGTACGCGGCTGTCGGCGCAGCCGATGAAGAGGAAGTCGGGGTTTTGCTCGCGGGCCAGCTTTTCGAAGAAGGTGGGATCTTCGGCGTTGCGTTCTTCTACCCAGCGGCGGTTCAACTCAAAGATGCGCTGGTACGTCTCGTTGCTCATGTTTTTACTCCAATCAGGGTTATCAGCGTTCAGTTCAGGCTGACCTGCCAGGAGACGCCAAAGCGGTCGTTGCACCAGCCGAAGCGCTCGCTGAAGGGGTAAGCATCCAGGGGCATCATGACTTTGCCGCACTCGCTCAGCGCGGCGAAGATGCGGTCGACCTCTTCGGTGCTCTCGCAGCGCACGAAAAATGAGATCGAGGGGGTGAAGGTGAAGCTGTGCACATCGGGGCTGTCGGTGAAGAGCAGCGATTGATTATGCACGCGAAGCTCGGCCTGCATGATCTGGCCCTCCATCTCGGGGTTGGAGGCGTCGTAGCGATCGATGCGCACGAGTTCGGCGTCATCGAAGATCGAGGTATAGAGCTCGATGGCCTCCGAGGCCTTGCCGATGAACATCAGGGAGGGGGTCAGAGTGGTGGTCATGGCAGAGCTCCTGATCAGGGCGAAGGGGGGCGGATAACGCGTCCGGCGAAAATGTTGCGCCGAGACTATACGCGCATGCCCGCTCGGGTCGAGTCGCGCGCGAAGGTGATGACGCGGCATGTAACTCGACCCGAGCTTGCTGATCCGGCTCTCGGCTATGATCAGGGTCGCATCACAACCTTGACGCACTCATCCTGTTTGTCGCGGAAGGTTTTGTAGGCCTCCGGGCCATCTTCCAGGGTGAGGCGGTGGGTGATGAGGAAGGAGGGATCGATCTCGTTTTTCTCGATCCTGGCGAGCAGGGGCTTGAGGTAGCGGTGGACGTGGGTCTGGCCCATCTTAAAGGTCAGGCCCTTGCTGAAGGCGGCACCGATGGGGAGCTTGTCGATGATGCCGCCGAAGACGCCGGGGACGACCAGGGTGCCGCCTTTGGCGCAGGCCATGATGGCCTCTCGGAGCGCGTGGGGGCGTCCGGTCTCCAGGCGCAGGGTCTGTTTGGCCTTGTCGTAATAGTCCATCAGGCCGGTGCCGTGGGCCTCCATGCCGACGGCCTCAATGCAGGTCTGGGGGCCGCGGCCATCGGTCATCTCTTTGAGCGCTTCGAGGATGGGGTCGTCGGTGAAGTTGAGGACTTCGGCGCCGGCCTGGTGCCGGGCCATGGCGAGGCGCTCGGGCACGTGGTCGATGGCGATGACTTTTTCGGCGCCGAGCATGTATGCGCTCTTGATGGCAAAGAGGCCCACCGGGCCGCAGCCCCACACCGCCACGGTGCTTCCCGGCTGAATGTTGGCCACATCGACGGCCTGGTAGCCGGTGGGGAAGATGTCGGAGAGGAAGAGGACGTCTTCGTCGCTGAGTGTGTCGGGGACTTTGATGGGGCCCACATCAGCAAAGGGCACGCGCACGTATTCGGCCTGGCCGCCGGCGTAGCCGCCGTAGAGGTGCGAGTAGCCAAAGATGCCGGCTGGCGAGTGACCAAAACTGCGCTCGGCCATCCAGGCGTTGGGGTTGGAGTTGTCGCAGAGCGCGAACTCGTCGGTGTGGCAGTGATGGCAGTGGCCACAGGCGATGGGGAAGGGGACGACGACGCGGTCGCCGACCTTTAAGTTTTGCACCTCGGGGCCGACCTCGACGACCTTGCCCATGAACTCATGGCCCAGGATGTCGCCGGACTCCATGGTGGGGATGTAGCCATCGTAGAGGTGCAGGTCGGAGCCGCAGATGGCGGTGAGGTTGACCTCGATGATGGCGTCGTGAGGGTTAATGATCGTGGGATCGGGGACTTCCTGGAGGCGGACGTCTTCTTTTCCAAACCAGCAAAGCGCGCGCATGGGGGCTCCGTGGCAAAGGGATAAGCGTCAGAGTATGCCGGGATGAGGGGTGTGACCCGGGGAGGTTCAGCGGTTGGTGAGCATGCTCAACCCCTGCTCACGGTTCTGTGTGCCGCCGTAGGGTTGACCGCGTACTGTGGCGACTTCTCCGGCTTCGGCGAGTTGTTTGAAGGCGCGCAATTCCTCGCGGAGGATCTGCTCGGGGATGGCTTTGAAGAAGCGCTCGATCGCGGCGCCGAACTCCCCGCCGGGGGGCTGGTAGCGCAGGCGCAGGTGCACGCGGGTTTGCCCATCGTCCAGGTTGAAGAAGCTGACCACGCCGGAGCTCACAAGCTCGGAGCCTTCGATGGAGCGCCAGGCGATGAGCTCGTCTTGTTTGTCTTCGGTGATCTCGGCGTTCCAGCACAGCTCCATATCGCCCGGCACCTTTGCCACCCAGCGGGTGAGGCGTTCGCCGAGGTGCTCGACGCGTTTGATGTGGCGGAAGAAGCGGGGGATCTGCTCCGGGTCGCGCCACATGTGGTAGAGCTCGGAGGCGGGGCGAGCGATGGTGGTGGTGATGTCGATCTCGACGGGCTCGGTGGCGGCGGTGTTGGCCAAAAGACGTTTAAATCCTTTGTCGAAGCCGGGTTTGAGGCCGGTGTAGATCAGGCCTGCGCCGGCGGCGGCAAAGAGGATCTGCTTGAGGCCGTGCTGGCGGGCGATGGCCCAGGTGGCCATGGCCGTGCCGACGCCGATTGCCGGCCAGCCCAGCTCCTGGAGGCCGGGCTCGGTGTCGGGGGAGGCGGTGCGCTCAAGGGCGCGCTCCTCCTCTTCGATCATCGGTGTGTGCTGGGCGTGATTGGTCGACGTTTGAACCATAGGAGTCTCCCCGGATCCGAAGTCATTGGTGTGACCGTCGCGTCGATGCGAGGGCCGACCAGGTGTCGGGTGGTCCTATGAAAGGTAGAAGCAAAACGCCCGGCCCCAAGCACTTTGCCGGCGCGAAGGACCGCGCCTGCTGCGGCGCGTTAGCCCGTGCGCTCGAGGAGGCTCAAGGCGATGGCGGTGCCGGCCAGGTGGCCTGTGGTCCAGGCGTTCTGGAAGTTGAAGCCGCCGGTGACGCCGTCCACATCGAGAAGTTCGCCGGCGATGAAGGCGCCCGGGCAGATGCGGCTCTCCATGGTGCGCATGTCCACGTCGTCGGTGGGGACGCCGCCGGCGGTGACGAACTCGTCTTTGTGGGTGCTCTTGCCGGTGACCTTGAAGCGGGCGTCGGTGAGCTGGGCGATGAGGGCATCGCGGGGGCCGGCCTGAAGCGTGGCCCAGGTCTGCTGCTCGTCGATGCGGGCGGCGGCCACCAGGCGCTGCCAGAGGCGTTTGGGGATGGCGTCGAAGGGGGAGCGGGTGTGCACGTGGCGGGTGCCCGCCTCTTTGCGCAGCGCGGCGAATGTGGGGGCGGGATCTTCGCCGTGGAGCCAGTCCACGCTCAGGGTGAAGGTGTAGTCGAGCTCGTGCAGCGCGCGCGCCCCCCAGGCTGAGAGCTTTAAGATCGCCGGGGCGCTGAAACCGCGGTGGGTGATCAGCAGCGGACCTTCGTTTTTGAGGTTGGCCTCATCGATGCGCACCGCCACCGGATCGACGGCCAGCCCCTGAAGGTCGCGGATGCGCCAGTCGTCGACGTGAAAGGTAAAGAGCGATGGCACGGGCTCAATGAGCCTGTGGCCGAGCTGTCTGGCGAGCTCGGCGCCGCCTCCGGAGCGCGCGCCGCCGGTGGCCAGGACCACGTGGTGGGCGCGCAGCGTGGCGTCGCCTCGGAGCGTGACTTCAAAGCGAGGATGGGTGGGGTCGCTAACTTCCAGGGCTTCGATCGAGCGCACCGCCGCGCGGGTGCGCACGTTGACTCCGGCGGCGTCTGCCGCGCCGCGCAGCACGTCGATCACCGACTGGGAGTTGTCGGTGGTGGGGAACATGCGCCCGTCGGCCTCGGTCTTAAGAGTGAGGCCGTGGTCGTTAAACCAGGCCACCGTTTCGGTGACGCCGAAGCGGTGCAGGGGGCCGATCAGCGCTTTATCCCCCCGGGGGTAATTCGTCGCCATGCGCTTCGGATCAAAACAATGGTGGGTCACGTTGCAGCGACCGCCCCCGGAGATGCGCACCTTGTCGAGCACCCGCGGCGACTTCTCCAGGATCAGCACCCGCGGCGAAGCGCCGTAGAGCGCGCTCTGCTCGGCGCACGTGATCGCGGCATAGAAGCCGGCGGCGCCCCCGCCGATGACGATCAGGTCGAAGGTTTCGGTCATGGCAAAAACTCATCGGCTCATAGACGCAAAGCGCGCCCGCAGAGCCATCTTCAGGCAGGGGAGGGAGGCAGAAGGAATCAGCCGGCCGGAGCGTCGTCGCGCTCCTCGCGAAGCTCAATGCCCAGCATCGTGCCCCCTACCACAGCCACCGGCATCACCAAAAGGTTGACCAGCGGGATGAGCATCAGGAGCGCGCTTCCCACCCCGAAGCCCCCGGCCAGGTCGAGGTGGGCGCGCACCCGGGCGATCTTTTCTTTGAGCGAGAATCCCTGGCGGTCGAGGGCGGCGTCACTGTACTCAAAGGCCAGAAAGATCGCGCTGACAGCGGTTCCCAGCACCGTGTTGAGCAGGCTGCCAAGGCCCGGGATCAGGTGCAAAAAGAGCAGGGGGATGATGCAGGCCAGGTAGGCCAGGAGCGTCACCAGGCTGATGACAATCGAGCGCATAATACCCGAGATCATCGACTCGCCATCGCGGGCATCGGCGACGGTGCCGCGGAGCTCGCGCTCGGTGATCACCGAGAGCTGGTCGTTGAAGGGGCTTGCGATCACGCCGGCGACCATCAAGACCGCGAAGTAGGAGAGCACCACCGAGGCCAGGAGCACCACCGCGAGCACCACGTACCAGACGACCTTGAGCCAGGTGGCCTCGGGTTGGGCCCACAGCCAGCCCAGAAGCTCCGGGGCGTTCATCGCCAGCGCCACCGCCGTGATCACGAAGAGCACGAGGTTGATCAGCGCCGGAATGATCATCCAGGGCCACATCTTCGGGTGGGCCGCGATAAAGCGCATCGCCTTGAGCGGCAGTTTGATGCCGCCGATGAAGCGTCGCATGCCCGATTGGCCGCGCAGCGCGCGGAGTTCGTCGAGGATGGTCGTCGGGGCGATAGGGGTTGCGGCGGTGGTCATAGAGAGGCTCGCGGTGGCGTGGGGGCGCGTCGGAGGGTAGGGGAATGGTCGGTGTGTGCGCATCTTCAGAGAAGATGGCCCGTGACGCCAACCCGAAGATTCTACGCGATGAGGCCCGACGATGATTCGATTGCAAGGTGCGAGGTATTCGGTGCGCGATCTTGAAGAAGCGCGGCGATGGTATCAGGAATGGCTCGGCCGCTCACCTGCGCACGCCGGCGACGATAAGGTGCGTTTTGAGGCGGGGGCGAGCCAGCTTGTGCTTGTGAACGCGCCGGAGGTGGACGAGGGGGCTGGCGAGCTGTGGGAGGTGCACGATCTGGCATCGAGCTGGGAGCGCCTTCTGGAGATCGGAGCAGAAGCGATCGAAGAGCCCATGGAAGGTGAGGATGGCGTGTGGGTTGCTGCCGCCCGGGATCCTTTTGGCAATCGCCTCAACCTCGTCGAGGGTGTGAGGGGTCCGGGGCCTGTGGTGATGGCGGCGTCGGGAGAGTCGAAGCGGGCCATTGAGGTGGAGCGCATCATCTCGGCGCCGCGCGCGCGGGTCTGGCAGGCCTGGACCCGCCAGGAGGAGCTCGGCGCGTGGTTCGGCAGCGACGCCCGCTTTGAGCTTCGGGTGGGCGGACCTTTTGAGATCTACATGCTGGCCGAGCCCGCCGGGCTGCGCGGAAGTGAGGGATGCCGGGTGCTCAGCTACCTGGAAGAGCGCATGCTCAGCTTTAGCTGGAACGCGCCGCCCGATCATCCCACGCGGCCCTGGCAGACCCGGGTGGTGGTGGAACTCTCAAATATCGACAGCGTCAAGGCGGTCACCCGTGTGCGACTGACCCACACGGGCTGGCCGGTTCTGAGCTCCGACCAGGGGCAAAAAGACGCCGCGCCGGGAGAGCCCGGCGCGGCGGAGTGGGACGCGACTTTTGCGTATTTTCAGCGGGCCTGGCCGCAGGTGATGACCGCCCTGGAGCGTCATCTGGGCGGCTCAGTCGGGCACTGATATTGAAGGTCAGCCGGTCCAGCAGGTTCCGGCCGTGGGGTAGTGGCAGCATTGCCCGGGGCCGTCGGGGTTATCCTCACACGCGGAATATCGGCAGGTGTAACACTTGAGCGTGCGCTGCTGGCCACAGCTGTCGGTGACGGTGTGCTGATCACAGCGGTAGGGGGAGGCCGCGCAGAGAGTTTCATCGCTCTCGGGCTGACAGCAGGTCAGGTCCGGGGCGCAGACATTCTGACCGTTGCAGGCGTTGCTGCCGCCGCAGTCGATCTGGCGCGTGGTGCCACAGTTGTCGACGTGGTCGACGATCGTGCCGCACTCGGCGCCCTGATCCTGACAGATTTCCTCGTCGCTTTGAGGCTGGCAGGCTTCGCACTGGTTGTTTTCGTTGCAGATGTCGCCGTTGTTCGGGCACTCCCCGCATTCAATGGGGCGCGTTTCGCCACAGTTATCGGTGATTGTAATCGTGCCGCACTGAGCGCCTTCATCGGTGCAGAAGGTCTCGTCGGGGAGCGGGTTGCAGACGCATTGATTGTCCAGCGAACAGCTCTCGCCAGTGCCGGTGCATGTGCCGCAGTTGATGGGACGAATGTCGCCGCAGTTATTTGGTGCGGTGACCTCGCCACATTCGGCAGCGTTGTCGGCGCAGAAGGATTCCTGGGATTGAGGGGGGCAGTGGCACTGGTTGTCTTGGGTGCAGGACTCGCCAGTGCCGGTGCAGCCGCCGCAATTGAGTGTGCGCTCTTCACCGCAGTTATCGGTCACGGTGAGGGGGCCGCATTGGGCGGACTCCAGCTCGCAGAGGTCTTCTTCGGAGAGGGGCGTGCAGACGCAGAGGTTGTCGAGAGTGCAGGACTCACCGGTGCCGGTGCAGCTGTCACAGTTGATCTCGCGGGTCTGGCCGCAGCCGTCGACCACGGTGCGCGTGCCGCACTCCAGGCTGTTTTGCTCGCAGAGCTCGCTGACCGTCTCACCCGGGCAGGTGCAGCGGTTGTCTTCACCGCAGAGGTAGCCCTCCTGGCAGTCGCCGCAGGAGACGGTGCGCTCGTCGCCGCAGTTGTCCGGAGCGATGACTGTGCCGCAGTCGGCGGCCAGGCGCGTACAAAAGGCGTCGTTCTCTTCGGGCTGGCAGACGCAGACGCCGCCCTCGCAGAGCTCGTCGTCTTCGCAGCTGCCGCAGCTGATGGCGCGTTGCGCGCCGCAGCGATCGACGACTTCCAGCGGACCACAGCTGAGGACGGCATCTTCGCAGAGCTCTTGCTCGGTGGGAGGCTCACAGCCGGTGTCCGTGTCGGGAAGATCGGTGTCGGTGTCGGGAAGATCGACGTCTGTGTCGGGAAGATCGGCGTCGGCGTCGGGCGTGCCGATGTCGAGGTCATCGGGGGCGACCCAGAAGCCGTCCTGGCAGGTCGCGCCATCGCGCTGCTCCCCCTCGTTTTCGCAGCGAATCTCCGAAAAACTCGCGGGTTCAAAGGAGCATGCAGCGAGGCTGAGCAGGGTGAGCAGGCTCAGCGCACGTAGCGTGCGGGCGAAGAAGGGGCGATTTAAGTCGGGCGGCATACACACAGCGAGCTCCGGGGCAAGTTGGCACGCGCGGCGCAGAGACACTTCAAGCGTAGAACGTGCGCTAAGGCTAGCGCGCGCGGCGGTCCATGCCAACAATCCTCTTAAACTGAGTGCTCACCCGGTGTTGGGCGATGGGCCCGGCGGTAGGGCTCAGCTGTCGACGGCGCATCCCTCATCGGTGCAGGTAGCGTCGTCGTCGGTGGAGCTGGCGAGGGGGGCCGACTGGCCCAGGGCGTCTTCCAACACCTGGAGGAAGGTCGCCGGGGGCTGGGCGCCGCTGATACCGACGCGCCGGTCGATAACGAAGAAGGGAACGCCGCGGATGCCAAGCTCGCTTGCGAGCGCCTCATCGTCGCGGACCGCCCGGGAGGTGGCCTCATCGTGGAGCGCGCGCTCGGCTTCGCCGCGCGAAAGGCCAACTTCTTCGGCCAGGGCGATGAGCATGTCCGGATCGCCGATGGGCTTGCCCTCGGTGAAGTAAGCCTCGAGGAAGCGCTCTTTCATCGCGTCGCCCAGGCCTTTGTTTTGAGCGAGGTGAATGAGGCGGTGGGCGTTGAAGGTGTTTCCGCTCTTTGCGGCGTCGAGGTCAAAGGAGAGCCCCTCCTCGCCGGCGGCGTCGCTGACCTGCGCTTGAATCTCGCGGGCGCGCGCCACGCTCATGCCGTACTTTTTGGCCAGATGCTCGACCATCGGCTCGGTGCGCTGCTGCGGGGCGTTGGGGTCGAGTTCGAAGCTGCGCCAGGCGATCTCCACATCCAGCTCGGGGTGGGCGTTTTGGAAGTCGGAGAGGGCGCGCTCAAAGCGGCGTTTTCCGATGTAGCACCAGGGGCAGACGACGTCGGACCAGATCTCGATGAGCATAGTGTTCTCGGGAGGTGGGGAGGAGTTTAGCGGTCCCAGTGTTTACGGCGCGAGCCCTTGCGGGTCCGAAGTTTATTCTGTTTGCCGCGCTCTCGCCGGGCGTTAAGGCGCTCGGTGCTCTCGGCGGCCAGCGCCTCGGTTTCGGCGAGTTCTTCGAGGGCGCGCAGGTAGCGCTGGTAGCGAGCTTCGTCGATGGTCTCATCGTCCAGGGCCGCGAGCAGGCCGCAGCCGGGCTCGTCGACGTGGGCGCAGTCGCGGAAGTGGCAAGCTTCGGTGGCGGCGTGAATCTCTGGGAAGAGTTTTGCGACGCCCTCGCGAGCGTCCCACAGGCCAAACTCGCGCATGCCCGGGGTGTCGATGATGAGCGCGCCGCTCGGGGCGCGCCAGAGCTCGCGGCGGGTGGTGGTGTGGCGGCCGCGGTCGTCGGTGTGGCGCACCTCACCGGTGGCCAGGCGGTCGGTCTGCAGGATGCGGTTGGCCAGCGTGGACTTGCCCACGCCCGATGAGCCCACGAGCGCCAGGGAGGTGCCCGGGGTGAGGTAGGGCTTAAGCTGGTCGATGCCCCCGGGCTCCAGCGCGCAGGTGAAGTGCACGGGCACCTCGATGCCGAGATCGTTGATCAGCGCGTCGATCTCGGTGCGGTCGTGCACGCGGTCGATCTTGTTGATGACGATCACCGGCGCGATGTCGGCAGCGAGGCTGCCGATGAGGTAGCGCTCCAGGCGGCTTAAGTTGAGGTTGAAGCCGATGGCGGTGACGATGAAGAGGTAGTCCAGGTTACAGACCACGACCTGGGCGCGGCCCTGGCGGCCGGAAGCACGGCGCAGGAGTGCGCTTTTGCGGGGCAGCACCTCGGTGATGCCCGGGGTGCCCTCGCGCACGATCAGCGCGACCCAGTCGCCGACGGCGGGCTGAGCGGTGGAGTCGAGCTCGGTGCCTTCGAGCCTGGCGAGCGTGGGGGCGTCGATGGCGGCGGCATCTTCGACGACGAAAAAACCGCCGCGCTCCACCGAGGCGACGCGGGCGGGACGCGTGTCGGGGCTGGCCAGGCGAAGGAAGTCGGCTTCGAGGGCGTCGTTCCAGCCAAGCTCCAGGAGACCTGTACGTTGCTCCGGGGTAATTCGCGGCGCGGAGGTGGCTGCGGGATCGTGTTCGCTCATAGGTGCCAGAGGTGGTGCCTTAGTGGGGCTTGGACGGAGGAGTGGGCGCGCGACTCGCGCGGGTAACGGCCGGGCCAGACGAACTATGCCCGACCTTTAAGAAGTTGTGTGACGGTGCGTCTCAGCGCGGTGTCGCCTCGTCGTCGTGTTCGGCAAAAAGCAGCTCGACGTGCTCCTCGGCGCTCAGAAAATCGATCAGCGCGCGGATGCGCTGGGCCAGGTGACGGCTTGCCGGCCAGAAGAGCGAAAAACGCCCGGTGGCGCTGCCCACCTCCGGCAGCACGCGTTGTAGCAGGCCGGCGCGCACGTGGTCGCGCGCAAAAAACGTGGGGACCTCGCCAATGCCCGCCCCGGCGATGAGCAGTTGCACGACCAGGCCAAAATCGTTGACGCGCATGATGGGGCGAGGCGTGTGGGGATCGAAGATGCTGTTGCGCTCTCGCAACATCGTCTGGTGGGCGACGAAGCGGTGCTCCGCGAGCTCGTCGACGCTGGAGGGGCGCCCGTGCTGCTTTAAGTAGGCGGGGCTTGCGTAAAGTCCGCGCTCCACGCGGGTGAGCGGGCGGATCATCAGGCCGGCGTCATCGGGGAGGTTGGGGCCGTGGGCGCGAATCGCCGCGTCAAAGCCCTCTTCGACGAGATCGACGACGCGGTTGGTCAGCTCGATGCGCAGCTCAATGTCGGGGAAGTTCGCCTCAAAGCGGGTCATCAGCTCGGCGAAGCTCGCCATCGCGCCGAAATCGTGGGGGGCGGTCAGCCGCAGGATGCCCGTGGGTTTGAGGGCGGTGTCGGCCAGGGCGCGCTCCACCTGGGAGAGCTCCCGGATCGCCGGCGCGCTGCGGGCGTAGAGGTGGCGGCCGTCGGCGCTGAGCGTGTTTCCCTGGTTGGAGCGATGCACCAGCGTCACGCCCAGAGCTTCTTCCAGGCGGGCGACGCGGCGGCTGACGGTGGAGCGGGGCACGCCGAGCTCGTCGGCGGCCGCGCTCATCGTCTCGGTCTCGGCGACGACGACAAAGGTCTGCAAATCGGTGAGGTTCATCGCGCGCTCCAGAGGAGACTTAAAAAAACAGTGGCGAGCTGTCGATAACGTGCAGAAGAAGAGGGGGGCGCGTCAACTCCGGCGCGACTCCCGTCAGGGGGGCGGGCGTAAGACCAGGGTGGAAGTCATGAAAAAACCGCCGGGCGGGGCGCGGCGGTTTTTCACGGCTTGCGACTTCTCAGTCAACTCACATCGAGATGGAGCCCTTGCGGAAGTCGGTCTGCTCGATGTGCAGGTTGATGACCACCGGGCGGCCCTCTTTGGAGAGCTTCTTGGCCTTGTCGATGGCGCGGTTGATGTCGCTCTTGCGCTTCACGAGGATTCCCTCGGCGCCGTAGCCTTTTGCGACGGTGTGGTAGTCGTTGCGGGTGAGCACGGTGGCCACATCGTCGCCGAGGATCTCGACCTGCTCACGGGCAATCTGGGCCCAGGCGCCGTCGTTGCCGATGACCGCAATCGGCGCCAGGCCGTGGCGCACGCAGGTATCAAACTCCGCCAGGCTGTAGGCCGAGGAGCCGTCGCCCCAGATGAGCCAGACCTCGGCGTCTTTTCGCGCCAGCCCCGCGCCCAGCGCGAAGCCGCCGCCGACGCCCAGGGTGCCGAAGACGCCCGGGTCAAGCCAGGCCATCGGGCTGCGTGGGCGCAGCACGTAGGCGCCGGTGGCCACAAAATCGCCGCCGTCGACGACCAGCACGCTGTTATCGTCGAGCTTTTCGTCAAGGCGTTTGAAGAAGTCGATGGGGTTGACCAGCCCACCGGCATCCTGCTCGCCCATGGCATCGATCTCGGCGTCGCGGGCGTCTTCGCGCTGCTTAAGATCGCCGAACCAGGCCGGTCGCGAGGCGGCCGGGCCCATGCGGTAGGAGAGCTCGCGCAAAAAGTCGCCGGGGTGGATGTTGAGGCCGATTTCCGGACGGCGGTTCTTACGCAGGTCTTCCTGGGAGAGGTTCGCCGAGACCACGCGGGTCTTCGAGCCGAAGGCGCGCCCGTAGCCCATGCGGAAGTCGAAGGGGAAGCCGGCGACGATCGCGAGGTCTGCGGCGCGCAGCGCCTTGGAGCGTTTGTGGCGGAACTGAAGATCGCTCGAAGCGCCCAGAAGTCCACGCGCGCCGCCGCCCAAAAAGGTCGGGATGCCCAGCTTCTCCACGGCCGTGGCGAGGCTTGCGGCTTCTCCCGGCGAATAGTTCACCAGCGCCTGGGAGCCGATCACGAGCACGGGGCGCTCGGCGCGGGCGAGCTCGTCGGCGACCTGGTCGATCTGTTTTTCGGGGTCGGTGAAGTCGGGCAGCGGCAGCGAGGTGTCGGCAAATTTGAGCGGGTTATAAGGCGCGTTGAACTGTCGCAGAAGATGCGCGCGCAGGTAGAGCTCAAGCGCCTTGGCGCTGACGCCGCTCATCTTATCGAGGCCGCTCTCCTTGATGAACCACTCCTCGACGATGGTCTGCGGGTAGAGCAGATCGACGGGGATCTCCAGAAAGACCGGACCGGGGGTGCCGCCGGTGGCGACCTCCAGGGCGTAGTCGATGGCCGGAGCCAGCTCGCTGACCATCGAGAGCGATGCGGCCCATTTGGTGATCGGGCGCATCAGGCTGATCTGGTCGATGTCCTGCAAAGCGCCGCGCCCTTTGAGGACGGTGGCCGGAGCGCCGCCGATGATGAGCACCGGCGACTGCGCCATCTGCGCGTTTTTAACCGCGGTGACCGTGTTGGTGACGCCGGGGCCGGCGGTCACCGCAGCCACGCCTGGCACGCCGGTCATGCGCGCCATGGCGTCGGCGGCGAACACCGCAGACGCCTCATCGCGGACATCGACCACCTCGATGCCCTCGGATTTGGCGCCGGTGAAGATTGGCGAGATATGGCCTCCGCAGAGGGTAAAGAGGTGGGAGACCCCTCGACGTGAGAGGCGCTGAGCGATCACTTCACCACCGTGCGCGTGCGACATAACACTCCTGAAGGCAACAGATTCAAAGCAGGTTCGAGCCAGTAACCGTGGTATTGAGCAGGTTTTGAGCTGCTTGTCCAGCCTGTCGCCGCAGCAGAGGGCTGTGAGGGCGGTGAAAACACGAAGAAGTTGCCGGGCAGGCTTGTTCCAGGCGCGGATCGGGTTATGGTGACTGGCGAGTCTGTAAACGTGCAACGCACCGGCGCCCCGCAGATGGGAGCGTCGATTGAGGAGAGAGTGAGTCTATGAACGATCTTTTTAACCCGACCGAAGAACATAAAGTGCTGCGTGAGATGGTGCGCTCCTTTGCCGAGCGCGAGGTCGCGCCCCAGGCCGAGCATCACGACCGGGAAGAGCGCTTTAATATCGAGCTCTTCAAAAAGCTCGGAGAGCTGGGCCTGCTGGGGGTGACCGCCCCGGAGCAGTTCGGAGGATCGGGGATGGACGCCACCGCGGCGGTCATCGTGCATGAGGAACTCTCTGCGGCTGACCCCGGGTTTTGCCTGGCGTACCTGGCTCACTCGATGCTTTTTGTGAACAACCTGGCCGTCAACGGCAACGACGACCAGCGCTCGCGTTATCTGCCCGGCGCCTGCAGCGGAGAGCTCATCGGCGGGATGTGCATGAGTGAGCCCAACGCCGGCACCGACGTGCTGGGGATGGGCTCGGTCGCGCGCCGCGACGGTGAGGACTACATCCTCAACGGTCAGAAGATGTGGATCACCAACGGGGCGGTCTCCGAGGGGGAGCTCGGCGATGTGTTTCTGGTGTACGCCCGCGAAGAGGGCGGCGACCGCGCCGTCTCGCTCTTCCTGGTGGAGAAGGGCATGGAGGGCTTCTCGCTCGGCCAGAAGATCACCGGAAAGCTGGGCATGCGCGCCTCGACCACCGCGGAGCTCGTCTTTGAAGACGTGCGCGTGCCGGCGGCCAACCTCGTCGGCAAGCCGGGAAGCGCGGTGCGCTCAATGATGCGCAACCTGGCCATTGAGCGCGTCACCCTGGCCGCGATGAGCGTGGGTATCGCCCGCCGCTCGGTGGAGATCATGAACCGCTACGGCGCGGAGCGCGTGGCGTTCGGCGAGCCGATTAACCGTTTCGGGCAGATCCAGCGCCACATCGCCGAGAGCTATGCCGAGTACATGGCCGGACGCAGCTACCTCTACAAGACGGCCGCAGACTTGAGCCTGGACGCCTTCGGCAGCCGCGCGGACTCCGACGGCGTGAAACTCTACTGCTCGACGATGGGCAAGAATGTGGCCGACCGCGCCATTCAGGTGCTCGGCGGCTACGGCTACGTGGCCGAGTACAACGTGGAGCGACTGTGGCGCGACGCGAAGTTGCTGGAGATCGGCGGCGGCACCAATGAGGCGCACCAGAAGAACATCACGCGCGATCTCTCCAAAGTCGAGCGCCTGCTCTGATGGAGCGCGTTCGCCGGTAGCAACGATGCCGATGATGTCGTTGCTACCGCAGCAGGAGCTCGAAGCCGTCGCCCTTAAAGGGCGGCGGCTTTTTCGTGGGCGGGTGCGTCTTCGGGCACGAGGGTCAACGCGTGCTCCAGGGTGTGGATGCCCGCCCCCTCGCGCCAGGCGTTCTCGGAGAGGTGGCGGCGGTAGCGGCGCGCGCCGGGCTGGCCGGAAAAGAGCTGCAGCATATGCCCGCTGATGTGGGAAAGTTTGCCGCCCTCGCTCAGATGCTGCTCGATGTAGGGGAACATCGCCCGGGCCACCTCGTGGCGCGTACGGGGCGCGGCCTGCTCGCCATAAAACCTCCCATCAACCTCCGCGAACTGATAGGGATCATCGTAGGCCGCTCGCCCGATCATCACCGCGTCGACGTGCTCCAGGTGCTCTGCTGCCTGGTCCATGGTGAGGATGCCGCCGTTGATCTCGATGATCAGCTCGGGGCGCTCCTCTTTGAGCCGCCAGACCTCGGGGTAGCGCAGGGGCGGGATGTTGCGGTTTTCTTTGGGGCTTAATCCCTGCAACCAGGCCTTGCGGGCGTGTACCGAGAAGCGGGTGCAACCGGCGGCGGCCACCGTGTCGACGAAGTGCAGCATATGCGCGTAGTCGTCGAGCTCATCGACGCCGATGCGATGCTTGACCGTGACCTCAATATCGACGGCCTCGCGCATCGCCTCGACCGCGCGGGCGACCGTCTCGGGGGTCTTCATCAGACAGGCGCCGAAGTTGCCGTTTTGCACCCGGTCGCTGGGGCACCCCACGTTGAGGTTGACCTCGTCGTAGCCCCACTCCTGCGCGATCTTTGCGCATTGAGCGAGTTCGACAGGATCGTCGCCGCCGAGCTGCAGGCTGATGGGATGTTCGAGCGCGTCAAAGCGCAGGTGCTGCTCGCGATCGCCGTGCAGAATGGCCCCGGTCGTCACCATCTCGGTGTAGAGGAGGGTGCGCTCGGAGATCAGGCGCATGAAGAAGCGAAAGTGCCGGTCGGTGCGCTTCATCATCGGGGCGATGCTGATGGGGTGTTTAAAACTCATAGGGTGCTCTCTCGAAGATCGTCGGGCGCATTGTAGGCAAGGGCGCGCAGATGAAAAGCGCGCTTCGCGCGGCGACGGTCAGCCCGAGCATGATTGTGCTTGACCGAGAACTTTCCGTGCTCACTCTCGGATTTCCTATCAGGCTGGTAGGATATTTTTTGAAGTCCCGAAGTTATCCCCAATCCCTTCCGTAAGACGAGGACATCATGACGCTTCAACTCGGCGACACCGCACCCAATTTCCAGGCGACCACCACCGCAGGCGACATCGACTTCTATGAGTGGGCGGGCGACTCCTGGGTGATCTTCTTCAGTCACCCGGCCGACTACACCCCGGTATGCACCACGGAGCTGGGCACGGTGGCGCGCTATAAGGAGGACTTTGACAAGCGGGGCGTCAAGACCATCGCCATCTCGGTCGACGGGATCGAGGACCACCACGGCTGGGTCAAAGATATCGAAGAGACCCAGGACACCACCGTGGAGTTTCCGATCGTGGCCGATGAGGATAAGTCGGTGGCCAACGCCTACGGCATGATTCACCCCAAAGCTGACACCACCGCGACGGTGCGCTCGGTCTTTATTATCGATCCCGACAAGAAGATTCGCCTGACGCTGACCTACCCGGCGGCCACGGGCCGCAACTTCAAAGAGCTCTTGCGCGTGATCGACGCGCTGCAGCTGACCGATGGCCATAAGGTGGCCACCCCGGCGAACTGGGAGCAGGGCGATGATGTGATCATCGTGCCTTCGCTCAAAGATGAGGACGAGATCGCCCGGCGTTTTCCAAAAGGTTATCAGGAGATCAAGCCCTACCTGCGTCTGACCCCGCAACCGGATAAAGCCTGAGCGGTTGCGTCGGTCTTAACTCGGGTCGCGACCTTCGGCTGGCGAGACCGGCGAGGGGGAGGGGGGCTCCGCGCTGCGGGAGGCCTCCATCGCGATGGGGAGAAAGACCGAGAAGAGGGTGCCTTCTCCCGGAGCGCTCTCAACGTCGATAAAGCCTCCGTGCGAGCGCACGATTGAGATCGAGGTGGAGAGCCCGATGCCGGTGCCCTGGTTTACCCCTTTGGTGGTGTAGAAAGGCTCGAAGACGCGCACGATGACGTCAGCGCTCATGCCGCGGCCGTTGTCGCGCACGTCGATGCGCAGGTAGTCGCCGGGGCGGGCGTCGGGATTTTGCTCGGCCTGCTCCGGTGTCACTGAGGCTTCGCGCAGATGCACCTCGATGCTGCCCTCGCCATCGATGGCGTCGCGGGCGTTGACGCCGAGGTTGAGCAGCAGCTGGTGGATCTGCGTGGGTACGCCCATCACCCGGTCGGATGGGGCGTCATTGTGAATACGCGTGGAGATTCGGTGCGCGTGGCCGCGGGTGACGATGCGCAGAGCGTCGCTGACGAGGCGGTGCAGGTCGAGGGCTTCGCGGGTGGCGTCGTTGCCGCGGGCAAAGTTGAGGATGTGGTGGAGCATCGAGCTTGCGCTGCGCACGCTGCCGGCGACCTCGTCGAGCACCTCTTTTAGTGTCGTGTCGCCGTGGGCCAACTCCCCGCGCAAATATTCGACGCCGAAGTGGATGGGGGCGAGCACATTGTTGAGGTCGTGAGCGATACCGGCGGCGACGCTTCCCATGCTCTCGACGCGCTGGATGCGCAGAAACTGAGATTGCAGATGATGGCGCTCGGTGATGTCGCTGCCCACGATGAGGATGGCGTGGGGCTCGTCGTGCTCATCGCGCAGCAGTGTCCAGCGCTCCTCGAGAATGACCTCATTTCCCTGGCGATCGTAGCGATGCACGACCCCACTCCAGCTTCCGCGGCGTTTGAGGCCTTCGAGAGTGGGGGTGTCGGTGTTGCTCTCGTGTTCGCGAAGCGCGCGGCCGACGACGTTTTCGCGGGATTTACCAAAGATGCGCTCGGCGCCCGGGTTCCAGAAACGCACGATCCCGTCGAAGTCGCGAACCCAGATGGCGTCGTGGGTCTGTTCAATGAGCCGGGCCTGGCGGCGGATGGTGGCGCTGGCCTGCCTGCTGGCGGTCACGTCGTTGATGCCGCCGATCAGGCGCGTGGGGCGATCACCCTCAAAGGCGATCGCGAAGCCGCGGTCGACGACCTGAGCCCAGCTGCCGTCGGCTCGCCGAAAGCGGTACTCTTCCACCCAGGCCGACTGTCCCATCTCTACGGCGTTATGCAGGGAGACGACAACGCGCTCGCGATCGTCGGGGTGGACGTGCTCCGCCCAGGCGTCGAGCGTCGGGTCGAGTGTGCCTTTGTCATACCCGAGCACATCGTGGAGACCGGCGTGCCAGAAGAGCGCGCCGCTCTCGCAGTCCCACTCCCAGATGGCGTCGTGGACGCCGTGAGCCATAGTGCGAAAGCGGTGTTCGTAGCTCCCCTGCGCGCTCAACTCGGTAGATGCGGCCGGGCTGGGAGGCTCGACCGTGACGACGACGTCATCGCTCTCCCCGAAGAGGTAGGCGCGCAGCTTCCAGGTGCCGGCGGGCTCTAAGTGAAGCGGCGTCTCAAGTGCGACGGCCGGCGCGTTTGCTGTGAGTCCGGAGAGCGCCTGGGCGACGTGTGCACGTTGGTCAGGGGCGACCAGAGCAAGGAATGAGTCTGCTCCCACCTGATGAGGGGCAATCGGCGCTGAGCGGAACGCCGCCGCGTCATTGCGGTAGATGATCTCCCCTGAGCGTGCACAGACAAAGGTAGGGGTGGGCGAGTGCCCGAAGCTCCGATGCAGCGCGTGCATCGGAGGAAGGCTCGACTCTGGCGAGGACATAAGCGTCGGGGTGAGGGTGAGCGCCAGTTTCCTTACAAACGGTAACATTTGGAATGTGTGCCGCGCAAATTTCGCGCGTTCAAGCCCAAGTATTACCCCGAAGGTGGGTTGTTGAGGGGGCCGGAAGAATGGCGTCTCTGCGACTTATGCGACTTATGCGACTTAGCCCGGGTCACCCTGTGCGGGTTGCATCAGGGTGCTGGCCAGAAAGAGGGTGGCGATCCAGAGAACCTGGGCCACCAGAAGGTGCAAGAGCTGCACCCAGCCCGGCGCCGAGAGGAGGATGTTGAAGACGCCGACCATGGTCTGCCCGATCACAAGCGCGATGACCACGTTGGCCCAGGTGAGGGCTTGTGGCGAGGGCTCGCGCAGCTTCACGATCCATCCCACAACGAGGAGGTAGGCGGCGGTGCCAACGGCGATGACCGGGTGGAAGATGCGCAGGCGCACCAGGAAATGGTTGGCCGCGGAGAGGTCGTCGCGGACGCGATCGAGCAGGCCGTTGCCCAGGGTGGGGTCGACCGGGAAGAGGGTGTCGCCCAGCGCCGTGACCGCCCCGGACATGCTGGTGGCGATGAGCCCGAGCATGCCCACCAGCAGCAACCCCCGAAATGCGCCGCCCCATCGCAACCTCGGCAGCGCTCGCCCCGTGGAGAGCCAGGCGGTAAACGCGGTGGCCCCGCTCAAGATCAGCGTGTTGACCAGGTGAATGGCGATGACGACCGCGCGGGCCACCGAGTCGTCGTCTGCCACAAGTTCCGCGAGCACCAGGCCCGCGCCAATGGCCCCCTCAAAGAGAATAAAGATGAAGGTGATGACGCTGGCCCAGAAGGCCGGGTGACTTTTAAAAAGTCGCCAGGACCACCCCATGAGGATGATGCCCAGAATCCCCAAAAAGCCGCTGGTGAGACGGTGGGTGTATTCGATCATTGTCTGCACGCTGGGCGCCGGAGGAATGATCTCCCCGTGGCAGGTCGGCCAGTGCGATCCGCAGCCCGCGCCGGAGCCGGTGATGCGCACCCAGGCGCCGAAGAGGATCACAGCGAGCATGTAGACGAGGAAAAACCAGGCGTAGGAGGTAAATGCGCGGCTGGTACGGGGCGTTGTGGTGGACATCGTGACTTCCGGGAAGAGCCTTCGGGGGGCATGGGCGTTCTCAAGATGCCCATAACATTGTGGGGCGCGGTGGTCATCCATCTCAGGGTGGGGCGATTCGCCGCACGCCGGTGGCGCTGTCCTTGCCCGGGGAGCGAACAGGGTGGTAACTAGCCGTGGATAACGCGCGCAGCGACGTCGGATGACGTCCTGGCGACGATGTCTCGGGGCGACGACTAACTTCGAATGAAAAGGTACGTGAGATGATCAAAGGATTGCTGGAAGGCCAGACGCCCACGGGCACCGAGGTGCTCATCAAGGGTTGGGTGCGCACGCGACGTGACTCCAAGGCCGGGTTTTCGTTCATCAATGTGCATGACGGCTCGTGTTTTGACGCCATTCAGGTCGTCGCTCCCAAAGAGCTTGAGAATTATGATGAGGAGATTCTCAAGCTGACCGCCGGCTGCTCCATTGAAGTGCGTGGCGAGTTGGTGGAGTCGAAGGGCAAGGGGCAGTCGGTGGAGGTTCAGGCTGCCAGCATCAAGGTGGTGGGCTGGGTCGATGATCCGGACACCTACCCGATGGCGCCCAAACGCCACAGCATGGAGCATTTGCGGGCGAACGCGCACCTGCGTCCGCGCACCAACCTCATCGGGGCGATCACGCGTGTGCGTCACCGCCTGGCGATGGCGACCCACCGCTACTTTGATGAGCAGGGTTTCTACTGGGTGCACACGCCCATCATCACCGCCTCGGATGCGGAGGGTGCCGGGGAGATGTTCCGCGTCTCCACGCTCGATATGGCCAACCCGCCGCGCCTGGAGAATGGCGAGGTCGACTTCTCCCAGGACTTTTTCGGGCGAGAGGCGCACCTGACGGTCTCGGGCCAGCTCAACGTGGAGGCGTACTGCCTGGCGATGAGCAAGGTCTATACGTTCGGTCCGACTTTCCGGGCCGAGAACTCCAACACGTCGCGCCATCTGGCGGAGTTCTGGATGATCGAGCCCGAGATTGCCTTTGCCGACCTCAACGATGACGCCGACCTGGCGGAAGATTTCTTGAAGTATCTCTTAAAAGATCTTCTGGACGCGCTGCCGGCGGATATGGATTTCTTCAACAAATTTGTGAAGAAGGGCGTCAAAGACCGCATGGAAGCGCTGGTGGACTCGAGCTTTGAGCGCATGGATTACACCGAGGCCATCGCGATTTTGGAAAAAGCCGCAGAGAAGGAGAAGTTCGAGTTTCCGGTGAAGTGGGGCGTGGACCTGCAGTCGGAGCATGAGCGCTTCTTGAGCGAGAAGCACGTCGGCAAGCCGGTGGTCGTGATGAACTACCCGCGTGATATCAAGGCGTTTTATATGCGCCAGAATGACGACGGGCGCACCGTCGCGGCGATGGACGTGCTGGCGCCGGGCATTGGCGAGATCATCGGCGGAAGTCAGCGTGAGGAGCGCCTGGATGTGCTCGATGCGCGCATTGAGCAGATGGGGCTGCCGAAAGAGAACTACGGGTGGTACCGCGACCTGCGTCGTTACGGGACGGTGCCGCATGCGGGCTTCGGGCTGGGCTTTGAGCGCCTGATTGCGTACGCGACCGGCGTCGATAACATCCGCGAGGTGATTCCCTTCCCGCGGGCACCGCGCAGCGCTGATTTCTAAAGCATTGCTTTGGGTTTTGGCTGAAAGTTTGAAGGAAAGATGGCGAGCGCTCGCATGGCGAGGCTCGCCATCTTTGATCCGGGAAGACGGCGGTGGTAGCCACTACGGGTTAGCGAGAACCTGAGAGGAAGCCGAGGAGTCGAGACGTGGGACGATGGCAGGCGTGGTGGTGTGTGGGAGTTGTGTGGGCTGTGGGATGTTCCTCGCCATCGACGGAGCCTCAGGAGTCGGACGCGGGTGTCGACGGGCTTCAGGCCACCTGTGAGGCGGCCGGCGGCGACTTCTATGTGCGGCCATCGGCGACGCTTTGCGTCTTTGGAGAGCGGCAGGGCACTTCGGTGGGGGCCGAGTTTGCGTGTCCGGAGGGATTTCCCAACCGTCTCGGTGACGCCGGGCTGCTTTTCTGCAACGCCAGCGATGTCTTTCTGATGGAGACCTTGATTGAGATCGACGCGCGTTATCCAGAATGCGTTGATTGTGAGGGGGATGCGGGGGATGTGGGAGGGGATGCCGACGCCGACGTTGGCGATACGGAAGAGCCGGAGCGCTTCGCCAGCTGCGCGATGCCCGGTGAGCTCGTGTGGGTGGATGGTGTGGCCGAGGCGGAGGGAAGTTTTGTCGGGACGCCCCCTGACGAGTCGTTGAGCTGCGATGCCAACGCGACGGTCGGGCATGTGTACGCGCTCACGCTCGAGGAGCCCGGCGACCTGGTGGTGGAGGTTGAGGCCGACGAGGGCACCTTTGTGCCGGCGCTCTCGGTGCGCACGGTCTGCGGGCAGCGCGCGTCATTGCTGCCAGGTTCGTGTGTGGGGCATCGCGCGCGTCCGGGTCAAAACGCCGCGGTGCTGCTGAGTGCAGAGGCGACAACCTATTATGTGTGGGTGGCGACCCCGGCCGCCGAGACTGGCACCTATCGACTTCGGGCGAGCTTCAGCGAGCGGGAGGGGGCGCAGCCGCTGGAGAGCTGCGAGGGGTTGCCGGCGGTGACGCTGCGCGAAGGGGAGCGCCTGGGCTTAGGCGTGAGCGCGCGCGGGCAATTCGAGGTTGGGGGGACGCTCTGCGAACACGAGGCCACCTCACGCGCCGAGCTTCATGTCGATGTGCAGGCCGACGGGTATTGGACCGTCGATCTTTTGCGTGGCGAGGGGCAGGGTTTTGCCGCGAGGACACGTCAGGTGTGCGGCAGCGCGGAGGGGGAGGTCTGCGGCGACATCATTGTGGGAGAGCGTCGCCGGAACTTACTTCAGGCGGAGGTGGATGCGGGCATCAAGACGCTCTCGCTTGGCAACCTCCCGAACTCTTCGCTTCCGGGTTACGGGCTGGAGCTTCGCCATAGCGCGGAGACGGCGGGAGAGAGTTGCGATCGCCCCGAAGTCCTCGACGTGAGCACGCGCGATGAGGCGGGCGTCTTCGAGGCGGTGATCGCCTCCTCGCTGCTGAGCTACGACGATAACGCGGCTGCGCCGTGCGGCATCAACGGTCGGGACCGGGTCTGGGAGTTGGAGCTGGAGGAGGCCTCCGATGTGCGCGTGGAGGCGCTGAGCGCGTCAGGTGACCCGCTCAGCGTGACGCTTACGGCGGGGTGTGACGCGCCGGGCTACTGCGCGGTGGAGGGCGTGGAGCGCGCCGGGCTGGAGGCTGGAACGTACTATGTACGGGTCGACGGTGATCTCGACGATCCGGCGGCGTTTGATCTGGCGGTGAGTATCCGTCCGGCGCTTATCGGAGGTAGCTGTGCGGCCCCAGGAGAGCCTGTGGTGCTTTCGCGTGGTGAGCCGGTGGTCGTGAGCCTTCGCGAAGATGACGGCCCCTCCGGACTGCTCAGCTGCGCCTCGGAGGCCGCGCGCGACCGCGTGGTGCCGCTCAACCTTGTGGAAGGCGGCGATCTGGCGCTCTCGGTCACAGGTGAAGTGTCACTTGAGGGTCTGGTGGTTGAGCATGCCTCAAGCTGTGAGGAGAGCGGGTCTTGTGGGGCGATGGACGGGGGCATCGCCGCGCTGGAGGCGGGGGATCAGGTCATCAAACTTGGCAGCACCGACGCGGCTCAGGAGGGCGATGTTGAGGTGGAACTTAAACTTCTTAACCCCGGTGAGCGCTGTTTTGGGGCGCAGCCGCTGGCGTTGAATCAGGACCATGCTCTGACCCTGCAAGGCTATCAGGCTGACGCGGCACCGAGTTGTGCCGGCGCACTTCAGGCAGACCGCGCGTTCTCGTTTGAGCTCGACGCGACCAGTACGGTGATTCTGGCGCTTACGCCCGCTGATGTGGAAGATGGTGCGGCGCTGTGGGTGGAGCGCGACGTTTGTGGACAGTCCCAGGAGTTGAGCTGTGACGCTGCCGACGCTGGTCAGCCGGCCACCCTCGTGTTAGGGGCGCTGCAGCCGGGCATCTACCGGGTCTGGGTCGGTGGCGATCCGGGCGATTACACGCTTAATATCTCGACGAACTAAAGGAACACGGCCGATGGCGCATTACCTGTTTACGATCTCTGAGTCCGATGCTGGCGAGCGTCTCGATAAGGCGCTGACGCGTCTTCTTGACGAGCAGCATCCCGGCGGGTTCTCGCGCAAAAAGACCAAGGCGCTGCTCGACGCGGGCCAGGTCAAACTCAACGGGCAGGCGCAGCGCATCGCCTCGTTTACGCTCTCGGAGGGGGATCGCCTGGCGGTGGAGGTCGAAAGCTCGGCGAGCAGCGAGGCGTCGTCGGAGGGGCGATTTGAGCTCGATGCCTCGACGGTGCTTCTGGAAGACGGCGACCTTCTGGTGATCGCCAAACCGGCCGGGCTTCCCAGCCAGGGCACCCGCGATCGCAGCCGCGACCACGCGGTGGACGTGGCCAAACGCTACCTGGAGGCGAAGGGTAAGAAGAAGCCATATGTGGCGATTCACCACCGTCTGGATGTGGGAACCTCCGGGGTGCTGGCGCTGGTGACGGCGCGTCGCTCCAACAAGGGGATGGCCCGCGCGTTTCGCGAACATCTGGCGCGGAAGACTTACGTGGCTGTGGCGCGCGCGCTGCGTCCGGAGTTGGAGCGAGAGGTCGGTGAGCGCTGGGAGGTTAAGAACCACCTGGGGCGTGTGGGTGAGCGCCGTCAGGGTGAGGTTAAGGCCGGTGGGGATTGGGCCGAGACGTCTTTTGTGGTGCGCGAGCGCTGGGGTTCCCTGCACCTGATTGAGGCGCGCCCGCTGACCGGGCGGATGCACCAGATTCGCGCGCATCTGGCCGAGGGGGGCCTGCCGATTCTGGGCGATAAGGATTACGGCGGCGTGCGTCGGGTGGGCTCGCAGCGCTTTACGCGGGTGATGCTGCATGCCGAGCGTCTGGAGCTGCCGCACCCGCATAACGGCGATCCGGTGGCGGTGAGTTGCCCCTGGCCGGCGGATTTTCTGGAGGCGCGCGAGGCCTTCAACGAAGCGTAAAACGCGGATTGCGTCCCGGTCGGTGTGCAACCCGGGGTTGAGGCTCGCCGGCTGTATCAGGCTTCGCCGAGCTGCTCTCGGAGCTCGGCGATGGCGCCGGTGGGGAGGTTGTGGGCCTGGCCCTTTGCGACGTAGTCGTCGAGGAACATGCGGGTCTGAGCGCCGACCTTGGTGAAGTGCACCTGCAGGTAGACTTCAAAATTAAAGGGGGGAACGCGCGGGGCGATGCGGGTCAGCAGCTTGACCGTTGCCGGGGTAAGAAGACGCATCGGCAGCGGGGCGCTTGCGCCCAGTGTGGCCTCCAGAATGGCGCGGATCTGCGACATCGTGGCGACCAACTCCGACAACTTCTCGTCGCGCAGGCGATCGAGGCGCCACCCCACGGTCTCCATATGGGCGACGATGGGCATGAGCAGGCCGCTGCCAAAGGCCGCTTTTTCGGCAAGACCACGGACGCTCTTTGAGCTCATATGCCCGCGTTTGAGGGCGTTGACGATGGGGGTGACGCGGTTGCTCGGCCCCTCAAAGAGCGCCGGCGTCAGCGGCGGAAACCAGTAGGCCGTGCCCGGTTGCGGGCAGGACTCGCCAGGGAGCGGGGCCGGGTAGCTCACCGACGTGATCAGTCCGCGCACGATCTGGTCGCGGTCGATGTGTTCGGCGATGATCGCGACGTCGTCGAGCCCCGGGGTGAGCGTGATCAGGGTGGCGTCGCCGAGCGACCTGGCGAGCGAAGCGAGCCAGGGGCCCTTCAGACCGGTCGAGGGTATGGCGAGGATGACCGCGTCGAAATGGCCTCGGGGAAGTTCTTCGGCGTCGGTCCAGACCCCGTCCGGGGTGAAGATGGCGTGCTGCTTAAAGTCTCGTCGCCGCTCGTAAAGGCGATAGCCGCGGCGAGCGCCTTCGGCATAGCGGGGGCGCACCAGGACATGAACTTCCTCGCCGGCGCGGGCGAGATGAAGTCCGTAGAGTTGTCCGACGCTGCCGGCACCAACGATCAAGATTCGCAAGGGGGACTCCATCTCTGAGGACACATTTAAGCGACGAGCGCGCCAAAAGCCGCCGCCCACCCCGGGGCATTGTGGGCGGGCAGGGCGATGTTGAGGCGCCTGGCGAGCGCGACGAGGTCGTCTGCCAGCGGGGCGATGAGGGGATCTTCGGGGAGGGCGTCGTCGCTCCCGGGGTTGAAGAGCCCCAGGGCGTGCAGCGCCTGGCGAGGGTGCAGCGCGCAGGGGATGCGGTTGTAGAGCGTCTCCCCGAGCAGGGGGTGCCCCGCGTGTTGAAGGTGCGCGCGAAGCTGGTGGGTGCGCCCGGTGAGAAGCTCCAGCGCGACCAGGCTGTAGTTGCCATCGGGGCTTGAAGCCCAACGCCATACTCGGGTCTGCGCGGACTTTCCAGAGGGATGCACATCGACCACCGAGCGCCCCTGCAGCGAGCGTTTGCGCAGGGGCGCGTCGATGAGGCTGCGGGCCTCATCGGGTGTACCGTGCACCAGCGCCACATAGATCTTTTTGGCGCTGCGGGTGCCGAGGAGTGTTTGCCCACGCAGGAGCGCGCTCTTTTTTGTGGCGAAGAGGAGCAGCCCGGTGGTGTCGCGGTCGAGCTGATGCACCGCCCAGACCATGCGCCCGGCCCAGCGCATCGCAAGGGCCTGGGCGCAGTCGGGGTCGTTGAGGGTGCGACCGGTGCTGGGCAAGCCCGCGGGTTTATCCCAGGCCACCAGACCCCGGTGCTCGGCGACGATGCGCCGGGCGAAGTCGTCGTTGAGTGGGGAAGGCAATCTCAGCCCTCGGCCTCAAGGGCCTCGGCGACGTCATCGGAGAGCTCGAGGTTGTGGTAGACGTTCTCCACGTCGTCGTCCTCTTCGAGCAGGTCGATGAGCTTCATGTTGCGCCGGGCGGTGGCCAGGTCGGGGGAGAGGTCGGTCTCGGCGACTTTGGTGATCTCGTCGCTTAAGAAGTCCTCGTAGCCGGCGGCGTTGAGCGCATCGCGCAGGGTCATGAAGTCGTCGGGACCGCTGGTGATGGTGATGACGCCGTCTTCGACCTCGAAGTCTTCGGCGCCGTTTTCCAGGGCGACCTCCATGAGCGCGTCGTTGTTGTCGACCTTCTCCTGTTCAATGCTGATGATGCCCTTGTCGTGGAACATCCAGCCGACGCAGCCATTTTCGCCAAGATTTCCGCCCTGCTTGCTGAAGAAGTGGCGGATGTTGGCGACGGTGCGGTTTTTGTTGTCGGTGGAGCCTTCGAGCAAGAAGGCCACGCCGCCCGGGCCGTAGCCCTCATAGGTGAAGTCGGTGTAGGTGACGCCTTCGAGCTGGCCGGTGGCTTTGAGGATGGCGCGCTCGATGTTGTCGTTGGGCATGTTGGCCGCTTTGGCCTTCTGAACCCACAGGCGCAGCTCGTTGTTGGTATCAAGATCACCGCCGCCGCGGCGCGCCGCCGAGGAGATCTTTTTGCTCAGGCGGCTAAACACTTTACCGCGTTTTGCGTCCTGAGCTGCCTTCTTATGTTTGATGTTGGCCCATTTACTATGTCCAGCCATAAAAGCTCCTTCGGAGGGAAAAGGTGGGTCGGTGCCGAGGCGGCGGGACTATAACACCGGGCCCACGGGCGCTAAAAGTGGCGAGTGGAGCGCACGCGATACCAGCCGGTGATGCTCAGGCGCTCGGTGTGGGCAGGCAGGACCTCGTGGTAGAAGCGTGAGCTTAAGAAGGTCACAAGCGTGCCGCCGCGCGGCTCAAGGTCGATGTAGGGCTCCATCTCTGCGCCGTCAAGGTAGAGGCGCAGCTCACCGCCATCGCCGGGTTGCCAGTTGGGGTTGAGGTAGAGGATGGTGGTGAGCTGGCGTTCGCGGGCGTTGGCGAAGACGTCGATGTGGCGTTTGTAGAAGGTGCCGGGCGGGTAGAGCGCCAGGTGTCCCTCCCAGTCGACCAGGCCCATCATGGTGGCGCGGTTGATGCGCTGACGAAGTTCATCGAGGGCGTCGAAGTAGACTTTTTGCGGGGCGCTGAGATGATCGTTGTCCAGCCAGAGGATCCGGTCGCTGCGCACCTGAGGGCAGCGCTGGCGGTTTGTGCCGGTGCCGATGCGGGCGAACTGAAACTCGCCATCGTCCCAGAGGCGAAGGGTCTCGGCAGCGAGCGCGTGCACCTGGGCGGGGCTCAGAAACCCGGGGACGCAGGCGTAGCCCTTCTCAATGAGCGCATCTTCGATAGCTTCCGGGGTATCGGGCGAAAGGGCAGAGAGTGCAGGGGAGGCGGGCTGACGCATGGGCGACGCTCGGTGTCAGGGGGCCGCGGTGGCCGGTCGTGGGGCGATAGAGACCTCGGGCTGTGTACGAAAAATTTGCAGCGTGGAATCGCGGGAGAAAACGCTACGCACCGTGTGAAATTCGGTCAATGAAAAGCAGCGATTCCGCAGAGATATTGCAGGGATCGGAGGAAAATTCTCGCCAGAGGTCGCTGCATGTAGGAGGCCGGCATGAGCGCGTGAGATGACGCGTGGCGAGGCCGGACGGGTTGAGGTGCTCGCGGGAGTGCAGCAGACTGCCGGGATGTTGAGCGAGCACGGGTGCCTCCGGAGCGTAATTCGCGCCGGAGTTGCACTGCTGACGATACCCGCTGGCGAGTTTTGCAGGCGCGCCACGATGTTTCAGGAGATTTCATGTCTGACCCGACGTCCCGACCGCTACATATTGGTGTGAGCGCCAACTGGCTGCACGCTGATCCCACGCGCGTCATCTACAACGGTCGTCCGCTGCTCTATGTGGAGCAGTCGATGAGCGACTGGTTTCTGGCCGCCGGCGCGCTTCCGCTGATGCTGCCGGCGCCTGGCCCTGAGTGTGAGGCTGCGGTCGATGCCACGCAGATGGTCGCTGCCCTCGACGCGCTGGTCATCGCGGGAGGGGCCGATGTGTGGCCGGGTAGCTATGGCGAGCGTGCGTTGCAACCGGAGTGGGAGGGCGACCGGCTGCGCGATGAGGCGGAGATCGCCCTCGTGCACGCCGCGCTTGAGCTGGATGTGCCGGTGCTCGGGATCTGCCGTGGCCATCAGGTGCTCAACGTGGCCCTGGGCGGCACGCTCTTTCAGGATATCGCCACCCAGGTGGAGGGTGCGCTCACCCACCGTGATGCGGAGCGCTATGCGCGAAACTCCCACGCGGTCACGCTGGTTAAGGGAGGCTACCTCCACGGGCTCTACGGAGAGGAGCGGGCGCAGATCAACAGCGTGCACCATCAGGCCGTTAAAGATCTGGCCCCCGGGTTGGTCGTGACCGCACGCTCGACCACCGATGGCATCATTGAGGGCGTGCGACTCGAAGATGGCAGCGAGCGCTGGGCGGTGGGCGTGCAGTGGCACCCGGAGTTTCAGCGTCCGGAACAGACCGAGCTGCTTCCCACGGCGCCCTTGATGAACGACTTTCTGGAGGCCGCGCGCCGGCGAGCGATGGGTCGGTCGTAGTTGGGGCGCTGAGCGCGGTGTGTTACCTTCCGCAACATCTGCACGACGCGCTGCGTAATCGGCGCGATCGGGATTCAACACAGAAGAGGCTGTTTTTGGAAAATCCGTATAAATTCAACATCCTGGAGCCGCTCGAAGACTTCGGTGGCCCCGATGATCGTCGACTTCATATTGTGCTCCATGAGCCCGAGATTCCGGGTAATACCGGCAATATTGGCAGGCTCTGCGCGGGTACCAACGTGTGGCTGCACCTGGTCAAACCCCTGGGGTTTGACCTGGACGATCGCTACCTCAAGCGCGCCGGGCTCGATTACTGGCCGCACGTAAAGATCAGCCTCCATGAGAACTTTGAGGCCGTGGAGGCCATCTTTCCGCGCGAGCGCATGCATTTTTTCACCAAGAAGACGACCCGCGCCTACGACCAGGCCAACTGGCAGGGGGGCAGCGTGCTGATCTTCGGGAAAGAGACCAAAGGGCTGCCGGCGGAGATCCGCGAGCACTATGAGGATCGATGCTTTCGCATCCCGACGACGGACAAAGTTCGCAGTTTGAACCTTTCCAACGCGTGCGCGATCGTGTTGTATGACGCGATGCGTCAGTTGAACTGGGAGCCCCTTCAGGGATAGACCGCGCGGGTGAGCGTGGTTGGTGTGGTGAGACGTTGTGAGCGAGTCGTTCGGGACATACATGCTGGGAGAGCGCATCGGCGTGGGCGGGATGGCCGAGGTGTTTCTTGCGCGCAGCGTCGGGGCGGAAGGGGTTGAGAAGACCCTGGTCATCAAAAAGATTCTTCCAAAACTGGCCACCGATGAGCGTTTTGTGGAGATGTTCATCGCCGAGGCCAAGATCGCCATGGGGCTCAATCACCCGAATGTCGTGCAGATCTACGACTTCGGGAAGGTTGGCCAGGACTACTACCTGGCCATGGAGCATGTGGACGGGGTGGACCTGGGGCATCTGCTGCGGGCCGGCCAGCGCGCCGGACGAGCGCTCTCGCTGGGCGATGCGCTCTTTGTGGCCATTGAGCTTGCGCGGGGGCTTGATTATGCCCACCGCCGCACCGACGGGTTCGGGCGCAGCCTGGAGCTTGTGCATCGCGACATAAGTCCGCAGAACGTGCTGATCTCACGCGATGGTGCGGTCAAGCTGGTGGACTTCGGTATCGCCAAGGCTACCAGCGTGCGCGAGGACCGCCCGGGGATGGTCAAGGGTAAGTACCGCTACATGAGCCCGGAACAGGCCCGTGGCGAGGAGGTCGATCTTCGCAGCGACCTCTTCAGCCTGGGGGCGCTGATGTTTGAGCTGGTGTGCGGTCGACCGCTCTTTCGGGCCGAGAGCACAGATGATCTTCTCAGCCTGGTATCGGGGGCGGTGGTGCCCGACATTAAGGCGCTTAATCCGATGATTCCCGAGGCGCTTGAACATCTGATCTACAAAGCCCTCTCCGGCGATCGCGAAGAGCGTCCGGCGAGTGCCCGGGAGATGCAGCGGGCGATGACGCGGGTGCTCTACGGGCTCAGTGAGATTCACGATGAGATGACGCTCTCGCAGCATCTTCGAGAGGTTGGTCCGCACCTCGATCGGGAAGCCCGTGCCGGTGAGAGTGTGTCGGCGGGGCTGGAGGCGTCGGCATCCACGGTGGTCGGCCGTACGCGGGTGGCGCGCGGCGGGGCGTCGGCGCGCGCGGCGAGCCTGCGCACCTCGATGCAGGTGACCCCGGCGATGGTGCAGCGCCGCAAAGAAGTGGTGACCATCGCCGGCAGGCTGGAGGGCTTGCAGGAGCTGCAGCGCGCACTTAGCCCGGAGCGCTGGCGCCACCTTGTGGCGGAGATGACGCGGATTGTGGACGCCATCGCCTTTAAGAATGACGGCGTCTTGCACAGCATGGATGCTGCGGGTTTTGTGGTCGTGCTGGGGCTGCCGATCTCCAGTGAGAATGACGGGGTGCGGGCTGCCCGGGTGGCTCGTGATCTGCACGAGGCGGTGGCGGGCATGAACTTCAGCCTGGATGTGCCGCTCCTGGTCAGCCTGGGCATCGCCACCTCGGAGGTGCTCATTGAGCACCCGGGAAGCGGTCTAAAGCAGGGTTACCGCTGGGAGTTTCTGGAGCGCGGCGATGCCGACGCGCGCTCGCTGGCCTCGGCTGCGCTGGCGCGGGAGACGCTGATCGGCCCGCAGGTGTTTCAGCGGGTCCGGCGCGCCTTCTACTGTGAGGCGATTCAACCGGTGGCGGGCAACGATGAGGCCCGGTCGGCGGGTAGTGCGCCGGCCTACCGGCTGGTGGGACCAAAGAGCGCCCGGGAGCGCATCAAAGAGCTGCGCCGATCGGTCACCTCCTTTTACGGCCGCGATGTGGAGCGGCGGGTCGTGCGCCAGGCCTACCGCCGGGTGGCGATGGATCGGCTCGCTGGTGCGCTGGTGCTGGTCGGGCCGGCCGGGGTCGGGAAGTCGGCGCTCCTGGAGGAGTTTCTCTCGGGCTTTGACAGCGGGCAGGCGCGCGTCCTGCGCGCGGTGGCCTCGCCCTATGAGCGCGATCAGCCGCTGGGGAGCGCGGCGGCCTTTTTTGCCGAGGCGTTGGAGCTGGGATCCCGCGATGATCTTCGGCAGCTGGCTGCCCGTCTGGAGAAGGTCATTGAGACGATCTTTGTCGGTGAGGATGAGGAAGAGCGTGAGCTGCTCTTCGACTCGCTGGCGACGGTCTTCGGCGTGCCGGTGGCCGAGCGCGCCTTTGCGCGCCTTGACCGCGATGAGCGGCAGCGGCGCATCTACCTCTCGTTGAGCAAACTTGTAAGCGGGTTTGCGGCGTCCGGTCCGGTGATCATCGCCATCGATGACGCGCACTATATCGATCCGGTGATGCTGGAGTTTACGGCGCGCTACTTTGAGACCGACCGTGAGGCGCCGGTGTTTATGGTGTGCACCGCCCGCGACCTGGGGCCGCACACCGAGAGTGACGCCTGGCAACGTCTGGTCAGCAGTTCGCGCGTTGAGGTTGAGTCGGTCGGTGAGCTCTCGGGGCGTGAGTCACGTCGGCTGGTGCGCGACCTGTTGCGCCTCGATGTGGGTGAGGATCAGGCGCTGGTCGAGGAGGTACTGCATCGAACCGGCGGAAACCCGCTCTACATTCGCGAGGTGGTGGAGGCGATCCGCGATCGGGTGGGTTTTGGTCTTTCAACTGACTCGGTGGAGCTTAGCGATGAGGCGGTGTGGTTGCCGGCGAGCGTCGAGGGGATCATCGGCGCGAAACTGGAGCGGCTGCCCTCCGAGGCGCGGGCGGTTCTGGTTCGGGTGGCGCTCTTCGGGGTGCCTTTTGAGCGGGAGCGAGCCGAACGCCTTCTGGAGCAACCCTGCGGGGAGGCCATCGCGCTGCTGGTGGAGTCGGGGATCCTGGAGGAGGTCGGCGCTCAAAGAAGTCTGCGTTACCGCTTCTGCAACGAGTTGACCCGGGAGGTCGCCGCGCGCGGACTTCTTGCCGAGCACGCCGCGGAGCTGCACGGGCGCATCGCCGCGGATCTCATGGCGCAGGAAGGGGAGGGGGCGCTGCGCAAGAGCGCGCTGGTGGCGCGGCACCTCGAAGCCAGCGGAGATGGGGAGGGCGCCCGGAGCTACTATGTGCGCGCCGCCCGGGAGGCCTCGCGGCTGGTCGGAGCGCAGGTCTGTGTGCGCCACTGCGACCGGGTCCTGGAGATGGGCGGGGCTCCGACCGATGAGCTGATCGAGGTGCTCTTGCTCAAGGAAGAGGCCTGTCAGGAGATCGGCGATGATGCGGGGGCTCGCAGTGCGCTCGGTGCCCTGGAAGACCTTATATCGTCGGGGGAGGCCGATGCGCGGGCCGCCGAGGTGTGGCTGCGCCTGGCGCGCTATCAGTTTCAGCGCGCGAGCTTTCGCGAGGCACGCGACTATCTCAGCCGCGCCGAAGAGGCCGCCGAGCGCCTTGCGGATTGCATCAGCCTTGCGCAGGTTGCGCGTCAGCGTGCGGTGATCGATCTGACCGAGGGCCATCGCGACGGCGCGCTGGAGGTGGTCGACGCAGGCTTGCTTCTGCTCGATGAGGCCAGCATTCACGGCGTGGATCCCCGACGCGCCGGTGAGGTTGCGGTTGAACTCTACACGGTGCGCGGGGTTGTGCTGCGGCAGACCGGACGTCATCGCGAGGCGCTTATCGCCTACGATCGTGCGCTGAGCCGGGCCCGCGAGCTTGAGCTTCCGCGCCATCAGCGCCAGATTTTGACCAACTCCGGGTTGGCCCTGGCCTATGTGGGGCGCTTTACCCAGGCGATGGCCCGCTACGAGAGTGCGCTCGCGATGTGCCGCCAGCTCGGGCATCGGCGTGATGAGGCGTTGTTGCTGGTCAACATCGGCCATGTGAACTTTTTGCTCGGGCAGACGCGCCAGGCGATCTCCGAGATTCAACGCGGGCTGCATCTGGCCCGCCGCACCGGCTACACCACCACCGAGGCCGATGGCCAGATTTCCCTGGGGTTGTGTTACCTGGAGCTGGGGCAGAACGACCAGGCCGAGCACGCGCTCCACGAGGGGCTTCGCCTGGCGGACTCGATTCCCCACGCCTACCTGGCGGTCTGCGCCACGCTGGCGCTGGCGCAGGTGAAACTTCAGGCCGAGAGCCCGGGACACGCCCGCGTGGCGTTGCTGCAGGCAGAAGATGCCATGGAGCGCGCCGAGCAGGCCGATATGCGCTGGGGCAGGGCGTTTGCGTTGAGCCTGATGGCCCGGGCCCACGCCTGCTCGGAGCGCTTTGACCAGGCGCTCACCCTCTCACGTCAGGCGCTGGCGATGCTCGATGAGGTCGAGATCTATGGCGAGGATGAGGTGAACTTTGCCCACGCCCACATTTTGCAGCTGATCGGCGATGATGCGCTGGATGCCGAGCGCACCCGCTCGCTGCGGCGCGCCCGGGCCATCGTGCAGGAGCGCGCCTCAAGCATCGACGATGAACGTCTGCGACGCGACTATCTGGCCCGACCGCTCAACGCCCGCATCACGGCCGCGTCGGGCGATGAGCCTGCTGAAGTCGCCGATTAGCGCCAGTCGCGGCCGGCGCGCAGCGCTTCGAGCGCCTTCTCAAAGTCTTCGGGGTAATTCGCCACGCAGTGCACGCGCTGACCATCGGGGTGCTCAAAGCCCAGGGTGCGCGCGTGCAGGGCCTGCCGCCCGATCAGCGAGCATTGCGCGGTGCGCCGCCCGCCGTAGAGCGCGTCTCCGAGAAGCGGCGCGTCAGCGTCGGCAAAATGCATGCGGATCTGGTGGGTGCGCCCGGTCTCCAGGCGGCATTCCACGAGCACCGCGCCGCTGTCATAGCGCTCCATCACCCGGTAGTGCGTCACCGCGTGGCGTCCCTTCGGCACTCGCCCCGTAAAGCGCATGCGGTGGTTGGGATCGCGACCGTGCAGCGTGTCGAAAGTTCCCTCATCGGCGAGCCCCGGACCAAACACCAGGGCGTGGTAGACGCGGTCGATGCTGTGGTCGCGGAACTGGGCCGAGAGGTGGTGATGAGCGCGGTCGGTCTTGGTGACCGCCAGCGCCCCGGAGGTGTCTTTGTCGATGCGGTGCACGATCCCCGGGCGCAGCTCCCCGCCGATGGTGGGGAGCTCGTCGAAGTGGTGCATCAGGGCGTTGACGAGCGTGCCGTCGGGGTGGCCGATCGAGGGGTGCACGACCATGCCCACGGGTTTGTCGACCACGGCCACCTCGTCATCCTCATAGAGGAGGTTGAGCGCGATGGCCTGTGCCTTGATGCTGGGTTCGGTGGGAGGAATGTGCGACCAGAAGATGCGGTCGTCTTCACGCAACTTATAGCCGGCCTTGACCTGCTGGCCGTTAACCGTGACCTCGCCGCGGTCCAGGAACTTTCGCACCTGAGAGCGGGTCAGGGGAGGATCATCCTGCTCGGCCAGATACACGTCGAGGCGCTGGCCGGCGTCTTCCGGCTCAACCTGAAAGCTGAATTCGGTGGTGCTCAAAACATGCCGGGGGCAGCGGGTTACCAGATCGAGCTTTCGATATGGCCGCAGTTGGCGAAGACGATGTCGATAAACGCCTTCTCCAGGATGTTGGTGTTCTCCAGCATGTCTTCGTCGACGTACTGACGCATGTGCGTGAGCGCCTCGCGCCAGATGCCATCGAGCTCATCGAAGAGGTTGTCGTTCTTGATGCCCGCTTCGATCTTTTTCTGGATGTCCGGGTAGATCGTGAGGTCGGAGGCGATAACGCGGGCGCGCTGAGCGGCCTTCTTCGGGTCGGTGATCTTGGACATGCGTTCCTCAGGGCGAGGGGTTCGACGTGAACTCGGGCCGAGGAGCCCGGCAAAAGGAGGGCGGCGTGGCGCCGGCCCGTTTCGGCGACCTTATCACGATTGATCGAGATATCGGAAGTATTCTTCGATCAGGGGTTGAGCCGGGACATCAAAGACACGGGCGACCTCGCGCAGGTAGCCGCGCAGGTAGACCGGGCGCGGGAGCACGTCGAAGTCGACGGTCTCAATCGCGGCCAGGTATTTGACGCCGATGTGGGTTCGCGAGCTCAGCTCCTGGAGACTCAGGCCGTGGCGGCGTCGCAGCGCGGCGATGGCGTCGCCGGGAGACTTTGTGCCGGCGGCGCGCCGCGGCGCGCTGCCTTCTTCAGCGGCGGGCGCATCGTCGCTGCGCTCCTCATCGGCGGGTTTCGCCGAAGGCTGGGCCGGGGGCGTGAACTCCGGCGGTCGGGGGGGCGGGGGGGTGGGATGCTCCTGGCGGGCAGGTATGGCGGTGCGCTCCCGCTCGTAGTTGCGCACCGCCTCATCGACCTCCGCCCTGGAGAAGTTCTCGCTGGGCATGGTGAGCACGTGCCGGTAGAGCCCCTCGAGCTCTTCGGCGATCTCCATGCGGCGGGTCGGCTCGGTGAACACCAGGCTGATGGAGGCCTCGCGCCGGTAGCCCTCCCAGAGGCGGCGGCAGTACTGACGCACCTCATTGCGACTGAGCTCGGGGTTGAGCCCCATCGTCAACGCGGGATGAGCATCGCCGCGGGTGGGGGTGGGGCGCGGGTAGCGCATGTCGACCAGCTGAATGTCGCGAATATGCCGCGAGAGCAGCTCAATATCGTTGGTCAGCCCCTCCTCATTGCGCGAGGTGCCCGTGCCGGTGGTGCGGCGGTTGTAGAACCAGCGGCGGTCGGCGTAGTCGATGCTGGCGAGCACGCGCGGAAAGACCTGCAGCTCGCGGTGGAGCGCGTGGCTGAGCACAAAGCCCAGGTCATGCTCGGCGCCCTCCCGCACCATGTTGACCACCATGTAGACCTCGAGCTGTCGGGCGGTCTCATCGATGATCGCGCGCGACTGGGCCGAGGGGGCGTCGTAACGAAGCGAGCGGGTGTTCAGCCACAGCGGTTGCTTGTAGAGGACCTCTACAAGCTCCTCTTCAAACTCGGGAGCCTGAGGGTGGTAGCCGATGGCGCTGAAGAGAGACGCGCGCAGAAACTGGGCCATCACGCGAATCGCCGCCGGGTCGGGCGTGCCCACCAGAATGGGCGTGTCGCTCAGCGTAAAGAGCCCCACATCGAAGGGGGAGAGGCTGGGGGGAAGATCGATGAGCACCCAGTCGAAGTCGAGCTGGTGCAGCTGGGCGATGATCTCTTCGGGGCGCACCCTCGGTCGCGTAAAAGGATAGCGCCGCGCCGACGCCAGCGACGCCAGGTACACGTTGGAGTAAGCCGTTCCCACAATGAAGTCGGCGATGTGCGAGCCCTTCTCCCCGAGGCAATGCGATCCGTCTGCGCTCAGGTCAAAGGCCGGCTCATTGGCCCCCAGCAGGATGTTGAGCGTTGGGGTATGCCAGGAGGCGTCGATGCAGAGCACGCGTCCCTGATAGCGCGTCAGCGCGCGGGCGATGTCGGCACACAGGGTGCTCTTGCCGGTGCCGCCCTTGCCGCCCCCGAAGGTGACGACGCGCGGGCGGTCTGGATGTTGGGGGGGAGCGATCTGATTCAACGGGCCTACTCCGCGTGGCGAGGGCATCTGAGGCCGGGCTCAAGCCCGAGCGGGCGCGCCATCTTCGTCCACCGATCGCCACTTGGCAAGGGGGCTTGTGCGGGTTAGGTTAGGGGCGCTTTCAGGCTGAAAATTCACGCGCGGATGTGCGCTATTCCGAGGCATCATCCAGCGTCGCTGAGAGCCCGACTTTCGCCCCTACACAGACCTACGCCAGCGCCGACGCATTCGAGCCAAGGTGGACACGTGCCAAAGCTGATCTATCAGGATCCCGAGATCGGGACCGAGGTCATCGTTGAGATCAACTCGGAGGTTCCCGAAGTCACCATCGGGAGAAATCCGGGCAACATCATTCGTATCAACAACCCTTCGGTCTCCCGTCGACATACCAAGTTTGTCTACGAGAACGGCCGCTGCACCCTCTACGATCTCAACAGCTCCAACGGCACCTACGTCAACGGGATGCGCATCCAGAGCCAGGTGCTGGAGCATGGCGATCTTGTGCGCGTGGGTGAGTTCCCGCTGGAGTTTGCCGAAGAGCAGCCGGTGGTGAGCACCCAGGTCGAAGATCCGGGGATCGCCTCGATGGCCAAAGCCACCTCGATGGGGATGGGCTTTGGTATGGATGATTTCGGCCCCGAAGAGATCGAGCTCGACGCGTCATCGCTGGTCGAGGAGCACGAGCTCGACGATCAGCCGATGGTGTTGGGGGAGGAGGAGATTCACGAGGTGCTCGACCCCGACGAACTCTACCCGGAGCTTGAGCCGGAGTCCTTCGGAGACGACACCGTCGATGGGGGCGCTGAGATCGCCGCCAGCCTCGCCGCGCTGCGCGCGGCCGCTCAGGAGTCGGCCGGACCGGACGCTCACGAGCACACCCAGCGTGCCGATGGCCACGCGCTCAACCTCCAGAACTGGGAGCGGGAGTTCAGCAGTGGCGAGCATGAGCAGCCGCCGATGGACGCCGCCGCGCCTGTCGCAGCGCCGGTGGCTCAACCTGTCGCGCAGCCCGCCGCGCAGCCCGGCGGCGGCGCCCCTCCGCGCCAGAGCGTGGCGATGAGTGAGGCTGTGCCCGACGAGGAAGTCGAGGCGCTGCGCGCCGAAGTCGCCTCGCTCCGAGAGATGCTCGACGCCGGTGTCGCCGACTCCGAGGATATGCAGGTCGAGCGCCTGCGTGGGGAGCGTGATCGTCTGATGGACGAGCGCCGCACGCTGGTGCGCCAGCTCAACGAGACCCGCCAGGCGCTGGAGCAGGCGCCCACCGATGAAGCGATCGCCGAGGCTCAGGCCGCGCTCGACGCCGAGCGCCGTCGCGCCGAAGAGGCCGAGGCGCAGATCGACGCGCTCAGCCAGGAGTCCGCGTCCCGGGCGCAGGCGATCGAAGAAGCTTCCGCGCGCGAAGAGGCGCTCCAGGAGCAGCTCGAGGCCCTTCAGCAGGAGCTGCAGTCGCATCAGCAGGCTCAGGCGCTGGTGGATTCCGAGCGCGCCGAGCTCGGCAGCCAGGTCAGCGAGCTGCGCGATGAGATGCAGAGCTTTGAGGACCGCTACCATCAGGCGCTGCTGCGCATCGATGACGTCACCGAAGAACTCAGCGCGAGCCTCGCGAAAGTTGAAGAGCTCGAAGAGGCCGCGCAGATAGGCCAGGCCGAGCGCGACGCGTTGCAGTCGGAGCTGGCCGATCGTGTGCATGATCTGGAGCTTCGCGACGAGCGCATCGACGCGCTCAGCGCCTCGCTGGAAGCTGAGCAGCAGAAGGTCGCCGAGCTCAGCGCGACCATCGAAGCGCTCAATGAAGAGCTCTCGCGCCGCCCGCCGGAAGATGAGGCCAACGCGCTTCTGGCGCGCGCCACAACTCTCGACGCCGACCTTGTGGCCATGACCTCGGCGCGCGACGACCTTCAAGCCCAACTCAACGAGACCAACGCCGAGTTGACCCGGCAGCGCCAACTTCTCGAAGACCTTGAAGCGCGCCATAGCCGGGTCGCCGCCGAGCGCGACCAGGTCACCCGGGAGCGCGATGGGCTCAAGCAGGAGAAGGCCGCCTTCGCCCGTGAGACCGACTACCTGCAGGTTGAGCGCCGCAAACTCGGCGACGAGAATCAGTCGCTTAAGGCCCGTGTCGAGGAGCTTGAGAAAGATCGCAAACGCAAGCGCAAGATCTTCGAAGAGCTCTCCGGCGACCTTCGCGGGTTGGTCGAAGAGAACGACCGCCTGGGCGGCGAGCTCGCGAAAGCGAAGGAAAACCTCGAGCAGGCACCCACTGGCGAGGCGCTTGAGGCGTTGAGGCAGGAACTCGCCGAGCGCGAAGAGCTCATCACCTCACTCTCCGCCCAGATCGAGGAGCTGGAGAGCGACGCCTCAAACCTCACTCGCGATCTGGGGCAAATCGCCGAGGAGCGCGACGCGCTGGCCGAGCGTGAAACCGAGCTCCGAGAGCAACTCGAGGCCGCCCGGGCCGCCCAGAGCGCCGACTTTGAGGAAGGCGAAGCGCTGGAGGCGTTGCGCGAAGAGATGGCCGAGCTGCAGTCCCAGCTTGAGACCGCTCAGACCGACCTGGAAGAGGCGCGCCAGGCCGCTGCCGAGGCCGCCGAAGCCGCCGAGGCAGGAGCAGGTACCGACGCCGAGAGCGCTGAAGAATTGGCGGAACTTAAAGCGGAACTTGAGAGCGCCCGCGAGCAGATCGCCGGCTTTGAAGAGGAGCGCGACGCCCTCACAGCCCGCCTGGCCGAACTTGAAGCAGAGCTTCAGGCCCGCGACGAAGCGAGCGAGGAGGACGGGAAGGGCGGTGCTTCGGACGATGGCGAGCTGGCCAGACTCGTCGACGAGAAGACCGCGCTGGAGGCCACGCTGGCCGAGATCATCCTGGAGCGCGACCGTCTCGAAGATCAGCTCCGCCAGCTCGCTGAGGCCTGAGCGCTCAGAGCTCCCAGAGCGTGAGCACTCCCAGGTGATCGGAGGCTTCGGCGTTCTCCAGTACCCGGTGGGCCAGGGCGCGCGCGCCCTGGCCCAGCACAAAGTCGATGCGCCGGTCGGGCTGATGGGCCGGGAAGGTCTCGACGGCCTCCGGCGCGCCCGGATCCTCGCAGATTTCCACCAGCGCCTGCAGCCACTCGGTGCGCTCGGGCTCGTTGAAATCCCCCATCACAAAACGTGCGATCGGCGCGTCGTCCGCCCCACAGATGGGCGCCGCGCAGATGCGCTCGCGCAGCACCTCGCCCTGCTGCGGGCGATCGTCGACCAGGTACGAGAGGTGCGTGCACCACACCTCCACCGGACCGGCCGGGCTCTCAATGAGCGCGCGAGCCAGGCGCCGCGGCTCGTCACGAAGTTGCGGAAGCGGGTCGATGGCGACCTCCAGAATCGGCCAGCGACTCAAAATCGCCTGGCCGTAACGCGCCGGCTCCTGGCCGGGGCGCTCCTCGATGATCGCCGGGATAAAGACGTGATGCTCAAGCCCCGTCAGCGCGCTGAGCCGCGCGGCGGAATCGCCCGCAGGCCCCATCTTCCAGTGATGCCCAACCTCCTGAAGCGCCACGACATCGGCGCCGGCCTGCTCAATGACCTTTGAGATGGCCCAGAGCCCCTGCTGAATGCCCAGGCGGATGTTGTAGGTCATCATACGAAGTTGGTGTGGCATCGAAGCCTCCCGACGTTGGTGGGGGTGGGGAAGTGTGCTAGGGCTCGGAGGTGGTTCAGGCAACTCAAGGGGCTCTCCAGGTTGAGCCCGACGACGCGGAGAGAAGTATGGTGGAGAGGCGGTCGGAAGGGAAGAAGTCGCACGGGGCGTTTCGCTCGGTGCCAAAAACCGGCGTGATCTATGTGATGAGCGAGGCCGGCCGCCACGGCTACCGCCCCGGTGACCCGGGCTGGACCAACCTCGGCCAGGGCCAGCCCGAGACCGGCATGCTTGAGCATGCCCCGGCGCGCATCGACGCCATCAGCATCACCGAAGATGATCACGAATACTCTCCGGTCACCGGATTGTGGGAGCTTCGCGAGGCGGTGGCCGACCATTACAACCGCCGCTACCGCCGAGGCATGGCCAGCCAGTACTCCGCCGAAAACGTGGCCATCTGCGGCGGTGGGCGCACCGCGCTCTCTCGCCTGGCCGCAGCGCTCGGGCCGATCAACCTGGGGCATTTCCTGCCCGATTACACCGCGTACGAAGAGCTCCTGGACCTTTTTCGTCTCTTTAACCCTATCCCCATTTTGCTCGACCCCCGTCGCGGCTACGCGTTCAGCGCGGGAGAACTCGAAGACGAGATCAAGGGGCGCGGGCTCTCGGCGATTTTGCTCTCCAACCCCTGCAACCCCACCGGGAAGCTGGTCGGTGGCGATGAGCTTGGCCAGTGGCTGCGCGTGGCGCGCGAGCTCGACTGTGCCATGATCTTCGATGAGTTCTACAGCCACTACGTCTGGGGCAAGTCCATTGAGGAGGCCACCGCGGCGCGCTACGTCGAAGACGTGGAGCGCGACCCGGCGGTGATCGTCAACGGCCTGACCAAGAGCTGGCGCTACCCGGGCTGGCGCCTCTCCTGGACGGTGGGCCCGAAGAAGGTCATTGAGCGCGTGGCCAGCGCCGGCAGCTTCCTCGACGGCGGCGCCGCACGCCCCCTGCAGCGAGCGGCGGTGAAGCTGCTCGACGATGAGGTCACCGACGCCGAGATCCTCGCGATTCGCGAGCGCTTCGCCGCCAAGCGCCAGATGATGATGTCGCGCCTGCAGAAGATGGGCATCAAGCTCGACCTGCCCGCCCAGGGCACCTTCTACGTCTGGGCGAACTTAAGCGAGCTTCCCCCCGGGCTGCGCGACGGGATGGACTTCTTTTCGCAGGCCCTCAAACGTCAGGTGATCTGCGTGCCCGGTGAATTCTTTGACGTGAACCCGGGCCAGCGCCGCGCCAACCGCTACAGCCGCTTTAAAAACTACGTGCGCTTTAGCTTCGGGCCGCCCCAGGCAGAGCTTGAGGCGGGGCTGGACCGTCTGGAGCAGATGATCGCCGAGGTGGCTCAAGCCCAGACGGTAGGCGCCTGATCGACGGGTTCCGAGTCTCAATGGGGCTTTGCAATCGGGAGTTCAAAGCAGAAGCGTGTGCCCCGGCCGACCTCGCTCTCGACGCTTAATTCGCCACCGTGCTCCTCGATGATCTGCTGGGTCATCGGGAGCCCCAGGCCGGTGCCCTGCGATTTGGTGGAGAAGAAGGGCTCAAAGAGGCGCTCCAGCCCGTCGGGGGGGATGCCTTCGCCTTGATCTTCGATCGCGACGCGGGCCACACCATCGACGCGGGCCACCCGCACCACCACTTCATCGCCGGGGGAGCTGGCTTCGACGGCGTTCTTAATGAGGTTGAGCAGCGCCTGTCGCATCTGGTTGGCGTCGGCCTCCACCCGGAGTGGGGTGTCGTCGATGATTACGACCACCTCCACGCCATGCTGGCTCCACTCCCACTGGTGGAAGTCGATGAGCCCCTGAACGATATCATCGAGGTTTTCGGCCTGGGTCTTCGGCGAGGGCAGGCGCGCGTAGATCAGATACTCCTCGGTGATGTCGCGCAGGCGGTCGACCTCTTCGATGACCGTCTCCAGGAGCGGGCGGATCTCCTCATCGGAGGCGTCAATGCCGCGCTCCTGCAGGGCTTCGGCGAGCATCTCGACGTTGAGGTTGATGCTGGAGAGGGGGTTGCGAAGCTCGTGGGTGATCAGGCTGGTCATGCGCCCGATGGTGGCCAGGCGCTCCGACTTGAGCAGGGCTGCGTGCTGGCTGCGCAGGCGCGCGTCGCGCTCGGCCAGGCTCAACGCCATCGTGTTGAACTCGGCGGTGAGCAGCGCGACTTCATCCTGTCCCATACGCGTGGAGGGGCTGGGCAGCGGGCGGTAGTCCCCCTCACCGATGCGGCGGGCGGCCTGGGTGAGCGTGGTCAGGGGCCGCAAGGTCCAGATGATGAGGATGAGCACCAGCAGCGCCACCGCCAGCGCCGCAAGGCTCAGCGCGCCGAGCGCATAGACCGAGCTTCGCTCGGTGTCATCGGCCCTGGCCAGCGCCTCATCGGTGGCCACCCGCAGCTCGGCGCGGAGCTGGGTGAGGCGGTTATCCAGCGCGCGGGCCTCCGCGCTGAGCTCGGTCTGCGTCTCCGAGATGGACTCTGAGATCTCCGAGCCCTGGGGGCGCTCCCTTAACACCTGGGCGGTGAACGCGCTGGCCGCTCTCGAGAACTCGCCACCACGCGATTGCAACGCGGTGAGGTCCTGATGAAGGGAGGCAAACGCCTCACTCTGGGCTGCGGGCACCTCCTCAAGCTCGCTGAAGTCGGCCAGCAGCGCGGCCTCGCCAAGCTCTTCGTCGAGGTTGTCGGGCAGGGCGTTGAGCAGGCGCGTCAGCTGCAACGAGCGGCGCAGCACGGCCGGGTCGCGTTCGTTGAGCACGACGTGGAAGCTGCGCAGGTCGTTTTGCACATCGCTGAGCTGAAGCCCCAGCGGCACAATGCGGTGATTGATGGCGCGGAGCTGCCCGTAGAGGGTCTGGGTGCGCTCGACGCCGAACATCACCACCGCGCTGAAGATGATGGTGACGCCGGCGAAGGCGATAAAGACTTTGGTGGCCAGGCTCAGGCGCATGGGGAAGATGTCTCAACGAGGGCGGGGCAACGCGACCGGGATGCCCGAAAGGGGCCGAAATACAGGGGTTACTCCCGATGGTCTTCGGGGCGTGGGTTGACGCTTAAATCGCCGTTATGCTAGTGAACGAGGCCGTTTTATCCACGCGAGTCGCGCGTTTTTGAGGCGTCGCTCCCGGGTCGCGAAGTAGACCCGGTGCAGCGCGTAAGTCGTCGTGCCCATGCTCCCTGAGCGGAAGCGGTTGGGCCGGAGGGTTGAGGTATCATGAATTCTGTCAGTATCGCGAGCCGCGCCAGGCGTCCGCTGGGTGCGTTGCTCTTTATCCTGGGGTTTGCCGCGCTGAGCGCGCCGGCCTGGGCTCAGGGCGGCGAAGAAAGCGGTGAAGGGGAGCAGCACGCCGCCGAGGAGACCGCACAGCCGGCCGGTCCGACCCCGCGCCTTTTTATGCTGCCGACCGACAGCGTCGCCGGTGAGATCACAAGCATCATCCCCGAGCGCGTTGATGATGACACCCGCGCGCGGCTCAAGGAGCAGCGCGGGCTGGAGCTCTTGCCGGGCTACCGCCAGATTCAAGAGCGCCTGGGCGGCGGTCGCAACGCCAGCGCGGCGGTGGCCGAAGCCGAGCGCCTCTACACCTCCGGGATCGGCTCACTGGCGGCTGGCGACTCGCAGAGAGCTGCGGAGACCTTCCAGCGCGCGCTCGATATGATGAACGAGCACCTCTCCGATCTTCAGAACTTCGATGTGTACGCCGACACCCTGGCGAACCTCTCGCTGGCTTACTTTCAGAGCAACTTCGATCTGGACGCCCGCAAGCTGATGCAGCGCTACGCGCAACTTCGGCCCGGCGCCACGCTCGATCCGGAGAAGTTCCCGGCGGACCTGCGTGAGGTCTTCACCTCGGAGCTCGACCGGGTGGAAAAAGCCGGCCCCGGCGTGCTCGCTGTGGTGGGCAACGTCGACGGCGCGGAAGTTTACCTCGATGGTGAGCTCAAGGGCGTGACCCCGGCGCGCATCGACGGGGTGGGCTTTGGGCATCACTACCTGGTGGTGCGTGGCGGTGGCAGCGTGTGGGCGCAGGAAGTGCGCGTGCGCGGCCGCGGCACCGAACAGGCCGTCTCGGTGGAGCTGGGAGCTCCGCGTGAGGCGCAGGCCTCCGCCGACGAGGATCTTCCCGCGTTTTACCTCGACCTGCGCGAGACGTTGCGCTCGGGACGCTTCGGCGCCGAGCTCAGCCCTTATCTTGTGGAGTTGACCACGCGCACCGGCGCCGACTTCGTGGCCTGGGTCATTATGGTCCGCGACGGGCGAGACTACGCCGCTGCGCCCTTTGTGTACCGCGCTCGCGACGGGATGGTCGTGCAGGGCGAAAACGTCAGCTTCAACATGGAGATGTCCAACCAGCGTGTGGGTGTGAGCCGTCTGGCGACCGAAATCGCCACGGCCGTGCGCACGATGCCCGCCGATCGCGCCGTGGTCGACGTCGACCTTGCGCCGGCCCCGGCCGTCGCGGTGGAGGTCCCGGTGGAGAGCGGGGAGGCGGGCACGGATACCGGTTCGACCTCGGGTGTGCGCGAGGTCAGTGAGGAGGAAGTTGCCCGCGCGCCGCTTCCCACGCCCGGTCCTGCGGTTGAAGATCCGGAAGTTATCGCCGCACCGGCCGCAATGCCCTCGGAGGGACGCAGCAACACCAAGCGCTACCTCGCCTACGGCGGCGCTGCGGTGCTGGCCGGTGGCGCCATCGCCGGAACTCTCTTTTTGATTTTGCGTAGCAGCGCCTCGCAGCCCGCGGCGTTTGAGGCGGAGGTGGAGTGGTGAGCACGTTGAACTTTAAGACGAAACAGATGTCACGCCTGGTGGCGGGCGCGCTGCTGGTGAGCGCGCTCGGTTGCGGCCCCGATGAGGCGACGCCTCGGGTGCAGGTCAGCCTCTTTGGCTGGGGCCCGACCGCGCAGGGCGGTGAGGGGTTTGTCACCGGCATGCCCGCCTATGAGGGCGCGCAGACGGTGCGCGTCAAGGTCACTCAGCCGATGGACCGACGCATTCTCTCGCAGAGTACCTTTGATTTTGCCGCCGGCAGCGCGTCGATGCCCGAGATCACGTACGGGGAGCGACTGCGACTTGATTTCGAGGTCTTTGACGCCTCGAACAACCTCCTGGCCGCCGGCGCCACGCCGATCTTCACTTTCCAGGCCGGTAGCCCGCTGCGCAACTTCCGCGCGATGGTCGCGCCGGTCGATGAGGCATCGCCAGTGGGCTCGCTGATCCTCGATAGCGAGACGCAGCAGACCCAGTTTGTGCAGAGCGCCTTTGATTACCGTGGTGAGACGCGCGACTGGCTCGGACGCATCGGCCACGCCTCGGCGACGACCTCCGATGGCGAAGTGCTCATCGTCGGTGGCGGTAACCCGGGCAGCTTCTATCAGCCCTTCACCACCCCGAACCTCACCGAGGTCTATGACGACATTCAGGTCTTCTCGCCAGTAACCGGCTACTTCACCAGCCTGGCTCAGGATGACGCCGCTGAAGCCGTCGGTGTGCTCGGGCGCGATAAGTTGGCCGAGCCCCGGGCCTTCCACACGGTGACGCCCCTGGGCGATAAGCGCTATCTGGTTGCGGGCGGGTTCACGTTGCGCGATGGCGTGGTGCGACCGGTTGACTCGCTGGAGCTTATCGACCTCAATGAAGCACCCGGAACTCGGGTTCGCAGCATTGTCGACTTCAACGGCAATGCGATTCGCCTGGAGACGCCTCGTGCGCACCACACCGCAACTCGTCGCACCTCCGACGGTGCGGTGGTGATCGCCGGCGGGCTCGGCCGCGACAACGCGGTGCTCAATACCTTTGAGGTGGTCAATGTGCAGGCCGCTCAGGTGAGCTCGGGCCTGCAGATGACCGACGCGCGTGTGGGGCACTCCGCGGTCTTGCTCCGAGATGGCCGCACGGTGTGGCTGGCCGGTGGCCGCAGCGCCAGCCAGGTGCTCTCAAGCTCCGAAGAGATCGTACCCACCGAGGCCAGCTCGGTGACCACCGAGAGCGTGCCGCTTAATATGGCGCGCTTTGGCGCCTCGGCCCGCCGCATCAGCAGCGGGGGAGGGGACCTGGTGATTGTGATCGGCGGTTTCACCGGCCTGACCGATGGCGGCACGGCCAACTTCGAAGTGGGGCGGCCGCAGCAGGGCCAGATGCTCAGCGAGAGCACCTGGCGCATCAATCAGGCACGTGGTGGGGCGTCTCTGGTGGAGCTTCCCCAGAGCGGCGACCTCCTCCTTGTCGGAGGCATTGGGCCGGGCCGCGAGCACGTCAGCAACGCCGAGCGCCTCGTCTTCCAGGGGCTCACCGCCGTGCCGCCCTTCAACGTGAGCCTGCTGGGCGATTTGCACCAGGAGCGCTTCGACGTCACCGCCGATGTGACCTCCAACGGACGCGTGCTCATCACCGGCGGTATGAGCCGCACCAACAACAACGTCGCGCGCCACGATGCCGAGTATTTCAACGCTTACGACCCGGTTCGTCCGCCCCTCTAAGTGCCGTGCAGAGTTGACGGCGTCATCGATGCCTGTTAGCTCATCCGGCCTGCCTGACCCGTTCTCCCTCGCTTATGGCGCGGGAGACGCCCACAGCCCAGTGCTATAGATTTTAAGGAGATTACCATGGCTGAAGAGACCACCAACGCGCCCGCCGAAGGCGAAGCCACCAAGCTCAGCGGCGAAAAGATCATGTGCTTCGTGTCCAAGCAGATGGTCCCGATTGAAGATACCGTCGAGCTGGAAGTGCAGGAGCACAAGAAAGTTCGCGTGCTTCCGAAGTACATCAAGTACGACCAGGACGCCTGAGGTTTGAGAGCGGCGCATCGCGGCGCTCCCATCCTTAAAGCCCGCCTCCCATCAGGGAGGCGGGTTTTTTTGCTCTGATGCCACGTCATCCCCCCTGTGGCACGTCATCCCCCCTGTGGCACGTCATCCCCCCTGTGGCACGTCATCCCCCCTGTGGCACGTCATCCCCCCTGTGGCACGTCATCCCCCCTGTGGCACGTCATCCCCCCTGTGGCACGTCATCCCCCCTGTGGCACGTCATCCCCCCTGTGGCACGTCATCCCCCCCGTGCCACGTCATCCCCCCTGTGGCACGTCATCCCCTCTGTGCCACTTCATCCCCCTCGTGCCACTTCATCCCCCAGGTCCGATGGTGTGAGGCGCCGCGGCGAGCTGCGTGATGCGGTGGGTGTACGCCGGGTTGTTTGTGGCGATGGGATTGGATCCCACTCTTCCTTCCCACCTTCTCCCACAGATCGCTTTTCGGTCTATGGCGGACAGTGTTGAAGTTCCGTGTAGTTGGGTTAAGTTGTTGTTTTTTAAGGGGTATTTTGGTGTTATTTGCATGGGTGTGGATCGTCGATCGGCCACGTTTTATGCGGGTGAGCGCGTCAAATACTTTTCTTGACGGGGGATCTGCCCACCCCTATAGTGGCCTCAGTGGGATGAATTCCCATCCGGTGGCACGAGGTGGTGGAGCACGGGTTGACCGGCACGCGCCAGGGACGGCGCAGCCGGTGTTGAGATGGGTTCCATGGATGGAGTGTGGTTGGTGATGTGAGCCGGGTGTCGCGATGTTTCGAGGTCAGTACGAACACACGATGGATGGGAAGGGGCGTATCAGCGTCCCGGCTCGCTATCGTGAGGTGCTGGCCGCTAACGATCCGACCGGCGAACATGCTGACCGCCTCATCTTGACGCGCACCTTCGAGCAATGCCTGGTGGTCTATCCCATGGACAAGTGGTTGGCCTTTGAGGAGAAGGTTCGTTCGCTCCCTCAGTTCAACCCCAACGTCCAGCAGCTCAAGCGGGTCTACATTGCCGGAGCGGTTGAGTGCTCCATCGACAGCCACGGTCGGCTGTTGGTGCCGCAGGCGATGCGAGATTTCGCGCAGCTCGATCGTGAGTGTGTCTGGGTGGGTCAGCTCGACACCGTCGAGCTCTGGTCGCGGGCCAAGTGGGACGGCGCAGTCGAAGACGCGCTGGAAGACCCCCAGGCGCTCTCCGCGGCGATGTCGGAGCTTGGTCTTTAAGGTCAGACCTTCGTCTTAACGCTCAAGGATGAGCGGACCGCGCATTGAGCGAGCGCGCGGTAAGACTCAGGGATGAGAAGGCCGGGAGCTTCATGGATGAAGCATGGGTTGTGGCGCTCGTGAGAGCTCCGCGGCTCAACACGCCCAGGGAAGGGCGAGCCGTCCCGGCTTCAGGTGCAGCCGACGACGTGGCGGCGTCAGTGTTTGCAGTCAGCGAGGTCGCCAGTGTCGTCCAATTCTTACGCCAGTGATTACCACGCCCCGATTATGGTCGAGGAGGTGCTGCACTGGCTCGATGTCAAACCCGGGGGCTTCTACGTCGACGGGACCGCCGGTGGAGGCGGTCATAGCGCGGCGATCCTCGATGCGAGCGCCCCCGATGGGCGTCTTATCGCCATCGACCGTGATCCCGAGGCGTTGAGCACCGTGCGCGCGCGTCTGGCCGAGAAGGCCGGCGAGCGCCTGACGCTGGTCAACGCCAACTACTCCCAGGCCGCCGAGATCATCGCCGAACGTGGCGAGCGTGCTGACGGATGGCTGGTCGACGCCGGGGTGAGTTCGCACCAGCTCGATGAGCCTTCGCGCGGCTTTAGTTTTCAGCAGCCCGGCCCGCTGGATATGCGCATGGGCCCGGATGTGCCCACGCTCGCTGAGTACCTGGAGTCGACCTCCCGCGAGGAGCTCGCCCGGGTGATCAAAGTCTACGGTGAGGTGCGAGGCTCGTGGGGTGTGGCCGGGGCGATCCTCGGGGCGTTCTCCCGCGGGGAGCTCAAAACCACGACCGATCTCGCCGACCTCGTCGCCGCTAAGCAGCGCGGGGGCTCGCGAAAGATTCACCCCGCCACGCTCGTCTTTCAGGCGCTTCGCATCGCGGTCAACCGCGAGCTTGAGCACCTGGAGGCGGCCGTGCGCCAGATCCCAAAGGTGGTCAAGCCCGGCGGGCGCGCGGTCTTTATGAGCTTTCACTCGCTCGAAGACCGCATCGTCAAACACACCTTCCGAGAGCTTGCCGATCCGTGCACCTGCCCGCGCGATTTTCCGCGCTGCGCCTGCGGCAAAGAGCCGCTGGTCGAGGTGCTCACCCGTCAGTCGGTCGTCGCCGGCGACGAGGAAGTTCAAGCAAACCCCCGCGCCCGAAGCGCGCGCTTACGCGCGCTTAAGGTGTTGCCCCATACACACAGCGACGTGTGATCAGGAGTTGTATGAAGTCTCATATCATTGGCGCGCTTCGCGATCTTATGGAGGTCTCCAAAGTGCTGGTGCTCGTCGGGGTGCCCGGCGCGCTCTTGCTCTTTCACGTCTGGCAGGAGTATCAGATCACGCAGACCGGCTACGCCATCGCCGAGGTGACCGAGGAGCATCGCGAGCTGCTCGAAGAGCATAAGCGGCTGACCGTGGAGGCCAGCATGCACGGTCGCGCTGATCTTGTGGCGCAGACCGCCCGCGAGCAGTTCGGGCTGGAGCCGGCGCGCCCCGAACAGGTCATTGTGATCGACCTCGAAGCCGGCGATCTTCAGGAGCACGCAGCGCTCTTTGACGCGAGCACCGCCACGCGCTGAAGTTCCGATCTTAGGCTGCCGCCTGGAGCACGACGATGGAGCACATCAATGAGCCGCGAGAGCGCTTCTGGCTGAAGGCGCGCTTTTTGATGGTGGGGGTCTTTTTTACGCTGGGTTTTGTGGCCGTGGCCGGGCGCGTTTATTACCTGCAAACGGTCGAGTCGGAGAAGTTGCAGGAGCGCGCGGCGATCGAGTGGAACCGCGAGGTCACCAAACAGGCGCGTCGCGGTGATATTGTCGATCGCAACGGCGCCGAGCTGGCCGTCTCCGTCGAGGTTCCCAGCATTCACGCCAACCCCCGACGCATTGAGAATCCGGAGCGGGTTGCGCGCCAGCTGCAACCTCATCTTAAACTCAGTTATGACGATTTGGTCGCGCGCTTAAGCCGCGACTCGAGTTTTGTGTGGCTGGAGCGCCAGACTCGCCCGAGCGCCGCCGAGGCGATCCGCGGCCTGGACATCGCCGGGGTGCATATCACCCGCGAGTACAAGCGTTATTACCCCCTGCGCGAGATCGCCGGGCAGCTGGTGGGCTTTGTCGGCATCGACGGGCAGGGGCTCGAGGGGCTGGAGCGACAGCTCGACCGCACCCTGGCCGGCGGAACCTACGAGATGCGCGTGACGCGCGACGCCAGCGGGCGCGCGATGCTCTTGAGCGATGCGCCCCAGTTCGGAAAGTTCGAGGGGCACAGCGTCAGGCTGACCATCGACGAGAAGATCCAGCGGGTGGCCGAGCAGGCACTCGCGGACCAGGTCAATGAGTTTGAAGCCAAAGGCGGCTGGGCGGTGGCGATGGACGTGCGCACCGGCGACATCCTGGCGCTGGCCAACACCCCGGGCTTTGATCCTAACCGTTTTCGCCATCATACCAGCGCCGACTGGCGACTTCGTTCGGTCACCGACACCTTTGAGCCCGGCTCAGTCTTTAAACCTTTTGTGCTCGCCGCGGCACTCCAGGAGCAGGCCACCACCCTGGACAAAGTCTACGACATTGAGGACGGGCGCCTGCAGATCGGCCGCAATATGATTCGCGACACCAAGCGCCGCGATGAGCTCACCGCCGCCGAGATCATTCAGGTCTCCAGTAACGTCGGCTCCTACAAGTTGGCCCAGGAGATCGGCAAAGAGTCGCTCTACAACTACATTCGCGCCTTTGGTTTTGGTCAGCGCACCGACGTGGGACTTCGCGGTGAACAGCCCGGGCTTGTGTGGCCGGCGGATCGCTGGCCGGAGATCACCTTTGCCAACGTCTCGTTCGGGCAGGGCTTGACCACCACGCCACTTCAGCTGGCGGCGGGTACCGCGGCGCTGGCCAATGGCGGGCTTTTGATGAAGCCCCGCATCATCGACGCGGTGCTCGACCGCGATGGCAATATTGTTGAGCGTGAAGAGCCCACGCTCGTGCGACGCGTGGTCTCGGAGCAGGTTGCCGAGCAGGTCTCCTGGGCGATGTCGCTTGTCACCATTGAGGGAGGTACCGGCACCAAAGGCGCCATCCCGCATGTGACGGTCGCCGCAAAGACAGGCACCGCCCAGAAGGTCAACCCGGAGACGCGCCGCTACGATCCGGATATGTGGATCGCGGGTTTTGTGGGCTATGCCCCGGCTGAGGCCCCCGAGGTTGCTGTGGTGGTCTTTATCGATGAGCCCCAGAAGACCCACTACGGGGGAACGGTGGCCGGCCCGGCCTTTGCGCGCATCACTGCCGAGGCGCTGCGCGTGCGCGGGGTGATGCCTCTTGCGCCGGACGCGCGTTTTCAACTTCAGGAGGAGCCTCCCGAAGCGCTCGCCAGCCAGGCCGCCGCGCCGGCGCCCCAGCACGTGGTGACCCTGCCGACGATGCGCGTCCTCGACCCGACCGACGATGAGGTCGCCGAGGGGCAGCTGCCCAACTTCACCGAGTTGACGCTGCGCCAGGCTATCGATCGTGCCCGGGAGTTCGGCTTTGTGCCCGAGGTCACCGGTTGGGGGCGCGTCATCAACCAGGACCCGCCGCCGGGCACGCCCCTGGAAGAAGTCGCTGCGCTCAACCTTGCGCTTGCGCCCGGCGGAAGGCATGGGATGCTCGCCGAGGAACCCTCGGCAGGTGGACGAGATCAGCAGTGAGGTCGGCGTCAATGAAGTTGAACGAAGTTCTTACAGCATTGAGAGAGCAGGGCGTGCGGCTGCGCAGTGGCGCAGCCGATGTCGCTCTGAGCGCGGTGACGCAGGACTCCCGTCAGGTGGCCCCGGGCACGCTCTTTGTAGCGGTGCGCGGGGAGCGTTTTGACGGGCATGCGTTTGTCGAAAAGGCCATCGACCAGGGGGCCTCCGCGGTACTCGTCGATGAGGGGTTTGACACCTCGGCGCTCTCAGGCCCGGTGCTAAGCGCGCCGGATACCCGCGCCATTCTTGGACATCTGGGCGCCACTTTTTACCGACATCCCTCCCGCGAGCTCGACGTGGTCGGTGTGACCGGCACCAACGGAAAGACCACCGTGTCGTATCTGGTGGAAGCCATCGCCCGCGAGGCCGGTCGCGAGGTCGGCGTGATCGGCACGATCAACAACCGCTGGAAAGACAGGGTCGAGCCCACCGTCAACACCACACCGGACGGGCTGGCGTTGCACCGGCGCCTGCGGGAGATGGCCGACGACGGCGTCGATCTTGTGATCATGGAGATCTCCAGCCACGGCCTTGCCCTCGGACGCGTCGACGGGGTGGCTGTGGACGTGGCGATCTTCACCAACCTCACGCGCGACCACCTCGACTTTCATAAGACGATGGAAGCCTACCGCGACGCCAAACGCCTGCTCTTTACCCGGGTGTTGCCCGAACGTCTGGAGGTTCGCGGCGTGCCGGGGGAAGCCATCATCAATACCGACGATGACGAGGGGCAGGCGTTGGCGGCGATTTTGAGTGACGATCCTCGCCTCAAGGTGACCACCTACGGCACCACCGCGCCGGGCAAAGATGATCTGGTTAACACCACCCAGCTCCGGGCGACCCTCGTGCAGATGCGCATCGACGGCACTTCGCTGACCGTCGCGTCCTCCGATGCAAACCTCCGCATTGAGACCTCCCTTCACGGGGAGTTCAACGTCTCCAACATCCTCGCCGCCACCGGTGCGGCCCGCGCGCTCGGGCTGGCCGACGAGGCGATCGCCGCAGGGCTCCGCAACCTCTCCGGGGTGCGCGGGCGTCTGCAACGCGTCGAGGGCCCCGAGGGCACCCCGGCGGTCTTTGTCGACTACGCCCATACTCCCGACGCGCTAAAGCGGGTGCTCGAGACCCTGCGACCGATGGTCGAAGGAAAGCTCCGCGTCGTCTTCGGCGCCGGCGGCGATCGCGACCGCGACAAACGCGCCCCGATGGGCCGCATCGCCTCCGAGCTGGCCGACCACGTCATCATCACCTCCGACAACCCCCGCTCCGAGGCGCCCGCGGCGATCATCGCGCAGATCGAAGACGGCGTGATCTCCCGCGAAGGGCTCGAGGTTCAGACGGAGGTGGACCGCCAGGCGGCGATTGAGATCGCGGTCGGCGACGCGGCGCCCGACGATGTTGTGCTCATCGCCGGCAAAGGCCACGAGACCTACCAGGAGATTGCCGGGGAGCGCCGTCATTTCGATGACGCCGCCCTCGCTGCGACCGTCCTTAAAACCCGCAGACCGGCGGCCAGGGGGAAGTCATGAGCACGCTTCGAATATCAACCTGGACCCTCGAGAAGATCGCAGAGCATGCGGGCGCGACGCTGCATGGCCCGAGCGATGGTGACGTGAGCGGCGTCAGCACAGACACCCGCTCCATCGCTCCCGGCGCGCTCTTTGTGGCGCTGCGCGGCGAGCGTTTCGACGGTCATGGCTTCGTACAATCGGCCTTTGAGCGGGGCGCTGCCGCCGCGCTCGTCGACGCCGACTGGTGGAATGCCAACGCCGAATCGCCAGCCGGGCACATCCTCCTGGTCGTTGACGACACACTTGAGGCCCTCACGCGTCTGGGCCACGCCCTCTGGCAGGAGGCCACCGCCGGAGGCATGCAGACCGTCGCCGTGACCGGCTCCAACGGCAAAACCACCACCAAAGAGCTGCTCGCTGCGCTCTGGTCGACCCGGGGCAAAGTCTGGGCGACACCCGGAAACTTAAACAATCACATTGGGGTTCCGCTCACCCTCTGCGCACTCCCCGAGGACTGCGACCACCTGATCTGCGAGATGGGCGCCAATCACGTCGGCGAAATCTCCCAGCTTGTGCGCCTGGCGCCGGGCTTTGCGCGGGTGATCACCTCGATCGGCAGCGCGCATCTGGAGGGGTTTGGCTCGATGGCGGGCATCCGGCGCGGCAAATCTGAGATCTTTGAGACGGCCGACGGCGACACCCACGCCATCTTGCCCTTTAGTGAAAAAGATAAACTGATACTTGAGGGTTTTCCCGGGAAGGTCTGGACCTTCGGCTCCGAGGAGGGCGCGCGGGTGCGCGTGATAGCGCTGCGTGAGCATGCCCCCGGCGAGCCTCCGGGGATGGACGTAAGTCTTGAAGTTGATTCTAGAAAGCTCAGCCTGTCACTTCCGCTCCTGGGCATGCACAATGCGACCAACCTCGCCGCGGCGCTGGCCACGCTGGCGGCTGGCGAGGTTGAGCTTGATGAGACGCGACTCAACGAGGCGCTCTCCCGGCTGATTTTGCCCGGCGGACGTTTTCGCCAGCTCGTGGTCCGGGGTGTGCACATCCTGGATGACGCCTACAACGCCAACCCCTCCAGCGTGCGAGCCTCAGTGGAGGCTTTTGAACGCTGGGCCACGTCGCGCCACTGCGAGGGCCGCTTTGCGGTGCTCGGCGAGATGCTGGAGCTGGGGGAGGGCGCCGGCGATGCCCACGCCGAACTTGCGCGTTGGGTGGCAGCCCGTGAGGCGATCGACGGGCTGGCCTTTGTGGGCGGTTTCTCGGAGCGGATGGCTCAGAGCGCCCTTAAGGTGCAGCCGGAGCTCGATGTGCGCGCCTTCAGTAGCATCACCGATGACCTCATCGCGTGGGTTGGCGCTCGCAAGGGCGGGGCGGTTCTGCTCAAAGGCAGCCGGGGCGGACGCCTCGAAACGATCGTCGACGCTCTTACGAACGACCCCGCGTCTGGCCGGCCGGGCCCATACTCCAGCGAGGCATAAGCCATGCTTTTTGAACTCTTCTTCATGCTCAAAGACGAATTCACCTGGCTGAACGTCTTTCGTTACGTCAGCTTCCGGGTCGTCGCCACGATGCTGACCTCGCTGATGGTCAGCTTTCTGCTTTACCCCTGGTTTATCCGAAAGCTGCAGGCCCAGCAGATTGGCCAGGTCATCCGCGATGACGGACCTCAATCCCACTTCAGCAAAGCCGGCACCCCGACGATGGGCGGGGTGCTCATTCTCTTCGCCGTCGTCGTCTCCACGCTTTTGTGGGCCGACCTCAAAAACCCCTATGTGGGCGTGGTGCTGGGGGTGACGGTCTGTTTTGCGGTGGTCGGATTCTTCGACGACTACATGAAGATCCGCGGTCGCTCCAGCGCCGGACTCAGCGGCAAGGCTCGCCTGGGCATTGAGTTCGCTGTGGTGCTGGCGATGATGCTCGTGATGTTTAAGAGCAACGTTTTTAGCTACTCCACCGAGCTTTACCTGCCCTTTGTGAGCACCGAGAAGTTCAGCCTGACGCTGCCGCTGTACGTCTATGTGCCCTTTGCGATGCTCGTGATTGTGGGCACGGCCAACGCCGTCAACCTCACCGACGGGCTCGATGGCCTGGCCATTGGACCTGTAATCATCGCCGCGGGCACCTTCTTGATCCTGGCCTGGAGCACCGCCACGGTGCTCCATTACACCGAAGTTGTGGACGGCGTTCAGGTCGTCTCGCGTTTCGATGTCGCAAAATACCTGATGATCCCGAAGGTGGAGGGGGTTCAGGAGTTGGCCATCTTCTGCGCGGCCATCATCGGCGCGGGGGTGGGCTTTCTCTGGTACAACTCCTTCCCGGCACAGGTCTTTATGGGCGATGTGGGAAGTCTCTCGCTGGGCGGCGCGCTGGGCACCCTGGCGGTGGTCACCAAACACGAGCTGCTCTCGACCATCATCTTCGGCATCTTCCTGGTGGAGGCGCTCAGCGTCATCACCCAGACCACAAGTTACAAGCTCACCGGAAAGCGCGTCTTTCGCATGGCCCCGATTCATCACCACTTTGAGATGAAGGGCTGGCCGGAACCAAAGATTATTGTGCGCTTCTGGATCATCGCCATTATGCTCAGCCTGGTGGCGCTGGCGAGCCTGAAGCTGCGCTGAGCAGCGCCAGCCTTTGTTGTTGAACGACGCCGTGGCCACGGAGGGCCCATGTCGAGCGATCTTCTCTCCAACCTGACTCGCCGGGCGAGTGGCGAAAGCCGCGATAGCGTTGCCGGCCACAGCGAACGCCGCTGGGATATCTGGCTGCTCTTCTTCGTAGGGGCGCTGGTGACCTACGGGCTGGTGATGCTCTATTCGGCCAGCGCCGTGATGGCCAGTCAGCGCATGGCGGCGCACAACGTGCTCCTCTGGAGCCAGACCCAGCGTGTGGTGCTCGGGGTGGGGCTTTTGATCTTCGCGCTGCAATTCGACTACCGCTGGTACAAGCGCCTGGTCTACCCGATCCTGCTGGGCACGGTGCTCCTGCTGACCCTGGTAGCCATCCCGGGCATCGGGGTGGTGCAGAACGGCGCACGGCGCTGGTTTAGCCTGGGCGGGCTCTCCTTTCAGCCGGCCGAAGTGGCCAAGCTCACCGCCGTGATCTTTATGGCCTACTCGGTGAGCAAAAAAGCCAAACGAATGGGCTCGTTCACCATCGGGTTTTTGCCCCATCTGGTGATCATTGGACTTATGGTGGGGCTTTTGATGCTGCAGCCTGACTTCGGCAGCTCGGTGATCCTCATCAGCATGATGATGCTGCTGCTCTTTGTGAGCGGGGCGCGCTTCTCTTACCTGCTCGTGATGACCCTCTGCGGGGCGGGGCTGGCCTATGTGGCGATCAGCAACAGCGAGTATCGCATGAAGCGCATCCTGGCCTTCCTCGATCCGTGGAGCCACCGCCAGGACATCGGCTACCAGATCAGCGAGTCGCTCATCGCCATTGGCGCCAGCGGGCTCTCCGGCCGGGGGCTGGGGAACGGAGCCGGGAAGCTGGGCTATGTGCCCGAGCTCTGGAACGACTTCATCGGCACGATCATCGCCGAGGAGCTCGGTTTTATCGGCGTGGTGGTGTTGCTCTCGCTCTTTATCGGCATGCTCTGGCGCGGCTACCGGGTGGCGTTCAACGCGGTTGATCCTTTTGGCATGTACCTGGCGTTTGGCATCACTTCGCTCTTTGCCCTGCAGGGGATGGCCAATCTCTTTGTGGTCACCGGCATGTTGCCCACCAAAGGGCTCACCTTGCCCTTCGTGTCCTTCGGGGGCACCTCGATGATTATCAGCCTCTTTGCGATCGGCATCGTGCTCAACATCTCGCGCAATGAGGAAGATACCTGGGAGCGCGAGCGCGATCTTCGCGCCGCGCGCCGTGAAGAGCGCCGCTGGGAGCGCAAGCGCCGCAACATCCTCAAGCGCCGCGATGATCTTCGAAGCTAACTCGCTCACTGATGCACGGAACTCCTCATGACATCTCATTCGCAGACCCCTCCTCATCTGGTGATCGCCGGAGGCGGCACCGGTGGTCACCTCTTTCCCGGGGTCGCCGTGGCCCAGGCGTTTGAGCGCCTCGCTCCCGGGGCGCGCGTCACCTTTGTGGGCACGGAGCGGGGCATTGAGGCTCGCGTCATCCCGAAGCTGGGCTACGATCTGGAGCTCGTCGATGTGGTGGGCCTTAAGGGCAGCGGGGCGCTGGGGCTTGCGCGAGGGCTCGCGCGCCTGCCTCGAAGCGGTCTTCAGGCCCGAGGCATCGTCAAGAGGTTGGCCCCCACTGCGGTGGTGAGCGTCGGGGGCTATGCGGCGGGGCCGATCACGCTGGCCGCCGCGCTCAGCGGTGTGCCCGCCGCGCTGATGGAACAAAACGCCATCCCGGGGCTCACCAACAAGCTCCTATCCCGGGTGGTAGACCACGCGTTTTTGACCTTTGAAGAGAGCGCCGAGCATCTCGGTGGCGTCTCGCACTCGGTGCCGGGAAATCCGGTGCGTGAAGAGCTGCTGACGCTGGCCCGCACCTTTACCTACGAGCCCCCGGCGGCTGCGGGGCCCTTTCGCGTCCTCATCATCGGCGGCAGCGGCGGGGCAGGGAGCTTCAACGAACACCTCCCCGGGTGGTTTAAGGCGATGGGGGCTCTGCAGTCGCGCCTTGAGGTGCGCCACCAGGCCGGTCGCAATCGCGCCGATGCGGTGCGCCCGCGCTACGAGGGCTTTGAGGGCAAGGTCGTGGTCGAAGAGTTCATCGATGATATGGCGGAAGCCTACCGCTGGTGCGATCTTCTGATCTGCCGGGCCGGCGCCACCACCATCGCCGAGGTTCTTAACCTGGGCCTCCCGGCGATCTACGTTCCCTTTCCCCAGGCCGCAGATGATCATCAGCGCTTCAACGCGCGCTCGGTGGTCGAGGCCGGCGCCGGCGTCATGCTCGACGACTCCGAGTTGGGATCCGAGCGATCCGTTAACCTGCTCGCCGGCCTGATGCGAAACCCCGAATCGCTCGGTCGCGTCGCTGCAGCGGCGCGCCGACGAGGACGTCCGGACGCCGCAGAGACCATCGCGAGCGCTTTGCTGGCCATGGGACGCGGTGAACTACCCTGAACGGGGCTTAAAGTAATACTTTTGAGGCAAGATTTCAGGCCTAAGAACCCTCTTGAGGGTCGCCTGAAAATCTGAATTTTTGCTTCAGGTCTTTCGTGTATCGTATTGAAAATTAAGGGGAAATTGTGTGGCAAAGAACGGGTTGCGACGCCTGCGTGCTCGTGTATTCTTTGCCTCGTCTTAAAGGCGGAACCTACGAACACACCAACGACGGGCGGCCACGCTGAGCGAGTACAAAACCATAGCCTGGCAGCACCCGTCAGCGCCGCTGGACGAGCGTCTGGAGCGTTTTGCCAGCGAGGCTCGCCAGAGCAGCGTGAGCGCCGACGAGCCTCTTTATCGTCGCTCGTCGTTGCGCATCGGTGGCGCGGCCAGGCGTTTCGTAGAGGTGGGTTCTCTCGAAGATGCGATGCTCTTGCTTGCGGCGGTCGGGCCTGACTGGCGCCGCCTGGTCTGGGTCGGGCTCGGAAGTAACACGCTCTTTCCCGACGAGGGCATCGACGGCGTTGTGGTTCGCATGAGCGGAGAGCTGGCCACCTGGCAGCTTGACGCTTCGAGGGCAACGGTCGGAGCCGGCGCGGTGAACGCGCACCTTGTGCGTGGATTGCTGCGCGAGGGTTGGGTAGGCGCGGAGTTTCTCTCGCTTATCCCGGGCACCTTCGGCGGTGCCGTCGCGCTGAATGCAGGCACCCGCGAGCGTGAGCTCTCGGAAGTGCTGGAGAGCTGCACGCTGGCTCGCGTCGACGAAGAAAAGGGCGCCTGGCACGTGGGAACGTACCCGGCCTCCGAGTTGAAGTTGAGCTACCGCCATGCCGGTCTAAGCGACGGCGATGTGGTGCTCAGCGGAGTGTTAAAGGTGGAGCGCGGCGACGTCGAAGAGGCGAAGTCGCGGGTGCGGCAAGACAAGGAACGTCGCAATCGCACCCAGCCCTACCGCCTGGCCAGCGTCGGCAGCACCTTTGCGAACCCGCAGGGTGATTTTGCCGGCCGCCTTATCGAGGCCGTCGGGCTTAAGGGACACCGCGTTGGCGGAGCGCAGATCAGTGAGCTGCACGCCAACTTCTTTATCAACGCCGGTGACGCAACGGCGGCCGACTTCATCGCCCTGATGGCGTTGGCCCGACACCGGGTACGAGAAGAGTTTGGAGTGGAGCTTCGCCCGGAGGTCCGCTTCGTCGGGTTTGACGGGTGGGCGCAACTTATCGAGCAGGAAAAATCGCTAAGGTGAACACGGATGTTCAGCGAGCTTGATGTCACAACATTTCGGGGAAAGCCCGTCGGTGTCATTACCGGCGGCGACTCGCCAGAGCGCGAGATCAGCCTGAAGACCGGCGCTGCGTTTGAGCAGGCGCTGCGCGCTCGCGGCTACGAGGTCACCGTCTACGATCTGGCCACCGACGTGGCGCGTCTGGTGGGCGATAAGCCGGCAGCCGTGATCATCGGAAGCCACGGGGGGCTTGGCGAAAACGGCTCTCTGCAGGGTCTGTTGGAGTGCGTGGGGATTCCCTACACCGGAAGTGGGGTGCTGGCCTCGGCGTTGGCGATGGACAAGGCACGGGCCCGCGAGGCGGTTGCGGATGTGGGTGTGCCGGTCGCACGCGGCCTGGCGCTTCGCATGGGTGACATCGGCAAAAGCGATGCACGGGAGATCGTAAGCCGCATCGAAAATGCAGGGCTGCAACTTCCGATTGTCGTCAAACTCAATGACGCCGGCAGCAGCTTCGGCGTGGCCATCTGCAACACCTCGGAGGAGCTGCAGGCGGCGGTCAGCGATCTTCGCACCCACCTCAGCGATGATCCGGCCTCGGCGCTTCTGGTCGAAGACTATATCGAAGGCCCCGAGTACACCGTGGGCTTCTTTGGTGAGGTGTGTCTGGGCGCCATTGAGATCACCGCCGCGAAGACCTTTTACGATTACGAAGCCAAGTACCAGAGCCAGCAGACGCGCTATGACGCGCTGGAAGCGGGGCCGCTGCACGCGCGCCTCGAAGAGCTCGGGCGCCTGGCGTATCACGCGCTGGGGTGCCGGGGCGTGGCTCGCGTGGACTTCAAAGGGGATGTGACCACCTCCCAGGGACGTTTTCTGGAGGTCAACACCATCCCGGGGATGACTGCCACAAGCCTCGTGCCCAAGATGGCCGCGGCTCAGGGTGTGTCTTTTGAAGCGCTTGTGGAGTTGATGCTCTCCGGCGCAAGACTCGATCGCCGTCGCTAGGCAGCGTTGAGACTTCGACGTTACGCAGGTTGTGTTGCCGCATCGATTGCGGCGGATGTTGTGGGAGTAGGTAGTGTTTCAGAGACGTGCACATAATCGGCGAAAGCCGAGCCGGGAGCAGCGCGCTGCCAGCCGTAAAGAGACGGCATGGCTCTGGGCGCGTCGCCTGGGCACGTCGCTGGCGGTGATTGCCGTGGGCCTGGGGCTGCCCTACCTGGTGCTTCAGGGCTACAGCCACACCATGCAGAGCGAGTACTTCCAGGTGAACTACCTCGATGTTGAGGGGCTCAACTACCTGGAGGAGCGCGAACTTCTCGAAGCCGCCGAGCGCATCGCTGGCGAGAACATCCTCAACGTCGATCCGCGCCGCATTGAGAGCGCGATGAGCGGGCTTCCTTTCGTGCGCTCAGTCGATGTGGAGCGCCGCCTGCCCGACCGTCTGCGCATCACGATTGAAGAATACGAGCCCGCAGCCCTGATCGCCGATGAGGGGATCTGGCTTGCGGATACCCGTGGTGAGGTATTTCTGGCGATGGACAGCGCCCGTAGCATCGAGGGGCTCTGGGACCTTCCGCTGGTGACCGGGCTGACGCGTGCCGACCTCGTCGAAGATGAGGCCCGCCAGCGTCTGCTTGAGGCGCTCTCGGTGTGGGAGCTCTACCACGCGATGGAGCTCGATGAGCAGCAGCCCTTAAGCGAGCTGCACCTCGACGCGGCGCTGGGACTTTCCCTTGTGACCGCCGAGACGGGCACGGAGATTCGGTTGGGCTGGGGCCGCTGGCAAGATCGCCTCAGCCGATTGAAAGTCGTTCAGACCTCGCTGATTCGGCGAGGGATGGACGCGGAGTATGTGTTGATTGACCAGGAGCGCGACTTGAGTCGCGTGACTGTGGGGCCGCGCACCGAGCCATGGATGCGCGAGGACGCGGCCTCGACCGGATCGTCGCCATAGGCGTGGCGACGACCGCTTGTAAGATGTGATGGACGTTCGTTTGTAGATGTTTCTGGACTCGTGATGGTCGCTACGTGGGGTGGCGAGGGCACGGGGTTCGGGCCGAGACCAGGGAAGGTGCGGTATGGCGAATCGACGAAATGGTGAGATTGTTGTTGGGCTTGATATCGGGACGACCAAGATCGCCTGCATCATCGGCGAGGTGACTCCCGAGGGGATCGATGTCATCGGGATCGGCTCGCACCCCTCCAAGGGGATGCGAAAAGGCGTGGTCATCAACATCGACGCCACGATCAACTCGATCAAGAAGGCCGTGGAAGAGGCCGAGCTGATGGCCGGCTGCGAGGTGAACACGGTGCACGCCGGCATCGCCGGGGGCCACGTGTTGGGCTTTAACTCCCACGGCATCGTGGCGATCAAAGACAAAGAGGTAAAAGGCGGCGACCTCGATCGCGTGGTCGATGCGGCCCGCGCGGTGGCCATCCCGATGGATCGTCAGCTCCTGCACGTGATCCCGCAGGAGTACATCATCGACGAGCAGGACGGCATCAAGGAGCCGCTGGGCATGACCGGCGTGCGCCTGGAGGCCAAGGTCCACATTGTGACCGCCTCGGTGACCAGCGTTCAGAACATCGTCAAATGCGCCAACGCCTGCGGTCTCAATGTGGCCGACATCGTGCTGGAGCAGCTCGCCAGCAGCGAGGCGGTGCTCGGCTCCGATGAGAAAGAGCTCGGCGTGGCCGTGGTCGACATCGGCGGGGGCACCACCGACATCGCCATCTACAGCCAGGGCAGCCTCGTGCACACCGCGGTGCTCTCGGTGGGCGGCAACCACCTGACCAACGATATCGCCGTGGGCCTTCGCACCCCGATGGCCGAAGCCGAGCGCATCAAGCAGCGTTACGGCTGCGCGATGACCGGCAAGGTCAGCGCCGAAGAGACCATCGAGGTGCCCTCGGTGGGCGGGCGTCCCCCGCGGATCTTGAGCCGCCAGATCCTCAGCGAGATCATCGAGCCGCGCGTCGAAGAGATCTTTGCCTATGTGGCCCGCGAGATCAAAGAGTCGGGCTGTGAGGATCTTATCTCCGGCGGGGTCGTGATCACCGGCGGCACCACGCTGCTGGAGTGCATGCCGGAGCTCGCCGAGGAGGTCCTCGGGCTGCCGGTGCGACGCGGTGTGCCGCGCAACATCGGCGGGCTGGTCGACGTGGTGCGAAACCCGAAGTTCGCCACCGGTGTGGGCCTTGTGCAGCACGGCGCCAAGGCCCCCGAGCGGCTGCCCTTCGGCGATAACAACGGCAACCTCTACCAGCGCCTCACCACCCGCATGCGCGAGTGGCTCGCCGAGATGTTCTAAGTCGCTTGCTGGCCACCGGGCCCGGTGCTATCGTCGCGCGAAGTCTCAGCTTTATGTGGAAACAAGGCGCGGGGTACCACCGTTGTTCGTTGGCAAGAAGAGGGCGCGACGACCAAGTCCGTCCTTGCGGTAAGCGCGCCTTGAGGCGTATCATCTGCGCCCGCCCACGGGTGGGCGCAGATGTTCAGTTCTGACTCAGGAGTCCAGGGAAAAGGTATGCTCGAGTTCGATGACGCCGATGTCTCAAACGCGGCAAATATTAAAGTGATCGGCGTGGGTGGGGGAGGTGGCAACGCCATCAACACGATGATCACCGAGGGGATCTCCAGCGTGGAGTTCATCGCGGCCAACACTGACCTGCAGGCGTTGGAGACCAACCTCGCCACGGTCAAAATTCAGCTTGGCGGCGCGCTGACCAAAGGGCTTGGCGCCGGCGCCAACCCGGACGTCGGTCGCAACTCGGCGCTCGAAGACCAGACCCGCATCGCCGAGGCGCTCAAGGGCGCCGATATGGTCTTTGTGACCGCCGGGATGGGCGGTGGCACGGGTACCGGTGCGGCGCCGATCATCGCGAGCATCGCCCGCGAGCAGGGCGCGCTGACGGTCGGCGTGGTCACCAAGCCCTTCCAGTTCGAAGGGCGCCGCCGCCGTCGCTCCGCCGATGAGGGCATCCGCAACCTGGCCAGCGCGGTCGATACGCTGATCACGATCCCTAACCAGCGCCTGCTGGCGATCGCCGGCGAGCAGACCACGATCCTGGAAGCCTTCAAGAAGGCCGATGAGGTGCTGCTGCATGCGGTTCAGGGGATCTCCGATCTCATTACCGTGCGTGGTCTGGTCAACGTCGACTTTGCCGACGTGCGTACGATCATGACCGGCAAGGGGCTGGCGCTGATGGGCACCGGACGCGCCTCCGGCCCGACCCGCGCCCTGGAAGCCGCCGAGATGGCGATCTCCTCGCCGCTGCTCGAAGATGTCTCGATAGAGGGCGCCACCGGCATCCTCGTCAACATCACCGGCGGCGTCGACATGACGCTCACCGAGATCAACGACGCGATGATGCTCATCGAGCAGGCCTCGCACGAAGACGCCAACATCATCTTCGGTAACGTCATCGAAGAAGATATGCGCGATGAGCTGATGGTGACCGTCATCGCTACGGGCTTTGATAAGCCGCGGGCCGAGAGCTCGGACTTCAGCGAGATGAGCCGTCGTCGCGAGTCGACCACGCGTCAGTCGGCCCCGGTGGCCGCTGCTCCCCGTCAGGCTGAGCCGCCCCGTGCGCCGGCCCCCGTGGAGGAAGAAGAGGTGGTTGAGAGCGTGCCTGCGCAGCGCGGCGCGCCCGCCTACCAGAGCAGCCCGCGTTACGATCGCGGCGCGCAGGACTCGGTTACCGAACGTCGCGCGTCCTTCCTGCGCTCGAACACCGGCAGCCATGCGGTTCCCGGCGGGTTGAGCGCCACGGAAGAGGAAGAGATCGATACGCCGACCTTCCTTCGCAACTCGCGTCGCCGCAACGACTCCTGATCTTCGGGCGACGCGGTCGCTCCAAGCCCGCTCTCAATGGGAGCGGGCTTTTTTTGTCTTCGAGAACGCTATGACGAGTCTTACTGAGAACGTGTCCGTGGTGCTGGTGGAGCCCCAGGATGACATCAACATCGGCAACGCCGTGCGCGCCTCCAAGAACTTCGGCATCGAGGACCTGCGCCTGGTGAACCCGGCGCATGCCGATCGCGATCGCATTGCTATCAGCGCCCCGCGCGCCCACGAGACGATCGACCGCATGGGGCGTTTTGAGACGCTCGATGAGGCGCTCGATGATTGCGTGATGACCGTGGGGCTGACCGCCCGGGCGCGCTCGGCCCACTGGCGGGTGGTGGAGCCGGAGCAGGCCGCCGCCGAGCTCATCGCCGAGGCCGCAAAGGGCCGCCGCGTGGCGATGCTCTTTGGGAGGGAGGACAGCGGGCTTCCGAACAGCGCGCTCGATCGCTGCCAGGCGGTGGTCACGATCCCCACCAACCCGGATTACAGCTCGATTAACCTGGGCCAGGCGGTTTTATTGATGGCCTGGGAGGTGTCCCGCGCCGCCCGAAAGATGCAGGCCGGCGAGGTGGTTGCAGCGCCGGTGAGCGCCCCGCAGAACGCGTGGCACTCCGAATTTGAGCCGGCGCCGATGGCCGGGCTCACGCGGATGTTCGGTCAGGCCGAGGCGGCGCTCGAAGCCATTGAGTTTGTGAAGGGCAGCAGCAACGATCACATCATGCGCAGCCTGCGATCGGTGTTTCTGCGCGCCCGCCTCGATACCCGCGAGCTTGCGATCTGGCACGGGATCTTCAAAGAGATCGTGGCCTACATGCGCCGAAAGGGCATTGAGCCCTGAGCGTCATGAGCTTCAGTCAGCCGAGAAGCAATAGTCCGTCTCGGCCTGACCGCCGGCCTCGTAGCAGCGATGGCCCTCACGGCAGGCGTCGTCGCTCTCGCAGCTCTTAAGGCAGAAGCTGGTGTGGCGGTCGAGCACCACGCAGGTCGACTCATCGGGGCATTCGCCCGGGCGACAGCCGCGCACCGTGCAGATGCCACCTTCGACGGAGAGGTCGCAGCGAGCCCCGGAGGGGCATTCGTTGTCGGAGGCGCACTCCGAGCCGATCTGCGGCGCGCAGCCGACGAGCAGCAGCAATGTCAGGGTGAGCATGGCCGGGAGCACGCGCGTCTTTGGGAAGAATGAGAGCATGGGGCAACGTTCTGGCTGGAGTTCAGGTGGGCGCGGCGCGCTGAGGCTGGCAGGATGCCAGCGACCGGGTCGTTCTACCGCCGCATCGAGATGCTGACAAGATGAAGCCAGGCAGCACAAAGAGAGCAGGAGGGATGCTCGTGGGGGTCTCTGCCTCGGTGCTTACGCATCTGCTGGCAGCGGCAGCGCTGGCCTGGGTGGTGGTTCCGCCCCCGGAGGAGCCACCTGAGGAGGAAGCCGTCGAGGTTGTGCTCGAGGAGTGGGAACCTCAATTCGATGAGCCCGATGCCGACCTTCCGCCAGAAGATCCTCCCCCGCGCGAGAATCCGCCGCCGGAAGAAGAAGTTCCTGCCCCGATCGAGCCTGTGCTCCCTGAAGAGCCGCCGCCCGAAGAAGAGCCCGAGGAAGAAGAAAACGACGAGTCACCGGAGCCTCCAAAGCCCACCAACGAAGCGATCGCTGTGGAACTGCAGAACCCCGAGCCGGCCGACGAGGAGCCTGAAGACGCCGAATTTGTCGCCGAGGTCGCCCAGAGCACCGATGTGCAGATGGTCGCCAGTGAGACGACGCTCGAAGATGCCGAGCCTCCTGAGCCCGAAGAGGAGGCCAGCGCCCCGGAGCAGCAAGCTCCGCCGGATGCGCCGGAGTATCTTGCCAGCGAGAGCGAGGTCACTGACGAGGACCTGGAAGGCGCCCGCGAAGATGAGGGAGCGGAAGATGCCGCCATCGCCCGGGCGGAAGAGCCTTCGAACATCGACAGGGAGGCCAGCGCGCCGGCGTCGCAGGCAGCAAGCGCGCCGAAAGAAGATGTCGCGCCTGAACGTGAGCCGCCAGAGCCGTCGTCGGACGAGATCGCCATGAGGTTGCCCGCCGAAGAGCCCGCCGAGGCGCCGCTTTTTCCCGAGCGTACCGCCGAGTCGGCAGACGCGCCCGAGTCTCAGGAGGAGCCGCCCGTCGCCCCTCAACCCGAGCCGGAGTCTGCCGGTGTGGCCGATGAGACGCTGGGGCCGGCGCGCCTTTTCGGGCGAGATATGAAGGCGTACCAGGAGGTGTTTGAGGAGAGGGATGCGGAGCGCGCCGAAGAGATCGCCGACGCGCGCGCCTCCCAACGCCGGCGCTTGCTCAGCGGCTGGCAGGGCGACAGCGCGAAGTTGCGCGCCAGTCTGCAGAACTTCGTGCCCCATATTCAGGTCGGGAATCACACCCAGGTCAACGCCGCATCGGCCGCGCACGCCACGATGATCGCGCGCATGCACCGGCGCTACATTCATCCGCAGTGGGCCGAGGGTTTTGTGCGTCGCATCGAATCCGATCTTCCCGTCTGGGATCCGCTCAACAACCTCGAGCTGATGGCTCGCCTCGAGATCGTCATCGACGCGGAGAAGGGGGAGGTGGTGGATGTCGTTCGCCTGGAGAGCTCCGGCAATGAGTTCTTTGATGGCCAGGCGATCATCGTCGCCTGGAACGTCACCTCGGTCTCGCCAGTGCCCGAGGAGGTGGTCAGCCACGATGGCCGTGTCTACATCCACTGGGAGTTTGCGCGCGGGCCCAGACTCTGCGGTACCTTTGGCGCGCGGATCTTCAAGCTGACGGAGCCCGGGGCCGAGCGCCAGCTGGAGTCGCCTTGAAGCCCTTGCGAGCTTGACTTTAGGCCGGGGCGCCCCTAGTGTCCCGCGCCGTACGCAGCCTCGGCCTACTCTCCATGGGTGGGTTGCCGGGGAGTTGATGCGTACCGGAGCAATTCATTTTACTTTTGACCATAAGGAACCCCATGGCCCTGCATCCGGATCGCAAAGCGGAGATCATTGAACAGTTCAAGCGCGGTGAAGGCGACACCGGCAGCCCCGAAGTTCAGGTGGCGCTGCTGACCAACCGCATCAATGAGCTGCAGACCCACTTTGAGAGTCACAAGCACGATCACCACTCGCGTCGCGGCCTGCTTAAGCTCGTTGGCCAGCGTCGCCGTCTGCTTGCGTACCTTCGCAAGACCGACGTCAACCGCTACCGAGAGCTGATTCAGGCGCTCGGCCTGCGTAAGTAAGACCTTTTGCCCCCGCTGAGATGGCTCGGCGGGGGCAATTTCGTTACGAGCCTGAGTCGACACGACGATTCAGGGAGAGGACAACGACGACGTTGGCTTCGATAGGGTAGCCTGTAACAGGCCCCCTCAGCGCAGATTGAGCGTTGGTGAGTCCTGTTACATGCTACGCAATCGCGCCCTACCAAAGTTGTTCGAGTCCCCCCGTCACATTGTTCTCGACGATGCTCTGGTGTCCACTCGCCGGCCCGTAGGCCGGGGCAGGGTGCCAGGGTTCATCTGCGGGGCAGGGCTCAACGGGCTCGTTTTTTGAACTACCGCAGCGCGGGGATCGGCCCTGTGTGCGGCGACAATGTTTGAGGAGAAAGATATGGCGATTATTCGTGAAGGCGCAAAGTTTGGGGACCGTGAACTGATCATCGAGACCGGCCGCATGGCCCGTCAGGCCAACGGCTCGGTGGTGGTGCAGTACGGCGATTCGATGGTGCTCTGCACCGCGACCGCCGGTGGCGAGCGTCCCGATCTGCCCTTCTTTCCGCTGATGTGCGACTACGTCGAGAATATGTGGGCGGCGGGCACCATCCCCGGCGGCTACTTCAAGCGCGAAGGCAAGCCCAGCGACAAGGCCGTGCTCAGCAGCCGCCTGATCGACCGCCCCTGTCGTCCGCTCTTCCCCGACGGCTACATGAACAACACCCAGCTTATCGCGTGGGTGATCAGCGCCGACCGTATCCACGACACCGACATCCTGGGCATCACCGGCGCCTCGACCGCGCTGATGATCAGCGACATCCCCTGGAACGGCCCGGTGGCCGGCGTGCGCGTGGGCCTGGTCGATGGCAAGTTCATCGCCCACCCGAGCTTCGAAGAGCGCGAGCGCTCCTCGCTGGATCTGGTCATGGCGATCAGCCCCACCGCCGTGGTGATGGTCGAAGGTCTGGCCGATGAAGTTCCCGAAGACGTGATGGTGGAAGCGCTTGAGTTCGGCCGTGAGTCCGTCCAGGACGTGCTCGACCTGCAGCTGAAGCTGGCGCGCTCGATCGGCAAAGAGAAGATGGTCGTCAACGTCACCAAGCGCGACGACGCCATCGACAAGGCCGTCAAGAAGGCTGCCGGTACCAAGCTCAAGAAAGCTCTGGCGGTGGCCGACAAGCTCGAGCGTTATAAGGCGCTCGATGCTCTTAAAGACGAGATCGTCGCCAAGCTCGAGAAGGACTACCCGGAGAACCTGGGCGATGTGAAGGACGCCTTCGGTGATCTTAAGAAAGACGTCGTGCGTAAGGCGACCGTCAAAGACAAGATCCGCATCGACGGCCGTGGTCCCAAAGATATCCGCCAGATCACCTGCGAAGTTGGCGTGCTGCCCATGGCTCACGGCTCGGCGCTCTTCACCCGCGGTGAGACGCAGGCGCTTGTGACCACCACGCTGGGCACCGAGCGCGACGCGCAGCGCATCGATACGCTCGAAGGCGACATGACCCGCAACTTCATGTTGCACTACAACTTCCCGCCCTTCTGCGTGGGTGAGGCCAAGCCGCTGCGCGGCACCTCGCGCCGCGAGACCGGTCACGGGACGCTGGCCGAGCGCTCCATCTCGTCCTCGCTGCCCGATCAGGCCTCGGAGTTTCCCTACACCATCCGCATCGTCAGCGATGTGCTTGAGTCCAACGGGTCGAGCTCCATGGCCAGCGTCTGCGGCGGCAGCCTCGCGCTGATGGACGCCGGTGTGCCGGTCAAGCACGCCACCGCCGGCATCGCCATGGGTCTTATCAAAGAGGGCGACGACCTGGTCATCCTCAGCGACATCCTCGGCGATGAAGACCACCTGGGTGATATGGACTTCAAGGTCTGTGGCACCGAGAAGGGCATCACCGGCTTCCAGCTCGATACCAAGATCGAGGGGCTGAGCAGCCAGACGATGGTCGACGCGCTGATGCAGGCCCGTGAAGGTCGCCTGCACATCCTCAACATCATGAATGAGGCGCTGAGCACTCCGCGCAAAGATCTGGCGGCGACCGCCCCGCGCATCCTCACCATCCAGATCCCGGTCTCCGAGATCGGCACGATCATTGGCCCGGGCGGCAAGACCATCCGCGCCATCCAGGAGACCACCGGCACCACCGTCAACGTCAGCGACGACGGGACCGTGCGCATCGCCTCGACCGGTCAGGCCGCGGCCCAGCAGGCTATCGAGATCATCGAAGGTCTCACCGAGAAGCCCGAGGTCGGCAAGATCTACCTGGGTACGGTTAAGACGGTCGTGGACTTCGGCGCGTTCATCGAAGTGCTCCCGGGCGTCGATGGCCTCTGCCACATCTCGGAGCTGACCGAGGGTCGCGTCAACAAGGTCGAAGACGTGCTGCGCGAAGGCGATGAGTGCCTGGTCAAGGTCATCGCCGTCGACAACCGCAGCGGCAAGATCAAGCTCAGCCGCAAAGAAGCGCTGGCTGAGCGCGGCGAAGACGCCGGCGAGTGATGCGTGACGCGAAGGAGGCTCGACGCTCCTCGCTGATCGGCATCATTGCGTGATTAAAAAAAGCCCGCACCGACCTCCCCGTCGGTGCGGGCTTTTTTACGTTGAGCGACGTTCACGATGGCGTCCTGATGCGCCGAGGGTGACTATCGTGGTGGAGGCCGTCGTGTTGAGCGCAGCACAGGTCGGCGACCGGGTGAACTTTAGAACTCTTCGATGAATCGACGGTGCAATCCCCCCGTCAGACCCGGGACGCCTCGGTGGTGCGGGTTGTTGAGGCCCGGGCCATTTGATAGTTTGAGCGCGTCGACGTCGGCGCGCCATCAGGCCGCGGCGTCTCTTCAATCTCCGGTGGAGGATTGCGATGCGAAAACTCAGTTTCCTGGCCATGCTCACCTTTGTGTTGCTCGCGTTCTCGTCTCAGGCCACGGCCGAGGAGGGGATCGCCGGGATGCTCGGGGCGATCGAGTGGGGCGACAGCCGCGATGAGGTCGTTGAGAAGTTGCGCGAGCAGATGATCCAGGAGGTGCGCGACGATGAGAGCCTGCGAGGCGACCGGGTGGCCATGCAGCGTGCGCGCCAGCGGGCGCTCGACCGCGCTCGTGCCGTCGAAGACAGCCACACCCCGCTTCGAGGTGCGCGTACCGGCTACGAGGTCAGCATCATCTCCGGGGAGTTCAATAAAGATAATAACGAGGAGCTTCTGCGCGTTCGCGACGAGGTTGCCCAGCGCTACTACCTCTTCGTGGACGGCAAGCTCTACCGGGTGGTCGTGGCCTACAACAGCGACTATGTCGAGAACGTGGGCTTTGAGACCTTCCTGGCGCAGGCCAGTCGCCGCTACGGTCGCGCCGTCTCCTCGGATTACGGGGAGGTGTTTGGTGAGGAGGTGCTGGTACGTGCAACCTGGGAAGACCGGGATTCGGAGCTGCGCGTGGAAGATAAGCGCGAGTTTTTTGGGACCTTCGCCATGATCTTCAGCGACCGCAGCATGCTCTCGGAGCTGCGTGCCGCCAACCGCCTGGCGACAGGTGAGCAGGCTCAACAGGCCGAAGTCTCCGAACGGGTGCGTGCGCTGCAGCGCTCGGAGGCCGTCGATCGCCACGCCGGCGCGGTCGACTCGCTGCTCGGCGGCGATACCACCGTCGATCTTTCGGCGGGCCGGCCTGATTACAGCGAAGAAGACGCTGCAGCGGCCGAGGCTCAGGCCCGTGCCGAGGCCGAAGCCCGGGCCGAACGTGAGCGCGAGGAAGAGAAGAAGAAAAAGAAGAAGAAAAAGCGTCGTCAAGAGCGTACCGACTTCAGCGACCTGGAAGCCGGCGGTGGCGACGACCTGATCATTTACTAAAGCCTCGACGCTCGCCACACTGGCGAGCCATCGATGCGATCCTCGCGGGCCGGGGCTGCAAACGCGGCGCTCGGCCCGTGGTGTATCAACCTCTGGAGTTATGTGATGACCTTTTCGAAGTCCCCGAGATTGCAGCGTTCCACCTCGAACTACCGCGCCGGAGCGCTGGTTGCGGCCGGCCTGGCCCTGGGAAGCCTGATGGCGTGTGGGGGAGATGAAGATCCCTTTGCTGAGTTGGAGCCGGCCGCGCCGCTTTCCCTGGATAAGTCGCAGATCGGCGTGGGCATCCACCACGGCGATGCGCTGGCACTGGCCGCGAACCGCTCGGAGTCGGTGGAGGTGGTCAACGCCACGGCGGCGCACGGCCTGTTGCGGGTGAAGTCCTACGATGAGATCGCCACGGTTGTTGGCGAGTACCACGCGCACCCCTTATCGCGTTTTGAACCGCGCGACGCCAACGCGTTCCCCACCAGCGGTACGCCTGCCGGGCGTCTGGCGGCTCGCGCCGATGATCTTGTCGCGGAAGTAGACCTGGCCGGTCAGGAGGCCGAGGTGGAGCTCGTTTCCGAACTGAGCATTGTGGTGGACTTCTGGCGCGAGCGCGGCGACTGGCTGGTGCGCTGGGATGGTCTGCTCAACCAGGGCACCAACATCGAAGGGGAGGGCACCTACGGGTTCACGCGCCAGGAGATGGTCGACGATCTCATCGCCGATCTTACGGAGGTCGCCGAGACCCATCAGCCCACCTGGATCATTGTGGGCGACGCGATGGATGGTCTTCTGGCCGGGCCCGACGGGGAGCCCATCTCGGAGGCCGAGTTCGAGGCGTTTGAAGACTTCTTCGGACAGGCGGTCGACGCCATCAAAGAGGCTTCGCCAGAGACGAAGGTGGCAGCCGGTTTCCACTGGGAGAACATCACGGGTGTGATCGCGGCGCGCTACGCCGATGGCGAGGTTGACGAGGCGGCGATCGACCAGGCCTTTGCCGAGGTCGTGCTTCCCTTCGTCAATGCCGGTGATGCCGTGGCGCTGCGCAGCTACGCGGTGCCCCAGGATATGGTGGAGTCGCACTACCAGTATCTGCGCCGCATTGAAGTGCGCCACGGGGTGACCAAGCCGGTGGTGATTTACTCGGCGTCGAGCCCCATCAGCTCGCAGACGGCGTATGCGCAGCAGGCCAACTACTTCACGCGTCTGCTCGAATACATGGGCGGGGTGAACGTGGAGCTTCTGGCCTGGGAGCGACTCACCAACATCGACGGCGTCGACACCACCGACCAGACGATCATGGGACGTTGCCGCACGCTCACCAACCCGGAGAACCGCGTGGTGGTGATGGAGCAGAGCCGCTGCTTCGACGGGCTCTTCTCGCTCTTTCGGCCCAAGGCGGTGATGGATCTGCTGAGCGCGCAGGCCGCTGAGTGAGACTTTTTGAGTAAGTGAAACATGCCGAAGGCCGCGCGTTTGCGCGGCCTTCGGCGATCTGGATGTGCTTTTGCCCGGCGATGCTCCGCCGGTTCCGGAGGTGCTGCGCGCTCAGGGCGACGTGTCGCCGGGGTCGGTGTTGGGGCGCTCTTCGGTGGCCGTATCTGGCGAGTCCGTTTTGCGGGACTCCGCGGCCTCCGGTGAGGCGGTTGGGGCGTCGGAGGAGGGAAGCGCGCGCGAGAGGGCTTCCTCGATGCGATCGATCTCGTCGACGCCAAAGGCCACCTCCAAAACGCGGCCGTCGGCACCGACCAGCGCGTAGGTAGGGAGCGCGCGCACCAGAAAGGCCTCTGTGAGCGCGCGGTCGGTGTCGAGGTAGACCGGGGAGTGACGCGCGTCGTTGCCCTGGAGGTAGTCACGAACGACCGCGGGCTCCTCATCGCTGATGGTGAGGATGGTGAGGCGCTCATCGTAGCGTTCCGCGATGGCGGCGATACGCGGCTCGGCCAGCTTGCACGCCTGGCACCACGTGGCCCAGAAGTCGAGGAGGTAGGGTTTGCCATCCAGGCTTTCGGCTGGAAGCGGCGCGCCATCTGCGGGCTGAAGTTCGTGGGCGGGAGCGGCAGCGCCCACCAGGTGGCGGCGCGCGACCTCATCGGGGGTGGGGGAGGCGGGCAGCTGCAGGCTGCGCGTTAAAACCTCTTCGCCGCGCCGCACGGTGATGTCGACGGTGGAGTTGATGCGCTTTCCCCGCACGAGTGCCAGAAGTTTGCCGGCGGTGCGCACCGGCTCACCATCGACGGCGATGACGCGATCGCCCTGACGAAGCTCGGCCTGATCGGCCGGTGAGGTGCGCAGCACAAGCTCGACCTCCACGCCGGTGCCGTCGCTTGCGCCCAGGATGATCCCCAGCCAGGGCCGGGCCAGTGGCCGGGCAAACTCCGACTCCTGGGCAAAGGCCACAGGCGCCGTGAGGCTGAAGGGGGCCAGACTCAAGACGATGAGAAGGAGGCTTCGGCGGAATAGCTTGGTGTTCATAGGATTTCTGCTCTAGGTTCGGCCAGCGCGCCCCTTAGTATCATGCTGGCGAGGCGGTCGCGAGGTTGCCGTGAGATGAAGAAGACGAGCGAGAATGCCGATGTGTTCAAAGGCGAAGTTACACAGGGTCTGGGTGGGGTTGAGTCTGCTGGTGGCGCTGGCGTGGCCTGATCTGGTGTATGCCAGCGAGGGAGCTGCGGTGGCGCCCCGGTGGCCTATGCTTGCCGCCGGGGGGCTTCTGGTGGTGGCCGGCATGGCGTTGATGACCCTGCGCCGCGCCTGGTTTGAGCTGTCTTCTCGCGCAAAGGTCTGGCGCGTGATCGGTGTGACGCTCGCCGGGGTCGGGTTCTACGCGTTGACCTTCGGGGTGACCGAGCCCCCGCCCGGCGGGGAGCGTGTGGGCTGGATCACCTCGTACTCCGAAGCTCAGGCGCTTGCCCGAGCCCAGAATCGCCCGATCGTGCTCGACTTTACTGCCGACTGGTGTCTGGCCTGCGGGGAGATGGAGCGGGAAGTTTTCGAGCACCCGCAGGTGCGCCAACGCCTCGAAGAGGAGTTTGTTACCCTGAAGCTCGACTATGAGGCCGGAGACGCCGAGACAATTGCGGCCATTCAACGCTTTGAAGTGTCAGGCCTGCCTCGAATCGCGTTTGAGAGCCCCGATGGGGAGTTCCTCCGCGGCCCCAGCTTTGAGGGTAAGCTCGGTGTGGAGGAGTTCAACGAGCGCCTGGACGCAGCGATTGAGGGGCGCGACGCGGGCTCCGAAGGGTGGCTCTCCGACGCGCTCAAAGAGCGCGGGCTCTGGGCGGTGTTTATGCTGGTCTTCGGAGCCGGGGTGCTCTCGAGTTTTGCGCCCTGTGTCTATCCGCTGATTCCCATCACCATCGGTGTCTTCGGCGCGCGGCAGGCCGCCACGCGGCGAGAGGCGTTTTTACTCAGCCTGACCTACGTATTCGGCATCGTGGTGACCTATTCGGTGCTCGGAGTGATGGCGGCGAGTCTGGGGACGGTGTTTGGCGGATTCTTGCAGCACCCGGGGGTGCAGCTGGGCATCGCGCTGCTCTTTGTGGTGCTGGGGCTGGGCACGCTGGGCGCCTGGGATATGCGACTTCCCGGCGGGCTGCAGACGCGTCTGAGCCAGGCCGGCGGGGCCGGCTTCGGCGGTGCTTTTGTGATGGGGCTTGTGGCCGGGGCGATTGCTGCGCCCTGCATCGGTCCGGTGGTCGCGGGCATCCTGGTGTACGTCGCTCAGCAGGGCGATGTGCTGCTGGGCTGGTCGTTGCTCTCGATCTTCGCGCTGGGTCTGGGGCTGCTCTTTCTGGTGCTTGGCACCTTCTCCGGCCTTATTCAGCGGTTGCCGCGCGCCGGCGGTTGGATGGAGGGCAGCAAAGCGGTCTTCAGCGCGGTCTTCTTCGGGCTGGCCCTCTTTTATGCGCGTCTGGCGCTGCCGGTGCTGGTTACGCAGACCGAGCGGATCTGGTGGGCACTCTCCAGCGCGCTGGTAGGCTGAATCAATTCTCCTCTACGTCCGGTCGCAGGTGGGGCAGGGGCCGATGCGCGACCGGCCGGAATCAATGCTTGACGCTTGGTGACCTGTGTATACCTTGGGCGCGATCTGGCCCGGTCGTGCCTGTCATCTGGCAGTGTGATGGCGAACGTCACACGAATCGAAGCGGGTCACCCTCATCCAAACTGGCGCAAGCTCGGGCGCGTTGTCTGCGTTCCACAAAGAGGCTTGCGCGAGCCTGAGCTATCAGGAGGTAAGAGCTCATGCCTATCTACGAATACCGTTGCGCCGGCTGCGGCCATGTTTTCGAAGAGATCCAGCGTTTTTCGGATCCCGATCCGGAGGCTTGCCCCAAATGCGGGAGTCCGCAGGTCGGGCGGATGATCTCGGCCAACTCCTTTCAGCTCAAGGGAGGGGGCTGGTACGCGCAGGACTACGCCGGCTCCTCTTCGTCGTCCTCGAGTAAGCCTTCGGGCGGCGGGGGCGAGGGTTAGAGAACGCTTACTGAAAAAACGTTTGGTGATGAATGAAGTGTGCCTAGGATTGGCGCTGACAGATGAAGAGGGCCAAAAAGGCCGTCGGCTCGCACGCTGAGGTGACGGGCGGTGGCCGGGCCCCACGGACCTATTGTTCCAGCTTAAGGAGAACCAAAATGGGCAAAATGATCGGAATTGACCTGGGTACGACCAACTCGGTTGTGGCAGTGATGGAGGGCAAAGAGCCCAAAGTGATCGCCAACCAGGAAGGTTCGCGTACGACTCCCTCGGTGGTTGCGTTTGACGACAAGGGCGATGTGCTGGTGGGCCGCGTGGCCAAGAACCAGGCGATCACCAACCCGGAGAACACCATCTTCTCGGTGAAACGCTTCATGGGCCTGAAGTTTAAGGAGCTCAAGAACGAAGCGGATCGCGTACCTTATAAGGTCGTGTCTTCGGATAACGGCGACGCGCACATTGAGCTTCGCGGCAAGAAGCTGAGCCCGCCGGAGATCTCCTCGAAGATCCTGATGAAGCTTAAAGAGGCGGCCGAGAGCTACCTCGGTGAGTCGGTCACGGAGGCTGTGATCACGGTGCCGGCGTACTTCAACGACGCTCAGCGTCAGGCCACCAAAGATGCCGGCCGCATCGCAGGTCTCGACGTCAAGCGCATCGTTAACGAGCCCACCGCCGCGGCGCTGGCTTACGGTCTGGAGAAGACCGAAGAAGAGCTCATCGCGGTCTTCGACTTCGGTGGCGGTACCTTCGATATCTCCATTCTGGAGGTCGGCGAGGACGTCGTTGAGGTGAAGAGCACCAACGGTGACACCCACCTCGGTGGTGATGACGTTGACCAGGAGATCATCGACTGGCTCATCGCGGAGTTCAAGAAGGACACCGGCATCGACGTCTCCGGCGACAAGATGGTGCTCCAGCGCCTCAAGGAAGCTGCTGAGAAGGCCAAGATCGACCTCTCCAGCGTGCTGGAGACCGACATCAACCTTCCCTTCCTCACCGCGGACCAGAGCGGGCCGAAGCACCTCAACATCAAGCTGAGCCGCGCGAAGCTCGAGGCGATGATCGAGCCGATCATCGACCGCACGCTTGAGCCCTGCCGCAAGGCCCTGGAAGACCGCAACCTCAAGGCCAGCGATATCGATGAGGTGATCCTTGTCGGTGGCTCCACGCGCATCCCGCTGGTGCAGAAGAAGGTTGCCGACTTCTTCGGCAAAGAGCCCCATAAGGGCGTGAACCCCGATGAGGTGGTGGCCCTCGGCGCGGCGGTCCAGGCCGGCGTGCTCAGCGGTGACGTCAGCGACATGCTGCTGCTCGACGTGACCCCGCTCTCGCTGGGTATCGAGACCAAGGGTGGCGTGATGACCACGCTGATCCCGCGTAACACCACGATCCCCACCAAGCGTAGCGAGGTGTTCAGCACGGCCACCGATAACCAGACCTCGGTGACGGTGCACGTGCTCCAGGGTGAGCGTCCGATGTCGGGCGACAACCGCACGCTCGGGAAGTTCAACCTCGACGGCATCCCGCCGGCTCCTCAGGGTGTGCCGCAGATCGAAGTTGTCTTCGATATCGACGCCAACGGCATCGTGCATGTCTCGGCGAAGGATAAGGCCACCGGCAAAGAGCAGAAGATTCGCATCGAGTCTTCCAGCGGCCTGGCCGATGATGAAGTCGAGAAGCTGGTGCGCGAGGCCGAAGAGCACCGCGAGGACGACAAGCGCAAGCGAGAGCAGGCCGAGCAGCGTAATAAGGGCGAGGCGATGGTCCACTCCGCCGAGAAGACGCTCAAAGAGTTCGGCGATAAGCTCGACGCCGAGCAGAAGAGCGAGATCGAGGGCAAAGTGGAGGCGCTTCGTAAGGCCATCGACGCCTACGACGATGCCGCGATTGCCTCGAGCATCGAAGAGCTCGAAGCGCTGATGCACAAGGCGGCCGAGAAGATGTATGAGGCGACCGGTGGCGAAGCGCCCGGTGCCGACGCCGGCTCAGACACGAAGGGCGGCGATGATGACGACGATGTCATCGACGCTGAGTTCGAAGAGGCGAAATAATCACGGCGAGTACGTGATTGCCTGGAGGTAGGCGCCCCTGGCGCTCTACCTCCCCTTCGGGCTACAGAAGCCGGCGAGGTGATCCTCGCCGGCTTTTGTTATAGTAGGAGAGGCCGTTAGGATGCGTTTCCGAGCAAGACCCTCGAGTCTGTGAGTTGCTGGAGTAGCAGGTATGAGCACGAAGAAACCCAACACCGGTAGAAACGGTGCGGTGGAAAGTCACCAACTTGACGATGGCGCCTTTGAGCTTGTGGTCGATGAGGTGAGCACAGCGTCGGCCAGGGCCGCTGGAGGCACCAGCACGTCAAAGAGCGCTCCGAAGGAGGGAGGGGGCAGAGGCAAGCTCCTGGCACTTGGTGGCGTGGCGGCGCTCGGGATCGGTGCGGTTGTCGCAGCGACTATGATGTTCGGTGATACTGCGGAGCCCGGCAAAGACGACGTGGAGCTCGAGGAGGTTCCGTCGTTTCGCCCCTACGAGGGCTCGGGGGCGGTGGCTGAGCCTTCTCCAGAGCCTCGGGTTCGCGAGCGCCGGCCATCGCAGGGCTGGGAGGTCGAAGAGCAGGGCGATGAGCTCCTGGTCAACGGTGAGCCGGCTGAGGCGGATTGGCGCATCACGGAGAGGGATGTCATCGGCAAGGAGATCGATGGAGAGCGGATCATCGCCGACTCCAAGGGCGAGCCGATGTCCAAGATCGAGGCCGAGATTCGTGCTCAGAAGATGGTCGAGTCGATCGACAACGCTGAGTATGAGTTTGAGCGGCGCGGGCGAATTCGCGATGCGCTCAACTCCCGCATTATGGTGCCCAGCCGCGAAGGGATTGGACGCGTGGAGCTGGCTCCCGGCGTCACTCTGGGGGAGGAGCTGCAGGAGAAGCTGATCCAGCGTTACGGTAGAAGTGGGGGGGCGCTCAAAGGAAGCTCGGAAGAAGAGGTGATCGTCGAAGACGAGGAGTACTACGACGACCTCGATGAAGCGTATGACGAGGAGTTTTACCCGGAAGACGAGGAGTACCTTGAGGATGAGGCGTGGGAAGATCCGACGTACTGAAAGAATGACGCGCTGAGTCATTATGCGTCATTTTTGTGCGAAAAGCTGTTGACAGCATTCACGCTCTGACTTAAAAACCTCCTCGTTGTCGCCGAGGTGGCAGCGACTCCCAGGCGGGAGTAACTCAGTGGTAGAGTGCAACCTTGCCAAGGTTGAAGTCGCGGGTTCAAATCCCGTCTCCCGCTCTAAGAAAGCCCCGAATCGCCAAAAGCGATTCGGGGCTTTTTCGTTGTGCGGCCCGTCGCAGCGAGGCATTTGGGCGAACTCGCGAAGTGATTATTTTTGCAGAAAAGTGTGTTGACACCTTTGTCCGGTAGCTCTATAAACCTCCTCGTTGTCGCCGAGGTGGCAACGACTCCCATGCGGGAGTAACTCAGTGGTAGAGTGCAACCTTGCCAAGGTTGAAGTCGCGGGTTCAAATCCCGTCTCCCGCTCTAAAAAGACCCCGAATCGCGAAAAGCGATTCGGGGTCTTTGCGTTTCGGAACTTTCCGTCCATGCGCTCTTCTCAGCGGTGGGGTGCACGCGAAACGCGGTGGCTTTCCTGGCCGTCTTTGGTTGAGGACGCTTATAGGGCTGTGGGGGCTCCAGGTGCGTCTAGATGGCCGATTGGGGAAGTTGGGTGCAGCCGGGCAAGGGAAGTGGACAGAGCTGCTTAGCGTGGTCCCGGTGGCGTCCCAGGGAGGGCGCGGGGAGAGGGGGGCTTGTTGGTCCGCATGAGTTAGGGAGGTAGGGGAGGGCGAGTGGCTTAAGGGGGTGCTGGTGGGCATCTCCACGCTGTCGTGCCGTGTGCCGGGGCGTGCAGGTCGCGTGGTATGGATTCGGTTGACGTTGAAGGGGAGCGGGCTGTGGCGCGCATAAAAAAGCCCCCGACCCAGTGTGGGGCGGGGGCTAATTTTTAAAGCGCCAGGGTCAGTTCGCGGCGCCAACGAGGTCGGCCAGCGGGTCATCCTGGGTGATCATGGTGCGGACCTTCTCGGCGGCGGGGCTGGACTTCTCGTAGAGCTTGATGGTGCCGTTCTCCAGGCCCTCTTCCAGTGCGGCGTCGACGTAGTGGCCGGCGCTTTCAAGCGGATTGACGAAGAGGAAGCGCCAGGGGCCGAGGAACTCGGAGACCTTTTCAGCGCGCAGCTCCGAGGAGATTTCGGCGCGGGCGTCGGCTTCCAACTCGGCGGCATCTTCGCGCTCCTTGAGGCGGATGACGGCCAGGGTGTTGTCGACGCGGGCGACGCGGGGGAGCAGCGCATTGTCTTCGGAGAGGTTGAAGGTCTCGGTGAGAAGCTCGGTGTTCTGGCCGAGTTTGGGGATCTCGTTCCAGCTGCGGCCGAAGTTCATGCCGGCGAGCTGGGCGCGGAACATCGCCGGGATCTGCTGCCCCTCTTTGTTGAACATGCCGGTGGTCTCGACCGAGAGGCTGTTCCAGAGAGCGGCTTCGGTGCTCGGAGCTTCGCTGCCTTCGGTTTCCGCGGCGACTTCGGCCTGGATGGCGGCCAGCGCGTCTTCGAGCGAGCTGTTATCGGCTTTGGCGCGGGCGTGGAGGCGCTGAGCCATCTGAGCGCCGCGCTGGTCGACGAGGTCTTCGCGGAGCAGGGTGGAGGCGATGTCGTTCTGCACCTCGCTGAGTTCGGGCACGCCGGCTTCTTCGCGCTCTTCGACTTTGACGAGCATGCGGGCGAAGTCGGTCTCGACCTCGCGGACTTCGCCGACCTCGGCACCCTCGATCGCGGAGGCGATGGCGGCGTCGAGGTTTTCGGGGGTGGTCCAGTCCATCAGGCCACCCTGGCTGCGGGCGTAGTCTTCGGAGAGTTCGGTGGCCACCGCGGCGAAGTCTTCGTTCTGCTCCATGACGCGGGTCTTGGCCTGCTCGTAGCGGGCCAGGGCGTCGGCGTCTTCGGCGGCTTCGGCCGGCTTGGTGATGTAGATGCGGCGAATGCGAACACGCGCGTCGGTCTCAAACTCTTCGCGATTTTCTTCGAAATAGGTCGAGATGCGCTCGCCGTTGTTGGCGACGAACTCGGCGATGGCCTCGTCGCTGAGATCGAGGGCTCCGGCCAGGGTCTCCTGGGAGAACTTCACAAGTTCCAGGTTGATGCGGGTGTTGCGGAGCTCATGGAGCTCCGCCACTTCAGCCGGGGCGACGATAACCTGCATGTCGAGCATGGCCAGGTATTTGCGGGCGAGGAGCTCGCGGCGCTTGAAGGCCTCATAGCGCTGAAGGGGCACGCTGAGGCCGAATTTGACGTAGCGCTCGTAGAAGGGGCCGTCGAACTGGCCGGTGCGGCCGTAGCTGCTCAGGAACTCCACGTTGCGCGAGCCGTCGGTGATGTACTCGGCGAACTCTTCATCGCTGACACGCAGTCCGGCGTCTTCGGCGCGGTCGGCGAGCAGGTAGATGGCCAGCACGGCTTTGAGCGCGGTGGCCTGCTGCTCGTAGTAGGTGTCGTCGAGGGTCGTGGAGCGGTTGGCGCCGTAATAGCGGTTGTAGATGACGTTGACATCTTCGGTGAAGATGTCGGTGCCATCGACGCTGGCCATGAGCGCGCGGGAGCCCGAGGGGCGGCAGCCGTCGGCGGGAGCGCCGAAGAAGACCGCGAAGACGACGATCAGCAGACCGACGAGGATGTAAGAGAAGCCGCTTTTGGTGGAGCGGCGCATTTGATCGAGCATGGGGAAGTAACTCCTGCGACAATTCTTAACGAGGGCCGACGGCGCGCTCGTGTCTCCAGGACAAGGCGCGCGCACCAGTGCAGGTGGAATCAATGCCTGGTGCAATAGGTTCAATTCCGCCGGGCGGCTCAAGGCGGGGGATGTTAACGAGTCGGGATCGGGTTGGCAAGCTCGCCGCACTCGCGATGAGGTGGCCTGTAACGCGATGTAAAATCGCTATGAAAGCGGGCTATCGCGAGGGTGTGACGGTGGTCTTTTCGCTTGTGTTACTTTAACGATCTTTGTTAGCAGACGAGCTGCTTACGCGCCGCATCCAGGGCGCGGGTCGACTCCCACGTGGCGGGTCGACCGTCGAAGCACGTCACCTACAGGAAAGGCGCATGTTCAACAAGCTCCTCGGCCTCTTCAGTGATGATCTGGCCATCGATCTGGGCACGGCCAATACCCTTGTATATGCCAAGGGCAAGGGCATTGTGTGCTGTGAGCCGTCGGTCGTGGCGGTGCAGCGCGACGCGCGCGGGGGAAAGCGCGTTAAGGCGGTGGGGCGCGTGGCCAAAGAGATGCTGGGGCGCACGCCCGGGAGCATCGTGGCGATTCGTCCGATGAAAGACGGCGTGATCGCCGACTTTGAGATCACCGAGGCGATGCTGCGCTACTTCATGGGGCGGGCGCATAACCGTCGCAAGCTCTACTCACCGCGGGTCATTATCTGTGTGCCCTACGGCATCACCGAGGTGGAGAAGCGGGCGGTGCGCGAGTCAGCGCTTCAGGCAGGTGCGCGCGACGTGTACCTGATCGAGGAGCCGATGGCCGCGGCGATCGGGGCGGGGCTTCCGATTGCGGAGCCCTCCGGCAATATGATCGTCGATGTCGGCGGGGGTACGACCGAGGTGGCGGTGATCAGCCTCTCGGGCATCGTGTACTCGCAGTCGGCGCGCGTCGGTGGCGACAAGATGGATGAGGCGATCATCCAGCACATGAAGCGAAAGTATAACCTGCTCATTGGCGAGCGGACCTCGGAGATGATCAAGTGCACCATCGGCACCGCCTACCCGACCGAGGAGGTGATGACGATGGAGGTTAAGGGGCGAGATCTGGTTGCAGGTTTGCCCAAGACGCTTGAGGTCAACTCCGATGAGATCCGCGACGCGCTGCAGGAGCCGATCAACGCGATTGTTGAGGCGGTGCGCATCGCGCTGGAGCGAACCCCGCCCGAGCTGAGCGCGGATATCGTCGACAAGGGTATCGTGCTTGCGGGCGGCGGCGCGCTGCTCAAGAATCTGGATATTCTCATTCGAGAGGAGACCGGTCTTCCGGTGCTGATCGCCGACGATCCGATGTCGGCGGTGGTGCTTGGAAGTGGCCAGGCGCTCGATGAGATGGAGCTGCTCAGTGAGGTTGCCGACCACTCGTATTGATGCGTGTGGTGGAGCCTCTTCGTCCAATTCCTTCATCGAAAGCGAGAGCCCCGGATGTTGCTCGCATGGCTTGAACATCATCGTCGCAAGGTTGTGGCGATGGCGCTGTTGTTGGTGCCGCTGGTGATGTTCGCGACATCAGCGGGGGCGACGCCGGGCCATGAGGTCGGCGCGCCGGCGCGCTATGCGGCGGTGCCGATGGGGTGGGTTCAGACGCAGATCAGCGCGATGCTCGGTGTTACGGGCTTTTTCGGGGGAGCGGGCAGTGGCGAGCTTCGTGAGGAGAACGAGCGGCTTCGCCAGGAGGTCGATCGGTTGCGCGAAGAGAACACGCGCCTGATCGGTGTGCTGCAGGAGAACGGGCGGTTGCGGGAGCTCGTGGGGTTTCGCGAGCAACATCCCGAGTATGAGCTGATTCCGGCGCGTGTGATCGCGCGGGATACCTCTCCGTTTTTTCGTGTGTTGAAGGTTCAGATCACCACCGACGTGGAGCTTAAGCCCCGGATGCCGGTGGTGAGCGCGCAGGGCGTGGTGGGTCAGGTGCACCAGGTCTTTGAGGGCTATGCCGACGTGGTGATTGTGTCGGATCCGCGCAGTCGCATCGATGTGGTGAGCCAGCGAAACCGGGCGCAGGGGGTGGTTGAGGGGTTGGGGCATGAGCGCGACTATCAGGGGCGCATCTCGTACCTCTCGGAGCGCGATGAGGTGGTGGTGGGCGATGTGATGGTGACCAGCGGAATGGGCGGGATCTTTCCGCGGGAGCTTGTGGTGGGGACGGTCTCGGAGGTGCAGGCCTCGCAGAGGGGGCTCTTTCAGGAAGCGGTGGTGGAGCCCTCTGTGGACTTCTCGCGGCTGGAAGAGGTCTTTGTGATCGCCGGGGCGGAGTAGCCAGGATGTCGACTCTGATCGTGGTGATGGTGGCCTGGCTGATGCTTGTGGCCCAGGGGGCGATCGGTGGCTGGTTCGGGGAGTGGTTGGTGCCCCAGCTGGCGATATCGGTGGTGGTGTATCTGGGGCTGGAGCGGACGATGGTGGCCGGGGGTGTAGCGTTGCTGCTTTTACTCTGGCCGATCGAGTGGCTGGTCGGTGGCGTGGGGGGGATCTACAGCCTGGGGCTTGTGGCGGTGTTTTTTATGATGCAGCTCTTTCGGGGGAGGGTGCAGGGGAGTTGGGGGCTGTCGCGGGGAATTGTGGCGGCGCTGGCGACGCTTGTGCATAGCCTGGTGATGCTGCTGGTGCTCACGCTCTCGGAGTCGGGTGAGGGGGTGATGGCCTCGATCGCCTGGCAGATGTGGACGAGCTGTGTGGCGACGGCGCTTGCGACCCTTGTGGTGGGGCGTGTGCTGGGACGTCTGGATCGTTTGATGGATCCCCGGCGAGGGCGTAACGTGTTGGAGTTCCGGTCCTGAGGCCACTGGCGAGGACCGATGCACAGGCAGGTAGATGGGATTAGGCGACCTTCCAACACGGGGGAGGCACGGTGAGCTGGCGGAGTACGGCGCGCGCTACGGCTGGACGCTGGTACTGGTGCTGATGGCCTTTGGCATCATCGCGCTGCGGCTGTGGCAGATTCAGGTGATCGAGGGGGATCGCTACTACCGCGCCGCCACCGAGAACATCATTCGGCAGGTGGAGGTGTCGGCGCCGCGCGGTCGGATTCTCGATCGCTACGGGGTCGCGCTGGCGGAGAATCGCCCCTCGTTTGATGTGTATATGGTGCCGCATATCTTCCGGCGCCACGCCGACGAGGAGGCCTACGCGCTGCTCAAGCGTTACATGAACCTTTCGGAGGCGGAGCTCGGGCGGATTCGCAAGAGCGTGGAGTCGAATCGCGGCGAGGTGCTGCTGCGGCGCGATGTCCCGCGTCTGGAGGTGGCCCGTCTGGAGGAGGATCGGCTGCGTCTTCCGGGGATTGAGGTTCGGGCGACGGCGCACCGGCATTATCCCCTGCACCATGTGGGCGGCCACGCCGTAGGCTTTGTGGCCGAGGTGGGACGCAGTGAGCTTCGCGAGCTGCGAGCCTATGGCTACCGTCCCGGCGACCGGGTGGGGCGGATGGGGCTGGAGAGCGCCTTTGAAGAAGTGCTTCATGGTTCGCCGGGGTTGGACCGCGTGGTGGTCGACGCCCGCGGTAACCGCCAGGGGGAGTCGCAGACGCGTTTTCTGATCGGGGAGTACCAACGCATTGAGCCGGTGGCCGGTCGAGATGTGGTCTCGACGCTGGATGCCGACCTGATGGTCATCATCGATGAGGCGATGCGACGCCATGCGGCCGGTGCGGTGGTGGCGGTGGACCCGCGCGATGGGGCCGTGCGGGGGCTCTACAGCAAGCCCCACTTCAACCCGAACGCCTGGTCAGGAAGGCTCTCGGCGATGGAGAAGATGCGCAGCGATAACGACCCCTTTAAACCGATGCTTGATAAAAGCGTGAGCGCCTACTTCCCCGGGTCGGTTTATAAGATCGTGGGGACGTGGGCAGCGCTGCACGACGGAATCTATGAGCCTCATGATGAGGTGGATTGTCCGGGCTACTACCACTTCGGCGGGCGGCGCTGGCGTTGCCACAAGCGGGGCGGGCACGGCGATGTCGATGCGTTTACGTCGATGGCAATGTCGTGTGACGTGTATTTCTATCAGCTGGCCGAAGAGATGGGGATGGATCGGATGGCGGAGTTCGCTCGGCGCTTCGGGTTTGGGGAGCGGACGGGGTTGCCGATTAATCATGAGTCGGCGGGCCGAATCCCGGACACGGAGTGGTACCGGCAATACGGGCCCGACGGGTATACGCGGGGGATGGACTTGAACTCGGTGCTGGGGCAGGGCGATACGCTGACGACGCCCCTGCAGGTGGCGATGGCGTACGCGGCGATCGCCAACGGTGGGGACCTCTACTATCCGCGGATGGTGGAGGAGATCCGCAATCAGAGTGGCGAGGTTGTGTTTGAGTACGAGCCGCGGGTGAGGAAGAAGGTGGGGATTGATGAAGAGTCACTTGAGGTGTTGCGCCGCGGGTTGTGGATGGGGGTGGAGGACGATATGGGGACGGCCTCGCATGTAAAGCTGGAGCATAGCGAGGTGGCCGGAAAGACGGGTACCGCGCAGGTGGCGAAGATCGGGGCGGTGCGGGTGGCGAATAGCGATAAGGAGATTCGCCTGAGGGACCACGCCTGGTTTGCGGCGTACGCGCCCTATGAGGATCCGGAACTCGTGCTGGTGGTGTTTCTGGAGCACGCCGGTCACGGGGGGGCGGAGGCGGCGCCGGTAGCCATGGAGATCTTTGATCGTTACCTGACGCGGGATCAGGAGTTTGATGCGCTGGAGGTGCGGTTGGGGAGCACGCCCCTGGAGAGTGTGGGAGGGGCGCGATGAGGATGGGAGCAAAGACAGGTGGCGCGGCGCTCATCGAGCGCATCGAGTGGCCGCTGGCGATCGTCGTCATCCTACTCGCCGCGCTCGGTCTCTTTAATCTACGCAACGCTTCGCTCAACTCGCCGGCGTCTTTCCACCTGGCGCAGGCGGTCTGGTATATGGTCGGGGTGGGAGCGATCACGTTGGTGACGTTGATCCACACGCGCTTCTTTCAGCGCTGGGCCTATGTGGGGTTTGGGGCGGTGGTGCTGCTGCTGGTGGCGGTGGCGCTGTTCGGGACGGAGCTCAACGGATCGAAGCGCTGGCTGAACTTCGGGGCGTTTCTGGTGCAGCCCTCGGAGTTGTTGAAGCTGGCGGTGATTGTGGTGACCGCCCGTTATTTTAATGATCGTAATAAGGAGGGGAGCTATTCGCTGCGGGAGCTTGTGGCGCCGACGGCGATTGTGCTCTCGGGGGTGTTCTGGGTGTTTAATCAGCCGGACCTGGGGACGTCGCTGGTGATCCTGGCGATCTTCGGGACGATGGTGCTCTTTGAGGGGGTGCGCTGGCAGAGCGTTGTGGCGCTGGCGGTGGCCGGGGTGATCGCGCTGCCCTTCGGGTATGCGTTCGGGTTGAAGGAGTACCAGCGCGATCGGGTGATCTCGTTTATGAACCTGGATGCGGATACGCACGGGCAGTCCTGGCAGGTGCGTCAGTCGATGATCGCGTTTGGTTCGGGGCGAGTGTGGGGGAAGGGGCATGAAGAGGGCACGCAGATCCAGAAGGGTTTTGTGCCGGAGCATGAGAATGACTTCATCGCGGCGAACTGGGGCGAGGAGCGTGGCTTTGTGGGGATGCTCTTGTTGCTCGGGCTGTACTTTGCGTTTATCGCGGCGGCGCTCAATGTGTCTCGCAAGGCCAGGGATCGCTACGGAGTGTTGGTAGGGGTGGGGGTGGCGGCGCTTTTCTTCTGGCATACGGTGGTCAATCTGGGGATGGTGACCGGGATGTTGCCGGTGGTGGGGCTGACCTTGCCGATGCTCAGCTACGGGGGGAGTAGTCTGTTGACGATGATGGTGGCGATTGGGTTGCTCTTTAATGTGAGCTTTCACCGGCCGTCGTACGGGTAAGGGAGTGGGCAGTGGCGGAGCAAAGTGAGGCGACGGAGGAGCGCGAGAACCTGCTCTTGCCCGGGGAGGCACGCTGGGAGGGGGAGGATGGCGAGCCGATCATCGAGCTTGTCGATGTGTATAAGAGTTTTGGGGAGGATCACGTCTTAAAGGGGCTGAGCCTGAAGGTGATGCCGGGGAAGATCACGATCATTATCGGGGCGTCGGGCTCGGGTAAGAGCGTGTTGATCAAGCATATGAACGGGTTGTTGAGGCCGGATAAGGGGAGTGTGCGGCTCTTCGGGCAGGATGTCTCGGAGCTCGGTGATCAGGCGCTCGACCGGTTGCGCAAGCGGGTAGGGACGATGTTTCAGAACTACGCGCTCTTCGACTCGTTGACGGTGCGGGAGAACGTGGCCTTTGCGCTGGTGGAACACGGGGCGATGGCGCGGGCGAAGGCCGAGGAGCTGGCGGAGACCATTATCAAGGAGCTGGATCTGGGGCATGCCCTGGACCAGTACCCGGCGACGCTCTCGGGGGGCATGAAAAAGAGGGTGAGTCTGGCGCGGGCGATCGTGTCGAACCCCGAGGTGGTGCTCTTTGATGAGCCTACGACCGGGCTTGATCCGGTGATGATGGAGTTCGTCGATAAGCTCGTTGAGGAGATCACGCATAAGTACCAGCTGACCAGTGTGCTGATCAGCCATGACCTGGCGACGATCTTTCGGATCGCCGACCAGGTGGCGGTGCTGGCCGACGGTCAGATCATCTGCGTGGGCCGGCCGGAGGAGATTCGCGAGAGCGAGGACCCGCGGGTGCAGGAGCTGATCGGGGGGAAGGCGAAGTCGCAGATCGAGGTGCACGCGTCAGATGATTCCGAGCAGGCCGAGATGATCGTGCGGATGGAGGGGGTGCATAAGGGGTGGGGTAATAATCAGGTGCTGCGCGGGGTGGATTTTGAGGTGCCCACCGGCAAGCTGACCACGCTCATCGGGGGTTCGGGGTCGGGGAAGAGCGTGATGATGAAGCACCTGCTGGGGTTGCTCAAGGCCGACCGTGGGACGGTGGAGGTGTTTGGCCAGGATCTCTCGAAGCTGAGCGAGGGGGAGTTGCGGGAGTTGCGCACGAAGGTGGGGATGCTCTTTCAGCATGCGGCGCTCTTTGACTCGATGAGCGTGCGGGAGAATGTGGCGTTTCCGCTGGTGGAGCGGCGCGTGTGCAGCAGGAAGGAGGCGCACGAGCGCACGGACCGGCTGCTGGATCAGCTCAAGCTGATGGATATCGCCGAGCAGGTGCCGGTGCAGATCTCGAGCGGGCAGCAGAAGCGGGTGAGTCTGGCGCGGGCGCTTGTGACGGAGCCGCAGCTGTTGATTTACGACGAGCCGACCACCGGTCAGGACCCGATCATGTCGTTGTATGTCGAGGAGATGATCATGGAGGTCCAGGAGAGCTTCGACGTGACGAGTATCGTGATCAGTCACGATATGGCGTCGGCGTTTCGCACCGCAGACATGATCGCGATGTTGCATAAGGGGGAGATCATCGCCTGCGGGCCACCTCAGGTCATCGCGGACTCGGAGGATGAGCGGGTGCGCAACTTTGTATACGCCGCCGATGTGGCGGCGCAGGAGCGTGAGGCGGCGTCGCGGCGTGAGGGCGGGGGGTGAGTCCTGGGCGGAGGCCGGTGCTCAGGGTTCGCGCGGGGTGAAACGCCCGGCGTCGCGGACGTTGTATTTTTTAAAAACCTGGTTGAGGGCCTCGTCGAGATCGATGTCGAGGGAGTTTGCCAGGGCCAAGATCACAAAGAGCATGTCAGCGAGCTCTTCGGCGGGGTCTCCTTTGCCTTCGGTGGACTTGGGGGGCTTGTCGCCGTGGAGGTGGTTGATGGCGCGGGCGAGCTCTCCGAGCTCTTCGGTGAGCCTGGCGAGGTTGGAGAGGGGGCTGAAGTAGCCCTCGTCCCACTGGTTGATCCAGGCGTCAACTCGGGCTTGTAAGTCGGGGAGGGTTGGGGGAGTTTTCTTCATGTGAGTTCTGAGGGTATCGAAGGAAAGCGTTAAGGAGTCGACGTGGCTGGACCGATCGTAGAGGCGACGCGTTATGTGGACGTGTCGGATGTGGAAGCGGTGAAGGAGGGGGAGGGGACGATTGTGTTTGTGGGGGTGAGGCGTCTTGCGCTGTTTCGGGTGGGGGATGAGGTGCATTGCATTGAGAACCGCTGCCCGCACGCCGGCGGGTTTCTGGGGCTGGGGCGAGTGGAGGGGTGTCAGGTACGGTGCCCTCGGCATGACTGGGCGTTTGATTTCACCACGGGAGATTGCCTGAGCGACCCCCGCTACGACGTGCGGCGCTATCCGGTGCGCGTCGAGGAGGGCCGGGTGCTGGTGGGCGTGGCGGAGTGAAGCTTAGCCTCGCAGTGCCTGGGTGAGGACGCCGGCGAATCTGGCCAGGCCGGGGTTGAGCTCGAAGCGGGTGAGGCGCTCGGCGATTTTCGCGGTGTTTTTGGTGGTGACGAACCAGGGGGGCTTAGGGAAGGCCTTGAAGGGGCCGCGGATGACACTTTTCTGGGGTTTGTCGAAGAGGAAGGTGTTGTGGACGACGCCGATGCCGGAGCCGATGTCCTGGTAGGTGTGTCCGGGGAAGGCGCCCCAGGGGGTGACGCCGAGGCCGTAGCTGACGGCGGGCCAGTGGTTGATGACGACGCTGCCGTAGCGCAGCTCAGAGATGGCCTGCTCCAGCGCGGCGGCATCTGCGCGCTGGGTGCGCGGGTCGATGAGGATGGAGGCGCTGAGTGTGCCCCAGAGGCGTTCGTTGCAGAAGTCGGTGGCGCGTTTGAGGAACTCGGAGGGGGAGGAGGCGTCGAGGGAGGTCTCGCACATCACGCCGCAGAAGGACTCGGTGGTGAAGCAAACATTGTCGGTGTCGTCGGCGGGGACGTTGGGGATGAGGCCCCAGGGGAGGACGCCGCCTTCGCGGGGGCCGAAGAGTTCGGCCTGGTCGTTGGCGTTGATGAAGGTGTCGAAGCGTTCTTCGGCGCCGGGGTAGTAGGCGAACCGTTTGTCGATGTCGCTGAGCACGCTGCGGAGCTTGTTGAGGAAGGCCTCGCGCTGGGGCCAGTCCTTCTGCGTGATGAGGACGCGGGCGGCGTTGCAGTTGAAGCCGCCGTTGTTGGCGAGCTGGGTGACGACGTTTTCGGCCTGGAACTGAAGCTCACTCTCGGACCAGGTGCCGGGGGTGACGATGATGGGGCTAACGTTGCCGAGCTCGCTGGTGATGCGTTTGTTGAGGAGAGGCTCGTCGTTGGCTTTGCGCTTTTCCCCTTCGGGGCCGGTGCCGTAGACGATGGCGTCGTGGGTGAGGTCGCTGCCGGTGATGTGGATCTCATCGACGGTGGGGTGGTGGCAGAGGTAGGCGCCGACGTCGGCGCCGCCGTAGGCCATTGCGAGGAAGCCGCGTTCGATGAACTCGGCGAAGGCCTCTTCGATGAAGGGGCCCAGGTAGTCGTTGACCGGGTTCATCTTGAGGATGCAGACCTGGCCTTCCGCAAAGAGTTTGTAGACGACATCGAGGGGGCCGATGCTGGCGACGTTTCCGGCGCCGAGCACCAGGGCGACGTGGCCATCGGGGAGGTCCTGGTCGTAGAAGCTGGCGGTGTGGCTGGCGAGGTTTGAGGGGGTCACCTCGGGTTGCATCCAGACTTCGGCGGTGAAGCCCTGGTACATGAGCTTGTCGAGGGTTCCCAGGGGGAAGACGTCGACGATAACCTGGCCGTCGTGGCGGGTGCGTAGGGCGCCGTTTTTGAGTTGGGGTTTGCCGTGACGGTCGATGTCTTCGAGGGTGTCGATGAGCAGGCGCAGGTTGCGTGCGGTGATCACGGGGCCGCCCAGCCACTCTTCGCCGGCCAGGGGGGAGTTCTGGGGGATGCGCTTGGCGCGCAGCGCTGCTTCGACCTGTCGGGGGGCGACCTCGACGGTGCGCTCCAGCAGTCGGCGAGCCATGGCGATCTTTTCAGATAGGGGGAGCCTGGCCCAGGTGTGGCGGTTGTCGTGCAGGGTGTTGAGGTGCGCATTGAGTTGCGCGGCGTTTGCGGGGGCAGGGGGCGTGGTCGGGGCAGGCGTCGTGGAGGTGGAGGTGGCCATGGCGGTCTCTGGGTGTGGGAGCGCTGCGTTAAAGGGCGCGAGTTCCGTGGTAGTGGGGAGAGGTTAGGACGGAAATCCTGGCGAGGCAACGGGCTCCGGAGTGGAGGTCGCCGGGAGGAGGGCGGTGCGTGTGTTTGTGGTCGGCTGGCGGTGAGGTGGGAGGGGGAGGCAAGGGAGAGGCGAAAGGTCGGGGGGCGGGTGTGAAGTTGAGGGGGGGACGGTATACCTCGGATGAGTGGTTATCCCTCATTCGGGGGCATGTCAGAGGGGTCCGGGTGAGGGTCGAGTGCCAGCCGGAGGGGTGTGAGAGGGGTCCGGGTGAGGGTCGAGTGCCAGCCGGAGGGGTGTGAGAGGGGTCCGGGTGAGGGTCGGGTGCCAGCCGGAGTATAGGAGGGTGGAAAGCGCCGAGGGTTGAGTGGCAGGTGGTGTAGTCGGCCAGGGGTGAGCAAGGGGGGGAGGTCCGGATGGCGGGGATGGGGAGAGGGGCAGCGCGAGTGGCGAGTATGACCATCGTTGTTCGGGGCGGATGAGGCGCTTCCGGTGAGGAGGGTGATTCTTTATAGTGGGACGCATAGATGGAGAGAGAAGCGCCGTGAGACGGGGCGATGCGAAGGGAGTGACGTGATGCGAGTATTGTCGGCAGGCTATTGCACACTGGATCAGATCGGGGTGGTCGAGTCGCGGGGGAGAGGGGAGACGCGCAGGGAGCTGTCGACGTTTTCGGTGCAGGGAGGGGGGACGGCGGCGACCGCGGCGGTGGCGCTGGCCAGGTGGGGCGTCGAGGTGGGGATGGTTGGGGTGGTGGGAGATGATGAGCGGGGGGCGCAGATCGAGCGGACGCTTACGGCGGCGGGGGTGGAGACGCGGCATATGCTTCGGCGTAAGGGGGGGATCAGTCAGTTGACGATGGTGCTTCTCGATGCGGAGGTGGGGCGGCGGCTCTATGTGACGCCGGGCAATGTGGCGCCGCTGGAGGAGGGGGAGGTTAGCGAGGGGATGCTGGAGGGGGTCGATCTGCTGCTGCTCGACGGGGCGTATCCGGCGGCGCAGTTGGCGTTGGCCCGGAGTGCGAAAGCGCGGGGTGTCTCGGTGGTGGGGGAGCTTAAGCGAGGGGGGCGAGCGGTGGCGGAGATGTTGTTGCCCTGGCTTGATGTTGTGGTGACGTCGGAGCGTGTGGCCAGCGATTTGACGGGGGTGGGGGCGTTGCAGGGGATCTGCGAGGGGTTGTTGAAGCGAGGGCCGCGAGTTGCGGTGGTGACGCTGGGGGAGGAGGGGGCTGCGGGGATGGGGGAGGATGGGGAGTTGTTGCGAGAGGAGGCCAGCTCGATTGAGGAGGTGGATGTTACGGGGGCGGGAGATGTGTTTCTGGGTGCGGTGACGTTGGGGGTGGGGGAGGGCTGGCCCTTGTGGCGAGTGCTTCGTTTTGCCAACGCCGCGGCGGCGCGGGCCTGTGAGGGGCTCGGGGGGCGCAGTTCGATTGGTACCCGGGAGCGGATTGAGGCGATGATCGAGGGGTAGTTCTACGATCGGATGGACGTGAAAACGCAAAAAGCCGCCCCCGAAGACCGGGGGCGGCTTTTTGTCAGGAGCTATGGCGAGGGCTCAGGAGCGTTTGGAGCGACCGCCACGGGAGCGTCCACCGCGGCTGGAGCGACCTCCGCCTTTGGATCCGCGGCGACCGCCACCCTTGGAGCCGCGGCGTCCGCCGCCGCCTTTGGAGGAGCGACCGGAGCGGCCGCGTCCGGAGCCGCCCTTGGAGGGGCGTCGGGCGCGGCTGGATGCCTGTTGTTCGACGTCGCCGATCTGGACGGCCCAGAACTCGGCGTTTTTGAGGGCGTCGACGAGTTGTTTCTGGGTGCGGATCTCGTCGTCGAAGAAGGTAGCGAAGCGTCCGACGGCGTCGAGGTCGTCGGAGGGGTCGGAGCCGCCGATGGTGCCCAGGCCCATGAAGGTGGCAGCTTCGAGGGCGAAGTTGTTCTGGAGGGCGCCGACGCGGGGGGTGAAGACTTCGACGGCGCTGAGGCGGTCGAAGGTGAAGATATGATCGCCCATGTTGAAGGGGATCTCGAGATCGTAGGGTCGGGCCGCGATGGTGACGCCGTTATGCTTGTCGAAGAGCTGCATGACGGCTTCGGCGGCCGGGGTGGTCATGTAGGTGATCGCGCGCCACTCTTCGGCCAGGTAGAAGGCGTCGACTTCGGGGACAAAGCCCAGAAGGATGCCGCGATCGGTGGGGATCTCGACGCCGATGAAGACGTTGAGATCGGGGAACTCGTCTCGAGCAAGCGCGAGGATGTCGGCGCTGCGAGCGGTCGAGAGGGTCTCACAGAAGGCGACGGCGTCGAGGCCTGAGTCGCGGGCTTTTGTGAGGATCTGGCGGGGGGAGAGCTTAACACCTTCGGAGATGTCCGACTTGGCGTGGAGATCAATCAACATAAATCAAAGCCGTGTGTGCGGTCCGTCGGCGTCGACGAGGGCGCCGAGAGGTAGGGTTCGTCATTGCGCTGTGACGCAGTGCATGCAGCCTCTGGGCGGCAAGGTTTCGGGTCAGCGCTGTCGAGGCAGGCTAGCGTCAGAGTCGTTGTCTGTCGAGTCTCCGGGGCGATCCGGGGTGATATCGATGATGTCACCCTGGTCGGCGCCACTGAAGGGGGATCGGGAGGCGTGGGAGCCGGGGTCGAAAGGGGAGCCGCCGAAGACGTTGGAGGACTGAGAGATAAAGAAGGTGGAGGTGCCGCTCTCCAGGGCTGCTTTGAAGCGGGCGCGGATGGCGTTTTTGAGGGGGCGTCGCAGGGCGGGGATCAGGAGGATGAGGCCGGCGACGTCGGTGAGGACACCGGGGGTGATGAGGAAGACGCCGGCGATGAAGACGGCGAGTCCATCGAGGAGGCTGTCGGCGGGGATTTTGCCCTGGCTTAAGTCGCTCTGGATGGCGTGCCAGGCGCGCAGGCCTTCGAGTTTACCGAGGACAGCGCCGAGCAGACCGGTGGCGACGACCAGGCCGATGGTGGGCCAGAGGCCGATGAGCTGGCCCAGGGGGATGAGGAGGGCAAGCTCGATGAGGGGGATGACGGTGAAGAGGAAGAGCAGTTTGAGTAGCACGATGCCTCTCAGTGGGGCGGCGCCAGCGTTGGTGGGGGCTGGCGCCGCCGCGCAAAAGGATCAGGCCTGCGGGACTTTCTCCCAGTCTTTAAGGAACTTCTCCAGGCCGATGTCGGTCAGGGGGTGTTGGAACATCTTGTCGATGATGTTGAAGGGAATGGTGGCGACATGCGCGCCCAGGAGTGCGGACTCGGCGACGTGTCGGGGGTGGCGGATGGAGGCCACGAGGACCTGGGTGTGGATGTTGGGGTAGTTGGCGTAGGCGGCGACGATCTCTTCGATGAGGTCCATGCCGGACTGGCCGAGGTCGTCGAGGCGGCCGATGAAGGGGCTGATGTAGGTGGCGCCGGCGCGGGCAGCGAGCAGGGCCTGGTTGGTGGAGAAGCAGAGGGTGACGTTGACGCCGATCCCCTCGTCGGTGAGCGTTTTGCAGGCCTTGAGGCCGTCGGGGGTCAGGGGGATCTTCACCACGATGTTGTCGGCCCAGCTGGCGAATTCGCGGCCTTCACGGATCATGCCTTCGGTGTCGGTGGCGGTAACCTCGGCGCTGACCGGTCCGTCGACGAGCTCGCAGATCTCGAGGATGACTTCTTTGAAGGGGCGACCACTTTTAGCGATGAGGCTGGGGTTTGTGGTGACGCCGTCGAGGATGCCGAGCTGGGCGGCGGTGCGGATTTCGGAGGTGTCAGCGGTGTCGATGAAGAATTTCATAGGGCTCACTCGGTCAAGGGGTAGACACAAAGGGCGAAGAGAGACGCAGGCTCCCTAACATTGAGGGGCTCGCGGGTGCAAATTGACTCGGAGTCCACCGGCCTTGTTCTGACGTAGGGATGAACAAGGTGGGGAGCGATGCGATTCCCCCGGAGGGAGGGGCTGGCGAGGCTGGAAAAGCGCGCGGGCGATGTGCTATTCGGACGCGACGATCTTAGAGCGCGAGCCCTCGCGGTCGCTCTCCCTGTTTAAGCACCCAAGAGGCCTTCACCATGCTGGATATTAAGTTCATTCGTGAGAACGTCGAGACGGTCAAGGAAGCAGCGCGCAACAAGCGCTTCGACGTGGATATTGACCGGTTGTTGGAGCTGGACGAGCGTCGTCGCGATCTGATGAGCAGCTCTGAGAAGATCCGGGCGCGTCGCAACGAGGTGGCCCAGGCGATTCCGAAGGCGTCTAAGGAAGAGCGTCCGGCGTTGATCGAAGAGGGCAAGCAGCTCAAGGAGGATCTGGCGAGCTATGAGGAGGAGCTGGTTGAGGTGCAGGCGGCCTATGAAGGGCTGCTGCTGATGGTGCCCAACGTGACTCTTCCGGAGGTTCCGATCGGGGAGACGGATGAGGATAATGAGGTGATTCGGCATGTGGGCGAGCCGCGCACCTTTGATTTTGAGCCTCGGGACCATGAGGAGCTCGGCGAGCTGCTGGGGATCATTGATAAGGAGCGGGGGATCAAGGTGGGCGGGGCGCGCTCGTATGCGTTGCGCGGGGCCGGGGCGCTCTTGGAGATGGCGGTGATGCGGCTGGGGATGGACCTGATGGTGGAGCGGGGTTATGAGCCGATCATCGGGCCGTTGATGGTCAATGAGAGCGCGTTGGTGGGGACGGGGTTCTTCCCTTATGGCAAGGAAGACACGTACCACCTGGAGAAGGATGATAAGTACCTGGTGGGGACCAGTGAGGTGATCCTGGTGAGCCTGAATGCCGATGAGATCCTGGAGCAGGACTCATTGCCGCGGCGTTATTGCGGGTTTTCGCCCTGTTTCCGTCGGGAGGCGGGGAGCGCGGGGCGGGATACGCGGGGTGTGTACCGGGTGCACCAGTTTACGAAGGTCGAGCAGGTGATCATCTGCGAGGCCGATGAGGCGAAGTCGCGGGCGTTGCACGAGGAGTTGCTGGGGAACTCGGAGGCGCTGATGCAGAAGCTGGAGCTTCCGTATCGGGTGGCGCTGGCATGCACTGGCGAGATCGGGCTGGGGCAGGTGCTCAAGCATGAGATCGAGACGTGGATGCCGTCGCGGGGGATGTACTCGGAGACGCATAGCTGCTCGAGTCTCTATGACTACCAGGCGCGTCGCAGCGGGATTCGTTACCGCAATGAGGAGGGGCAGATGCGCTACTGCTACACGCTCAACAATACGCTGGCGGCGAGCCCGCGGATCCTCATTCCGATCCTGGAGCATTATCAGAATGAGGATGGGTCTGTGACGGTGCCCGAGGCGCTGCGTCCGTATATGCACGGTATCGAGGTGATTCGGCCGAAGGGGGCCTGAGGTCGAGCCGGGAGGGGGGAGGCCGTGGGCCCGTGTTGAGGTTGGGTCTGCAGCATCACGAGTGAGAGCACCGCGTGCGGCGTTGCAGCGCTATGACCATGCTTATGCATGGTCTGCGTTGCGCGCACTGCCCACGGTGCTTTTTTTCGTTCGAGGGGGTCCGCAACTCGCCGGGGTCAGGTTGTGGTGATGAGCTGCTTTCGCACTTTGAGGGGGAAGCGGCCGAGCACCAGGTAGAGGAGCACCGGGAGGACGATCAGGTCGGCCAGGAGGGCGCCGGCGATGGTCATGGCGGTGAGGGTGCCGAATTGTTGGGTGGGGACGAAGTCACTCAGGGTGAGCACGCTCAGGCCTATCAGGAGAAGGACGCTGGTCAGGAGGATGGCGCGTCCGGCGCCGAAGTAGGTGTTGAGGATGGCTTCTTTGAGGGAGTCGGTGCGGGGGAGCTCTTCGATGAAGCGGGCGAAGAAGTGGATGGAGTCATCGACGGCGATGCCCAGGCTGATGGCGAAGATGATGATCGTGGTGGTGTTGATATTGATGCCGGCCATCCCCATGTAGCCCAGGGTCATGAGCAGGGGCAGGGCGTTGGGGAGGAGGCTGATGATGCCGATTTTGATGGATCGGAAGACCAGGGTGAGGAGCACCAGGATGATGCCCATGGCCAGGAAGATGCTGACGATGAGGTCGCGGATGAAGGAGTCGAGGGCGGCGGATGCGACGTAGGCGTCACCTGTGAGGCGGTAGGTGATGTTGGTCTCGAGGGGGAAGAAGTCTGCGAGGTTGGCGTGGAGTTCTCTGGCGAGCTTGAGGTTGGCTTTGGCGCCGGCGTCCCGCACACGGAGGAGGATGCGGGCGTTGCGGTAGTCGCTGGTGACGAAGGCGTGGATGCCGGAGCGTGAATCGGGGGCGTCGGCGATGAGGAGGAGGAGCTGCTCGACCTGTTCGGGGGTCTCGGGGAGGAGGTTGCGTTGTTCGGGGTCGCCGGTGAGGGCGGCGCGGGCGGCGCCGAGGTAGTCGAGGGGGGATTCGGTGCTGAGCACGATGCTGTGGAGGGCGGCGGATTGTTGGAGGAGTGCGATTCTGGAGAGAACGTCGGGGTCTTTGAAGCGGTCTCGCTCGGGGGACTCCAGACTGATCTCGATGGGGAGGATGCCGCTTAAGTCCTCCTCGAGGGTCTGGGTGGAGACGAAGGTGGGGTGATCTTCGGAGAAGACTTCGAGGATCTTGGTGTCGATGACGACGTTGGAGGCCTGGGCGATGAGGGTGCCGCTGGCGAGGAGTGAGATGGTGAGCACGGTCCAGGGGCGGGCGAGGAGGGCTTCGCCGGCTCGCATCAGGAGGCGTTCCAGGGCGGGGATCGGGCGTGGTGAGGTGGGGGAGTCGGGGGAGGCTTGAATGCGGCGCGCGGGGCGCATGAAGCTGAGACCGGCGGGGAGAAAGAGCATGGTGGCGAGGTAGGCGAGCATCACGCCGCAGGCGGCCTGCCATCCGAAGTTGCGGAGGATGGTGGTCTCGGCGCTGAAGAGGCTCAAAAATCCCACGGCGGTGGTGCCGGTGGTGAGGAGGCAGGCCACGCCGGTGTGGCGGATCATCTGTCGGATGGCCTCGGAGTGGGAGCGTCCGGCTTCGACCTCCTCGGCCTGTCGGGTGAGCATGTGAATGCTGTCGGAGATGCCGATGACGAAGATCAGGGTGGGGAGCACATTGTTGATGATGTTGATGGGGTAGTCGGTGAGGACGAGCATCGCCATGGTGGTGAGTAAGGCGATGAGGACGGTGCCCAGGGGAAGGATCACACCGCCGGGGGAGCGAAAGAGGAAGATGAGGACGAGGAGGTAGATGAAGGCGGTGAGTGGGACGAAGATGAGTTGTTCGTGACGCAGGCTGTCGACGATCTCCACGCGCAGGGGGGGGACGCCGGCGAGTGTGGCGGTGGTGTTGGCGGGGAGTTCGTAGAGGGCGAGCTTTTCGGCGACGCGCTCATTGAGGGTGCGCAGGTCTTTGACGTCCTGGAAGCGGGTGTTGATTCGGGCGGCGACGATGGCGCTGGAGGAGTCGAGGCTGATGAGGCGGCCGGCGATGAGGGGTTCATCGAGGGCGAAGTCGCCCAGTTCGCGAGCCTGGTCGGCGCTGACCGGGGGGGCCTGGAAGGGAGACGGGGCGTTGGCGAGCTGGTTAGAGAGATCGCCGAGGAAAGGCTCGGAGCTGAGACTTTCGGGGCGCGGGATGGCGATGGTGGCCAGCGACTGGGCGTCGACGATGTCTTCGACGCGGCGAAGTTCGTAGGTGAGGTCGCGGATGAAGGAGACCACCGGCGGGGCGAGGACGTCGGGGGCTTCGATCAGCACGATGATGAGGTTATCTTCGCGACCAAAGCGTTCGGCGAAGGTTTCGCGGTAGGAGGCGTCGTCGCCGCGGCCCTCGAAGAGTTGTTGAGGGGTGAAGTTGAAGTTGATGCGGGGGGCGAGTGCCAGGCTTGCCAGGGTGATGAGGGCGAAGGCGATGATGGTGGCCAGGCGGTGTTTTAAGACGAGCGTGGCGAGTCGATCGAACATGGGGTAAGTCCCGGTCAGGAGCGCGCGGTGGCGAGGGGGAGGGGAAGGCAGACGCCGGGGCGAAGATTACTACCGTGGGGCCGAGGTCAACAACCGGGCCACAGGGCGTGTTAAAGCGGCGATTGAAGGAGTGAGGATGATAGCGAAGCGCATGTTGGGAGTGGACGTGGGGACGCGGCGGGTGGGGGTGGCAGCGAGTGATCCGCTGGGGACGATGGCGATGCCGGTGGAGACGATTGAGGTGAAGGGGGTATCTGGGGCGGCGCAGCGGTTGGTGGAGCTTGTGGTGCAGTACGAGGCGGGGGTGGTTGTGGTGGGGTGGCCGTTGGATATGCGGGGGCGAGAGGGGGTCGCGGTCGATCGGGTGCGCAAGTTTATGGGAGCGTTTGAGAAAGCGATGGTTCGGGAGGGGCGTGAGGTCGAGGTGGTGCGTTGGGATGAGCGGCTGACCACGACGGCGGCGGAGCGAAGTTTGATTAAGGCCGATGTGTCGAGGCAGCGACGCAAAGAGGCGATCGACCAGGTTGCGGCCTGCCATATTCTGCAGGGATACATGGACCGCCTTCGGATTGAGGCGGAGCGAGGGTGAGGCGATGAGCGCGGCGAGGCGACAGGTGAAAAAGGCGAAGGGCGGGGGAGGTGGCTGGGGGAGGTTCTGGCGCTGGGTTGCGGCGCTGGCCGGGGCGGCATTGATTGTGGCGGGGGCGGCTGCGGCCGGGGTGTATGTGCATTATCAGAAGGTGATCTCGCGGCCGGTGTTGGAGGAGGGCGAGACGCGCACGCTGGTGATCCCGGAGGGGACGGCGTGGCCGGGGGTGGTGAGCCGGGTGGCGGATGCGGGGCTTGTGGAGCCGGCGCGGTATTTTGATCTGTGGGGGCGCCAGAGTGGGTTGGCTCATGAGGCGAAGGCGGGAACCTTTCACCTGGCCGGTCCGATGAGTCTGGAGGAGCTAGCGGCCGTCGTGCGGCGTGGCGGGTTGGCGGAGGAGGTGGCGGTGACCATCCCGGAGGGGTGGACGATCTTCCATATCGCCGATCGCGTTGAGGCCATCGGGCTTGCTAGCCGTTCGGAGTTTCTGGAAAAGGCGCGGGATCCTGCGTTGTTGGAGGAGCTCGGGATCGAGGGGGAGAGCGTGGAGGGGTACCTCTTCCCCGATACCTATCGCTTTCATCAGGGGGCGTCGGCCGAGGAGGTCATCCGTCGGCTGCACGCCAGGTGGGAAGAGGTGATCTCTCCGCTTGTGGACGTGCACGGCCCGGCGCTGGAGGCGTTGAAGTCCAGTTACGGGTTTACGCTTCATGATGTGGTGATCATGGCCTCGCTGGTGGAGCGCGAGACGGGCGTGAAGAGTGAACGGGAGCGGGTGGCGCGGGTGTTTTACAACCGGCTTGACCGGGGCATGCGTCTGCAGACGGACCCGACCTGTGTCTACGGGGCGGAGACTTATCGGGAGGTGCCGCATCCGCGCTATTGTCACGACAAACTTAACCGCTACTCCACCTACGTGATCGATGGGCTGACGCCCGGGCCGATCGCGAACCCGGGGCAGGCGTCGATTCTGGCGGCGCTCAAGCCCAGTGAAGATCCGGAGGATCTGGCGTTTCTGTACTTCGTAGCGCGGCGCGATGGGCAGGGAGGGCACCACTTCTCGAAGACGTACCAGGAGCATCGGGAGGCGATACGCAAGTACTTGCTCGGCAAGTGAGCGTGGGAGGGCGCTGACGGGACGGAGGAGGCCCGGCGCGATGAGCGCCGGGCCTCGGGGAGTAACCCGGGTTAGCCCTGCTCGGCGCGGAAGGGCAGGAAGAGTGCTTCAAAGCGGACCACCGAGATCTGGGAGGTCTCGGGGGCGGGGAAGCGCCACTTCTTCAATTCGCCGGTGACGCAATCGGCAAGGGCTTCGCTGTTGGTGTAGTTGTCGCGTGTGACCGCGGCGATCACTTCGCCGGTGGAGCCGGAGACCGTGAATTGCAGGGAGAGTTCACCACGGACATCAGGGGTTTTGTCGAGCACGCGCTGGTAGCAACGCTGAAAGGCGGAGCGTTCGTTGGTGATGCGGGTGCGGACGCTGCCTTCGTCGATTTTACCCTGGAATTGCAGAGTGTCGGTGATGGGGTAGGCCATCGCGTAGACGTCGTCGGAGCCTGACGACGAGGGAGGAGCGGGCTGTGCGTCTGTGGAGGCGCTTGCGAGGTTGAGGCGCTCCAGACCGTCCGCGCTCTGGGAGAGGTAGAGGTAGAGACCGCCGGCGCCGGTCATCACGCCCAGGGTTCCACAGAAGATGGCGATGAGAATGACAACCAGGGGGCCGCAGCCTGAGGATGAGGTGCTCATAGATGGCTCGTTGGGAAGTGTCTGATGGGAAGACGGAAGGGCGCGAAAGCGGGGTATTCCAGGGTCGCGGCCTTTGTTATAGTCGCGGCGAAGCCGACACAAGATCATTTGATGGGCGAACGAAAACCCGAGGCAAGTGGCCGAGATGAGTAGCATCGTAGACTGGAACGCGTTGAGCCTCAACGCAGCGGTAGGAGAGCTGGCGGCGCTGCTGGGTGAGAACCTGCAGGTGCGCGTGGTGCTTGTCAGTGGATCCGGAGAGGTCGTGGAGTTGGGCGGAACGGGACGTGGGGATGCCACGCTTTTCGACGTGTTTGCCGACACCCGAGGGCGCTGGGGAAGCGAGTCGGAGCGGGTGACCTACGCGCAGACGGTGCGCAGCTGGGTGCAGGCGTGTCAGGAGGTCGACGAGGAGGTGGGGCGGGTTGTGGTCGACAGCGCGCCGGGGTTTTGCGCGCACCTCTATCCGTTACGCTATCAGGGGGAGCGGGCGGCAGTGGTCTGCGCCGGCTTTGTGAATGCCGAGAGTGCTGCCGGTGCGTTGGAGTCGATTCGAGCGGTGCTTCCGCGGCATGTGCTTGAGGCGATTGAGAGCGGGGAGGGCCCTCGGGTGCCCCAGCTGGGAAGGGAAGACCGGCGTTGGATGGATCGTATTGGCGAGCGTATTGCGCAGGTGATGACGTTGGCCTTGAGCGATGAGCAGGCACCGACCTATGAGCCAGGGGCGCAGCGCTTTGCGGGGATGCTCGGAGCCAGTGAGCCGATGACTCGTCTCTTCGGGCAGATCGAGCGGGTGGCGCGGACCAACTCCACGATTCTGGTGACCGGCGAGAATGGGACAGGCAAGGAGCTCGTGGCGCGTGCGGTGCATCGGCATAGCCGGCGACGTGATGAAGCGTTTGTGGCGGTGAATTGTGCGGCGATCCCCGGTGACCTGATCGCCAGTGAGCTCTTCGGGCATGTCAAAGGTGCCTTCTCCGGGGCGCATCGCGATCGGGCGGGGCTCTTTGAGGCGGCCAACCATGGCACGCTCTTGCTCGATGAGATCGGCGATATGGAGCCGATGCTGCAGACGAAGTTGCTGCGGGTGCTTCAGGAGGGGACGTTTCTGCGGGTGGGGGATAACCAGGTGAGAAAGGTCGATGTGCGGGTGATCTGCGCCACGAACTGCGACCTGGAGGCGATGGTCGCACGGGGGCAGTTCCGCCAGGATCTCTACTATCGTATTCGCGTGATCGAGCTGAAGATTCCGGCGTTGCGAGAGCGGGGTGATGATGTCGAGTTGCTGGCGCGCCATTTTCTGAGCGCGACGGCCAAGCGACATGGTCGCGGGGTGAAGCGCTTTAGCGATAGCTGTATGACTTACCTGCGGCGCTACAAGTGGCCGGGGAATGTGCGTGAGTTGGAGAACGAGATTGAGCGTCTGGCGATCCTCTCGGGTGATGAAGAGGTGATCGATGAGACCTGGCTGAGCCGCCGCATCACAGGGGAGGTGGAGGCGACGCCGGTGGTCGACCTCAAGGGGTACAACCTGCCGGAGGCGATGGCGCTGCTGGAGCGGCAGATGATCGTGGAGGGGCTGGAGCGCACCGGCTGGAACAAGACGCAGGCGGCAAAAGACCTGGGGATCTCTCGTCGGAATTTGATTCGCAAGGTTGCTCAGTATGCGTTGGAAGACGACCGGAATGGCTAAGGGACGAACATCAAGGGGGTTGGTCGCACTTTGTGCGCTGGTCTGCTTCGCGTTGGGCGGGCAGGCGCAGGCGCAGGAGGCGGCGGACGCCCCGGGGGGCGGGGAGTACCGGGTCGATGCGATTGTGATCGAAGGGTTGTTGCGCACCCGGCGCTCGGTCATCGAGCAGGAGCTGCTCTTCGGGGAGGGCGACCGCATCAACCAGGCGCAGCTCGATGAGAGCGTGCAGCGGTTGCGAAATACCGGATTGTTTCGGGCGGTGACCGTCGACGTTGTGGATACCACGGTGGCTGCGGTCGGCGGCGTGAACTCGCATGTGGAGTCCGGTCGCCTGTTGCGGGTGCGGGTCGATGAGCGCTGGACCCTGCTGCCGAACTTCCGCTTTGGGCGCGGGGGTAATGACGTTGAGTTGATGGTGGGGTTGCAGGACGCCAACCTCTTCGGGAGTTATCTGCAGCTGGGGGGGAGCTTTCACCGCCTTGCCGGGGTGAACTCGTACTCGTTGTGGTTCCGGGACCCGCGGTTTCTGTCGCGGCGCCAGGCCCTCTTTGTCGAGGGCTCCCTGGGGAACCGCGTTGATGCCGTCTACGATATCGAGGGCAACCTCGACGGCGGCTACTCGTTGTCGAGGCGATATTTCGGGAGTTCGCTGGAGAGGGAGTGGCGTCGGTGGCTGAAGACCGGGGCCTACCTCTCGTTTTCCGATGATTCGTTTAGCTACAGCCGAATCGGAGAGACTCGGCGTGCGGCGCAAGAGGCGCGAGGCGGGTTGCCCGAGGCGATGCAGACGTTGACGCTGGGAGTGTCGACGTCGTTCGGAAGACTCGATAGGGATAGCTACCTGCGCGACGGGACGCTGCTGAGCTTAAGGCTCAACCAGAGCTTTCACTTTGGTGGGCCGCAGGATCGCTCGAATCGATTTGAGGCGAGTCTGCTGCAGTTCTGGACGCTTCCGTGGCGCTCGAATGTCGGGGTGCGGGCGATTCTGGGCTTTAGCGACGTGCAGGCCGAGCATTTGCAGTTCAGCGCGGGGGGACTCAGCGGGCTCCGAGGGACGGTGAATATGCGCTACCGCGGGCAGAACTACTGGTTGCTCAACGCGGAGTATCGCATTCCCTCCCTCGATCATCGCTGGCTGGTGCTGCAGCATGTGGCCTTTGTGGATGCAGTCGGAGTGACGCCTTATCCCGACCAGGTTCTGGGCGCCACGGCGGTGACGACCGGCGTCGGAGTGCGACTGCTCTCCCCGAAGATCTATGGTCTGATTGTGCGCGTCGACTACGCGTTTCCGATCGCGGGGGCTGACGGCCCCGGGTTGAGCTTCGGGGCCGGGCAGGTGTTTTGAGCCGGAGCTGAAGGGCTCAGCGTGCCGGGTTGGCGATGCGGGCGTCGAGTTCAGTCTGGCCCTGCAGCCACTGGTAGGCGGCGTAAGTCCCGATGACGCGCTTGGAGTAATCGCGGGTTTCCAGGAAGGGGATATCTTCGACCCAGAGGGCGATCTCGTCGTTGGGCTGGCGGCGGAGCCAGCCGCCGATGCGACCGGCGCCGGCGTTGTAAGCGGCGGCCATGAGAACGGGGTGGCCATCCAGGCGGTCGGCCAGGGTGAAGAGGTGGTCGACGCCGACGCGGATGTTGACCTCAGCGGTTTTCAACTTTTCGGGGGTGGCGCGGCCTTCGATGTCGCGGTCGTGGTCGAGGGCGGTGGCGGGCATGAGTTGCATCAGGCCGTGGGCACCGGCCCAGGAGACGACATCTTCGATGAAGCTGGATTCCTCGCGCATGATGGAGGCGGGGAAGCCCGGGTGAAGGTCGATGTCGGGGGCCTGTGCACGCTCGGCCTCAACGGCCTGCGCGATTGTTGCCTGGAAGGGGTTTGGCCAGGCCACATGCCAGCGGGTGACGCGCCCTTGACGCGGCAGCGCCCAGGGGCGACCGGGTACGGAGCGTCGCGCGATGTTGTGGCTCAGCGGGAAGCGCTCCGCTTTGTGGCAGAGGGCGGCGAGACGCCAGCGCTCGGTTTCGGATGGCGAGACGTTTTGCTGGCGGGCGTGTTCGTATTCGCAGGCCCCTTCGAAGTGGTCTGCGGCGGCCAGGGTGGCGGCACCGGAGCCGGGGAAGTCGCCTTCAAACCAGGCCACGCGGCTGTCTTCGGCGTCGGGGGAGAGGGGCTCCGGGGTGAGCTCCATCTCAAGAAGGCGCAGGTGGGCCAGGTAGCCGTAAAAGCTAAAGGGATACATGACCCATGCGCGCTGGAGGTAGCGCTCGGCAAGCGCGGGACGATGGAGCTGCCGGTAGGCCTGGCCCACGAAGTACTCGAGGCGTCCCTGGCTAAAGTACTGGGCGTCGCGCTCGGGCAGGTCCAGGGCGGTCACGGCGTTGGTAAAGCCTTCGAAGTCACCGTTGCGGTAGAGGGCCTCATGGGCCTCCCAGACGAGCTCGTGGACCATGTCGCCGTCGGGGTAGTCCTGGAGCGCGCGGGAGAGAAGTTGAAGTTCGTGTTGATGGTTTCCGCTCTGGCGCGCGACGCGTGCCAGGTAAAAGAGGGCGTCGTCGGCGTGGGTGCGTTCGGGGTAATCTTCAAGGAGTTGTTTAAAGAAGCGTTCGGCGTCGTCGAGGCGGCCGCGGTGGTAGTTGCGGTTGCCAACGGCGTAGAGCGAGCGGACGCGCTCGTCTTCGTTGGCGTCGTCGGTGCAGGTTTCGACCACGCTGCGGTAGAGCTCTTCGGCGCGTTCCGGCTGGCGAAGTCGAAAGAGGGTGCGAGCGAGTCGAAAGTCAGCGCGGCAGCGATCGATGGCGTTGAGCGCGCTGCGGTCGATGGCGTCAAGTTGAGCGCGGGCGTCTTCAAAGCGTACCGCTGAGAAAAGTCGGTCGGCGCGCTCTCGCCGCGAGTCCGCTGATGGGGTGAAAGCCAGCTGCTCGAAGGCGTAGTCGTGCGCGGCGTCGATGCAAATGGCGTAGGCCTTGTCGGCGAGTTGATCGCGTGCGGCGGAGTCGGCCGTATCGAGAAGCATGGTGACAAGCCATGGGCAGACTTCGTCGGGATCTTCGTGACGCAACATAGCGTCGGTGTGCTGCGGGGAGGGCAGTCCGTTGCGTTCGGTCTCAATGCGAACGAGCGAGAATGCGCCGCCGGTGAAGCCCCTGGTGAGGGCTCCGCTTTGCAGCACTTCGTCGATGAGGGTGCTGTCGACACCGAGGTTGAGCTGAGCGCGGGCGGCCTGGGTCCAGAGGAAGTCCTGGAGTTCGCCGCCAATACGCGCGGCCTGCGCGTAGTGCTGCGCGGCCTGGTGCCAGTCTTCAGCGCGCTCGAAGGCGTAGGCGGCTTTGACAAGCCAGGGCTGGCGCTCTTCGGCCGTCTCCAGGGCGTTAGCGTAGGCGGTGAAGTGCCCGGCGGCGTTGAGGTAGTCGGCGTTGGCCTGAGCATCGAGACCTGCCTGGCAGGTCTCATCGGAGCATTGGATCGGGGGGATGTTCTGATCGATGAGATCGTCGCCGGCCGGGGCCGGTTCGCAGAAGGCAGTCGACGCCCAGAGCGATGTGCCGAGGGCAAGACAAATAGTAGAGAGGCGCTCGAAGATCATCGTGTGCTCGGCCGGTGAAAGTCGCTGGATTATAAGGTGGGCGGTGCCGGGGCCCGTCTGGGAAAGATCCTAGAAGATGAGCCCGTTGGTGCGCCAGGCCAGTCCGAGCAGTGCGGCATGCTCATGTGCCCGGGGCTGGTCGACGCCCGTGCGAAGGGTCGTCCAGGTGCGGCGGTAGGTGGCGGTGAGCCAGATTCCCTGGCCGCGGTTTGCGCGGGTGATGGGGAGGTCAAACCCTGCCCCGACGCTTCCGGCAAAACCAAAAGCGGGGCCGTCTTCGGGGCCGGTTGCCAGCTGAGGGCCAAACCCGAGTTCAAGATGCAGGGATGCGAGGAAGTGGCTGAGAAGCCCCTCGCTGAGCAGGGTCAGGTAGAGTGGATGGAGGTTCAGGGCCAGGTGAAGGGCGTGGACCGGCCCCGGCTCGACATCGCCCAGTGGCGAGAGACGGTAGGCCAGTCGTACGTCCCCAAGATAAAGCGGGAAGGAGCTGCGAAAGGCGACTTCGCCACCGAGGCTCTCGCTGAGCTCGGGCGTTGTGGAGTTGATCGAGCCGCGCAAACTCCACTCGGAGAAGGAGCCGTTGAAGGGGCGATCGCCCTCGCCGGGCAGGGGCTCTTCCTGTGCGGCCAGGGGGGCGCCGGCCGCGAAGACGAGCGCAAAGAGGAGGGCCGCCAGCGCCTGTCGGGCGGCGGAGGGTTGTCGTGAGGCAGGATTCATTTTAAGTTGCGCTGGTGTAAGGGTGTACTTTAGCATCAGCGGCCAAATGAATTGCCGCCATTTCGCGGCGAATTCTGGCATACGAACATGAGGGAGTAAATGTTTCTTCGGACGCACAAAGGCATCGCGCTGGTCGCGTTGGCCTCGCTTAGCCAGATGGCCTGTTACAATACCTACACCATCAGCAACCAGGAGCTCGCCAAGCTGGAGAGCTCGGTGGAGCCGGTGGAGGTGGTGGAAGTTAACGCGAACTGTCAGCCGACCGGTTCTGCCTCGTTGGGCATGGACGGGCAGGCGCTGGCACAGGCGGCCGCTGAGCCGGGTGTCGAAGAGACGGCGACCGACGCGGGTGCTCAGGATCCCAACTGCATCGTGGTGCCGGTGTCGACGGTCAACGCGTTGACCGTGCTCACGACCGATGGGACGCGCGAGCGCGTGACGCCCTTTAACTTCGTGATGGATGATGTGCAGTTGGTCTCTCCGGAGTACGACCTGCTCATCGAGCTTGATAACGTCGACGGGGCAGAGGTGCGCGAGTTCAGCACCTGGAAGACCGTGGCGACGATCGCCGGTGTGAGCCTGGTGGCCGTGGGTACCTTCGTGGGTATCAGCCTGGTGGCGCCGGACGAGCAAGGCTTCCAGTAGGTCTTCGTCTGCGCATCGCGCAGGCAGATTGCGCAAGTTAAAGAAGCTCGATCACGTCTCGTGGTCGGGCTTTTTTGCGTGGGGAGCGGGCAGGCGGGGCGTTGATCTTCGGATCGGGGGGTGTTAATTTGAGTGGCCATTCTATGTGATTGAAATGCCTCAAATTCATTCCACGACGTATCGGTCGAGGGAGATCCTGATGAACGTGTCGAGACGCTGGTTCAGCCTTGCAGGCGTATGTCTGTTTTCCATGCTCGTTGCGGCGTGCGGTGAGCCCGGGTTGTCTGCCGGAAACGGTGATCCCCAGGATGAAAATTATGACGGGCCGCGTGCCACCGACCGCTACTTTATGGTGCCGGCTGGTGAATCGACGATCTGGGGTGAGGTCACCGGTGAGGTGGAGGTTAAGGTCTTCGTTTATGACCGATTCTCCGGTGAGCCGGCCGTGGGGCAGGAAGTCACCTTTGAGGTGATGGGGACGCAGGCCAATCCGCCGCACCTTCAGGCGCGCGCGGCGGTGACCGATGAGGCGGGGGCGGCGAAGGTTCGAGCCTATTTCGGAGTGGATGCTGGCAGTTGGACGGTGCGCGCTGATCACGCCTACGCCAACGCGGTGAACTTCACGCTGGAGTCGACGCCGGTAGAGACGGGCAACCTGCGGGTGCGCGTGGAGAACAGTGCGCCGACGATCATGCGTCTGGGTAACATCGATGTGAAGGTGTACCGCGAGGATGTTCTCAACTGCGATTATTTTAGCCCGTACGGCCAGAACGGGGTGACGCCGCTGACGGAAGGCAATGTGTCTTTTGCCGGCGAATCGATCGACTTTGAGGGGCTGGGCACGCGGAACCGTTATGTGGTGACGGCGGTAGCGCGAGGGGAGCGCGGGCAGATTGCTGCGGGCGGCTGTGTCAACGCGATTTCGGTCTCGGCGGACACGACCTCCGAGGTGGAGCTGCTCCTGCAGCTGGTGCCGCTGAACCCGGTGGGGCGCTACGATGTGGTGAGTTTCTGGGATTTCACCGAGGCGATTGCCGATAGCGGCGCGGCCGGGGCGGTGATCGTGCGGGTGCTCAACGTATTCGAGAACCCGGGCCAGGCGATCTACGATGAGATTATTGCGCTGATTGCGAACCTCGTCGGAGGCATTATCAGCGCGGCGATCGATACCTTCCTGGACCTGACGAACCTCGATCAGGCCTTCCAGAACATGATCGACTCGTTCATTGAGGATAATGAAGTCTTGCGCCAGATTCGCGATGCAGGACGCGATCTTCGTGATGTGGTGGCGAACCTCCAGGTGCATAGCGAACTTTCGATCGGCAAACTCGACTCCAACTATACGTTTAGCGGGCAGGATAACTGGACCGGGCTTACGCTCTACTGGCGTTGGGATTGCGCTGATAACGCGCCGGCGGATTGTGGTGCGATTGAGCTTGTGCCGGAGGCCGACGGGCAGTTTGCTGATCTCGGGCTGCTGAGCTCGAACTGGACCGGCCAGGTCGTTGCCTACGATCAGCTGCAGATCAATCGGCACCCTGTGAGTCTGCGCTACGGGCGGCTTATCATTTATGTGCTGAACGATGTGATCTTGCCGCGGCTGACCGATGGAAACGCTACCAGCATGTCGGAGGCGTTTGCGTACTGGATCGGGTGTGATGACCTGGCGAACAGCATCATTCCGGGCGGAGAAGTATGCGCTGCGGACTATTGCCTGCAGGCGACGACCGTGGCCAACTTCTGCGATAGCGCGGTAAGCACGATCTTCAGCTTCGCGGATATGATGGTGCGCGGGTTGGAGTTTGATATGGGGCTTCAGCTTGGCGGCAGCGGTACGTTGATCGAAGAAGACAGCGACGGGCTGGTCGACAAGATCGAAGAGGGGCTCTTTGACGGGTTCGTGCAGGCCAGCGATGGGGGGCAGTCCTCGCCCTTTACCGCGACCTTTAGCGGGGTGCACCGTCTTTCGGGGGAGTGATGTTGAGAAGTCGGGGGGGGAAAGTTGCCACGCGGCGCGCGAAGCCGTACAACATGTTGCGCGGTGTGAAAGAAGCGAGCCGTGGCGAGCGTTTAGAGCGAAGACGACGTGGGCGCAAAGGGCGCTCGAAGTCGCCGTGAGACGCGGGCGTGCCAGGACTTAGGGTAAGAGAGAACTGGCCGCTGCCCCGCGTTGTCCAGCGACCATGGAAGGAAGGTAGATGAAGCTAATCTGTGCCGGGATTACAGACGTCGGCTGCTCACGCGAGCATAACGAAGATGATTTTTACCTCTCCGATGGAGACGAAGCGCTTTGCATCGTCGCCGACGGGATGGGAGGGCATCGCTCCGGTGAGGTCGCCAGCGCGATGGCGATCAAGGCGATCGTTGAGTATTACCGGGAGACGATGCCGGAGAAGGTCAACGGTTACCGTGGCGAGGAGGCCGGTGAGGGCGACGGCGCTCGCGATCTTGATGAGCTGCGTATTCACGAAGCGCTCAAGATGGCCAACCGCGCGGTGTTCGAGGCGGCCGAGTCCGATGAGGCGTATGAGGGCATGGGAACGACGATTGTCTCGGCCTACTTTACCGAAGACGGTGTCTACCTTGCCCACATCGGCGACTCTCGGGCGTATCTTTACCGCGAAGGGACGCTGGAGCAGGTGACGCATGACCACTCCCTGGCCAACGAATACGTGCGGATGGGAATTCTGGCCAAAGAGGACGTGGAGTTTTTCCCCTATAAGAACGTGATCACGCGGGCGTGTGGTCTGACCGATGAGGTCGAGATCGACGTGCAGTTCCATGCGATGAAGCCGGGCGATATGTTTGTTTTCTGCTCGGACGGCCTCTCGGATATGGTGCCGGATCGCGACCTGGTGAAACTTTTGGATAAGGACGAAGATCTGGAGGTTCTCTGCCAGCGCCTGGTGGATCAGGCCAATGAGAACGGCGGATCGGACAATATCACGATCATTCTGGCGCGTGTGGTTGACGAGGCGTAAGCGCGCGGTGGCGCCCGGGGTAGGGGGCGCCTTTTGCGGGGGTACGATGAGCGACAATTCGGGGAGTGAGGCGTGGTCGTTGTTGAGCGCGGAGGAACGAGGTGCGCGTGCGGCGTTGAGCTGGATCGCGCGCTTGAAGGCGCGCGACGTGGCGAACATTGCCGAGGTGCATGACGGCGATGTGGCCGGATGGTGGCGCGAAGGGGCGCCGGTGTGCACCGAGCTGGAAGCACGTTTGAGGGAAGGGGCGCGTCGGCGCGTGGAGGAGCTCGACGTCGGGCCGGCTGAAGCGCTGGAGCGGATGGCGGGGTGGTCCGGGCGAACGCTCTGGCGTGGTGATGACGATTATCCCGTGGGGCTGGAGAGTCTCCGAGATCCGCCGCTCTTTTTGCGCGTGCTGGGCGGCGTCGACGCGCTTCACCGGCGCGCGGTGGCGGTTGCGGGCTCACGGCGGTTGCGACCGCGCGATACGCCGGTATCGCGGGGGCTTGTCGAGGCGATCGCGTCGGCGGGCTTTGGTGTGATCAGCGGGGGGGCGTTGGGGGCGGACGCTCTCGCGCATGAGGTTGCGCTGGAGCAGGGTGTGCCCACGGTGGTGGTGTTGCCGGGTTGTCTTGAGGAGCCGACGCCGGCGGCCAATCGAGAACTCTTTGAGCGCGTGGTGGAGGCAGGAGGCACGCTGGTGAGCGAGTACCCGCCGGGCCAGTCGGTGCGCGCGTACCATTTTGCGCGTCGTAACGAGCTTATCGCCGCGATGTCGAAGGGCGTGCTCGTGCTGCGTTCCGGGCGAAAGGGCGGGACGATGCTGACGGTAGAGGCGGCCGAGCGGCTCGGACGCCCCGTCGCAGCGGTACCTGGAGAGCCCGATGACGAGCTGTGTCGAGGATGCTTCGATGCGATCGGGCGAGGCGCGAGGTTGGTGGCCGATCGGGAGGATCTTCGGGCGTGGTTGGAACTTCGACCGATGGAGGTGGCGTCATCGCCTCGCGCCCGGAGCCCCAGGGCTGCGGTGGGACAGGCGCAGTTGCCGCGGCTAGCACCTCTGCCATCTTCACTGAGCGAGGAGGCCCGCGTACTTTTTGCGGGCGCCCGGAAGATCGCCGGCGATGATGCCAGCGTCTCGGTGGATGCGCTTGCCACGGAGCTTGTCTGGTCGATGCCCCGTTTGCTCGGCGCGCTGCTGGAGTTGGAGCTCTGCGGCGCCGTGCAGAAGTTACCCGGCGCAGAGCGCGTGCGCCTTCTCTGCGCGTGAGCGCATGTGCGCCGGAAGTCGATGCGCGCCTTGATAGCGGCTTCGACCCCTGCGATAAGTCACCCGGATAATGTGCGGCCCTGTTGATGTTGAGGTGAGATGATGGCTGGAAAACGACATTTGCTGGCTCCCGGACCGACGCCGGTTCCGGAGGCTGCGCGTCTGGTGATGGCGCGCGAGTTGATCCATCACCGGGGGCCCGAGTTCAAAGTGATTTTTGAGGAGGTCCGAGCGCGGTTGCAGTGGATCTTTGAGACGGAGTCCGACGTTCTCAGCCTCACCTGCAGCGGCACCGGTGCGTTCGAAGCTGCCATGATCAACTTCACTCGCCGCGACTCTACCATCGTGTCGATCGGCGGCGGAAAGTTTGGTGAGCGCTGGGCCGAGGTTGCGCGGGCCTATGGGATGAAGGTGGTCGAGGTGCCTGTGACCTGGGGGGAGAGTGTGACCCCTGACGCGCTGGCTGCGGTGCTTGAATCGACACCGGAGGTCGCGATGGTGACCGTCTCGGCCAGCGAGACATCTACCGGGGCCTGGCACCCTATTGAGGCGCTTGCGCAGGTCGTGCGCGATCACTCCGAGGCGCTTTTTGCCGTCGACGGTATCACTGCGGTCGGCGTGCAGCCGATTCCGATGGATGCATGGGGTATCGACGTTCTGGTCAGCGGTTCGCAGAAGGCCTTTGGCGTGCCTCCGGGGCTGGCGTTTGTCGCGGCCAGCGAGCGGGCGTGGGAGCGCTACGCGCAGAGTGACCATCCGCGCTACTATTTTGACCTGGGCCGAGAGCGCGACGCGCAGCGACGCCAGCAGACGGCCTTTACGCCGGCGATCTCGGTGATTCTGGCGCTTAACGAGGCGCTCAAGTTGATGGAGGAGGAGGGGCGCGAGGCGCTCTATGCTCGCCATGAGCGTAACGCGCGTGCGGCGAGGGCCGGGGTTGAGGCGTTGGGGCTACAGCTCTTTGCGCGCAGCCCGGCCAACTCGGTGACTGCGGCGCTCGTGCCCGAGTCGGTCTCCGGTAAGGCAGTGGTGCGAGCCATGCGCGAGAGCTACGGAGTGACGATCGCCGGCGGGCAGGGTGATTACGCCGACCGACTGGTTCGTATCGGCCACATCGGCTTTTTCGACGGCAGTGATATGCTGATCGCGATGAGTGCCCTGGAGCGTGCGCTCGCTGACCAGGGGCTGGACATCCCGTTCGGGAGTGGTGTGGCGGCGGTACAGGGCGTGCTGGGCGCAGCTGGCCGCGTGGGCTGAGCCGAAGTATGCGGGCGCAAGGGCGTTGTCCACGGAGGGCCTGAACGACCTTTCGGGGGCGTCGGGCCCGAACCGCAGTACATGGAGAGAGCAGGCATGGCAAAGAAGCAGCAGGATGGCGATGATCGTTCGCGCGAGGTGCCACCGGACTCCGGGGAGACGGTGATGGAGGAGGAGCACCTCTATGAGAACTGGGATGAACTCTCGGCGGACGCCGAGGAGGTCTCCAGGCTCGGTAAGGCGCTGGAGGGCTTGCTTCCGGATATCGTAAAACGCGGTCTGGGCGGGTTGGTCAGCGAAGATGGCATTCGGTCGGTGGTGACCGATAAGCGTCTCCCGCGTGAAGCTGCGAGTTTTATCGCGACCCAGGTGGACGCTACGAAGCGCGAGGCGCTGCGGATCGTGTCGAAAGAGATCCGCCTTTTTCTGGAGAACGTCGACCTCGGCGGGGAGCTGACCAAGATCCTCACGAGCGTGAGCTTTGAGGTGCGCACCCAGGTTCGCTTTGTGCCGAACGACGCGGCGGTCAAGCCGAGCGTGCGCAATAAGGTGAGCGTAAAGCGCGAGCGCGGCGACGACGAGGTCGCGGAGAAGGAGGAGGAGGTCGCCGCATCGGGCGAGGAAGAGGAGCGCGCGCGGGCTCGCGGAGGGCGGCGATGGAGCCGGCTGCGGGGGCGAGGCGCCGAGGAGCGCGAGGATCGGGACGACGCCTCGGACTCCGAGGACGCGTGAACGCTATTCGGCGCGTCGTTCGATGACGACCTGAAGAAGAAGCACGTCTTCGGCAGGGCGATTTTCGGGATCTGCGGGCATATGTGAGATGGCGCGAATGGTCTCGAGATCGCTGCACCGACCAAACACGGTGTGGCGGTCGTCGAGGTGTGGTGCCGCTGTCTCAGTGATGAAGAACTGGCTCCCGCCGGTGTCTGGTCCGAGGTTCGCCATGCTCAAGGTGCCGGGGCGGTCGTGGCGAAGTTCCGGGTGAAACTCATCGGGGATGGCATAGCCCGGGCCGCCATAGCCGGTGCCCGTCGGGTCGCCGCCCTGGATCAAAAAGCCCGGGATCACGCGATGAAAGCGCTGTCCGTTGAAGAAGGGGATGCCGGTGACGGAGCGGTCGGTCTGAGGATCGACGTAGGCTTTGAGGCCACGCGCCAGGCCCACAAAGTTGGCGACGGTCAGCGGCGCGCGATCCTCGAAAAGTTCACAGCTGATGCTGCCCTGGGAGGTCTCGAGGATCGCCACTAGCTGGCCTGATGAGCTCAGGTCCCGGGTGTAGCGAAGCGCGTCGTCGGGCGTGGGAGGCGTGCGGGCGCTCTCAGGAGCGTCGGGCGGAAGCTCTGACGCGGGGCTGGACGCCTCGCTGTCGGGACCCGAAGTTGGCCCGGGGGAGGGCTGCACCGCCGGGCTCGCGCATGCGCAGACAAGCACACCCGAGAGTAGGCCGGCCAGAGCATGCGCGGAGTAGGGAAGTCGATGGATCATTGCAGCGGCGAACAGATGGCAGTGACGTAGTCGAGCATACGGCCGGCGCGGCCTTCAAGGCCCGTGACCACATGGCCGGGCGGGCACTTGAGCGAGAAATGCGTGCCACCGCGACCGCCAGCGCCGTCGAGGACCTGGCTGTTGGAGCCGATCTTATAACGTGCGCTGGCCTCATGGGCGTTGGGGTCGGCGATATGCTGGCCCAGGCGCTCCAGCGCAAGGTTGGAGAGGCGTTCGATCTCTTCGACCGTCAGCTCGCCCAACGCGTCGGCGCTCTCGGCGATGACGGCTCGCTCGGCCTCGATCGCGCGATCGGCGACTTCGGCACGGGTGATGCGGCTGTCAGCACCTGCTTCTTCGCCTGGTCGGCCAGGACGGGCGATCGTGATGCGGTCACGCAATAACTCGCCCTCACCGACCAGGACTACACCGAGCCACCGCTGCCCGTCGACCTCGCGCGCGCGCAGAGTCTCCTGGCTTCCCAGCGGCACCTGATAGCGCCCCTCGATCACCGAGACGTAGTGGCGCTCGGTCCACATCGGCTCGGCGGCCATGCCGTCGCGGTAGAGGTGAAACTCCAGGGGGAAGACGCCGCTGATCGGGGCACCGCTTTCATCTTGAAGCAGGCCGCGGTAGCGGATCTCGACGGCGTCGGGGAGCGCACGCCGAAGGCTTTCGTCTTCGGCGTGCGCCACACCGGTGGTCATGCCGGTTGCGAGCACCGACAGGACCAGGGCGTTACGAGTAAATCGGGTGAGGCGTTCAGATAGCATCGAGGGGGTTCGCTACAAGTTTGATGTTGATGGTGAGCTTCACCTTGGCGCTTCCACGCGGCGGGAAGGGCTGGCCTTCTTCGATGCGCGGCTGGCTGGAGGGGAGGGCGGCGAACTGCAGGCTCTTAAAGAGCTCGCTGGAAGCCTCCAGGTTCTCTTCAACAGCCGGAGCGCGACCGCTGGCGTCTTCGCCGGCGGTGGTCGCCGGAATGGTGGTCAGCAGCACGGTACCAGCATCTTCCGGGCTCGTCGCTTCGAGGGGACCGACGTAGATGTCGATGCTGGGCAGCTCGAAGTTAAGATCGTTTTCGGTGATCTCGTAGTCGATGCTGGTGATCTCCACCGAGCGCAGGCGCTCGCCAATCCCCTGGAGATCATCGTTGCCGGAGGCCTCGACGATGTCGACGGCGATATCGAACTCGATCGGGTCGAGTTCAACGGTCTCCGGCGCGGGCTGAGGCTCGGCGTCGCAGTCGATATCCGGGGGGCAGAGGGCGTCGGCGTTAACCTCGAAGTCGAAGGGAATGCCTTCTTCGTAGGTGATCGTGGCGATCTCCTCATCGAGGAAACCACAGGCCAGCGAGGAGGCGCCGAGGGCAGCGATGAGAAAAAGGGTGGGGCGAGTCATGGTAAGCCTCATTGGGAAGTCAGACGTTGAGCACAAAATGTAGCATGTTCATTCCTAGCAAGAAGCGAGCACCGATCACAACAGCGAGGTGCGCGAAGTGTTCCCGGGCGCATGAAATGGCGCTGATTTGGAGTCTGGGCGCCTGTGCGCTATACTGGGAGGTCGAAACGGGATGAACCCCGCGCAGTGAGGCGGGCGAGGAGCACCTGGATGCAACGTGATGAACAAGTGTCGGTAGATTCAAATGAGGCGACCACTCTGGACAGCGACGCGCTGTTGGAGTCGGGGCGTCAGAACGTGGTGCATTGCACCGGGGTCAGCGAGGGGGCGCTGCGCCGAGGGGAGGGTGCGATTCGGGAGAGTCTGGCCCGGCGAGGTTGGGAGTATGTGGTCTGCGACGCCCGTCAGGTCGAGCCGTGGCGAAGCGCGTTGCAGCAGGCGCTGGGAGCCTGGGCACATGCCTGCGGTGAGGCTTCCGAGCGTGCCGACGTGGAGTCTCAACTCGACACGCTCTCGTTGCTGATGCGCATGCAGCCTGGTGAAGGCCCGGCGGAGCGCCAGCGCATGGTGTGCGACGCAGTCGTCGGCGTCAGTGAAGCGTTGACGGCCTTGCGCCCCGGCGGTGCTGCTGGTGATGGCCCCGGAGCGTCTGACCGCGCTAGAGCGTGCGGGTCTGCGTGCGCTGATCTCCTACCATCTGCAACGACCGCTGGAGTTGCCGGGGTCTGCGGCGCGACAGGTTGTGGTGGCGCTCGTCGGAGACGTCGAGGCGCTGGGATCGGATCTGGACGTCGTCACTGTTGATATGAGCGGGGGCTCTCGGGAGCGCACACAGCGGTTTTTGCAGGACGATCGTGTGCTGGAGCGTGTGCTCTCCAGCACGGGTGGTTGCCCGGAGCGGCTGGAGGCGATGTTGGCCTCGCTGCCCGCGACGGCCGGCGAGCTTGCGACCCTGCGCGTGGCGCGGCTCTCGACGACGGCGCGCACGCTGCTGGAGGCGTTGGCGCTGGCGGGGCGCGAGCTCGAACTCAGTTTTCTCGATGGGATGGTTGAGCGTTCCATGTCCGAAGCATTGCGCGAACTGCGGGAGGGCGGGCTGGTGCAGCGCCGTGTCGACGCGGGCAGTGTGCAGCTGAGCGTGGCTTCCTCCGAGGTCAGCGCCGCGGCGGTGGCGTCGATGCCCGAAGCTCGCCGGATGCAGGTTCATGCGGCGCTTGCCCAACGCGCGCTGGCGTGCAGTTCGCACGGCGACTCCGGTTTTATCGCGCACCACGCGCTGCAGGCTGGCGAGCGCGAGCTGGGCGTGCGCTTCGGCCTGCCGGCGGCCCGCCAGATGATGCAGTGGGGCCGATGGGATGAAGCTCGTGCGCTCGTCCATCGCCTGCTTCTTGAGACGCTTGAGGATGAGACGCAGGCCGAAGTTCATGAGCTGGGGGCAGCGCTGGCCGAAGCTCGAGGGGACTGGCTTGAGGCGATCTCGCACTGCGGCAGACTCAGGCGTTACGCCCGTGAGCGAAACGACCGGGTTATTCTGGAGATGCGGATCGCGTCGTTGCTGGTGCGCCTCGGCCGTCCGGAGTTGGCGCGAGGGCGTTATCAGGTCGCCGAGCGTCACCTGCAGGCGATCTCGGAGCAGGGACAGGATGTTCGCGTTCTTGAGCTAAAACTTGAGCTTGGAAAGGGCGACGTCGCCTACCAGCTCGGTGAGCACGAGGACGCCGCAGCATGCGTCGCGACGGTCCTTCAGCGGAGTGAGGCGCTGGCGGCCGAGCACGTCGCTGAGGTTGTGGTCGGCGCGCATAGCCTGCATGGGAAGGTGCATCTCTTTCGCGGCGAACTGGACGGGGCCAGCCAGGCGTTTGCTCAAAGCGCGTCGCTCGCCGGTCAGCATAATCTGCCGGCGGAGGTCGCTCGTGCGGAAGCGAACCTCGGGGTGGTCGCGGTGCAAAAGCGTGACTACGACGAGGCCGAGCGTCGGCTGCGGCGCGCGTTGGAGCAATCCCAGGCCGGGCTGGCCAGCGTCTCGCGACTGAACTGCTGGCTCAACCTGGGGATCGTGCACCAGCGGCGCAGCGAGTACGGCGAGGCGCTCTTGTGTTTTGAGCGCTCGCTTCGCGCGGCGCAGGCCGAGCGCCATGAGGTGGCCTTTGAGGTGGCCTCCCACAACCTGGTGACGCTCCTTCAAGATCTGGGCGCATTTGCGCCGGCCTGGGAGTTGGTTGAGCGCCTGGAGCAACGTCCGGTAGTCTCGGGGCATTTTGCGGGCCGCTGGTCGGCGATGCTGCGAGGACAACTGCTGCTCGACCAGGGGCGCCTTGATGAGGCCGTCAGCGAGCTTGCACGCGCCGAAGAGGCGCTCTCGGCGGCCCCTCGCCTCTACGCGGTGGAGATGCGCCTGCGTCGCGCCGAAGCCTTGATGTTGCTGGGGCAGCGAGAGCGCGCGCGTCAGGTTCTCGATGACGTGCGCGTTGAGGGTGATGCGCAGAGTGAGGCGTTGTATCGCAAGGTCACGGCTCGTTTGATGGAAGGGCGTGAGCGCGCCGAAACGCTCAAGGATGTGGTGGGTGACCTGCGTGCCCTTGGGCTTTTTCGAGACGCGATTGATGCCAGCGTCGCGTGTGCCGAAGCCTGGGAGGAGGCCGGTGAGCGAGACCGGGCGATGCTCGTGGTCGAGCGGGCGCTGGCCGACCTGCGCGAGCGCGCGAGTCGGGTGCCCGAGGCGTATCGAGCGAGTTTTTATGCGGTGCCGGTGCATCGACAGCTCGTGGAGCTTTTTCAAACCTTTGACGGTCAACTTCCCGAAGATGTGGTCGTGCCGGCGCAGCAGGTCGTGGTCAGCGATGGCGAGGTTGCGCCCCAGGATGATCCGACCTTCCTCGCCTGGCGCGCGCGCTACTCCGAGATGATCGGGCGGGATGCGCGTTTGATGCAGGTCTTCCGTTCGATTGACAGGGTGGGGCCGGGGGAGACGACCGTTCTGCTCAGCGGGGAGTCGGGAACCGGTAAAGAGCTCGCGGCGGCGGCGATTCATCGCCAGAGCCCGCGCGCGTCTCAACCCTTTGTGAAGGTGAACTGCGCGGCGTTTGTGGAGGAGCTCTTGCTCAGCGAGCTCTTCGGTCATGAGAAAGGCGCGTTCACCGGAGCGATGCGCCAGAAGGAGGGCCTCTTTGAGGTCGCCGACGGCGGGACGCTTTTTCTCGATGAGATCGGTGATATCTCGGCGAAGACGCAGGTGGCGCTCTTGCGGGTTCTTCAGGAGGGCACGTTTGAGCGCGTGGGCGGCACCGAGACGCTCAGTGTCGATGTGCGCGTCGTCGCCGCGACCAACCGCGACCTGGAAGAGCTTGTGGAGCGGGGACTCTTCCGCCTTGATCTTTATTACCGGCTGAAAGGCTTTGTGATCGAGCTTCCGGCGTTGCGTGAGCGGCGCGAGGATATCCCGCTACTACTCGACCATTTCGCGACGAAGTTCAGCAAGGATGGTCGGGCGCCCGCGTTTGCTCCCGAGGTTGTGCAGTTTCTGGCGCGCTACCGCTGGCGGGGTAATATTCGCGAGTTGGAGAACTTCGTGCGAAGCGTGCTTCTCTTTGTGGAGGGCGAGCGCGTGGAGATGCGTCACCTCGATGAGTTTGGCGACTTTTTTGCGAGCGCCGAGGTCGATGAGACGCTGCCCGAGATTTCGATTGCGTCACGGCCAGCGGAGCCGGTCGGTGGTGTGCCGCAGGCCGGTGGGGAGGTGCTCAGCCCCGAGGCCTTTGTCGATCCGGAGGAGGCGCTGATTGAGCAGATCGTCGCCGACGGTCTCTCGTTGAGCCGCCTCAAGAAACGACTGGAACACGAGTGCATCAAGCGAGCGTTGGAGGAGACCGGGGGCAACATCACCCGGGCTGCAGAGATTCTTCAGCTGAAACGCCCGCGTTTGAGTCAGATCATTAATGCGTCGCCGGAGCTGACGGCGCTTAAAGAAGAGCTGGTAGGGTGAGGCTATGAAAAGACGACTTCTGGCAATGCTGATGTTGAGTGGCGTCATAGCCTGCGGAGAGGCGGCGCCTGACGCTCAAGGAGAACATTCGCCGGTTGATGCGCGAAGTCAGGCGGCGGTGGTGACCCCCGAGTTTCGGCTCAGCGGGATCGGGGAGCTCCCCGAAGAGCTGATCCTGGAGGAGGTTGGACTGACGATCACCGAGATTCGCCTGCAGCCGGTCATAGGCTCGGAGGTCGCGTACTCTACGACGCAACCCTTTGGTCTGAGTTTTGATCTTTCCGAAGGGGAGACTGCGATTCGGGGGCACGCGGTGGAGTTTCCTCAAACCGGCCGTTATCTGGTCAGCGTGCGACTGGAGCCGCTGAGTCCGGAGGAGCGCGATGTGCTCAACGAGGAGGAGGGCCTGGACCTCCCGGTGGGAAGCCTGGAGCTCAACGGCCTTGTGCGTTACGGCGATAGCGCGATGGGGAAGGTCGGCGGCGAAGACGAGGATGGCAACCCTCTGCCGCTTCCCTTTGAGCGCACGCGCGCCTGGACGATCGATGAGAGCTGGACGCCCTTTCATTACGAGAGTCAGCGGGCCATCTTTTTTGCGCTCTCCAATGTGGAGCTGAGCCCCGGAGAGCAGACCCTGGTGTTCAACTTTGACTTGAACCAGTGGGCTATCGGGGCGCTCGACCCGATCGTGAGCGCGGTGGAGACCATCGGCTCGCAGGGGCGTCCCGGTGAGGTGATCGACATCAGCCCGTCGTTGGATGAAGGGGCGCTGGGCACCGAGGCGATGGTGCGCGCTGCGTCGGTCTCGACGATGCCTTCCGCGTTGTAAAACGCCGCTTCGTAAGCGTAAAAAAACCATGAGCCCCGGAGGTTTTCTCCGGGGCTCATGGCGTTTCAGGAGGACGCTTTGAGGATGGCCTCAAGTACCTGGTCGGCAGCGGCGTAGGGGTTGGTCTGCCCGTCGACGAGGCGTGTGGCGAGCTCTTTGATGAGGTCGGTCTGCGCGGCGTGTTGAAGGCGTGCGTGAAGCTCGGTGCGCGCAATGAGGGCGATGAGGTGTTCGGCGCGCTCGCGTCGGCGCAGCTCCAGCGGCGCGGACTCCTCCAGCCACTCGCGGTGCTCGAAGATGGTCTCGACGAGAGTCTCCACGCCTTCGCCCTCGCTTGCCCGGGTGGGGCAGATCTGCGGGAACCAGCTCTCGGCGTCGCTGCGCGCCTGGCGGTGCAGGGCGAGCATAGCGCGGATCTCGCGCTGAAGTCGGGCGTGCCCGGCGACGTCGCTTTTGTTGAGGGCGAAGATGTCGGCGATCTCCATCAGGCCCGCCTTATCGGCCTGCACGTCGTCGCCGAGGCCGGGGACAAGGACCACCACGCTGGTGTCGGCCAGGCGCACGATATCGACCTCGTCCTGACCGACGCCGACGGTCTCGACGATGATCCAGTCGAAACCCATCGCGTCGAGCACCTGGACCATCGCCGGCGTGGAGCGGGAGATGCCCCCGAGGTTGCCGCGGGTGGCCACCGAGCGGATGAAGACGCCCGGGTCCATCGCGTGCTCTTGCATGCGCACGCGGTCGCCCAGGATGGCTCCTCCGGAGAAGGGGCTTGTGGGATCGATGGCCACGCAGCCTACGGTCTGGTCGAGGGCGCGAAGGCGGGCAATGAGGCGGTTGACCAGCGTCGATTTTCCCGAGCCCGGGTTGCCTGTGACGCCCAGGATGTAGGCGTTGCCGGTATGCGGGGAGAGGCGCGCCAGGACCTCGCGGGCGGCCGGGGCACCGTCGTCCACAAGGCGCATCAGGCGTGCGGCAGCGCGCGGCTCACGGTTGAGGATGCGCGTGGCGAGGTCGGCGGATGTCATCAGCGCAGCTCCCAGAGGTCGAGGGTGGAGAGCTGGACCGCGTCGCGGAAGTGGCGCTCCACGGGGTATTCGCGGGTGTAGCCGTAGCCGCCGTGGATTTGCAGAGCTTCGTCGGCGACCTTAAAGGCGCATTCTTTTGCCAGGCGCAGCGCCAGGCGGCTGTCGCGTGGCGAGGCGGTCAGGCAGGCGCGGTGGGTGAGCTGGCGGGCGGCTTCGACCTCGGTGGCCATCGTCGCGAGCTTAAACTGGATGGCCTGAAAGCCGTGGAGGGGGCGTTTGAACTGGTGGCGTTCATCGGCGTAGGCCAACCCCAGGCGAAGCGCGCCGGCGGCGATACCGACGCCGACAGCTGCGAGCAGGGCGCCGGTGCGGATGTAGGCCTCGCGGTCGAGGGCGGGGTCCTCCACGAGAAGATCGTTTTCGCCCGATGTGCTCAGGGGCGCTTGCGATAAGGCTCGCAGGCCGGTCGAGGGGGAGCGGCTCTCCCCCCCCAGCTCCGAGAGAACCCAGCGGGCGCTCCCACCATCGAGCTCATGGCTGACCTGGTGGGTGGCGCCGGCCGGCGCCATGTTGATCGTTTCGGGCACGCCTCCGGCGCTCGTCGCCTGCCAACCTGCGCCGGCCAGCGAGCTTCCGGCGGCGATGGCGTCACGCAACGGGTGCTGGCCTGCGGCCAGCGCCGGGACCACCACCGCGTTGGTCAGCGCCACGGCGCAGGCCACCGACGCGTCGCGCGCGGCGAGCTCCTCGATGGCCAGCGCGCCGGTGAGCAGATCGAAGCCTGCGCCGCCCTGGGCCTCGGGCACCGCCAGGCTCCACAATCCGAGGTCGGCCAGCGTTGTGGGCCAGGCGCTCTGCGGGGAGTGGTCTCGGAGCGCGGCGTCGGAGCTGAGGCTCTCGTCGGCGAAGCGGCGCACCGTCTGGCGCAGGATCTGCTGATCTTCGGTGATCTGGAAGTTCATAACGACTCGACTGCAGAGGAGGCCGGGGCGGCTCAGGCGTTTTTGCGCTCACATTCCTGGCGCACAAACGCGATGACTTCGGTGGTAGGCGTGCCCGGGGTGAAGATCGCGCGCACGCCGGCGGCTTTGAGCTCGGCGATGTCCGGCTCGGGGATGATGCCGCCGCCGAAGACGAAGATGTCGCCGGCGCCTTGCTCGTTGAGCAGGCGCACGACCTCGGGCATCAGCGTGTTATGCGCGCCGGAGAGGATGGAGAGCCCCACGCAGTCGACGTCTTCCTGGATGGCGGTGCGCACGAGCATCTCCGGGGTCTGATGAAGACCACTGTAGATGACCTCGAAGCCCGCATCGCGCAGCGCGCGGGCGATGACTTTGGCGCCGCGATCGTGGCCGTCGAGGCCGGGCTTGCCGATGAGCACGCGGTAGGTTGTGGGATGAGGAGCGTTGGCGTCGGACATAAGACAACACCTTTAAGGGGTAAAGCGGGGCGCTCAGGCCGCGCCGTTTCGGATCAAATCACGGGCGATGACAACGCGCTGGATCTCGCTGGTTCCCTCGTAGATGCGGGTGACGCGCGCGTCGCGTACGAGTTTGGCCAGCGGGTGGTCGTAGGCGGCGGCCGCCGGACCGACCAGCGCCAGGCACTGACGCGCGACCTCGTTGGCGACCTCCGAGGCCATGAGCTTGGCCATGCTGGCCTCGCGCGAGAAGTTGCTCGATCCGCTCTCTTTGAGCCAGGCCGCGCGCAGGGTGAGCTGTCGGGCAGCTTCCACGCGGGCGTGCATCATCTCGAAGGCGTCGGCGCTTTGCGGGTGCTTGCCCACGCCGGCTTCTGTGGCGAGCTCCAGCGCGGCGTCGGCGATGCCGATGGACTGGCTGGCGATGCCGATACGGCCACCATCAAGCGCCATCATCGCGATGCGAAAGCCTTTGCCGAGCTCACCGAGCACCGCATCGGCTGGGATGAGTACGTCGTCAAAGGCAAGGGAGACGGTGTTGGAGGCGTGCTGGCCCATCTTCTCTTCGGGCGGCCCCACCGAGATGCCTTCGAGCGTCGGGTCGACGATGAAGAGGGAGATGCCCGGATCTTCGCCATCGACGCTGGTCTGGGCCCAGACGAGGAAGACGCCGGCGTAGGCGCCGGAGGTGATCCAGGCCTTGGTGCCGTTGATGCGCCACCCCTCGGAGGTGCGGGTGGCGCGGGTGAGCATGCCGGCGGCATCCGAGCCGCTGCCGGGCTCACTGAGGCAAAACGACCCGCTGGAGAACTCACCGGAGGTCATCTTCGGCACCAGCTCCTGCTTCTGCGCGTCGGTACCGAAGTAGGCCAGAACCTCACCGACCATATTGTTAACTGCCATGGTGACGGCGACGGCCGGGTCGGCTTTGGCCACGGCCTGCACGGCCAGGCTGTAGGCGACGACGCCGGCCTCAAGCCCGCCCAGCTCAGCGGCGATGTTGACGCCCATCAGCCCGGCGTCGGCCAGGCGGCGAAGATCGTCGAGCGGGAACTCGGCGCTGGCGTCGCGGAGGAGGGCGCGCGGGGCGATGTGTTCGCCGCAGAGCTCGCGGGCGCGGGCCTGCACGTCACGTTGGGTCGGGGTAAGTTGCAGGTTCATGCAGATTCCGGCGCGTTAGCGCCCCTCGTAGGTGGGGGTGCGCTTTTCGAGAAATGCCGCCATGCCTTCGGCGCGGTCGTGGGTGTTCCACAGTCCGGAGAAGGCTTCGACTTCTTTCTGGTTGGCCTGGTCGATCGGAAGATCGCGGCCCTGAACCATCGCTTGTTTGGCGGCACGAATGGCCAGCGGGCCGCGTGAGGCGATGGTGCGCGCAATCTCAATGATCGCGTCGAGGAAGCCCTCCAGCGGGAGCACATCAAGCGCGAGGCCGTAGGCCAGGGCGTCGTCGGCCGAGATGGTGCGGCCGGTGAAGAGGAGCTCTTTGGCGCGCTGCCAGCCGATGCGGCGGCCCAGGCGCTGGGTGCCGCCAAAGCCCGGGATGATGCCCAGGCCGACTTCGGGAAGTCCGAGCCTGGCCTTCTCGCTGACATAGATGAGGTCGGCGGTCAGCGCGAGCTCCAGCCCGCCGCCGAGCGCAAACCCGTTGACGGCCGCAATCACCGGCACCGGCAGGTTGCTCAGCTCGCTCATCGCGCGGTGGCCCAGGCTGGAGAACTCGTAGGAGGCCTCTTCGCTCATGTCGGACATCGCGGCGATGTCGGCGCCGGCGACAAAGGCGCGGCCCTCACCGGTGAGGACGAGCGCGCGCAACGAGGCGTCGTCTTTGAGCGAGAGCGCCGCCTCATGAAGGTCGCTGAGCACCTGCGCGTTGAGCGCGTTGAGCTTGTCGGGTCGGTTGACGGTCAGGAGGGCGATGCCCCCTTCAAGCCGCTCGAGTTTCAGAGTTTCAAACGTCGTCATCTCCCCTCCTTTAGGCGTTGTAGTTGTAGAAGCCGCGGCCGCTCTTACGGCCCAGCCAGCCGGCGTTGACGTAGTTACGCAGCAGCGGGCAGGGGCGGTACTTGCTGTCGCCCAGGTCGTTGTGCAGGACCTCCATGATCGCCAGACACGTGTCCAGGCCGATGAAGTCGGCCAGGGTCAGCGGGCCCATCGGCTGGTTGGTGCCGAGCTTCATGGCGGTGTCGATGTCTTCCACAGAACCCACGCCTTCCATCAGGGCGTAGACCGCCTCGTTGATCATGGGCATGAGGATGCGGTTGACGATAAAGCCGGCGTAGTCCTGAGCGAAGACGGTGGTCTTGCCCATCTTCTCGGCCACCGCTTTGACCGCCGCGCTGGTCTCATCGCTGGTGGCCAGGCCCTCAATGAGCTCGACGAGCTTCATCAGGGGGACCGGGTTCATAAAGTGCATGCCCACGACTTTGTCGGGGCGCGTGGTGGCGCCGGCGATCTGCGTAATGGAGATGCTGGAGGTGTTGCTGGCGAGGATGGCATGTGCGGGCGCGATCTCGTCGAGCTTTTTGAAGAGGTCGAGCTTGATGGAGAGGTTCTCGACGATGGCCTCAATGATGAGGTCGCTCTTGGAGAAGTCTTCGATGGAGGTCGTGGTCGTGATACGGCCAAGGGCCTTGTCGCGATCGTCGGCGCCCAGGCGCTCTTTGCTCACGAGCTTGTCGAGGCTTTTGGTAATCGACGCGACGGCTGCGTCGAGCGCGTCCTGGTTAAGGTCGGAGAGGATCACGTCAAAGCCGGCCACCGCGGCCACCTGCGCGATGCCGTTGCCCATCTGACCTGCGCCCACCACACCAATCGATTGAATCGTGCTCGACATACGTCCTCCAGCTAAAAAGTGTTGGCAGATTGCCTGGTTGATTGCCCCGCGCTGCGGTGCTCGCCGATTCGATAGCATGGCGAGTTTTAAAGGGTCAAATCACCGCCCCTTGACTGGCTGGTCAGCGCCGGTGGGCTGTGCGATAGTCAGGGCACGAATCTTTCTGCGCTGAGTGACCTTGAACACGGGTTTCTGGATGGCCATATGCCCGAACTGTAAGACCAGGGTGGAGCAGCTTTTTGCGCCGTGTCCCTCGGGCGACGGCTTTTTTGCGATCGAGGAGGCTGAGCACGCAAGCCATCCCGATGACCGCCTGCTGGGGCGGCGCATTGGCGAGCGTTTCATCGTGGCGGCGATCCTGGGCAGCGGGTCGATGGGCTACGTCTATAAGGCGTATCAGGCGCAGGTCGATCGCATGGTGGCGCTCAAGGTTTTTCATGCCGACAAGGTTGAAGGGACCTTAATGGGGCAGCGCACCGCGAGCTCCACGGGGCCCGGCGGCCAGGATCGTTTCGCGCAGGAGGCGCGGGTGCTGGCCAAGCTCTCGCATCCGAACTGCGTGACGCTCTACGACTTTGGGGTGAGCGAAGATGAGCGATTTCTGTACATCGCCATGGAGCACGTCGCCGGGGTCTCGCTGCGCAAGGCAGTGCGGCGCGGGCTGAAGATCGATGCGATCCTGGAGATCGTGCGCCAGATGTTAATGGCGCTGCGCGAGGCGCACTCCCTGGACATCGTGCACCGCGATTTGAAGCCGGAGAACATCATCCTCTCGTACCGGCGCTCCAGCGATGAGCAGATCGTCAAGGTGCTCGACTTTGGCATCGCCAAGCTCTTGCAGCAGGATCCGCAATCGGCGCGCACCGCGGTGGGCCTGCTCTTCGGGACGCCGGCGTATATGAGCCCGGAGCAATGCCGGGGGGAGTCGGATATTGGTCCGGCCACCGACATCTACGCGCTGGGCTGCATGCTCTATGAGCTTGTGTGCGGGAAGTTGCCCTACGTGTCGAAGTCGCCGCAGGAGATGGTGCGCATGCATCAGCTGGAGCCCATTCCTGATCTGGAGCCGCGGCCCGGGTTGAAGGTGCCGGCGGGGCTGGAGACCTTTGTGCGCACGTGCATGGCCAAAAACCCCGGTGATCGTTACGCCGACGCTCATGCGGCGCTTGGTGCGTTTGAGTCGCTGGCGGGTAAGGCGTCCGGCCAGGCGTTGCGGGTGGGCACACCGGAAGGCTCCGCTCGAAAGGGGCGAGTGATGGTGCCGGGCGATCGCATCATCGGCAATAACGTCGATCCCACCGTCGATCGCGCCGCGCCGGCGGGGCTCTCGGCGCGTGCGATCAGCGCGCAGCCTGCTGCGGCTCCGACCGATGGCGTGCGCGATACGGCTCGTGGTGAGGTGGGGGGAAAGAAGGCTTCGTCGCGCTCGATTGCGGCGATGTTGCGCCAGGGGAACAACGCGCTTGTGCTCATCGCGCTCAGCGTGGTGCTGATCTTTTGCGCGCTGCTCTTTACCTACATCTACCTCTCGACGCGCGGCTAAGCTCAGCCTGTGACGCTCAGCACGATCTTTCCGGTGGTCTGGTTTGTGGCGAGCAGGCGGTGTGCCTCATCGGCCTCTTCGATGGGGAGGATCTTCTCGATGATGGGGCGAAGCTCTCCGCTGAGGACGTGAGGCCAGACCCGGGCTTTGAACTTACGGGTGATGGCCTCTTTTTCGGCGAGTGTGCGGCTGCGCAGGACCGATCCTTTGAGTTGCAGACGTTTCATCAGAAGGCGGCCCAGCGAGAGCTCGGCGCTGGCACCGCTGAGGAGGCCAATGATCACGAGACGTCCGCCGGTGGCGAGGCTTTGCAGGTTGGCGTCGAGGTAGTCGGCGCCCACCGGGTCGAGGATCACGTCGACGCCCTGGCCCTCGGTCCATTCGCGGACGACGTCTGCGAAGTTTTCGGAGCGGCGGTCGATGGCGCGCTCTGCGCCTAACTTCAGGATGGTGTCGAGCTTGGAGGCGCTGGCGGTGCCGATGACCGGGTTGCCAGTGAGGGCGCAGAGCTGCAATGCGGCGGTGCCCACGCCCGAGGCCGCAGCATGAATCATCGCGCGTTCGCCAGGCTTAAGATCGCCTTCGAGGTAGAGGTTGAGAAAGGCCGTGTAAAAGACCTCGGGAAGCGCGGCGGCCTCGTCCATGGAGAGGTTGTGGGGCAGGGACAAGAGCAGTGAGGCTGGCGAGGTCACATACTCGGCGTAGCCTCCGCCGGTGAGCAGGGCGCAGACGCGATCGCCCACGTCAACGCCCTCGACGCCTTCGCCCAGCTCGACGACCTCGCCGGCGGCTTCCAGCCCCATAATGGTGCTGGCGCCCGTGGGGACCGGGTAGCGCCCGCGCGCCTGCAAAAGATCGGCGCGGTTTACGGCCGTGGCGTGCACCTTGATCAGAACCTCGCCGGCCGCGGGCCTGGGGCGGGGATGTTCGGTCCAGATGAGCTGCGGGGAGTCGGCGGAGGTGTCAACGGCGATGGCGTTCATCATAGCCTTGCTCACATGCGAGAGGAGTTTAGTCTGGGCGGGCCTGACGAGCAGACCATGCACACCTTAGAACGAGCTACAACTCAAAGGGAGACTTCATGCGTGTGGTGATCACCCACAGCAACGCCGATTTTGATGCGCTGGCAACCTTGATCGCGGTCACGCGACTCTGGCCCGACGTGCGAGCCTGCCTCGCCGGACCGGTCAGTCCCTCGGTAAAGCGGTATCTGGCGCTGCATAAAGATAGCCTTGAACTGACGACGGTAGATGCGCTGCATGGCGAGGCGATTGAAGAGCTGATCGTGGTGGATACGCGTTCGTTGAGCCGGCTGAAGCCTTATCAGGCGCTCATGGAGCAGGCGCAGCGGGTGGTTGTATTTGATCATCACGCTCCTTCTCAGGACGACGTGGCCGCGGATGTGGAGGTGATCGAGCCGGTGGGGGCGTGTGTCACCCTGATCTGCGAGCGTCTGGAGGAAGAGGGGGGGGCGCTGAGTGTGGGCGACGCGACGTTGATGATGCTGGGGCTCTATGCCGACACCGGGAGGCTTTCGTTCGGCAACACCAGCGCGCGCGACATTCTGGCGGCGGCCTATTTGCGAAAGCAGGGCGCGCGTCTGGAGGTGGTGAACCGCTACCTGCAGCAGGAGTTCAGCGCCGATCAGCAACGCCTTCTGGTGGAGGTGATGGGTTCGGCCCGGGAGGTCGAGCGCGAGGGGTTACGCCTGGCGCTGGCCAGCCATGTTGGCGAGGCCTACGTCAAGGGCGCGGCGGTGGTGGTGGAGCGGGTGTTGCAGCTGACCGGGGTCGACGCGCTGGTTCTGGTGGCGCAGCAGACCGGCTCGAAAGTTGTGCAGGTGATCGCGCGCAGCAACACACGCCACCTGGATGTGGCCACGTTGATGGGGGCGTTCGGGGGAGGTGGACATCCGGCCGCAGCCGCAGCGAAGATCAAACCCGGCGATGCGGACGAGGTGGCGTCGGCGATCTTTGAGAAGTTGCAGAGTTGGCCGGTCGACCCGCTTGATGTCGCCGACGTAATGAGCTCCCCGGTGCAGACCGTGGCGCACGATACGACGCTCAAGGAGTTTCGACGCTGCCTGGAGCGCTGGGGCGTGCATGGCATGCCCGTGGTGCGCGATGGCGAGGTGGTCGGCGTGGTGTCGGGGCGCGACGTAGAGCAGGCGGCCAGGCGCGGCGATTGGGAGATCCCGGTGGCCGGCTTTATGAGTCAGCGGGTGATCAGCGCCTCGCCAGACGAGCCGCTCAGCGAGGCGCTCAAACGGATGACCGAACACGACATTGGCCGACTGCCGGTGCTTGATGAGGGCGCGCTGGTGGGGATCATCTCGCGGAGCGACGCGCTGCGTCGGCTCTACAGTGACGATGCCGAATAGGCTTGCGCCCGATCGCTACGCTTTTATACCTTGCCTCTTCACCTTGAGCGCGTCCGTCGCGCCTATCACGCCCGAATTGCAGTCAGGAGATGTTCATGGCCCCCAAGCGTCGCCGTAAGAAAAAAGAGAGCGCCCAGCGTCACCGCGAGGCCGAGCAGTCCAAAAAGTTCATGATGTTGCTGCTGGTGCTCGGTGCGCTCTTTTTGCTGGGCTTTATCGTGCTGCAGCTCGTCGCGGGCTGAGTCTCAGTCCGTCTCCGATTCCATCGAGAGGGGGAGCTCTTCGTTGGGAGCGAGGTCGCGGTTGATGAACTCGGCGACCTCGCCGAGGAAGCGTTTGCGCTCCTGGCCGCTGCGAAAGTCGCGGCTGGTCACATCGATCTCCAGCACGTCGAGGCCGTACTTGCGGCGCGCGACCTGGGCGAAGGTCTCGTAGTAGCCGTTGAGGCCGCGCAAAAAGTCGCTGGTGATGCCGCGTTCTTCTTCGCGACCGCGCTCGGCGATACGTTTGAGCAAGACGCGGGTATCCGGGGTGTGCAGCAGGATGACCTTGTTGGGCTGGCGGATCGAGTGGTTGAAGCGCTTGAAGAAGTCGAAGTAGAGATCCAGCTCATTGTCGGTCATATGCCCCAGACCGTGCAGGTATTTGGCAAAGATCTCGGGGTCTTCGATCAGCGTGCGGTCCTGGACGCAGGAGGCGCGCATGCGATCGATCTGGCCGTGGTGCTCAACCCGGCGCAGCAAGAACTCCATCTGTAGCGTGAAGCTCCAGCGGGTCATGTCGCCGTAGTAGTTGCGCAGAAAGCGGTTGTCGACGACCGGCTCATGGAAGAGCTCACAGCCAAAATGGCGTGCGATGATCTTGGCGGCGGTGCTCTTTCCGGCGCCGATGTTTCCGGCCAGCGCGATGAAGTGACGGGGGGCAGTGGTCATGTTCAGCTCAGCATTCACAGGGGAAATCATTGCCTGAATCGGCGGCAGTGTAGCCGGGGTCAGGGGTGATGCAAGAATGTGGTGGCATCGCGGTGCAACCATCGCCAGGCGGCCAGAAGGCCGATGAGTGCGGCGACTTCCAACCACCCGGCTGCGGCAAAGGTTCGGGAGGCCGGGGCCACGTCGAGAAGAACGCCGCCCAGGCCCGCGCCCAGCGCGCCCCCCAGCCCGAAGACCACAAGGTAGAGCGCGCCCTGGCCGGTGGCGCGAACCTCCCGCGGAATGCGACGATCGAGGATCGCCATCATCGCCACATAGAAGGCGCCGTAGCTAAAGGCGTGGCCGAGCTGGGCCGCGAGCAGCACGGGCAGGCTCGTGGTGGTCGCGGTGATGAACCAGCGCAGCGCTGTCAGCGCGATGCTCAACGCGAAGAGGGGCAAAGGTGCGATGCGTTTGAGCAGACGCGGTGCCATTGCAAAAGCCACGATCTCGGCGGCGATGCCCACGCCTACGGCCAGTCCGGGGCTCCAGGCGGGAAAGGAGCGCTCTTCACAGAGGAAGACCAGAAAGAGGTTGTAGGGCATCTGGGAGGCCCAGTGCAGCGCGGCGATGGCGAAGATCACCACCAGCGGTGCGCGCCACAGCTCTTTAAAGTGGCTCCAGTCGGGGCGAGGACGGGCTCGGCTGCGTTCACCTTTAGGAAGTCCGAGTGTGGCGAGGGCGGTCAGGGCGGTCGCGATCACCAGCGCCCAGGGCGTCATCGCCGCGATCTCAGCGTGGGAGTGGTAGACGCCGAGAGCAGCAGCGCCGAGCGCCGCCAGGCCAAAGCCGGCCGAGCCGAAGGCGCGTAGTCGAGAGAACCCCTCGGTGCCGGCCGCACGCAGCGTCAGCGCATCGATCAGGGGCAGGGCACATCCGGCGGTCAGCGCGTAGGCGACCAGCACGCTCAAAAGCGCCAGCGGCGCGGACACAAAGGGGAGGGCGGCCACGGCCGCGACGCCGCTGACAAGCAGGGCGCGGGTGGTGGCGGTGAGGCGGTCCTGTCGGTCGGCCAGCGTGGCCCAGAAGGGGCTTGCGACGCTCTGGGCGATGGTGCGCGCGGCGAAGATCGTGCCGATCATCGCCCCGCTCAACCCCAGCGCCTCAAAGTGGCGAGGGAGGTAGGTAAAGATGAGCACCGTGGCCAGGCTCGTGGCGTAGATCAACGCCAGCGCGCCGGCGCGCGCGCCCCCCAGCTCGTGGTCAGCGTTGAGGGGGGAGGTCATGAGGCTCGAGCTCGCGCAGACGCGCGGCCATCTCGGGCAAGGATTCGACCAGGTGACGCAGCAGGTAGCTCTGCATCACAAACGTGGTGGAGAAGACCAGAAAGTGAAGATGCGCATCGCCCAGCCCCGGTACAAAACGCGTCAGGCTGCGCTGGCGCTCGCCGGAGCGATCCAGGCGTTGGGAGAGATCGCGCAGCGTGGAGGAGGCGCGATGTGTTGCGGAGGGCTTCGCCGCGTCGAGTTGCTCACCCAGGGCCATCTTCGCCAGGGTACGAAAACGCTCGGGGATCTCGGCGTGAGCGATGTAATCCTGACGGGCGGCGACCGTGCCGGAGGCGGGGGCCGGCTCGTCGGTGGTGAGCTCGGTGAGGCTGACGAGAAGTTCGAGAAGTCGTTGGCCGGCGCGGTCTTTAAGTCGCTCGACCTCGTCCATGCCCCAGGTCTCGGAGGCCTGTGGCGGCGCAAATGGGGAGAGGAGGGCTGCGGCACGGGTGATCGCCTCCAGGAAGGCCGGGTCCTGGAACATGGGGCTGAGCATCAGCCGCGTCATCACCGCCTCGCGCCCCTCACGGGCGTCGAGCCAGTCGAGGTACTCGAAGAAGAGGGCGGCGTTGGGGTCGAGGGCAAAGCCACGCTCCATACCCCACTGAGCGAAGCGGGCCAGTGCTCCTTGAATGGCGGTGATCTGCTCCGGCTGGATCATCTCATGGGCAAGGCGCTTTGCGATCTTCTGGCCGGCCTTCTGCACGCGGGCGCCCATCTTTCGGGCACCGATCTTTCCGACTCGCCCCAGCGTGCGGACCGCACGGGGGGCGGGGATGCGCGTGAGAAGACCCCTGTCCTGGGAGTTGTCATCCATAAAAAACTCGCTGCCTCAGAGAGGTCGAGGGCGCTGCGGGCACGTCATTTGCTTTGCGATCTGGAAAACGTGCCTAGAGTTGGCGCGTCGTGGATGCGCCTCCCGGCTGGCACGCGAAGGTTGACGCCATCGCGCTGGCGCGCCAAAAGGGAGGTGCACGATGTTAGCCACGGGGCAAGTTGTCAACGAGCGAGCCACGCTCAAAAGAGTGGACGCCTCGGATCGAGGCCCAGGATAAAAATATGTCGCAAGAACAAGAAAGCACTCCCCAAGAACCGATGGAAAAGAACCAGGATCTGGCGCTGTTGCCCTTGCGCAACACGGTGCTCTTTCCCCAGGTGGTCGTGCCCCTTGCGGTGGGCCGCCCCAAGAGCGTTCGCCTGATCGAGGACGCGGTCAAAAACGAGAAGCCGATCGCGGTGCTCACCCAGCGAAACGCCGACACCGACGATCCGGTCGCCTCCGATCTCTATGAGATCGGGACGGTCGCCCGCATCCTCAAAGTGGTGAAGATCGCCAACGATAACTACAGCGTGATCATTCAGGGGCAGAAGCGCATTCGCCTCAACGAGATCACTCAGGAAGAGCCCTACTTCATCGGGAACTTCGATGTGCTCGAGCCCGAAGCGGAGCTCAGCGCGGAGCAGCAGGTCGAGATCGAGGCGCTTTTCCTCAACCTGAAGAGCACCGCCAAGCAGGTCGTGAAGTTCATCCCGGAGATGCCCAAAGAGGCCTCCCAGATGGTCGACGGGGTCAACGATCCCGGCCAGCTCTGCGACTTCGTGGTCGCCAATATGGAGAACACGCCCGAAGAGAAGCAGGCCATCCTGGAGACGGTCGATCTTAAGGAGCGTCTCACCAAGGTGGTCACGCTTCTGGCGCGCCAGCTGGAGGTGCTGCGGGTCAGCGACAAGATTCAAAGTCAGATCAAAGAAGAGATCGACAAGAATCAGCGCGAGTACTACCTGCGCCAGCAGCTCAAGGCGATCAAAGAGCAGCTCGGTGAGCTCGATGGGGAGGGCGGCGACCTCGAAGACATCGCTCAGGCGATCGAAGAGGCGAATCTTCCCAAAGAGGTCGAGGAGGTCTGCCGCAAGCAGATGAACCGCCTGCGCATGATGCAGCCGGCGTCGAGCGAGTACGGTGTCACGCGCACCTACCTGGAGACGCTGCTCGACATCCCCTGGAGCAAGTCCACCGAGGATAAGCTCAACATCCAGGAGTCGCGCACGATCCTCGATGAGGATCACTATGACCTCGATAAGGTGAAGAAGCGCATCATCGAGTACCTGGCGGTGCGCAAGCTCAAGAACGACATGAAAGGGCCGATCTTGTGCCTGGTGGGCCCTCCCGGCGTGGGTAAAACCAGCCTGGGGCGCAGTGTGGCGCGGGCGCTCGGTCGCAAGTTTGTGCGCATCAGCCTGGGTGGCGTGCACGATGAGTCCGAGATTCGCGGGCACCGTCGCACCTACGTCGGCGCGCTCCCCGGACGGATTGTGCAGGCGCTGCGTAAGGCCGGCACGAACAACCCGGTGTTCATGCTCGATGAGGTCGATAAGATCGGTCGCGACTTCCGAGGTGATCCTTCGGCGGCGCTGCTGGAGGTGCTTGACCCGGCGCAGAACCACAACTTCTCCGATCACTACATGGAGGTGCCGGTCGATCTCTCCAACGTGCTCTTTGTGGCGACGGCTAACCAGCTCGACACGATCTCGGCGCCGCTTCGCGACCGTATGGATGTGATTGAGATCCCGGGCTACACCGCCCAGGACAAGCACCACATCTCGCGCCAGTACCTCATCCCCAAAGCGCTGGAGTCGCACGGGATCACCGAGGAGAACCTGCGCATTGACGATGAGGCGCTCGACATCATCATCCGCAACTACACCCGCGAGGCGGGCGTACGTAGCCTGGAGCGACGCATCGCGGACATCGCGCGTGGTGTGGCGGTGAAGGTTGCCGAGAACCTGGGCAAGTCCGAGGAGGAGAGCCAGGAGATCAGCGTCACGGTCGAGCCTGATGACATCGCTGACTACCTGGGACCGGAGCGCTACCAGTACGAAGTCGCGCAGCGCACCTCGTCGCCCGGCGTGGCCACCGGCCTTGCGTGGACGGCTGCCGGCGGCGACATCCTCTTCATCGAGTCGACGCGCATGCCGGGTAAGGGTGAGCTCGTGCTCACCGGACAGCTGGGCGATGTGATGAAGGAGTCGGTGCGTGCCGCGCTGAGCTACATCCGCAGCCGCGCTGAGGATTACGAACTCGCGCCGAACTTCATGCGCGAGAACGACATCCACATTCACGTGCCGGCCGGCGCCATCCCCAAAGATGGTCCTTCGGCGGGTATCACGATGTACATCTCGCTCTTGAGCCTCCTGACCGGCGTGAAGGTACGCAGTGATGTGGCGATGAGCGGTGAGATCACGCTGCGCGGCAACGTGCTCCCCGTGGGGGGCATCAAAGAGAAAGTGCTCGCTGCGCACCGCTCTGGCATCAAGCGCATCATCCTGCCGGCGCGCAACAAGAAGGACCTGATGGACGTCTCCGAAGACATCCAGAAAGAGCTCGACTTCCACTTCGTGGAGCACGTCAGCGTGCTGCCGGAGCTGGTCTTTGAAGAAGGGACGTGGACCATCGGTGGCGAGAAGGCTTCCGGTGAGGCCAGCGCTGAATAAGCTCCCGGTGAAGAGGCATAGAAGAGCATAACTAAAAAAGGCCGCCCGATGAGGGCGGCCTTTTTTATGGGCGGTGCAATCTGCCGGCGATGATCAACGGAACTCGACTTCCATGATCTCCACGACGCGGTCGCCGCCCGGAGCTTTAATGACCGACTCGTCGCCGACGGTTTTTCCGATCAGCGCGCGAGCGATGGGGCTGGCGTACGAGATCTTGAGCTCTTTGATGTCGGCCTCATCGTCGCCCACGATCTGGTAGGTCTTCTCTTCGTCGGTATCCAGGAAGAAGACGGTGACGAAGGCGCCGAAGATCACGCGGTCGCCGCTGAGCTCATCGGTGTCGATCACCTGGGCGTGGGCGAGTTTGCCTTCAATCTCGCGGATGCGCCCCTCGACGAAGCCCTGCTTGTCTTTGGCGGCGTGGTACTCGGCGTTTTCTTTAAGGTCACCGTGCGCACGGGCTTCTTCGATCTCCTGGACGATGCGCGGGCGCTGGACTTTTTTGAGGTTGTCGAGCTCTTCGCGAAGTTTGCGATGGCCATCGACGGTCATGGGGATCTTTTGCATGGGTTGCCTCATGAGCAGCAGGACACGAGCGCTCGCGTCCAGAGACGTGGCGCTGTGCCTTAGAAATAAATGCCCCCATCGTGGCGAACCAGGATGGGGGGCGGCTTGTCTGAAAGAGTCGCGATGCGCCTCGGCGGCGTGTCGCTCAGGTAAGTATGGGACAGCCCGGCAAATAGATCAACGGGCAGTCTGGGGGGCGTGAAGCTCCTGAATGGAGTGCACCGTGGGGGAGGCTTTGGCCAGGGCACCCAGCGCGCCGACGGCGCCGCGCGCGGCGGCCAGGGTGGTGAAGTAGGTCATGCCCAGCTGCAACGCGGCGCGGCGGATGGTGCGGCTGTCGTGCACCGCCTGACCGCCGACGGTGGTGTTGATGACGATGTCGACCTCCCCGTTGATCATGGCGTCGACGATATGAGGCTGGCCTTCGCGCACCTTGTTGATGGGGGTGACCTTGAGGCCGTTCTGAGTGAGGTAGGCGGCGGTGCCGCGTGTGGCCAGAAGGTTAAAACCGAGCTCACTCAGGCCCCGCGCCACCGGCACGCTGGCCCATTTGTCGTCGTCTTTGACGCTGATGAAGACCGTGCCACCGGTTGGCGGCGCGTTGCCCGCGCCAACCTGGGCCTTGTAGAACGCCATCTCGTAGCTGGGGTCGATGCCCATGCATTCGCCGGTGGAGCGCATCTCCGGGCCCAGCAGGCTGTCGACTTCGGGGAACTTCGTGAAGGGGAAGACGCTCTCTTTGACCGAGAAGAACGTCGGGACGCGCTCCTCGGTGAAGCCCAGCTCCTCCAGCGACTCGCCGAGCATGGCGCGGGCGGCGATCTTGGCCAGCGGGCTGCCGATGGCTTTGGAGACGAAGGGGATGGTGCGGCTGGCCCGCGGGTTGACCTCAAGCACGTAGACGTTGCGGTCCTGGACGGCGAACTGCACGTTCATCAGCCCGACGATGTTGAGCTCTTTTGCCAGGCTTAAGGTCTGCTCACGGATCGTGCGCAGCACCACCTCGGGCAGGTCGTGGGAGGGGAGCGCGCAGGCGGAGTCGCCGGAGTGAACGCCGGCCTCTTCAATATGCTCCATGATGCCGCCGACCACGGCAAGCGTACCGTCGCTGACGCAGTCGACGTCGACCTCGACCGCCCGGCTCAGGAAGGTATCGAGGAGCACCGGGTTGTCGGGCGACTCGGATTGCGCGCGCAAGAAGACCTGCTCGAAGCTCTGAGCATCGTAGACAACTTCCATCGCGCGTCCGCCGAGCACGTAGCTGGGGCGTACCATCATGGGGAAGCCGAGCTCGGAGGCAGCCTTCTGGGCCTGCTCCCATGTCATGACGGTGCGGGCGTCGGGCTGCTTGAGCTCGAGCTTTTCGACGATGGCGTTGAAGAGCTCGCGATCTTCGGTGCGGTCGATGGCCTCCGGAGAGGTTCCCAGCACTTTGATGCCGAGCTCGGTGAGGGCCGCGGCGAGTTTGAGAGGGGTCTGGCCACCGAACTGAAGGATGACACCTTCGGGTTTTTCGATGTCGATGATGGCCAGCACCGTCTCCAGGGTCAGGGGCTCAAAATAGAGGCGGTCGCTGATGTCGTAGTCGGTGGAGACGGTCTCCGGGTTGCAGTTGACCATGATGGTGCGATAGCCGGCCTCGCCAAGCGCCATCACCGCGTGCACCGCGCAGTAGTCAAACTCGATGCCCTGGCCGATGCGGTTGGGACCGCCGCCCAGGATCATGACTCCGGGGCGATCATCGGGTTGCGACTCGCAGCTGCCGGTCTCAAAGCTGGAGTAGAAGTAGGAGGTGACCGCCTCGAACTCCGCCGCGCAGGTGTCGACCTGCTTGAACGTGGGTGTGACTCCGATGGATTGGCGATGCTCGCGCACCTCGCGCTCGGTGCGACCGAGGATGCGGGCGATGTCGGCGTCGCCCAGACCGTAGCGCTTGGCCAGGAAGATGTCTTCGTCGGCCGGCCAGCTGCCGGCGGGTGCGGCGCTTAAGAGCTGCTCGACTTCAACGACCTGCTGGAACTGATCGAGGAACCAGGGGTCGATGCGCGAGTGCTGGTGGACGGTCTCAAGGGAGAGGCCGCGCCGCAGGGCTTCAAAGACGTACCAGGGTCGCCGCGGGGTGGGGCGGCGAAGGTGGGGCGCGAAGAACTCTTCGATCTGCACCGGGGTGGCGTCGTCGGCCGGCAGGTCGATGTCGGCGAAGAGTCCGCTGTCGCGCTGCTCCAGGCTTCGCAACGCTTTGAGGTAGGCCTCGGGGAAGGTGCGGGCGATGCTCATCGCCTCGCCGACCGACTTCATCTGCGTGGTGAGCGTGTCGGAAGCGTCGGGGAACTTCTCAAACGCAAAGCGCGGGATCTTGACCACGGTGTAGTCGAGCACCGGCTCGAAGGCCGCCGCGGTCTTCTGGGTGATGTCGTTGAGGAGCTCGTCGAGGGTGTAGCCCACCGAGAGCAGCGCGGCGATCTTGGCGATGGGGTAGCCGGTGGCCTTGCTCGCAAGCGCCGAGGAGCGGGAGACGCGCGGGTTCATCTCGATGACCACGCGGCGGCCGGTCTGGGGGCAGACGCCAAACTGGATGTTGCAGCCGCCGGTCTCCACGCCGACGGCGCGGATGATGCGGATCGCATCGTCGCGCATCGCCTGGTACTCGCGGTCGGTCAGGGTCTGAATGGGCGCCACGGTGATGGAGTCGCCGGTGTGCACGCCCATCGGGTCGACGTTTTCGATGCCGCAGATGATGACGACGTTGTCGTTGCTGTCGCGCATCAACTCAAGCTCGTACTCCTTCCAGCCGAGCAGGCTCTCGTCGATGAGGACTTCGCCCGTGGGACTCTGGGAGAGGGACCACTTGACGTATTCGGCGAACTCTTCGCGGTTGTAGGCGATGTTGCCGCCGCTTCCGCCCATGGTGAAGGAGGGGCGCAGGATGGCCGGGAATCCCACGCGGGCCTGGATTTCCCAGGCCTCATCGAGCGAGCGGGCCACACCGGCGGCAGGCTGGTCGACGCCGATGGCGCGCATGGTGTTGGCGAACTCCTCGCGATCTTCGGCGCGGGTGATCACCTCCGGTTTTGCGCCGATGAGCTCCACCCCCAGGCGATCCAGGGTGCCGTCTTCGTGCAATGACATCGCGATGTTGAGCGCGGTCTGCCCGCCCATGGTCGGGAGCACGGCATCGGGACGCTCTTTCTCGAGCACGCGCGTGACAAACGCGGGGGTGAGCGGCTCGATGTAGGTCGCGTCGGCCAGCTCCGGGTCGGTCATGATGGTGGCCGGGTTGGAGTTGACCAGGATCACCCGAAAACCCTCCGCGCGCAGCGCGCGGATGGCCTGGGTGCCCGAATAGTCAAACTCGGCGGCCTGACCGATGACGATGGGCCCGGAGCCCAGGATGCAGATCGACTTCAGATCGTGACGGCGTGGCATGGCGCACTCCTCAAACGCGTGTTGCGGGGCAAAATCGGCCCCGGGACGCGCGGACTATGCCAAAACCCACCGTCGATGCAAAGCGCCTGTGCGCTTCCATCGCCTCGCCAGCGGAGCTCTGCTCAGACGTCGAACTCGCCAGCCTCCAGCCGATCCCAGTAGGAGATGAGCGCGGCACGGATTTTTCCGGAGAGCAGCACCGCGCCCAGGACGTTGGGGAAGGCCATCGAGAGGATCATCAGGTCGGAGAAGTCCAGCACGTTGCTCAGGCTGGAGACCGAGCCGAGGAAGACGAAGAAGAGGAAGATCACCCGGTAGATCATCGAGCTGTTCGCGCCGAAGAGAAAGCTCCAGCAGCGCTCGCCATAGTAGGACCAGGAGATCATCGTGCTGAAGGCAAAGAGGATGACCGCGATGGAGAGGATGTAGGGGAACCAACTGATGACGGTCTCAAAGGCCGCCGAGGTCAGCGCGACGCCTTCCAGGCCGGCTGTGGCCGGGTCAGCGTAAACGCCGGTGATGACGACCACGATGCCCGTCATAAAGCAGACGACCAGGGTGTCGATCATAGGCTCCAGGAGTGCGACAAAGCCTTCGCGTACGGGCTCTTTGGTGCGGGCAGCGGAGTGGGCGATGGCGGCCGATCCCACGCCGGCCTCGTTGGAGAAGGCGGCGCGCTGGATGCCGACGATGAGCACGCCGACCAGACCGCCCAGGCCGGCCTTCGGCGCAAACGCCTCCCCGATGATGATGCCCACGGCGCGGGGGATCATCGTGAAGTTGCTCAGGAGGATGTAGAGGGCTGCGGCCACGTAGATCACGCACATCGCCGGGACGATCTTCGAGGCGACTTTGCCGATGCTCTGAATGCCGCCGATGATGACCATGCCGACGAGCAGGGCGATGACGATGCCGTAGATCCAGCTGCGGGGCTGAACACCGCCGGCGACCGGAGCCTCATTGAGGGCGTCGACGCCGACGGGGTTGGTCCAGTTGACCTGGCGGCCTTCGACCCGCGCGAGCTCCAGGGTGGAGATGGCGCCGGCGGCGACGTCGAAGCGGTGTCCGGCGTCGGCGGCCACGACATCGAGCGCCAGCGTCCAGCGGCCGTCGTCGCCGCGCGTCCAGTCAGCGGTGCTGACGTCGAGGCGCTCGGCCGGGTTGAAGTAGAGGACGTCTTCGGTCTCAAGGGGGGAGGGCGCCGAGAAGCGTGCCAGGTGGCGGGCGTAGTCCATTTCCATCGGGGCTTCGCTCACCAGCGTGACTTCACCGCGGGCGCGCTCGCCACCGAACCAGGGCACCAGGTTGGCCATCGCCGCAAAGCTCTGGTTGGCCTGGAACATGTTGCCCCCGCCAAAGGAGCCGCCGATGCAGAGCACCGCGAAGATCACCGAGAGGTAGCGGCCGAGCACGGGCCGTCCGATCTCGGCCAGGCCGTCGCGCAGGTACACCATCGGGCCGCCCTGGACGGCGCCGTTCGCGTCGACCTTGCGGTACATCTGGCCCAGGGTGCACTCGGCGAACTTGCTGGTCATGCCGAAGATCGCCGCGGCCATCATCCAGAAGACCGCGCCCGGCCCTCCGATGCCAACCGCAATGGCAACGCCGGCGATGTTGCCCAGCCCGACCGTGGCGGAGAGGGCGGTGGAGAGCGCCTGAAAGTGGGTGACTTCCCCCGGGTTGTTGGGATCGTCGTATTTGCCGGCGACCACTTTGACGGCGTGGCTGACGCCGCGCAGGTTCACAAAGTCGAAGCGGAAGGTGAAGAAGATCGCGCCACTGATAAGCACGAGCACCACAAGCGGAATCTGATTGAGGAAGGACCAGATGCCGGCGAGCAGACCGGGGACGGTGCCGAAGGGAATGGCAGCCATGGCGGAGACAATGAGGCCGAAGCGCTGGTCGATCTTGTTGAGGTCGCCGCCGCTGGAGACACCGACGGCGACGCTGACCAGGATGATCAGCCCGATGATGAGGGCGTAGCGCTGAGTAGGCTTCAAAAATGGCTTCATGGGTGACCTTCGCGAGAGTGCGCACGTGACACCGCGTCGACGGTCAGCTCTTCTCGCTTCTGGAGAAGATCGGACACCCGGGCTGGACGTCTGCCCGGCGAGGGCGCGTCCGCACAGTCGCTGTCGACCGCGGTGCAGAAAAACCGGAATGGACCCGATGGTTTATCACCGCCGGCCGTGATCAGGCAACCTCGCCAGCGCGTCGGGCTGCCGGGCGAGGGTTGAGGGTTTGTTTTTGAAGTGATTGTTTAGAAAGTTCTGAAGTGCCACGCGAAGTATGCGCGTACGCCGGCGTAAAGAGGAAAGTTCTGGGGGGCGGTCATCGGTGCATGGATGTCGAAGGCCACCCCCAGCGAGCGTGTGCGGCTGTAGCGGTAGTCGGCCCCCAGGGTGGCGCGCAGGCCCAGGCGCTCGCCATTCGGGGCGCGCTCGGAGGTCGGGCCGGTGGGGTAAAAGACGCCGGCCAGGCCCACGTAGGGGATGTAGGTGAAGACGTCGAGGGCGTAGCGCGCCTCCAGGGCGGCCGCGCTCACCACGAGGCTCTGGAAGCTATCTTCGCCCTCGACCTGAGCCGGGTGGTAGGAGGCGGAGAGGTCGACGCCCACCTTCCAGAAGTCGCCGAGCTGCAGGTTGGCGCCGAGTTGCAGCCCCGGCCCCCAGCGGCCCAGAGCGGAGGGCGCCGGGGCCAGTGTGTTGTTGAGGCCGGCGCCAGCCCAGAGCTGGCCCTCCCAGGCGTGCGCCTCGTCGGGGGTAGGGAGTGTGGTGAGGCCCCACGCGATGATCGTGAGAAGAAGGGCCAGAGTCGGGGAAGAGGAGCGAGGTTTGCTCCGCGGTTCGAGCATGCGATGGGGTCCAGTTTAAAGGGGAAGCGAAGCGCCTGCGGGGGCGTGTGGTCTGCGTTGACACCTTATGGTGCCCTGCATATAGTCCGCACCCATTCGTTTCCGGCGACGCCCGAAACGAGAGCCCGAAGAGGCCTCGTGGGTACGGATTCCCGAGGTTGCGCGCGGCGCGATTGAGCGGGCTCAGGTTAAGGAGAGAAGAGATGGCGATCAAGATTAAGAAGCAGGGTGAGGCACCCGAGCAGGAAGGCCTCGACGAGATGGAAGCTGCCGCCGCGCTGGGCGCTGGCAGTGGCGATGATCTCGACGCATTTGAGCGCACCACTTTGCAGGCTACGGCCTGGATTGAAGACAACCGCAGCGTGGTCTTCGGCGGCATCATCGCCGTGGTCGTGGCGGTGCTGGGCGTGATTCTGGGGCTTCAGTACATTGAAGGGCAGCAGGTTGAGGCCTCCAGCCGGCTCAGCAAGGGCCTGGCGGCCTATGAGTGGTACGTGGAAGGCTCGCCGGAGCTTGAGGCGATCCGCGCTCAGGAAGGTCTGGCCGAGCCGACCAACATCTTCGAGACCGAAGAAGAGAAGTGGCAGACGGTTTACGATGCTGCTGCCGCGACCCTTGCTGACTTCGACCGCGGCCCCATCGCCGCAGATGCGCGCCTGACGCAGGCCGCTGCGGCTTTCCAGCTCAATAAGTTGGAAGAGGCCGAAGGTCTCTACCGCCAGGTACTCGACGGTGAGGCCAGTGACGCGATGAAGGTGATGGCGCGCGTGGGCCTTGCCAACACCCTCTCGGCGCTTGAGAAGACCGATGATGCGGCGGCTGCCTGGGACGCGGTGGCTGAAAATGCTCCGGAGCGCGCGCAGTTTGCGCAGTATGAGAAGGCGCGCATGCTGGACCGTGCCGGCCAGGCAGATAAGGCCAAAGAGCTCTACCACAAGATTCTGGAAGACGATCCCGAGTTTACCTTCAAGTCGGAGATCGAGCGCCGCCTGGCGACGCTTTAAGGCATCGCTGGCAACGACGAACGACGATTCTCGAAGTGAGTAAGCGGACGTGACCAAAATGACCTTTAAGGTTGGGCGAGCGTGGCTGGTGGCCGCGCTCGTGTCGTTTGTAGGGGGCGGCTGTGCGATGCAACCCGCCCAGCCCACCGGGCTTGACTCGGTGGGGCAGCCTACCGCGCGTGTGAAGGTAGAGTGGCGGGTGCCGCTCTCCTCGGATCGGCCCTGGGAGATCAACCCCCGGGAGTTCGGCAAGCCTGTGCTCGCGCCCGGTGGTGATCTGGTGGTCGGGGCCAGCGATGGCTACGTCTACCGGGTGCGTGCCGATACCGGTGAGTTGGTCTGGTCGAAGGAGATTGGCGGATCCATCGACGCGCCGGTGGCGTTGGTCGACGGCTATGTCTACGCGGCCAGCAGCCAGGGAAGTCTGCATAAGCTGAGCTGGGAGCGTGGTGAGGAGATCTGGCGAGCCGACGGGCGCAGCGCCTTTGAGGCGCAGCCCGCTGTGAGCGATGGGCTGGTGGCGGTGACCGACAGCGCCGATGTGCTCTACGTCTTTGATGCGGTGAGCGGGGAGCTGGTGTGGGACTACCAGCGTCGTCAGCCAGACTTCTTCACTATTATGGGTGGTGGGACGCCGGTCTTTTCCGGGAACCGCATCTTCTGCGGCTTTGCCGACGGGCATCTCGTCTCGCTCTTTTCGGACAGTGGCGAGGTGGAGTGGACAGCGAACCTGGGTGACGCGTCTCAGGAGTTCGGGGATGTGGATCTTGCGGTGATCGATGACGGTGAGCTTCTCTACGCGGTCTCCTATGCCGGGGGCATCTACGCGGTGGAGAAGTCCAGCGGCGCGTTGATGTGGCATCAGGATATCGAGAGTGTGGCCGACCTGATCATGCAGGGGCCCTGGCTCCTGGGAGTCTCGGCCACCGGGCATGTGTTTGCGCTCTCGAAGAACGACGGTGAGCCGGTGTGGCGCTTTCGGATGCCCGAGGGGCAGTCGCCGGTGGCGTTGAGCACGACCGGGCCGCTGCTCAGTGTGGCGACGGCGTCGGGGCCGCTTTACCTTGTGCGCACGCGCGATGGTCGCCCGGTGACGCGGTGGAACCCCTCGTCGGGGTTTCAGCGGGCGCCGGTCTATGACAGCGTGCGCGGTTATACGCTGTCGAACCGCGGTTATCTCTACGGCTACCGTCTGGCCTATTGAGGCGTCGGCGTCCTGAAGGGATGCCCGATAAAAGAAAAGCCCGCCGCGCGTTTGCGCGGCGGGCTTTTTTTATGGAGCAGCGTGGCGCTGAAGGTCAGCGTCGCACGTAATACAGTGTGTGAACCGGGATCCCTTTGCGCAGGATCTTGACCTCCCGGGTGGTCCGGGGGAAGGGCTCAACGGGCATCTCTTCAAAGGGAAGATGTTCAAACTCGGGGTGGGCGTCGAGCACTTCCCGGAAGTCGTCGGCGAGTGTGCCCACATCGGTACGAAGCCAGAGCGTTGCACCCGGGTGCATCTTTGAGGCGAAGAGGTCCAGCGTCTGCGGCTGGATGATGCGGCGTTTGCGGTGACGCTTCTTCCACCAGGGGTCGGGGAAGAGGATGAAGAGCTCGGAGAGCTGCCCTTCTTCCAGGAGGATGGGGATGGCCATGGTGGCGTCGGCCTGCAGAAGATCGGCGTTTTTGACGCCGTGCTCCAGCAGGTTTTCTTTGCCAAAGTCCACGTACTTTTTGCGCCACTCAATGCCCAGGTAAAAGCGCTCCGGGTGGCGCTGGGCGAGCTGGCGCAGGAAGTTGGCGCGATTCGAGCCGATCTCCAGCGAGACGCGCTCCGGGAGCGGGCGCTCGACGGCGAATTGGCGGATGCGCGTGAGCATACGATCGTAGTTCTCTTCGATGACGTCATCGAAGCGAAGCGACAGGTCAGCCACGGGGTAACCTCAGCAAGTGGCAGAAGATCAGCGGGGAGAGGTAGGGCGGTGGGCCTCGCTGGCGCGAGGCACCTTCGCCAGAGGGTGTGGACTTTTAGAGCGCGACCGTCAAGCCGTCTCGGGCCGCAAAGGACTCGGCGAAGTGGCTCTTACCAAGCGCGTCGATGGCGTCAAGATCCTCGTCGGTGCTCTTCGGGTCGTGATGGAAGAGACACAGTCGCTTGACCTGAGCCTGTCTGGCGAGCTCCGCGGCGATGGCCACCGTGGAGTGTCCGTAGCCCTGGGTGGGCGCGGGCATCGAGGTGTAGTGGGCCTCGGTGTACATCGCGTCGTGCACGATGAGGTCGGCGCCCCGGGCGAACTCCGCCAGGCGGCGGTCGCCGTGGACGTAGCCCTCGGTGTCGGTGGCGTAGACAAAGGTCCTGGAGCCGGCGATGACCTTGTACATGTTCACGCCGGACTTGGGGTGGTTGTAGCCGCGCAGGCAGTGAACCTCCATCTCAACCTCACTCGGGTCGGGGCGAAGATGGGCCTGGCTCGGGTGGGTGGCGCGCACGAGCAAAGGCTCGGGGCGGTCGCGCAGAAAATACACGCGATCGACCTCGCCGATGTCGTAGAAATGCTTAAGCGCGGTCATCTCGTTGAGGGCCACCGGGTAGTATGGCGAGCGAATGAGGTCGTGGATGGTCTCCTCAAAGCTCTGCTGGCTGCCGTAACGCGGCCCGAAGAGGTGCAGGGTGGCGTTCGGAATATAGACCGGCGGGAAGTAGGGCAGGCCGATGAGATGATCGAAGTGGGTATGCGAGAAGAAGATGCTGGTATGAATGGGCCGGTCGTTGGCAAAGGCATTTTTGACCAGGTCACGACCGTATTCGATGATGCCGCTACCCGCGTCGAAGATGATCTCGCGATCGCCGGCGCGAACACTCACACAGGAGGTGTTGCCGCCGTAGCGCGTGAACTCCTGGCCGCAGACCGGATAACTTCCACGAGAGCCGTGAATGGTGACAGAGACGTCGGAGGTCATGGTACAGACTCGAGCTGCGAGGGGGGGGAGCGCGCAAGATGGATATCGTCAAGGGATGACGGGATGACGCCGAACTATAGCAACGGGCCAAAAATAGCGTCAAGAAGGGCGAGCGTAAGGGGGCGAATGAGGCGGGGGAAGTGCGCTGTGTTCGCAGAAGTTGACTGGCGGGTCACGTGCGCATGGAGCGATGGCGTGGGGCAGGGTGAGAAAGGGGGGCGGCGTTGATCGCATGGATGGTGGATGCGCGCGGCTGGCCAGCCGGTAGCGCGATGATCGGGGCGGGCGTGTGGGTGATGTTCTGGCTGTGGTGGCAGGGGCTGGGGAGGGCCGGTGAGGCGCCCGCACTGCGGCTGGCCAGCTTTGGGGCTGTGATGGCCGGGGGGCTTGCAGGAGGGCTGATTCTTGGAGCGTGGTTGGGGGGAGGCGCGTCCTCGCTGGGAGCGCTGCTGGGCGCCGGGTTGGTGGGAGGCGCGGCCTGGTGGCGCTGTGACGATGCGCCTCGCCGCGCCCGTTGGTTGGCATCAGCGCTCGTGGCCGGTTTTGCGGGCCTTGCGGTCGCGCGTATCGGGTGCGTGTTTGAGGGGTGTGATTTTGGCGCGATGGTGCCCCTGGGAGAGGGGATGTGGGTGCAGCATCACGTGCGCGGTACGGCGGCGTGGGAACTTCAGGTGCTCTCCGGCGATTTGAGCAGCTCGGCGGCGTGGAGCAGGCCCACACGCCCCTTTGCACCGCTGATGGTGCTGGCGTTTGGGCTGGGAGCGGCGGCGACGGCGCTGGTCGAGCGCGTTGCGGGAGCGGACTCCTTTCGGGTTCCCGCTGTGGGGAGCCTGACGCTGCTCGTGGTCGCGTTGATTGAGCTGTCGCGCGCCCCGGAGAGCGTCACGCGTTGGCTGGGGGCGGTGCCGTGGAGCGTCGCGCTCTATGGCGCCGGCGCGCTTGCGCTCGCGTTGCTCGCGCTTACGTGGTGGCGAAAAGACTGTGCGGCGCATAGGATAGCGCGGCAGTGAGCGGGCTCGACTACGGGCCAGTGGCGTCGGCTAAGAGGCTGAGATGAAAGACGTGGTGATGGTGGTGGATCCGGAGTTTGGGCGAAGTACCGTCGAAGGTGCGCGCCAGACGATGGCGTCTGCCGGGCTGCGGGTTGAGCTGGTCTCGTCGTCGGAGCTTCGTGTTGGCGAGGTGCGCGCCGAAGCGGTGATCGTGCCGACGCGCTGCGCCCCGGCGCTGCGCGCGCTGGCGGCGTTGCGGGAGTCGGAGCAGGCCAACTTCGTGCTGCTCGCTACGATGGCCCCCTGCGATCTGGCGAGTTTCGCCGAGCTGCGCGACCTTTCGCTCGACGGCGTCGCGCTCGAAGATGAGAACCTTGGCAGCGACCTTCTGCTGCGCATTGAGCTTGCGCGCTCGCAAGAGCCCGATGCGCGCACCGCCGTGGAGCGCTACCGTCAGCTGGAGCGTGAGTGTCGCGACCTCCTGGGCTTAATGACCTTCTCGCCAGCAGCCAGCGCCGCCGGCGATGCGGACGAGGTGCTGGGCTCGATGATGAATCTCTGGCATGGCGTGTGTGCCGCCGGGTACATGGCCTACTGGGAGTGGCGGGGTGGCGAGGCGCGCTGGGAGCTGATGGCGGAGCTCGCCGCCGGCGCCATGGTGGTCAAGCCGGGGCGAGAGGAGCTCCCTTCAACGCGCGATCCGGAGAACGCTTCGGAGCGCGTGCGGCTTATTGAGGCGCCGGAGCAGGACGCCGCCTTTCTGCGCTGGGCGCCTTCATGGAACGCGGCCGCCCGTGGTGCGCAGGGGCGCGCCGCGCTGGTGCACGTCGCGACCTCCGCCTCGGCGCGCGGGCTGCTGGTGCTCGGCGACCTCGCCACGCGCCCCACGCCTTTGCTCGCGCGTGAGGCGGTTCTGCGCTCGCTGGGCTCACAGCTCGGTGCGGCGCTCACGCGGGCGCAGCATCATAACGAGGTCGAGCGCGCCTATGAGGAGCTTAAGAGCACCCAGCGCCAGCTTGTGCACGCGGAGAAGTTCGCGGCGATGGGGCTGCTCTCCGCCGAGATCGCCCACGAGATCAACAACCCGGCCAGCTTTGTGATCTCGAATTTGAGCGTTCTGGAGGATTACAGCTCCTCGATCACTGAATACATCGAAGAGACCGAGAAACTTACGCTGGAGCGTGCGCCCCTCGTCGCCCTGGAGCTTCGCGCGCTGCAAGAGCGCCTGGAGATGAAGTACATTCTCGGAGATCTTAAAGAACTTCTTGAGAGAAGCCTGGCCGGGATGCAGCGCATCCACCAGATCGTGCGCGATCTTCGTCTTATGGCCCACGAGGGCCCCCATGAGCCGGGCTGGGTACAGCTTGCGCAGCTGGTGGACGGGGCGCTGACGCTGGTGCGCCACGAGGGCAAGAGGCGGGCCGAGATCGATGTACGTCTGACAGACACGCCGGCGGTGTACACCGATGCAAATCGGTTGAGTCAGGTGATTCTCAATCTGGTGATCAACGCGCTGCAGTCGATTGACCCCGGCGCTCCGGATGAAAATCGGGTGGTCATCGACGCGGTGGTCGACGAAGAGGCCGATCGTATCGCGCTGCGCATCGCCGATACCGGCAGCGGCATCGCGCCGGAGGTCCTGGAGATGATCTTCGAGCCTTTCTTCACCACCAAACAGCCCGGCACGGGCACCGGCCTGGGCTTATCGATCTCGCGTGATCTGGTGCGTAGCTTAGGAGGAGAGCTGCGCGTGCAGAGCTCGCCGGGGCAGGGCACCACGATGGTCGTGGAGCTGCCCATCCGCGCGCCGAAGTTCAAAAAGCCCGAGCGTATGGGCGAGAGCGGCACCTTTGAGCTGCCATCAAGCGATGAGATTGAGCTGGCTCGCCAGCGCTGGCGCGCCGCCGCTCATCCGGAGGAGTAGGTCATGACGCAACCAGGTCGCGCGCTGATCGGAACCTCGGGCTGGTCTTACGATGATTGGGACGGCGTTTTTTATCCGCGCGGTGTCAGCGGCACCGAGCGCCTCACCCACTACGCCACGCGTTTTAAGACGGTGGAGATCGACTCGACCTTTTACGCCATTCCCTCGCGCAGCACCGTGCAGGGATGGTACAGCCGCACCCCCGACGACTTTATCTTTTCGGCCAAGTTTCCGCGCTCGGTGACCCATGAGGCGCGCCTGGTTCACGCCGGCGAAGACGCGATGCGTTTTGTGGAGACGATGAGCGAGCTTGGCGAGAAGTTAGGGGTGCTGGTCTTGCAGCTTCCGCCGAGCTTTTCGATCGAGGAGTTCGATGCGCTGGCTCGCTTCTTTGAGGGGCTTCCCGACGGGTACGCCTACGCGGTGGAGGTGCGTCACCGCTCCTGGCTGGTCGATGAATTTGCCGACCTGCTCAAGCGCTGGCGTGTCTCGGTGGTGCTCACCGACGGGGAGTATCTGGAGCGCTTCTGGCGGGTGACCTCGCAGATTTGTTACATCCGCTGGCTCGGGCACTGGAAGGCGTTTGAGCATTTCGACCGGGTGCAGGCCGACCGCAGCGAGGAACTCAGCTGGTGGGTGCCGCGCATTCAGCATTTTGTCGAGCGCGGGGGCACCGTGCTGGGCTACGTCAACAACCACTTCTCCGGTCACTCGCCGGCCACCGCCGATCAGCTCGTCGAGATGCTCGCGCCCTGAAGGCGTGAGAAAGCCCCGGCAAGCGCGCCGGGGCTGATTGACAGCGCGCGGCCGGCTGGGGCATACCAACGGCGGTCTTCGCTCGCCAAACAACCGAGGGTTTCACGATGTCCGTTGCCAATGTGTTTGAGTTAAACAAGTGTCTCGACGACTGCATCCGCTACTGCGAGGAGCACCCGGAGCGCCAGCACAGCGCGATGTTCGGGTCGCGACTCAAGAAGGTGCGCGCCAACTTTGAGGAGGCGCTCAAGTCCACCGACCGCCAGTTCACCCAGTGGCGCATGGAGAGCCGCGACGACAAGCTCGCCTGGAAGCATCTGGCCAAAGAGCTGCGCCTGACCCAGGACAAGCTCGCTCAGGTCGGCGCCGTGGGTTACGACCCGGAGCGCGTGATGTACTGGTCGACGAAGCTGTTGATCGACGCGGTCAACGAGATGATCGCCTACCTCAACGAGCGCGCCGATCAGATCGACTTCGCCTCGGGGCAGGCGGAAAAACTCGAGCGCATGATGGACAAGGCCACCGGTGAGGCCAAAGAGGAGAGCTCGGCCTTTTCGAACTACCAGCGTTTTGCCACGCTGCGCTCCGACGCGTTCAGTGATGTGGCCGACAGCCTGAGCAGTTTCCGCCAGGTGCTGCGCCGCGAGCTCGGCAAAGAGAACGCCGACTATCAGTCGATCCGCTGGCCGCTCACGCTCTCTCCTGATGAGACGGTGCTCTGAGCATGAGCGATCTTTTTGAGATCCAGGGGAGTGTGGCGTTGGTCACCGGCGCGAGCCGGGGCATTGGCCGCGCGTGTGCGCGCCAGCTCGCACAGGCCGGGGCCATCGTCTACGCGTGTGCGCGCAGTGAAGAGGCGCTTGAGGAGCTTGCCTCGGAGTGTGAAGGCGTGCGCGCCTGCGTGCTCGATCTCCGCGATGAGGTGATGGTCGAGGCGCTGGCCTCCGAGATCATGGAGGCCCACGGGCGCCTCGATGTGCTGGTGAACAACGCCGGGGTGCTCGGCCCGCGCGCCACGCTCGACCAGACCGGCGCCGAGGCCTTGCGCGAGGTGCTGGAGGTCAATGTGGTAGGGGCTTTCAATGTGCTCAGCGCGAGCTATCCGGCGCTTCGCGCGGCGAACGCTCCCAGGGTGATCAACCTCTCATCGAGCGTGGGGCGAAAGGGGCGCGCGCAGTGGGGCGCGTATTCGATCTCGAAGTTCGGGATGGAGGGGCTCAGTGAAATCGCCGCCGACGAGCTTGGCGAGGATGCGGTGGTGGTCACGCTGAACCCGGGCGGCACCGCCACCGATATGCGGGCCGAGGCGTATCCGGATGAAGATCCCGACACGCTCCCCTCGGCCGACGACGTGGCGCAGACGATCGTGTTGCTGACCCGGCAGCTCCGCGCCGAGCATAACGGAGGGCGCTTTAGCAGCCGTGCGCTCTTCGATCTGGCGAAGGCGTCGCCGCAAAAGGCGGTGGAGCTTCCGACCGATTGACGCGTCGCCCCCCATGATTGCAGCGAAGCATGAAGGCTCATCCGACATGAAGGCTCATCCGAGAGGGTGGGTCTTTTGTTTTGGGTTCGCGAAAGGTTCGTGATCCCGTTGAGGCTCTGGCGGGTGGCATCCAGTGCCAGCGTTGACCCCCTGGAGGCCCTGGCGTGTGGCATCGCATGCCAGCGTTAGCCCCCTTGAGGCCCTGGCGGGGGGTATCGCATGTCAGCTTGAGCCCCCTTGAGGCCCTGGCGTGTGGCATCCAATGCCAGCGTTAGCCCCCTTGAGGCCCTGGCGGGGGGTATCGAATGTCAGCTTGAGCCCCCTTGAGGCCCTGGCGGGGGGTATCGAATGCCAGCTTTAGCCCCCTTGAGGCCCTGGCGTGTGGCATCCAATGCCAGTGTTGACCCCCTTGAGGCCCTGGCGTGTGGCATCCAGTGCCAGTGTTGACCCCTTGAGGCCCTGGCGGGTGGCATCCAGTGCCAGTGTTGACCCGTCCCGGCGCCCCGTTCGGGGTATGTTTGTCGCGGTTTCAGGCCCCTCGCCCTGCAGCGTTCGCGATGCCTGTGCCTGGGACGAACGACTCAGCCGGCGCCCGGGGGAATGAGGCGGCTTCGGCGGGCGCGGCGGTTCTGAATGAGGCCCTCGGTCGTGAAGACCACAAGGCCCAGCCAGATAAAGATAAAGCCCACGAGACGCGTCAGGGTCAGGGGTTCGTGGAAGATCAGAACACCGATGAGAAACTGGATGGTGGGTGCCAGGTACTGCATCACCCCGATGACCGTCAGCGAGAGGCGGCGCACCGCGGCGGCGAAGAAGAGGAGCGGCATCATCGTGGCTGCGCCCGCGCCGATGAGCAGAAGCTGCGTGCTCAGCGGGCCGCTCAAGAGGTGGCCTTCACCGCTCCATTCCCAGAAGAGCATAAAGCCCAGCGCGGGCAAAAAGAGCAGCGCGCTCTCCAGCGCGACCCCTTCGATGGCCCCCTGGCGGGCTTTCTTTTTGATGAGCCCGTAGATGGCAAAAGAGGCCGCCAGGCTCAGCGCAATGAGCGGGAGCTGGCCGTAGACCACCGTCAGGTAGACCACGCCCAGTGCGGCCAGGCCGATGGCCATCCACTGGCCGCGGCGAGGCCGCTCATTGAGGATGAGCGCGCCGAGCACGACGTTGATGAGCGGGTTGATGAAGTAGCCCAGCGCCGTCTCCACGATGTAGCCGGCGTTGACCGCCCAGATGTACATCCCCCAGTTGAAGGCCAGAAAGAGCGAGGCGGCCAGGTAGGTCAAGAGCGTGCGCGGGGTGAGTTCGCGCACCCAGGCCCAGCGCCCGCGCACGCCGAGGATGATGGCGACAAAGCCCAGCGACCACACCATGCGGTGCGAGAGGATCTGCATCGCCGGCACGTGCTCCAGGTACTTCCAGTAGAGGGGAAAGAACCCCCACATCAGGTAGGCGCCCAGGGCAAAGCCCAGGCCGCTGCGTAAGGTGCGTTCTTCGTGGGACATAGTCGTGGAGGGGGAAAGCGGGAGGGGGCACAGGAGGTGCCATAAGACGGCGCCGGGGAAGGCGGCCAGGAGAGGGGGCAAGCGCCCGTGGCAACGCTTAGATGCGCGGGAGGGAAGTTGGCAACAAAAAAATGCCCCGGCGACACAGCGGTCGCCGGGGCATGGAGCGATCGAACGAAGCGCGTGTTAGCTCACGTTGCAGAAGACCTCGTAGTCGATAAAGCCGTTCCACTCGGCGTTTTCGCCGCAGAGGGCGCACTCCGGATCGCGGCGCAACTTGAGCTCGCGGAACTGCGTTTTGAGCCCGTCGAAGGTCAGCAGGCGGCCGGCCAGCGGCTCACCGATACCCACGATGAGCTTGATGACCTCAATGGCCTGCAGCATGCCGATGACGCCGGGGATCACGCCGAGCACGCCGGCCTCCTGGCAGCTCGGGGCGAGCTCGGGGGGCGGGGGCTCGGGGTAGAGGCAGCGGTAGCAGGGGCCCTGGTGGGGCACAAAGGAGGTGGCCTGCCCCTCAAAACGGTAGACCGAGCCGTGCACGTTGGGGATGCCCAGGCGCACGCAGGCGTCGTTGACCAGGTAGCGCGTGGCGAAGTTGTCGCCGCCGTCGACGACGACGTCGTAGCCCTCGAAGATCTCCAGGACGTTTTCGCTGCTCAGCCAGGTCTGGTGGGTGTGAATCTCGACGTCGGGGTTGAGCGCCTTCATGCGAGCTTTGGCCGACTCGACCTTGGGCGTGCCGACGGCCTCGTCGGTGTGCAGGATCTGGCGCTGGAGGTTGGAGCGGTCGACCACGTCGCTGTCGATAATACCGATGGTGCCCACGCCTGCCGCCGTCAGGTACATGGCCACCGGGCTTCCCAGAGCGCCGGCGCCGAGCAGCAGCACTTTGGCGTCGATGAGCTTGCGCTGGCCCTTCTCACCGATCTCGGGGATGACCAGGTGGCGGCTGTAGCGGGTGAGCTGCTCGGAGGTCATCGCTTTGGGGATATGCACCGGGTAACCCGAGCGCTTCCAGGCGGTGAAGCCGCCGGCCATCGATTTTACGTCGGTGTAGCCCAGCTCTTCGAGCGAGCGGGCCGCCAGCGCCGAGCGCGTGCCGCCGGCGCAGTAGAGCACGATCGGGGTGTCGCGTTTGGGCACAGCCGTCTCGATCTTCAGGTCGAGCTGGCCGCGGGGGATGAATTCGGCGCCTTCGATATGGCCGTCGACAAACTCTTCGCGCTCGCGCACGTCGATGATGACGGTGGGGTCGTTGGAGGTTTGCAGGGCGCGCACCGCGTCGCTGTCGGTCTCTTTGATCGTTGCTTTTACGCGCTCAATGAGCTCGTCAAATGTAGCCACAATGAACTCCTGAAATGGCATGGGTCGTGGGGCGAGGCATCAATTTCCGGGGGGTGAACACCGGGGCTCGCCAGGTTATTCATACTTCGGGGGTGTGGATTGTTCAACGGTTGGATTTTTCGTCGGATAGTCGCCGTTTTTCGCGCTCATCGAGGGCGTCGCGGAACTCCTGGATGTCGTCGCCGGCGTCGTCGATGGCCACGCGCGCCTGGATCTGAGCCAGCGTGTCGCGAAGCTGGGGGCGGAGCGGGCGCGGCAGGGTGGTGGCGAGCTCCTGGAGCTCTTCCACGAGCGTGGGGTCGGCGAAGAAGGCCAGCGCCTGCAGGGCGGCGATGCGCAGATCTTCGGGGGCCTCATCATCGACGACGAAGGCCAGGAGGTTGGCCCGGCCTTCCGCCGATCGACGCGTGCCCATCGCGTTGAGCGCCTGGCGCCGCAGCTCGCCGGCAAGGGAGGGATCTTCGGTGAAGGTCGCCGCGACGGTGGGGTGGGTGCCGCGGGCGATGTTCAGAAGTTCGGCGTCGATGTCGGGACCGTCGTGCATGCCGAGCATGCTCACCAGCTGGCGCAGCACCGAGGCGCGCAGGCCCGGAACGGCCATCGCCTGGTCAATGGCCTGGCGCGAGACGGGCCGGCGGTGGTGGCGAAGGGCGCGTAACGCCACCGGCACCCGCTCCCCGTTGGGGTGTTCGACGAGCAGGCGCTCCAGGTAGGGGAGCGCCTCGGGGTGGGCGGAGGCGGCCAGCACATCGAGCCCGCGATGAAGGCCGGTGTGCCAGCGCTCGCGCTCGACGTAGTCGATGATTTCCGGAGTGGAAGGCGCGGCATCGTCGCGGGCGCCCAAGGCCCCGATGGCGGCGATGCGCACGTCTGGCGAGTTGTCTTGGAGTGCGCCGGTCAGCGCCTGACGGGCCTCATCGCCGGGGTAGCGGGTCAGGGCGCCGGCGGCCGCAGCTCGAATAAGGGGATCGGGATCCTCGACCAGAAGATCGCTTAGATGCTCGACGCCCTCGGGGTGCAGGAAGTAGCCGAGGGCCTCAATGGCCCGCAGGCGGTGGCGTCGAACCTGGCTGGTGCGCGCCAGATCGAGGAGGGCGTCGACGTCCTCCAGCTCGCCAGTCTCATGGGCGAAATCGCGCCGGGCGATCAGGCCGATGGCCTGCAGCGTGTCTTCGGTGGTCGGGGAGTCTGGCGAGACCTGCGCCGCATCGATCAGGCGGGGGAGCATCGCCACGCCGCCGGCGGCCACCGCGCGCACGCGCTCATTGCGGAGCCGGTCAGGGCCCTGGCCAAAGGTGTCAATGAGCCGCCCGAGCTGGATCAGGGAGCCGAGCCTGCCGATCAGCCGCACCGCGTCGACGTATTTACGTTCGGTGGGGTCGAGCTGGTCGAGGAGATCGAGGAGCGGGTCGGCCGCGCGCGCGCCGTGGGCGGCGATGGCGCGCTGGGTGGCGCGGTAGTCGGGGGCGTCGGTGTGCACGCGCTTCAGATGCGCCATCAGCGTGGGGACAGCCTCGTCGGACGGGAGGCTCGCGAGCATGGGCACCGCGCGGTCGCGGGCGGTGGGGTCGTCGCCGCGCAGGACCTCATCGACGGCGGTGATGGTCGCCGAGGGAATGCGCGTGGTCATGCGCGATAGCTGGTCGCGGCGCGGGGCCTGGGGCTCCAGGACGACCTCGTGGACGATGCGGCGGGCGGTCTCGTCTTCGGTGGGGGCGTCGACCGTTGAGGTCAGCGTGAGCTCGGAGATGGCCACCGAGCGCCCCAGGCGGCGGCGCTCAGCCTCCGGGGCCTCGGCCATCGCGCCGGGCTGCGAGTCCAGGATCATCGCCGAGAGGCAGTTCGTGTAGACCGGCTCGGGAAAGGTCACGGTGAGCCCGCCGGATTCAAAGAGGTCGTCTGTAGATACGTCGGGAAGCGCGACGCGGAAGCGCAGCCCATCGCTCAGCCCGATGAGCAGCTCGGTGGGGCGGGCGTAGCTCTCGAAGTGGTCGCGGGAGCGGCCGTGGCCGGGGAAGATGTGCAGGCCCCGGATGGGCACGGCGGTGGTGACGTTGGCGCTGACGTATTCGCCCACTCCGCCCTCGCCAGAGCCTTCGATCCACGCCGTCTTAAGGTCGGCGTCGCCCAGCGAGATGGGACGCGCCGGGAGGCCGCCGACGGGCGCGCCGCGCACATCACTGCTGGCCAGCGCCCAGCTGAAGATATTGGCGGTCAGCGGTATCCGGTAGGCGCGCTCGGGGAGCGTCGCCTCCAGATCGATGGCCTGCTCAAGCTGCAGATCGATGCGGTCGCCGGCGACAAAGCGCCCCTGGTCGGGATCGAAGATCTCAAAGCCGCGATCTTCTTCTTTTTGAAGTCCGCAAAACGAAGGGCCGCGAGTTCTGTCGGCGCGTACCAGCGTGGTGGTGTCGGGGGCGTCCTCTGGCGAGAGCTGTCGAAACCCGAGCGAGGCGCCGCCATCGAGACGGGTGTATTCACCGCGGCCGATCACGCCGCAGCTCCAGCCGGTGGAGCTGTTGGCGCGATCGACCCACATCGCCACCTGGTAGACCGGCGGATCGAGGGGGCCGCGCTGGTAGTCGGCGCGGGCCTCCAGGATGATCGCGTGACCGGTCGAGGTGAGTTTTCGGCTCTGGATCTCGAAGATGTAGAAGTTCTGGCCGACCTCCCGGGGGAAGGTCGTGCGGCAGATCGCGGAGGTGCGCCCGGGGCCCCCGGCCAGCTCCACGTTCCAGATACGTTCGTCGGCGTCGGCGCGCTGGTAGATGTTGAGCTGCAGCGCGGGTCGACGCCGCTCCAGCTCGATGGTCTCGCTGTGGCGCTCGATGCGCTCGGGGGCGCTGATCTGCGCGCTCACGGGCTGTGCGCCCAGCGCGATGAGCGCGCTCGTCAGGAGCGCGCTTGCTGCGGGGGCGCCGCGCAATATCGGCAGAACTCGGAGAGGGGAGGGCGCGCCAGAGGGCGACGTGAACATGAACGATCCGTGGCTTGGGTGCTCGCGCCGGGGGGCCGGCGATTTTTTGACACCCCGCCGGGGCGCTCTTACCGTCGGGGCGGAGTTGGTTTACGCGTTATCAGGACGTCGCATGGACATCATCACCAAAAGTTCTCCCCGGGTCGTGCTCGCCAGTGGCTCTCCTCGCCGCCTGGAGCTGATGCAGCGCCTGGGCTTTGAGCCGCTTGTTTACAAGAGCGACATCGAAGAGGTGCCCCGCGCCGGGGAGTCGCCCGAAGCATATACTCTGCGACTCGCCAGGGAAAAGGGCGAGGCTGTGGCCGATGCGCTGGCCGGCGACAGTGAGCTTCCCGGGTGGGTGCTCTCGGCGGATACCATCGTGGTGTTGGATGGCGAGATCCTGGAGAAACCTGCCGATGAGGCCGACGCCCGCGCGATGCTCGCCAGGCTGGCCGGCAACACACACGAGGTCATCACCGCCTACTGCTGGACCTGGCGCGCGCCGGGGCAGCCCGCTGATGCGCGCGTCTCAAAGGCCGTCGCGGTGCGCGCTGACGTGTGGATGCGCGAGCTCACCGAGGATCATATCCGTCGCTACGCCGCCAGTGGCGAGCCGATGGATAAGGCCGGAAGCTACGGCATTCAGGATCTGGGTAGCACGCTGGTGCGACGCATTGAGGGCTCCTACTTCTGCGTGGTGGGCCTGCCGGTCTGCGAGGTTGTGGAGACGCTGGAGGAGCTCGGTGGCATCCAGGGGTTCCCGCTATGAGTGCTTCCTCTGACATCGATGTTGATGTGCTGAAGTCGCGTCTTGAGGAGGTGGAGGCCCGCATCGTCGCGGCTTGCGAGCGGGCGGGGCGCCGGCGAGATGAGGTTACGCTCATCGCCGTAAGCAAGACCCACCCGATCGAGGCGATTGAGGCGCTGGCGGAGCTGGGTGTGCGTGATTTTGGCGAGTCCTACGTGCAGGAGTGGCAGGAGAAGGCCGCGGAGCTCGAAGAGAGCGTGCGCTGGCACTTCATCGGCGGGCTGCAGTCCAACAAGGCGCGTTTTGTGGCCGGGGAGGTCGCGCTGATTCATTCGGTCGACCGCAAAAGCCTCGTCAAAGCGCTGGCGCGCCGCTCGGATTCGACGGTCGACGTGCTTCTGCAGGTCAACATCAGTGGCGAGGAGAGCAAGGGTGGGGTGGAGCCCGCTGATCTCAACGACTTTTATGCCAACGTGGTCGCCCGGCCCGAGCTGCGGGTACGCGGGGTGATGGGCATGGCGCCTTATGCCGACGATCCGGAGGAGGCGCGCCCCTATTTTCGGCGGCTGCGTGAGCTTTTTGAGGGCCTGGTCGCCTACGCGCAGGAACACGCCCCGGAGCGCGCCGGGGATCTTCGGGAGATCTCGATGGGCATGTCCGGGGATTTTGAAGTCGCAATTGAAGAAGGTGCCACATTGATTCGCGTGGGCAGCGCGCTCTTTGGAGAGAGGAATTACGATGCATGAGCCCGATGAAACACCGGAAGCAGCGGCTTCGGCCGACACCGAAAAGCTCGTGGTGCCTGCGCTTTCCGACGATGATGCGCCGACCTTTGATGCGCGCCTGAACGACTATCTCGTGATCCTGATCGGCTGCGGGAAGATGGGGCGGGCGCTGGCCGAGGGATGGATCGACAGCGGCGCGCTCGACCCGCGTCGCCTGGTCTGCCTGGATGCGCATGAGAAGACGGCTCAGGACCTGGCCGACGACTTAAACGCGCGTGAGGCCATCCCGGAGGTGGAGCTTGATGAGAACGACAAGCCCATCCGGCGCCCGCGCCTTTATATGGTGGCAGTTAAGCCCGGTGATGTGCGCGCGGTGCTCGAGGCGCGTCAGGAGGAGTTCACCGATGAAGACACGATCATCTCGATCGCTGCCGGCGTGAAGATCGCGTCGATGCGCCGCTACGCCGGGCCGCTCGCCGGAATGGCGCGCGCGATGCCGAATACGCCGGCGCTGGTCGGCGCGGGGGTCACCGGTGTGATGGGCGACGGCACCGTCGATATGGCCGCGATCGGAGCGCTCTTTGAGGCGGTCGGAAAGGTCGTGCGCATCAAAGACGAAGATCATTTTCACGCGCTCACCGCCATCAGTGGCAGCGGTCCGGCGTATATCTTTACGGCGGTGGAGGCGCTGGCCGACGGCGGCGTCTTTATGGGCCTTGATCGCAAGACCGCCATCGAGCTTGCCAGCGCGGTAATGGAAGGGGCGGCGCGGTTGGCCCAGGAGCGAAGCTACGTGCACACCGCCGAGCTCAAAGATCAGGTGGCGAGCCCGGGGGGCACGACCATCGCGGCGCTCGTCGCGTTGGAGGAGCACGGCTTTCGCCACGCGCTGATCCGCGCGGTGGAGGCCGCCGCCCGCCGCAGCGCCGAGCTCAGCGAAGAGGTCTCGGAGCGACGCATCGAAGAGGAAGGGCCCATCGGATAGATGGTTTTTGCACCACCCCACGGGAGCAGGGCAGCACCCACGTCAACGCCATGGATGAGGTAGAAGATGTTCAAGTTCAGCGCCGATGATATCGCCAATCAGTCGTTTCAGTCGAAGTTCCGGGGCTACGACGCCGACCAGGTTCACGAGTTTCTGGAGGGGCTTGCCCGCGAGTGGCGCCAGGTCCAGGACGCGGTGCGGCGGATGCAGGATGAGCTCGACGAGCAGACCCGCGAGCTGCGCGACTACCGCCGCCGTGAGCGCAGCCTGGTCGAAGCCCTGGAGATGGCCCGGCAGGTCGCCGAGGAGATCCGCCATCAGGCCGATCGCGACGCCGAGCTCGTGCTGGCCGAGACCGAGCTCAAAGCCGAGCGCATGCTCACGCGTGCCGAGCAGAAGGTCGGGCAGCTGCGCTCGGAGATGCTGGAGCTGCATCAGCATCGGGTGCGTTTTCAGAGCGAGCTCAAGCATATGGTCGAGAGCTATGGCTCGATGATCGCGCATTTTGAGAAGCGCGCCGAAGGCGTGGAGGTGCTCCCGCCCATCCCCGGTCACGCGCCCAGCCCGGTCTCGCCACGCACTGAGGAGAGCGCGCAGGCGGCTGAGAGTGATGAGAGCGAAGAGGTCGACGACGACGCGCTGGTCGATGAGCGCCCGCGCCGTCATACCTCGCCAGGGATGATCGCCGGCTCCTCGACCTCGCATTGAGGTGGGAAGGGTAGGGCCGCAAGAGATCGTTTGGTGGTTGGGCCGATGTGCGTACCTCTTGGTGCGGCGCGTCGCGCAATGATTGCGTGACGCGCGCCCACCCCTGTGATCTTCGAGGTCGATGTGAAGTTGTTGCGCGCCACCCTTGTTGCGATCCTTGTCTCCGCACTCACGATCTTCAGCGCGCCGGCCCGGGCCGAGGTGATGCCCGGGCTTATCAGCCGACCCGGCGCGGAGGTCGCGCTGACCTACTATTATCCCGAGCGTTTTGAACCGGCGATTGCCCAGCTCGACGCCGAGGCCACCGAGGTGGTTGAGGCGCTGGAGCGCCGTCTGGGAGTCGATGCGCTCGACGGCGTTGACGTCTACCTGCTGCACGACATGAACACCTATTTTGAGTGGAAGGGCGCCGACTACCGCCCGTCGAGCTGGGCGGTGGGGCTTTCGTTGAGTGACCGCTCCACGGTGCTGGTCAAGCACGGGGTGGGGTCGGCGGCGGAGCCGGTCGATATCCGCAAAACCTTCATTCATGAGCTTGCGCACGTGGCGGTCGACCGCGCTCGCGGCGGACATCATGTGCCCCGGTGGTTCAACGAGGGCTTTGCCGTACTTCACGCTGAGGAGTGGACGCCCGAGCGCAGCGATACGCTGACGCGCGCGGCATCGACGGGCAGCGTGATGGCGTTTTCGGCCCTGGACCGCTACTTCCCGCCGCACCACCAGTCGGTGTCGTTGGCCTACGCGCAGAGCTTTCATTTTGTGCGTCACCTGGAGCAGCGCTTCGGCGAGGACTTTTTTGCTGAGGTGATGGCCCAGGTGCGGGCGGGTACGCCTTTTGAGGAGGCGGTGCATAAGAGCAGCGGAAGCACCTTGAGCGCGCTGGAGACGCAGTGGCGAAACGATCTGGAGGAGGGCGCCTCCTTCTGGGCGATCCTGGGCGATGCCAACGGTCTTTTTTTTGGCGCCTCCTTTCTTTTCCTTGTAGCGTTCGTGGTGCGCGTGATGCGTAAGCGCCGCCAGGCGCAAGCGATGGTCGATGATGACGACCCCGGGCCGTGGGATTACGACCCGGAGCTTTACCCCTTGCCTGGCCAGGATCGCTGACGTCGCGTCGCGCCGGCTGCCACGGATGGCAGCATACGCAGGCATCGACACGAACGACGATTGCAGCCAGGAGCTAAGGATGGCTCAGAGCATCTCCGACGTATTCTCTCGCGCCCATGACAGCGACCGAACGCAGCGGCGGACCGCGCGCTTTGTCGCGCCGAAGTCCGATGAGGCGCCGCCGAGCGCGGCGCAGACCCCGACGCTCAACTTAAGCGCTGGCGAGGCCGATGAGGCGCGCCGCGCGGCGTTTCGGCCGCGCGAGAGCGTGGCGCTTCGACGCGATGTGCTCGAAGCCTTTGTAGCCGCCTCGCTGGCCGATCGCGCCCATGTGGCTGAAGATGACGCGGAGGTCGCGCGCCGCCACATCGAGGTGGCCCGCGCCTGTGAGGCGCTTGGTGATTTTGAGCGCGCGCTTGAGATGCTGCGTTGCGCGGGCATCCATGAGGTGATGACCTGGGAGGTCGCACACCTGGTGCGCCGCCTTCGCCGCGCGCTGGGCGACGATGACGCCGTGATCGACGCGCTGGAGCGCGCGCTGGCGCTGCGCGACCAGCCCTCCTGGGCACCGACCTATGTGGAGCTTGAGTTGGCCACCACGCGCTGGATGCGCGGTGGAAGCCCCGATGAGGTGCTGCGCGGCTGCGATCGTGCCGCCGACGAGCGCGAGGGGCGCGCCTGCCTCGACATCTTCGCGGCGCTCTGGGCGCTGCACCTTCGCTGCGACGCGCTGCTGGAGCGTGGCGAGTTTGAGGAGGCACTCTCTGCGCTGGAAGAAGCCGCGCGCCTGCCGGAGCTTTCGGTCGACATTCGCCAGGCGCTGGAGTCTCGCCGGGCGGTGTGGCTGCACGTGTTCGGGCGTCATGACGAAGCCCGCGACCTACTCAACGATCTGGCCAACCAGGGCCAACTTCCCGGCGATCTTGACGATCTGCTGGTGAGCCTGTGTTTTGAATCTGGCGAGGTGGGCCGCGCCTTCGGCGTGCTGCGTCGCTCGGCGCGTCAGGAGCTGCGCCAGGGCGTGCACGCGGTGCCGCTGGCGATGTTGCACCTGACTGCCTCCGATCATCCCGCCGCTGCCCGCGACGTGTTGCGCCAGGGCACCGAGCGCGATGACGACTGGACGCTCCTGCGCCTGCGTGAGCATCTTTTGGAAAGTGAACCCGAAGCGCAGGGTGGGGGAGGCTCCGAGCTGATCGACGTGCTCAACCGTCGCCTGGAAGGCCCGCTCTCGGTGAGCGAGCGTGTGAGCACGCTGACGCGCCTCGGTCGTCTCTATGAGGTTGAAGCCGGGCTTGCCGAGGCAGCCGCTGAGGTCTACCGCGAGGCGCTCAGCTACGACCCTCGCCATGTGCCCGCGCTGCGCGCGCTGGGCCGTCTCTATACCCGCCGCGAGAACTGGCGCGGGCTTGCCGACCTCTACGAGCGCGAGATCACCTCGGCGGACTCTGCGGCCGGCGCCTGGCGTCGTCATTTCCAGCTGGCCGAGGTGTACGAACATCGCCTCGAGCGCGATGAGCGCGCCCTGGAGCACTACCTGCTGGTGCTGGAGGTGCGCCCCAATTACCTGCCTGCGCTTAAGAGCGCCGCGCGTATCTTGAGCCGACTGGAGCGCTGGACGCAGCTTGCCGACCTCTTCCTGGGCCTTGTGGAAGTGGCGCCCTCGCGCCGCCAGAAGCTCTACCTGCTCGATAAGGTCGCCGAGGTGGCCGAGCAGCAGCTCAAGAACTACGAGGTCGCCATCGGCGCCTGGCTGGAGATCCTCGCCATCGACGAGACCAACCCCCGCTGTTTTGCAGCGCTGGGGCGTCTGTACGCGCGCACCCACCGCTGGGAAGACCTCATTGCGCTCAACGAGCGTGAGATCGCGCTGATCGACGATCCGGAAGAGGTCGCTGCGACCTGGCTTCGCAACGCCGAGGTGGCTGAGCAGCAGCTCGATGACGTGGTGCGCGCCGAGCGTTATTACCGCCGCGCCCTGGAGGTGCTCCCCGACTTTTTGCCCGCCCTCGAAGCGCTGGGACGCATTTATATGCGCGGCTCGCGCTGGGATGAGATCGTGCAGATGACCGGTCGTGAGCTGCACACCATCACCGACCCGCGCGCCGCCGCCCGTCAGCTGGGAGCGCTGGCCGAACTTCTGGAGACTCGCCTGGAGCGCCGCGATGAGGCTGTGGCCATCTATGAGCAGCTCCTGGCGATGAACCCGAACGACAGCCACGTGTTCAACGCGCTGAGCCGGCTCTACCGCCAGAGTGGGGCGTGGACCTCGCTGGAGGCGCTGCTGCTCAACCGCCTGGCCTACATCACCGGCGCCGCCGAGCTCGCCGCGGGGTGGGGCGAGCTTGCGATGATCGCGGAGTGGCGCCTGAACAACGCGCAGGATGCCTGCGCGCGCTACCTGGAGGCGCTGCAGGTCGAGCCCACCAACACCCACTGGTTGGGCGGGGTGGCGCGTACCTGGAAGCGCGCCGGTCATGCTCCGGACGCCATCGCCGATCAGCTCGAAGATCTTTTGATGCACGCGACCGAAGCCACGCTTCGCGACCGCTACTTCATGGTGATCGCGCGTCTTCGTGAGCGCGCCGAAGTCTCACCCGACGCCAGCCGGGCCTACCGCGCCCATGGCGCGGCCGACAGCCTGGAGAACCAGATCGTGCTGCGCGTGGCGATGGCCTGTGCGGCTGAGCGCGCCGAGCTTGCTCAGGCGCGGGTGCGACTTCCGCACCACCCCCTGCAGGCGCTGGTGGCCATGGGCCGCCACAACCTCAACGCCTGGGAACGCGACGCTCTGGCCGGCCATGAGTTTGAGATGTTGCCCTCGGCGGCGCGCGCCTTCCTCAGCCAGGAGATCGAGCTGACAAGCGCGGCGGCGGCCACCAACCTCTCGGGGCTGAGCGCCGATCTGGTCGCGGTGCTCAACGGCAGCGAGATCTTTGCGCAGAATCCCGGCGATTCGATGTCGGCCGCCGAGCAGCGCCTGCGCGCCTTGCAGGCGCGCAGGCTTCAGGAGCACGCCCGCTACCTGTCGTGGACGACGCTTGAGGCCGACACGCACACCAACCCCCTGGTGCGCGCCTCGCGCCGCCTGGAGATGGCCCGCTACGCCTCGCGTCACGGGCTCGCCGGCGCCGATGACCTTTATACGCTGGCCTGCGAGGCGACTTTCCCCGAGCTGGTCGAGCATGTGGGTCCGACTTTGGTTCCGGAGGGTGAGGCCGAACTCGACCCTGCCGACGAGGCGTCCACCGCGATGATCCCGGCTGACTGCGAGCATATCGAGGCGCTCTACACCGCGCTCCGAGAGACCTCGCGTTGGGACCTGCTGCGCCACTGCCTTCAGGCCCATGTCGGGCGCGAAGGTTTAAGCCAGACCCGTCGCCTGGAGCTCTTTGAGTTGCTCGCCACGCTTTGCGCCGACGAGCTCGCGGACTACGAGGGCGCGCAGCGCGCGCTGACCACCTGCTGGCAGATCTCCGAAGACGCGACCTACCTGCGCTCGCTGGTGGAGCTGGCCTCGCGTTTTGAGAAGATCGACGACGCCATCGACTTCCAGCGCCGCCACTTCGAGTGCATCACCATGGACGACGAGCACGTCGTCGAGGAGCGCATTCAGTCGGGCTACTGGCTCGGCCGCCTGCTGATGAGCGTCGACGATGAAGCGCACCTGGAGCAGGCCATCGACTGCCTGGAAGACCTCGTACACGACTACGAGGGGCTCGAAGCCTTGCACCGCGCTGAGCGGCTGCTGGCCCGCGCCCATCGTCAGGCCGGCAGTGGCCGACGCTCCGCCGAGCTCTACGAGCGTGTGCTGAAGTTCCAGGTCATCGGCGAAGAGCTCGACGACTGGCGCGCGCTGGTCGATGTGCGTCATCGTCTGCTCAATGATGTCGCCGGTGCCTACACCCTGCAGTGGCAGATCGTGCGCGCCTTCCCCGACTCTCGCGCCGACCTGGATCTGCTCATCGATCTGGCTGCCGAAGCCGGGGAGGTCGCCGATTGTGTGGAGCAGCTCGCGCAGCTCTCTCACGCGACGAGCTCGGCGGCGAAGATCGATCTACTGGCGCGCGCGGCCGAAGCCGCCGACGAGGAGCTCGGCCATATCGAAGAGGCCGCGCGCTACTTCGAGCGTCTCATCACGCTGTGTGAACAGGACACCGAGCGCTCGGCCTACTTCCGTCGCCGCCGCGCCTTCTGCCTGGCGCGTATGGCCGGTCGCGAAGCACTGGCGATGAAGGCCTTCCGCGAGCTGCTCGCTGAAGAGCCCTTTGAGCCCACGAACTACCGTGGTCTGGAGACGCTCTTTGAGCGCGCCCAGGCTCACGATCGCCTGCGCCTGACCCGCCAGACCCTGCGCGCGCTGGGCGCGAAGGTGGAGCTCAGTGAGGCCCGCACCAAGACCACGCCCTCGCGCGCGGTCGACGCCGAGCTGGTGGAGCGCCACCTGATCGACGATGCCCTTCGCGGCGGCGTCTTCCAGGCGCTGCAGGCGGCGGTGCCCCTTGTGGAGCGCGTCTTCTCGGAGACCTTGCCCCAGAAGAAGGCCCTCGACGGTCAGCGCCTGCGCTCCGGCGATCATCCGGTCTACGACGCGATCGCCGATGGTTTTGCCGCCATCGGCGTGGTGAAGTTCCGACTCGTTGTGGGCGACAGCGGCCCGGAGCATCCGGTGGTCTTCGCTGAGAGCACGCCGACGGTCTGGCTCAATGAGGCGCTGATCGACGGGCTCAGTGAGGCCGGGCTGCGCTTTGTCGGCGGCTACTGCGCCGCGCTCGTCGTCAGCGACCTTGCGCCCTTGATGAGCCTGGATGGCCGTCAGGTCTGGCACCTGATGGAGGGCGTTGCCCTGCGTCAGAACGGCCGCGGGTTTACAGACCGCGTCGATCTGCAGAGCCAGGAGCTCGGCGAGCAGGTCGGTGGGCCTTTCCACACCCCGGCGCGCCGTCGTCTGGCCCAGGCGATTGAGGCGCATGAGGGCCTCATTGAGCGACTGGCCACGGCCCATTGTGAGGCGTGGGGCCGCAACGTCGACGCGTTTGCCGCGCGTTTTGGTCTCTTGATCTGCGGCGATGTGGCCGCCGCCGTCGAAGCGATGCTTCGCCTGGAAGGTTGGGGCATGGCGCTCGACGAGGTCGCCACCCAGAAACGCATCCGCCACCACGACGGTGTGGGAGCGCTGGTCGCTTTCGCCCACGACGACGCCTTCCTGGAGCTTCGCTACCGCCTGGGACTGGCCGGCCGCCCCAGCGCGCTGGAGATCTGAACAGGCATTGAGACCGGCACAGCCTTCATGATGAAAACACCCCGGAGCGATCCGGGGTGTTTTTTTTATACGCGCAACAATCGAAGTTTAGTCTTGCCTAAATCTTTTATGGGGTTAGATTAACTTCTCAGGTGGGGGCGGCTAATTTTCGCCCGGGCGCATAGGGTATGCGCCGACATCGCCTGTGAGGCTTATTATGATGACGATGAACCAACTTTTTCTGCGCGTTGCCTTCGTGGTGGCACTGATGCTGTTGAGCGCGTGTGAGCGCGAGGCGGAGCCCGTCGACGATCGCCCGGTGGTTGTCGCGACCACGACCATGCTCGAGGATCTGACTCGTGAGCTGGCCGGCGACGATGTCCGGGTGGTGGGGCTGCTCTCCGCGGGCGCCGACCCACACATCTACCAACCTCGCCCGGCCGACGCTCGCCAGATCGCCGAGAGCGACCTGGTGGTCATGAACGGGCTGCTGCTCGAAGGCTGGATGGAGGGTTTAGTGCGCCACGCCGGCGGTGAGCGGCCTATTCTGGTGGTCGGCGAGCGCATTGAAGAAGATCGTCTGATGTCGGTCGATGGCGCGGTGGACCCGCACTTCTGGTTCGACGTGGCGCTCTGGCAAGAGGGGGGCAAAGGGGTCGCCGAAGCGCTGCAAGCGCTCTTCGATGAGGGTGACGCACGTCGCGCGGCGATCGCCTCGCGTCACGCCCGCTACGACGAGGAGCTCGAAGCGCTCGATGACTGGGTGCGCGCCCAGCTGGCGACCGTTCCCGAAGAACAGCGGGTGCTCATCACCAGCCATGACGCCTTTGGCTACTTCGGACGCGCCTACGATCTGGACGTCGAGGCCATCCAGGGCTTGAGCACCGAGCAGGAGGCCAGCCAGCGTGACGTCATCAACATGATCGAGGTGGTGCGCAAACGAAACGCGCCCGCGGTCTTTATGGAGTCCTCGGTCGCGCCCGGGCTTATTGAGCAGGTCGCGCGTGAGACCGGCGCGCGCATCAGTGGGCCTCTTTACTCCGATAGCCTGGGGCCGGAGCAGAGCGGGGCGCACACCTACGTCAAGATGGTGGAGTCCAACGTGCGCCTGATCACCGGCGCCTTAGGTGGCAGCCCCGAGGCTTTTAAATGGCGAGCGACACGCACCTCGCCAGCAGGTTCCGAGGAGAGCGACGCATGAGCCGTAGCGATGCGCTGAACATCCAGAACCTCAACCTCTCCTACGGCGCTGAGCGGGTCGTCGAAGACGTCAACCTGCGCCTTCAGCCCGGGAGCCTGGTCGGCATCGTCGGACCGAACGGAGCGGGAAAGTCCACGCTGATCAAGGCGATCGCCGGCGCCAAAGATCCCGACAGCGGCACGGTGACCATCTGCGGTGACACCGGGCGACGCGGGCGACAGAAGTTGACCTACGTGCCCCAACGCGGCGAGGTCGACTGGGACTTTCCGATCACGGCGGAGGAGGTCGTGCGTCAGGGCCGCTTTGCGCATGTCGGGCTCTTGCGTCGCTTTAACGCCGACGACAAAGGCGCAGTCGCAGACGCCCTCGACGCGGTCGCAATGACGCCCTTAAAGCATCGCCAGATTGGAGAACTCTCCGGCGGGCAGCAGCAACGCGTGTTTCTGGCGCGCGCGCTGGCCCAGGGCGGAGAGGTCTTCCTGATGGACGAGCCCTTCGCCGGCGTCGACGCGGCCACCGAGAAGGCGATTGTCGACGTGCTCCGCGCGCTTCGCGACGCGGGCAAAACCGTAGTGGTGGTGCACCACGACCTGGTCACGGTGAGCGACTACTTCGATGAGCTCGTCTTATTGAACCGCACCATCATCGCCCACGGCCCCACCTCCGAGGTCTTTACGCCGGAGAACATGCGGAAGACCTACGGCGGAAACCTTGCGATTTTTGAGCGCCGCGACGCGGCCGAAGCGGTGGAGTAGGGCGATGAAGACGGGCAGTACCGAGATCTTCTGGAGCCGCGCCGCCGAGTTCTTCTCTTTGCAGTACGACTTTGCGCTCTATGCGTTACTCGCGGCGGTGCTGGTCGGGGTGATTTGCGGGTTGGTCGGCACCTTTATGGTGCTGCGAGGCATGTCCCTGGTGGGGGACGCCGCCGGCCACGCAACCCTGCCCGGCGTGGCGATTGCATTTTTGATCACTGGCACCAAGAGCGCGCCGGCGCTTCTGCTCGGCGCGCTCGCCAGTGCGGTGCTCGCTGCGATGACCATCACCTGGATCAGCCGCGGGCCGCGCGTACGCGCCGATGCCGCGATTGGCATTGTGCTCTCGACCTTTTTCGGTCTGGGGATCGTCCTGCTCTCGTATATTCAGGCCTCACCCACCGGACAGCAGGCCGGCCTCTCGGAGTATCTCTTCGGCAACGCGGCGGCGGTCACCCCGGCGCAGATCGGCGTCGTCGCCCTGGCCGGGGCGCTGCTCGTGGTGCTCGTCGGCGTCTTCTACCGACCGCTCTCGCTGATGGTCTTCGATGAGCGATTTGCGCAGTCGCTGGGGTTGCCGACCCACTGGCTGGAGTTGGGGCTGATGGCCGCGCTGGCCGTCGCGGTGGTGCTCTCCATTCAGGCGGTCGGCGTGATTCTGGTCGCGGCGATGCTGATCATTCCTCCCTCCGCGGCGCGTTTTCTCTCCAAAAAACTCCCCGGCGTGATGTTCGCCTCGATCTTAATTGGCGGCATCAGCGGGGCGATCGGCGCGATGATCTCGTACGTGTACGAGGGCGTGGCCACCGGCCCGGCGATGGTGTTGGTGGCGGTCGTGTTCTTCGCACTGGCGCTGGCCTTTGGGCCGGTGGGCGGCGCGTTACCCCGCGCCCTGCGTCGACGAAGCGCTCGCCAGATCGCGCTGCAGAGAGGCTTGCGATGACCTTCCTTATCGAACCCTGGCAGTGGGGCGACTGGATGTGGCGGGGCATGCTCACGCTGAACCTCGTGGCGATCACGAGCGCGGTGTTGGGCGTCTTTTTGTACCTGCGTCGCATGAGTCTTATCGCCGATGCGCTGGCGCACGTGGCGCTGCCCGGCATCGTGATGGCCTTTCTGGTCACGGGCTCGCTCGATGGGGCGTTGATGCTGGGGGGGGCCGCGCTGGTGGGGCTCTTTACAGCGGTAGCCATTGAGTGGGTTAGCCGCCAGCCGACGGTTCGCAGCGACGCGGCCATCGGCGTGGTCTTCACCGCGCTCTTTGCCCTGGGCGTGATCCTGCTCTCAACCCGGGTTCGTGATGCGCATATTGATACCCACTGCCTGCTCTTCGGCGATGTGCTCGGCGTGAGCGACCGCGCGCTGAGCCTCGTCGTCTGGAGCACCCCGGTGGTCCTGGGGTTGGTGGCCATCTTTTACCGCTGGCTTTCGGTCAGCAGCTTTGACGCGCGTTTTGCGCTGGCGCTGGGGGTGCCGGTTGCCGCCCTTAACTACGGGTTAATGAGCGCGGTGACGGTCACGGCAGTGGCCGGTTTTGAGGCGGTGGGTGCGGTGCTCGTCATCGCCCTGATCATCGTGCCGGCGGCCACCGCACATCTGCTGGCCCGAAGCCTTAAGGGAATGCTGGCGGTAAGCGTCGGCCACGGGATCATCGCCAGCTGGGTGGGGATGTACCTGGCCATCGGCCTCAATATCTCCGCGGCCGGCGCGGTGGTCGTGGCCGGTGGTGCGCTCTACGCGCTGGCCTTTCTCTTTGCTCCGGGCCACGGGCGTTTCTGGCGCTGGCGACGGCGCTCCCTGGCCCACAGAGGGCAGCACCAGCCCTTGTCGCCCCCGGGGTGATCTGTTAGACCCCGCCTGAATCTAACCCCTCGCCATGGATGATGCGTCGATGCCCACGATTTCGGTCGAAAACTACCTCAAGGCCGTCTTTCATCTTCAGGGGGATGCTGGCGAGCGGGTCAAGACCAAGGCGCTTGCCGAACACCTGGACATCTCGCTGCCCTCGGTCACCGGGATGCTCAAGTCGCTGGCCGACGAAGGCCTGGTGGATTACCTGCCTTACCGCGGCGCCTTGCTCACCGAGGCGGGCCGTCGCATGGCCCTGCGCGTGATCCGCAATCACCGCCTCATTGAGGTCTTTTTGATGAAGACCCTCGACTACAGCTGGGATGAGGTGCACGCAGAAGCTGAGCGCCTGGAACATGCCGTCAGCGACACCCTTGTCGCGCGCATTGAGCAGGCCCTGGGGTACCCCAAATTCGATCCCCACGGCGACCCGATCCCCAGCGCCGATGGCGAAATCTCTCGCCGCGATGTGATGCCGCTCAGCGTGGCCACCGCCGGGATGTGGGTGCGTGTGGAGCGCGTGCTCGACCAGACCCCGGAGGTGCTGCGCTACCTCGACCGCATCGGTCTTCGCCCCGGGGGGCTTGTACACGTGCGGGAGGTGCTCAGTTTCGATGGCCAGATGTTTCTGACGCTCAACGACGAAGATGTCTCCGTCAGCGAGAGTCTGGCAGCCAAGATGCTGGTCACCGAGGTGGAGTCCCCGTGAGTGATGCATACGCGCTGAGCGTTCAAGTGGAGGATGCGCCCGAGAAGGCGACACTGCTCTACGACGCCGAGTGTGGTTTTTGCACCTACTGGGCGCGGCGCTGGGCGATGAAGATCGGTGACGCCCTGAGCATCGTCGCGCTGCAAAGGCGAGGGGAGCGCTTCCCGGTTATCGCCGAGCGCGACCTGCTGGAGGCGATTCATTTTGTCGACGTCGAGGGTAGCGTCTGGCGTGGGGCGGCGGCAGTCTACAAAGCCGCGTCGTTGCGCCCACGTTACCGTCTGCCCTGGTGGATGTACCGCTACGTTCCGGGGTTTCGACAGCTGAGCGAGTGGGGCTACCGGCTGGTGGCCAACAACCGTATGACGGCCTCCAGGTTGACGCGGTGGATGCGACGCGAACTTCCCGATGACGCGCCCAGATAGGGGCGCGATAGCGCCTGGCAAGCGTCAGCAGTTGTAGACAGGCAAGGGGGCGGTTCTTATAGTGCGCCGGAGTTCGGTGCCACCCACTTTGATGGGGTTATTGTCTATGGTGTTTGAGATCGCGACACAGCCGCTTCGCGAGGCGGCACAGGCCGGAGCGCCGGGGGTGCTCGATGGCAAGGCGGTGGCCGCAGCGCTGCTCTCACAGGTCGAAGACGCCACCGCGGCGCTCGCTAAGCGCGACATCGTGCCCACACTTGCTGTCGTGCGCGTGGGCGATGATGTGGCCAGTGAGATCTATGTGCGCCACAAGGAGCGCGCCTGCGCGAAGGTCGGCATCGACTTCCGCCACGAGCATCTCCCCGCCACTGCGACGGAAGCCGAGGTGCTCGCCACGCTTCGACGCCTCAACGACGATGAGAGCGTGCACGGCATCTTGCTGCAGCTTCCGCTCCCCGGAGACATGAACGGCGCCGATCTGCTCACCGCGATCGATCCGCAGAAAGACGTCGACGGGTTTCACCCCCTAAACCTGGGCGGGTTGATGAGCGGCAACGCCGTTCTGGAGCCCTGCACGCCGCGCGGAGTGATGACGCTGCTGGCAGCCTCCGGAGTGGAGCTTACCGGAAAACACGCGGTGGTGATCGGCCGCAGCGTCATCGTCGGTCGCCCGATGTCGTTGATGTTGGCCCGCGCCAACGCCACTGTCACCCTCTGCCATCGTCACACCCGCGACCTCGCCGAGCTCGTCTCCCGGGCCGAGGTGCTGGTGGTGGCGACCGGCGTCGCCGGGCTTGTTCACGGCGACTGGGTTCGCCCCGGGGCGGTGGTGATCGATGTGGGGATCAGCCGCGTGGATGGCAAACTTCGCGGCGATGTCGACTTTGAAGGCGCGCGCCAGCGCGCAGCCGCCATCACCCCGGTCCCCGGTGGTGTGGGCCCGATGACGGTGGCCACTCTGATGGAAAACCTGGTGCGCGCGGTGTGTGTGCGCCACGGTTTGCTCTTCCGAGACGGTGAGCTCATTGATGCCGCCTCGGCAGGCGTTCGTTTTGACTCCGGCGTGGGGCTCGCGCCCTGGCGTGCGCGCCCCATCGCTTCGACCTGAGCCCGCTGGATCTTTAACGCGATTGGCACAGCGCTAACCCTGCTACCCGGGCTGCGTGAGGTGCCCCGATGATGGAAGCCCCCTATGTCTGATGCACTTCACCGAGTCCCACTTCACGCCCGCCATGTTGAGCTTGGCGGGCGCATGGTGCCTTTTGCCGGCTTCGAGATGCCCGTGCAGTACCAGGGCATCAAAGATGAGCACCTCGCGGTGCGCTCCTCCGCCGGCCTCTTCGATGTGAGCCATATGGGCGAGGTGGAGGTGCGCGGCCCCGACGCCATCGCAGCGGTCGATGCGCTGGTGACCAACAACGTGCGCGGACTCGTCGATGGGCAGGCCCTCTACACGGTGATGTGCGCGCCCGACGGCGGCATCGTCGATGATCTGATCGTCTACCGACTCGCCGAAGACCATGTCTTTATCTGCGTCAACGCCGCCAACCGTCATAAAGACGTGGCCTTTATGCGGGAGTACCTTCCGAGCCTTAACGCCACCCTGGAAGACACCTCCGACGCGTATGTTCAGCTTGCGCTGCAGGGCCCGAAGGCCGAGGCGCTGCTTCAACCTCTGGTGAGCGACGCAGAACTGTCTGCCGTGAAGTTCTTTCGCTGCGCCTGGATGCATGTGGCCGGCGTCAACGCGCTGGTTGCCCGCACCGGCTACACCGGCGAAGACGGCTTTGAGCTTTACATCCCGGCGGAGGGTGGGGCGACGATCTTCGACGCGCTCGTGGAGCGCTACGTGCCCGAAGACCTCACGATGTGTGGACTTGGCGCACGCGACACGCTGCGCCTTGAGGCGCGCCTGCCCCTCTACGGTCAGGATCTCAGCGCGCAGATCAACCCGCTGGAAGCAGGCTTGAGCTGGGTCGTCAAACTTGATGCCGGCCACGACTTCGTTGGCAAAGCGGCGCTCGAAGCGATCAAAGCGAAGGGCGTGGCCCGACGCCTGCGTGGTTTTAAACTTGAGGGACGCGGCGTGCTGCGCCCGGGCTACCCGATCTTCGTCGATGATGCGCAGGTGGGCGAGCTCACCAGCGGCGGATATGCCCCGACGCTTGATGCCAGCATTGGGCTGGGATACATCGACACAGAGCATACCGATGTAGAGCGCGCCGAGGTTGAGATCCGCGGTCGCCGCCTTCCGGTCCAGGTCTCCAAAAAGCCGTTTTATAGCCGTCCGCGCTAAGCCCAACCCCCATGTTCGCGAGAGAAGCTCGCGTTGAGGAGCCGTCATGCAACTTCCCGATTCCTTCCGCTACTCCAAAGACCACGAATGGGTCAGCGACCAGGGCGATGGCACCGTGCTGGTGGGCATTACCCACTATGCGCAGGATGCGCTGGGCGACATCGTTTTTGTGGAGCTCCCCGAAGTCGGCGCAGAACTCAGTGCGGAAGATGACTTCGGCGTCGTTGAGAGCGTCAAGACCGTCTCGGATGTCTACGCACCCGTCTCGGGTGAGGTCGTCGCCATCAACGATGCGCTCGAAGACGCGCCCGAGTTGGTCAACGAGAGCCCGTACGAGAAGGGCTGGATTGTGCGAATCAAGCTCAGCGATCCTGGCGAGATCAACGCCCTGATGGATGCCGCAGGCTATGAAGCCTTTCTTAACGATGGCGAGTCCTGATCATGCGCTACATTCCGCACACCGAAGATGATATCGCCCGGATGCTTGAGGCCATCGGCGTCGAGAGCATCGACGCGCTCTTTGAGCGCATTCCGCAGGAGCTGCGCGAGCGGGCACGCGAGCTGAGTTTGCCGGCGCCGATGAGCGAGATCGCTCTGAACCAGCACCTGGGCGCGCTGGCTTCTCGCAATCAGACCTCCGATCCCTCGACGATCTCGTTGTTGGGAGCGGGGTGTTACGATCACGTGGTGCCTCAGGCGATCAATCAGCTTCTGCTTCGTGCGGAGTTTTTGACCTCATATACGCCCTATCAACCCGAGATCAGCCAGGGCACCACCAAGACGATCTTCGAGTTCCAGTCGATGGTCTCGGAGGTGCTCGACATGCCCATCGCTAATGCCTCCATGTACGACGGGGCGCATGCTACGGCCGAAGCCGCGCTGATGGCTCAGCGGATCAGCCGCCGCGAGCACGTCTTCGTGGCCCGCAATGTTCACCCGGAGTACCGAGAGGTCATCGAGACCTATTTGCGCTACCAGGACGGCGTCTACCACGAGTTTGATGTGGACCCGACGACCGGGCGCATCGACCTCGACGACCTTAAGGCGCGGGTCGAAGATCCGCGGCGAGTGGCGTGTGTGATCTTCCAGACCCCGAACTTCCTCGGTGTGTTGGAAGACCCGCGCGAGCTCGTGGCCTGGGCCCAGGAGCACAAAATCCTGACGGTGGCGGCCTTCAATGAGCCGCACGCCTTTGCGCTGGCCAAACCTCCGGGAAGCCACGGCGTCGACATCTGTGCCGGCGAAGGCATGGGGCTGGGTGTGGGCTTGAGTTACGGCGGCCCCGCACTGGGCATCTTCGCCGCCCGCGAGAAGCATCTTCGCGCGATGCCCGGTCGGCTCGCCGGCCAGACGGTCGACTCGCTCGGCCGAGAGGGCTATGTGCTCACGCTCTCGACCCGCGAGCAGCATATCCGTCGCGCGCGCGCGACCAGCAACATCTGCACAAACCAGGGGCTGATGGCGCTCGCTGCGGCGATCTACCTGAGCCTGATGGGGCGCGAGGGCTTTAAAGAGCTGGCGAGCCTGAATATGTCGCGCGCGCGCCATGCGCTGCGCGCCTTTGAAGAGCGCGGTGTGGGGCGCCGCGTCTATTCGGGAAGCTTCTTCAATGAGTTTGTCATCGAGCTTCCCACCTCGGCGCGCGAGGTGATCGACGCCTGCCTCGATCAGGGCATCGCGCCGGGGCTCGACCTGGGCAGTGTACGCCCGGAATGGAGTCACCACATGCTGGTGGCCTGCACCGAGATGACGACCGCGGAGTCGCTGGATCGCGCCCTGGATGCGGTGGAAGCGGCGCTCTGATCGCCGGCGACGTACGATTTCACGATGACCGGCCGAACATGAGACTTGCGGGGGGGAGAATTGCGATTAGCATTGCCCGCTAAGTCCAACATTTTCTATCAGGAGCCCCATGTACAGCTACGACGATGCGGGCCTGTTTGACGTTGAGGCAGGTCTCTCTCCGGACTTTGATGCCCAGTGGTCGGATCGCTGCCAGGACGCGATCGCCAGCCTTCGACGTCGTATTAGCGAGGGTGAGCTTGGCTTTGCGACGCTTCCCGAGCGCGACCCGCTCGATCTGATCACGTGGGCCGAGGGGCGGCGCGCGGAGGGGTGGACCGATCAGATCGTGATTGGCATCGGCGGCTCCAGCCTGGGCACGCGTGCGGTGCTGGAAGCGATGGGGCCGGCCTGGCAGGCGGCCATGCGTACGCATTTTGCCGAAAACCTCGACCCGGTCACGCTGCATGCGATCCTCCGACAGGTGAACCTGCAGACGACGCTCCTCGTGGTCGTCACCAAGAGCGGCTCGACCATTGAGACGATGAGTCAGCTGTGGATCCTCTACGACGCGCTTGTCGAAGCGGTCGGGCAGGCTCAGGCCGACCGGCAGGTCATCGCCATCACCGATCCTGAGAGGGGCTCGCTTCGTTCGCTGGCCACGGAGCGGGGCTGGGAGACGTTCGATGTGCCGCCCAACGTCGGGGGGCGCTTCAGTGTGCTCAGCCCGGTCTCGCTGGTCCCGCTGGCGCTCGCGGGCTACGACATCGACGGCCTGCTCAGCGGAGCGCGCCGTTGTCTCGATGGCAGTGATGCGTCGTGGATGCAGCTGGCACGTATCGCGGCGCAGCATGTCGCGCTGGGCGATCAGGGCTACGGGCAGCTGGTCATGATGGCTTACGCCGACAGACTCAACGCGCTGGTGGACTGGTTTCGTCAGCTCTGGGCGGAGAGTCTCGGAAAGGCGCGCGATCGCAACGGGGCGCGGGTGCACACGGGCATTACCCCCATCAAAGCCATCGGCGCGATCGATCAGCACAGCCAGGTGCAACTCTACATGGAGGGGCCCAACGATAAGCAGATTATCTTCGTGGAGACCCGCTCCCACAGCACCGATCTGACCATCCCGGCATCGCCTTCGCTTCCGGAGGCGTTGAGCCATCTTCAAGGGCGCAGCCTCGCGGAGATCCTTCATGCGGAGGCGCTGGGTACCCGGGCAGCGCTCGCCAGGGCGGGGCGCCCCACGGCCTGCTGGAGTCTCGAATCGACCGGTGCGGCCAGCGTGGGGGGCTTCCTTATGGCCTGGATGTTCATTACCGCGCTGGCCGGCGAGCTGCTGGACATTGACGCCTTTGATCAGCCCGGGGTTGAGCTCGGCAAGAAGATCGCGCACGGGCTGCTGGGACATCCGGAGCACGGGGCGTTGGCCGGAGACGTGGCGCCAGTCACGTTCGACGGCACCCCCGAGTCGTGGGCGGCAGGGCGCTGAAGGTCGCGTTGTGGGCTTTGCAATCGACGGGCGACTTTGTTTTAATCAGTCTGGAAGAATCCCGCTGACTCCCTGAGTTTGACCTGAGGTTGGTGCCCCGCCTGTAGGGCGCGCTGCACCGGGTCAACTCGACGTAGCAAATCGCACCTCCTGCGGAGGTGCCCTTGCCAACCTCGGTGGAAACCGCCCCGGCGGATTCGGAGACGAAGAAGGCGATTATGGGTAAGGACAGCACCGTCGTCACCGTCATCAGTCAGATCCCCAAGTCGGGATCTTCGATGCGCGATGCTTGCCTGGTGGTCATCAACGGGGGTGACCTCGGTAAGAAGTATGGCCTGGCTCAGCCTTCGACGGTCATCGGCCGGTCCAGCAAAGTCGACATTCAGATCGATGAAGACTCGATCTCGCGGAACCACGCCGTCATTAACAACCTGGGCAACGAGATCGTGGTGCGCGATCTGGAGTCGACCAACGGCACCTACGTCAACGACCGGCCCGTGCGGGAACATCGGCTGATGGATGGCGATCAGGTCAAGATCGGCCGCACAATCTTCAAGTTCCTCTCCGGCAGCAATATTGAAGCGGCCTACCACGACGAGATCTACCGCCTGACCACCACCGACGGGCTTACGCAGGTCTACAACAAGCGCTACTTCCTCAAAGAGACCGAGCGCGAGTTGAGCCGTTGCATTCGTTACCAGCGCGAGCTCTCCCTGGTGATGATCGACATCGATCACTTCAAACCCGTGAACGATACCTACGGTCACCTGGCCGGCGATCATATCCTCAAGCAGGTCGCTCAGCGGATCGTTCGATCGATTCGGCGCGATGATATCTTTGCGCGTTACGGCGGCGAAGAGTTCATTCTTCTGCTCCCCGAGATCGACAAAGCCCGTGCGATTCAACTCGCCGAGAAGATTCGTGTGCTGATCAGCGAGGAGCCCTTCACCTTTGATAACGTCGATATTCCGATCACGCTCTCGATGGGGGTGACCGATCTGCGTGAGTATCTGGCGCGTTTTGCCACCCCCCAGGAGATCGATATGAGCGCAGAGGTCAACGCCTTTGCGTTCATCAAGATCGCTGATGAGCGGCTCTACAAGGCTAAAGAGACCGGACGCAATCGCGTGGTGGGTCAATAGCGTCGCGGCGCCGCACCGACGCCCGTAACGTCAGGTTTTAAAGCGAAGCGAAACAGAAGAGGCCGGCAGTCATCACTGCCGGCCTCTTCGTGTTCAGGGCTGTCGCGGGCGATGCCTCAGCCCAGCCGGTGGAACTTGATCAGGTTGGTCTCGGTGCCATGGCCGGCCGGCGAGCCCATGACGACGATGATCTCATCGCCTTTTTTGGCGCCGCGCTCCCGACGCATCAGATCTTCGGCGCGTTGCAGCATCAGGTCGGTACTCTGCGACATCTCGAGCAGGTAGGGCTCCACGCCCCAGTAGAGCGCCATCTGTCGGTAGACCTGCTCGGAGGGCGTGCAGGCGATGATGGTGTTGGTGGGGCGATAGGTCATCATCAGCCGGGCGGTGGCCCCGGAGGTGGTCAGCACCACCAGGCCGGAGACACTGAGCTCGTCGGCGGCGATTGCCGCAGCACGCGCGACCGCATTGGGGAAGGTCTTGAGGTGGCTGATGGAGCGAGGTTCGGGCAGCGAATGAAAACGTGGCGAGCGCTCCACCTCTTCGATGATGGAGCTCATCATGCGCACCGCCTCGATGGGGTAGCGACCCGCGGCGGTCTCGCCAGAGAGCATGACGGCGTCGGTGCCGTCGAGGATGGCGTTGGCCACGTCGGAGGCTTCGGCGCGCGTCGGACGGAAGTTCTCGGTCATCGACTCGAGCATCTGGGTAGCCGTGATGGTGAGCCGCCCCTGCTCGTTGGCGCGCGCGATGCACATCTTCTGGAGCATCGGCACTTTTTGGGGAGGCATCTCCACGCCAAGGTCACCGCGGGCGATCATGATGCCGTCGGAGACGGCGATGATGTCATCGATCTCGGCGATGGCCTGGGGCTTTTCGATTTTGGAGATGATCTTGATCGACTCGGCCGCGCTCTCGGGCATGCGTGAGCGTAGCTGGTGAATGTCGAGCGCCGAACGCACAAAGCTCAGGGCCACGTAGTCAACGCCGAGCTCCATGCCAAATTCGAGATCTTCGCGATCCTTTTCGGTCATGCTCGGTGCGGAGACGGCGGCGGTGGGCAGGTTGATGCCCTTGTTGTTTTTGAGCGTGCCGGCGACCTCTACCAGTGTGCGCACATCGGGGCCCTGAACATCGACGACGCGCAGTCGAATGAGACCGTCGTCGAGCAGCAGGATGTCGCCGGGGCGCACGTCGCGGTGCAGATCTTTGTAGGTCGTGGAGACGCGCTCCTGGTCGCCGATGATATCATCGACGGTGATCACGAACTCGTCGCCGCGGGCCAGCTCAACGGAGCCGGTCTCAAAGGTGCCCACGCGGATCTTGGGGCCCTGGAGGTCTTGAAGGATAGCCACCGGGCGGCGCAGCTCTTGGGAGAGCTCGCGGACCATCGCGTAGGTAGCGCGGTGGTCGTCGTGGGTGCCGTGGGAGAAGTTGAGCCGGGCGACGTTCATCCCGGCTTTGATCATCTCGGAGAGAACCTCAGGGGAGTTGGAGGCAGGCCCGAGAGTACAGACAATTTTGGCGTGGCGCATGGTCACCGCAATGGTTCAAAGAGCGTGAAAAAAAGAGAGATCAGTCGTTCCGATCCATACATACGCGTGTCGGTTCAATGCTTCCGACAACTTCGCGATTTGGGCAGTGAATTCGAAGGTTGGTGCGGGTAGGGTCGAGCGGGCAGACCTCGTCCGAGCATCGGGGCTGGCACCACTGCTCGCCACCGATGCCAATGCAGGCGCTGCCCTCGGGGCAGCCGCCGGCCTCACAGCTGCGCGTGCAGTAGCCGATGGCGTTATCGTCGGAGTCGGAGAAGTAGTCCAGTCGGCAGGTCTCCGAGGCGCATTCGGCGTCGGAGGTGCAGCGCGCGCCGATCGACTTCAGGGAGTCCGGGAGGCAGGCGTTAGCCCAGGCGATCTCGCCATCGACCTCGGTGCGCACGGCCACGCAGCTCATATCTTCGCGGGCGCAGCTGACCTGGCAGCGCTCCAGGCAGTGGGACTGGAGTTGATGGTTGATGCCGTCGACGATCCAGCAGCTCTCGTGGTCGCCGCAGGGGTCGTTCTGGCAGGCGCTGGTGCAGTAGGAGGTGCCGCCGACATTGAGGCAACTTCCACCGGCGCACTCCGTGTCGGAGGTGCATTCGGCACCGTTGGCCAGCCCGTTTCGACATTCGCCGGCGGCGCATACCTGGCCACCGGTGCACGTGTCGGTGCGGTAGGCCAGGCCCGTGGCGCGGCAGGTGAGCTGGGTCTGTGCGTCAACGCAGCGGGACTCTCCCGGGGTGCAGATCGGATCGGGCTCGCAGACGCCAGCGCTGCAGGAGGTTCCTTCGTCGCAAGGCGCGGCCTCGTAGGCTGTACCCGTTTCGTTACAGACCTCGCGGGCACCACCGACTCCGCAGCGCGCCGTTCCGGCGCAGCACACCGGGCAGGGATCGGGCGCGGTGTCGGCGTCGTCGGCATCAGCGCCGCTGTCGACCGGGTCGGGCGAGGTGTCCTCGGAGGCATCGCTCTCGGTGGCGTCTTCGCCCGTGTCGGTTGCGACAATGGGGGCGTCCACGCCAGAGCAGGCGCTCAACAACGCGATCGTGAGGAGAGGGAGCAGCGTCAAGATGGCCCGGCGCACAGCGCCAGAGGTAGGTCGGGTGCGCGCGCGATCGAGATGCATCGAGACTCCACAGGTTGGGCCGGCCACCACCGGGCGCAGGGCAAAAGTCAGCGTGAGAAACCGGGCTCAGACTAGGTTCTCACTGCGCCGAATGCAACCGGGTTCGCCGGCGTGGTGACCTGTGCGGGGAGCTCAGCCCTGGGCGGACTCAGAGGGGGAGGAATTTGCGTTGGAAAGTGCATCCTCGACCTGGAGGGTGAGCGCCTCGGCGTGGGCGCGCAGCTCACGCAGCTCGCGACGCTGCGATTCCAGCATCGACTGCCCGTAGAGCCATCCGCCGGCGGCGCAGAGCAGGGCGGCGGGCAGCCGCCCACGCAGCCAATCGGAGCCGCCGGACATCAACCCGATCTGAGCTCCGATCACGGTAAGCTGGTTGGCGGCGCTGGCGTTTGCGTCGCTCATATCCAGCTGCGCACGCAGACCTCCGAGGCGCGCGCGTGCCGCTCGCCATTCGCCGCGTCGCATGTGTGCTTCAACTCGGATGAGCTCCCGGGAGAGCCCGCCCAGTTCGGATTCGAGTTGTTGGAGGGGGCCGCGAATATTGGGCATGTTGTCCTCGGTCGGTAGCGTTATGTATGCGTCAGAGTAGGGCGCCAAATCTTGCGAAGTCGGCCGCGAAGTCAAGCGCCCACCCTGAGTCACCCGGAGATCTCAAAAGGAACGCGCACCGCCTGGGCGACGGTCAGCGGATCACCGGTGTCGAGCTGCTGTGCGCGACCCTGGGAGTCGAATGCACGCACGGTGAGGGTGTGCGACCCGGGGCTGAGACCCTGAAGGTTTGCGCTCCAACGCACCCAGACGTTGGGAAGTGGCCACGCTTCGTCGCTCTGCGCGGCGTCCGCCATCAACGTCTGAAGGGCCGGCGAGAGGCTCTGGCGCACTTCGTCGGCATCGTCGCCGAGGAGGTCAGCCGGCTCTTCGGGGCCGTCGTCCACGCTGAAACGGACCTCGGTGATGGCTGCGTCCCCGCTGACGGCGACGCCCTCAATGGTGATATCGGGCCCCTCAAGCGTGGCGTTGCGGCCGGCCAGGGTGATGGTGTGGTTGGCCAACGCCATTTTGCCCGGGGCGTCGATGCTCTCGACGCCGCGAAAGCGCACCGTCTCGTAGACGCCGAAGGCCTCCTCGTTGGCGGTGAAGTCGATGCGATCGAGCCACTTCATGTTTTTGTAGCCCCACATCTCCGGGATGATCAGGCGAACCGGGCCGCCCCGAAGTCGGCTCAGGGGCTCGCCGTTGAGCTCGTAGGCGAGCATGACCGGGAGCTGGCCGGCGGCGCTGAGGCGCGCGACGGGGATGTTGCTGGTGAAGCCGTCTGCGCCGTAGGTGCGAACCTTCACCGCCTCGGGTGGGACATCGAGCGCGTCGAGCACAGCGGTGAGGGGCACCCCCGTAAAAAGGCCGTTGGCGATGAGGCTCGTGAGCAGGGGGCCCAGGTTGAGGCTGAAGACACAACGCAGCGTTTTCCAGTAGGTGAGCTCGTGGCCCTGGGCGCCAAGATCGCGAAGTTCCTGGTAGGTGAGCTGCGCGAGCTCTTCGTCGCCGGCGGTGATGGAAAGTCGCCAGTCGTCGGCCGCGATGTTCGGCGCGTCTTCTTTGGCAATGGAGTTGCCGCTCTGCCAGAACCACACGCCGTCGTCCTGGGGGGTGACAAACGGCGTGTCGCCTCCGGCGCCGAAGGTCTCCACGTCGACGAATTCGCAGCCGCTGGTAAAGCGCAGCGCGAGCAGCGCGGCGGAGCCTGTGGCGAGCGTTTTGAGAAACTCACGGCGATTAAAACGCGTCATAAAGACTCCGTCAGGGTGCGAACTCGTAGGCGACACCGAAGAGGATATCGGTGCTCTGGACGGTGTTGACGCCCCAGGGGGTGAGCATCAGATCCAGACTCAGCTGAATGCCGCCGGGGACGCTGGCGATGACGCTGGGGCCAACCTTCAGGTAGCTTTGCGTCAGCGGGGTGAGGTTGAAGATGTCGAGCGCCTCGGGCGGGCCCAGGCCGATGACCGATTGCGCGACGCCGCGCACCCAGATCGCATCGTGAGGCGCCCACCCAACCTCGGCCATGATCGGGATCTCATCGTACATCTCCACCGGTTCGCCACCGGCGGCCTGCCGATCGCCGCGCAGGCGGTAGCCCACACTCATCGAGGCATAGAAGGGGCGTGGCCAGAGACTGGCGCCAAGCGAGAGCCCGAGTTCGTGCTCGCGCACACCGTTTCCCAGTGTGGGGACCATCGGGTCGGGATCGGCGGTGTAGCCGGTGGGCGATTTTGTGGCGGCGTAAGCCGAGAGCACCACCGGCGCGTCGATGATGCTGGCGCGCGCGCCCAACCAGACGTCGCCCAGGCCAGTGACGCGGGCGCGCTGGAGGTCACTTTCGAGGGTGAGTGATTGAAATGCGGCGCTTCCGTAGACGGTCAGGCGCGGCAAAAGGCCGTACTCTGCGTAGGCGAAGGCCGCGCTTGAGGCGAAGGTGCCCGCCACGTCGTCGCTGAGCAGCTGAAAGGTCTCCCCGGTCTCTTTGTACTGCTGGTCGGCCCGGGCGTGACCCAAACTCAGCTTGGCGTAGAGCCCGCGATCGGGCTGCGTCCAGGCGCCGGCAAAGGCCGGGCTGGCCTGAAAGAAGATCGTGAGCGCAAGGCTCGTTGCGATCGCTCGGAGCAGGGTCCGAGGGGTGATGTCGCGCATGCGCAAACCCAGACGTGGGGAAATGAAGACAGCCGTGAAGAGGATGCAGGCAGGCAGCTTAACCGCTACGAACTGGCGATACCAGCACGTGCTACGAGGTTCAGCGCTGCCCGCGTAGCTGTTGCAACACCACGCTGATGGCGACGATGACGTTCCCTGGTGCCAGTACGACAAGAAGGTAAGGCAGGACCCCGCCGATGGCCATGAGCATTGCGACGAAGACGATAAAGTCTTTGCGAAACGCGTAGTGCACAAGGGAGAGCGCGCGTTTGAGGGGGGAGGGGGACGGCTCCTCGGACTTAAAGCTCCACTCGAAGGCCAGAAGGTCGCCGCGGCCCCGGGCGATAAGCCAGCGGTAGTACACGATCATGCTGGCGAGCTTGCCGCCGCCGGCGGCAAGGCCCAGGTAGAGCCATACCTCGGGGCCGAGGGTGGCCAGACCGACTTCAAGCGTGCGCCAGGCGCCCACGCCCAGACCGATGTAGAGCAGCAGGTCCGATAGGTCGTCGCTGACGGTATCGAGCCACTCGCCGAGGACGCTGAATTCGTAGCGAACCCTGGCGAGCTCGCCATCGACGCCGTCGATGACCGAGTTGAGCTGGTAGAGGATTCCCGCGAGGAGAAACGCCGTATAGCCACCCACGCCGGCGGCCACCGCCGCGGCGATGCCCAGCGAAAAGGTCACCACCGAGATGTGGTTCGGGCCAATTGGCGAGGAGACGAGCGCGCGGCTCATCGCCAGGCTCAGGTGACGGTTGAGGTGGCGCGAGACGATGCCGTCTTGAGGCTTTCGGCAGTCGTTGAAGAGCGCATCTTCGGCGCGGGAGATATCTGAGGGGGCTTTCAGGCTGATGGACCAGCCTTCAGGGGTACGGGCGTCGGCGGCCGAGGTGGGCGCCTGCCTTTTACGAAGCGCCGCCAGCTCGCCGGGCCAGTCGAGCTCGGAAGTGTACGCGACGCGCTCGATCTGATGTGGCTGCAACGTCAGGCTATCGTCGGAGCTGTCTTCCGCGCAGCGCTCCACGGCGCGTTGCACCACCGCGCGTTGAAAGACGCGGTGGGCCGGCAGGGCCAGCACGCAGCTCGGGTGAAGATCATGGAGCAGGGCGGGGGCGTCGTTCGCGTCAATGACATGCACTTCACCGCGGCGGCGGGTGGCCTTCGAGATGGCGTCATTAAGGGAGGATGCCGTCCGGCGTTCGTCGCACAGAACGACGACGGTGGAGACGCCGCTGACCAGGCACATTCGGGCGATGCGATCGACGAGCGAAAGCCCGGCGACCTCCACGGCTGGCGGGAGGTCGTCGGGCAGGCCGCCCAGGTCGGTGATGGCGATGATGGTCATAGAAGGCAGCTCAGCGCGCCGTCTCGGCGTAGAGGCGCTGGGCGAGCTCACGCTCGTCGGTGCTCTCGCAGATGAACTCCAGGCCGTAGGCGCGTCGGCCGGCGACCTCGGTGCGGCGGCGGACGAGTGCGCGCAGTGCGAACTTCTCGACCTCCGGACCGCCGATGACGGTCACGGTCAGATCGACCTCGGTGCCGTCGGCGATGGTCGATTCCGTTTTGACCAGACACCCGTTGAGGCTGACGTTGACAACCTGGCCGAAGATCTCGCGGGGGCCGCCCGACCAGGTCATCGTAGCGATGGCGCGGGTGGCGTGGCGGCGGATGCGGGTGTGCGGGCCCGGTTCAAAGATCGGGGCGCCGGGGCCGGAGCGGAGCTCGGTCGTGGCGGGGGCGTCGAAGTTCAGGGGGGATGCGCTCATGATGACCTCCATGTCTGAAAAGCGTGGGCGACCGATCCGTGGTCGTTGTCGCTTCGGCGGCACAACCCTGTGCCCTTTGCGACCGGCGCAGGTTAACCCGGGAGATCGGGGGCGCAACTATTTTTCTGACGCGTTGTCTTCACCCTCCAGGCGAAGTTCACCGGCGGGAAGTCGCAGCAGGTAGCCCTGCGTGTCTTCAACCAGAAAGTCGGCGATCCCGTGGTACACCGAGCGCTTAAATCGCGCCTCGAAGCGGCCTTCTTTGACAGGGCAGTAGAGCCGACCGCCTTCGGCGTAGCGCAGGCTCTCGGCCTTGAGTTCCTCTTCGGTGCCGTCGCTCAGCCAGAGGCGCGGCGGGACGGCCTCCCAGTCCGCGCGTTCAACAAAGAAGCCGGTGTCTTCGACGACGATCGGGTAGGTGAAGCGGCCGATCTCGAGTACCCAGGTGCCACCTTCGGTGCGGTTGACGCTGCGGCTGAAGAGGTCGACCACGCGCTGGTTTTCAAAACGCAGGCCTTCGTGCAGCCAGGTGCCGTGCGCGTTGAGGCGAATCTCCTGAAGGGTTCCGCCTTTGCGTAGAAAATCCTGAACAACCGTCGGAAGGGTGGGGTCGATGGCGTCTTCGGGAGTCGGGGTGGTGTTGTCGTTCTCAGCCATGGCGTTCCTCGACGACGACGGGGCGGCTGCGCTCGAATCCAAAGATCGCGCGGCTCAGAGGTGTGTCGCTGGTCTCAAAGACCTCGTCGGTGGCCGCGCGCAGCTGCTCGAGGTTGCCTTCGCCCGCCTCGTGAATGACCAGCAGGTGATCTGGCGAGGGCATCGAGAAGCGCAGCCCCGGGCCGACCTGGGTGTAGAAGGCGTCGGCGTAGACCATGGCCCGCGCAGCATCGTGACCGTCGCCGGCGTGCAGGCGTCGCACATGGAGGAAGTCTTCAAACTGGCGGGTCTGCAGCTCCCGGGTGCGGTGAAAGAGCATGCTGCGAGCCCCGGAGAAGACGCGATCGCCGGTGGCCCCCCAACGCTCAAATTGATCGGCCGTCACCACACGAAGACCCGGGCTGATGCGGATGACGAACGCGCAGACAACCTCATCGGAGACACACTGCACCCAGGCCGGCTGCCCGTGTACGGCTTCGACGCCCATCGGGAAGCTCGGGGGCTGGTAGATGGGCATCAGCGCGCCGGCGCTCTCGACAAAGTTCCACTCGGCGGCTTTGGAGTGGCGCGGCTCCAGCAGGGCGTGCTCGACGCCGCTGACAAAGCCGCTGATCAGGGGCTTGATCTGATCGTCGTCGCTTTGCTGAAGGAGCTCGATCAGCGCGCCCGGATCGACGTTGGCTTTGCGCGCGGAGGGGCCGCGGCCCATGGCGACATTGAACGTGCCGGCGACCTCAGAGGGTTGAAGGTTGGCGAGGCGAAGGCTCTCGGCGATGTAGGCCAGATAGTCGTTCATTGAAGGTCGGAGTCTGGGGAAAGTGGAAGCGCATCGGCACAGACACGCGGATGGGCGAAACGATAAACACCTGTGCAGCGGGTCAACGATTTCAGACCGGCCTCACGACCTCAGCGGGATCATCAGGTCGCGAGCAGCAGCTCGGCGGGGTCTGGCAGCTGATGGCCCGGCCAGAACCAGGCGCCTTCACACAGCAGCACCGCGTCGCGCTCAAGTTTCCAGCAGGCGTCGGTCAGGGGAAAGGGGTGATCTGTGAAGTGGCGCTTTAGCCTTTCTGAAAGCAACGCTTTAGCTTTCTGGCGCTCAACGCTGCCCGGAGGCTCGGGGCGAGCGATCAGGAGGTGATCGCGTGTGGGCGCGGCGACGTAGCCGCCGTCCTGGGCGCTGTCGAAGTCCAGCTCGGGCATCACCAGAGCCCGCGAGGCGCCAAAACCTTCGGTGGTCGAGAGGGTGCGGAGACGCACTCCAGGGACTTCTTTTGAGGTCACCCCCCGAACTTTGTAGGAGTTGTAGAAGAGCGCGGTGCGGGCGTTCTCCCAGCGCGTGGCCTCCTCGGTGTCGGACTCCTCCTGGCGGGCGCGGGTCATCAGGTCGATGCGCAGTCCGGTTTCATGCACGATCACCGCGTTGAGGTGTCCGGCGGAGTTCAGGGAGGTGCGCCAGAGGGCCTCTTCCTGACTCACCACCTCGAACCAGCGCCGCGTCCACCGCGGGACGAGGTGCAGCAGATGTTCGCCATAAAAGGTCGGGGCTTCGTGGTAGCGCTGAACGGCAGTCCGACGAAAGCGAGGCTTTTTGGCGGGGGCGTCGCGACGGGCATGCTCCACATCCAGGCCAAGCCGGATGCCGTAGAGCGCCCAGGCAGCGGTAGACCGCTCGCGCGCAGTGTCGGGAGCGGGCAGGGCGCTTTCATCAATCCGCACGCTCAGGCCGCGACGCTCCACCACCCAGGTATCATCGTCGCGGCGCAAGCCCAGCCCCAGGGCGTGGGCCAGTGCGTCGTGTGAAAACTCGGGGTGCGTCACTCGGCCGGCTCCTCAACACGCTGGCGGAAGACCTCGGAGCGGAAGGGGCGAAAGCCCGACTCATGGCTTTCAAAAAGGTGGGTCTCAATCTCGGCCAGCGCGCCGTCTTCGATCGTGTAGATATTGAACTTTCCAGCCATCACCGGGTCGCCACCTTCCATCGACGTGCTACCCGCCTCGCATACATAAGTCGTGCCTGGCTCGCCGAGCTTGGGAACCTGCAGCACCGAGAGGTAGTGATTGTGGCCGTGGAGGACGAGGTCGACGTTCTTCTGGCGCAAGGTCGTGAGCACCTCGTCGGCGTTGAGCAGGCGACGGTTGAAGTTGAAGCGGTGATGCTCATCGGCCATCAGCGGGTGGTGAACGACTACAACCTTAAAGCGTGACTTGAGCCTTTCATCGTCGAGCAAACGGGCGGCCTGCTCCAGCTCATCCTCGGCGACCTTGCCGGTGGCAAAGAGCCAGGGGGTAGCAAGGCCGCTGTTAAGGCCCACAATCGCCACATCGTCGCGCAGATGGCAGAAGGGGTAGCCGCGCTCCAGCTGGTATTCGGGGAGGTCGCTTTTGAGGTAATCCTTAAAGTGACGCTCGAATCTTCCTTCTTTTGCCGCCCCGGGGGTGTAGTAGTCGTGGTTTCCGGGAACGACGCTCACGCGGGTAGAGGCGGACTCGATGCTGCGGATGATCTCGGCCGCAGCGGCGAACTCCGAATCCAGCGCCAGGTTGGTGAGATCGCCGCTGATGACGATGTGATCGACGTCGAGTGAGGCCAGCGCCTCCAGCGCCCGCTCCACCACCACCGAGGAGTGCGCTTTGGAGCGGTTCAAGAGCAGGTTGAGCCCGCCGACCAGGCGCTTGTTGAGGTACTCCCAGGGGCGAACATCAGAGATGGCGAGGATGTGAAGGTCGGAGATGTGGCCAATGCGCATGGCGCGGCTCCTGGTGTTGAGCGGTTAGGGCGCTCAACGACCGGAGCCGGAGCGCGTCAGGGGGTGCCGCCGTTTTGAGCTTCGACGAGCTCAATGGTGCGGCTGGCGACGTTGTTGGCGCGGTTAACATCCCCGAACTCATCCAGAGGGTCAACGACCACGTGCAGGTAACCTGTGCCGGGGGTGTATCCACCCGGGAGGGCGACCTGCCCGGTGACCTCCATGGTCTGGCCCGGTGCGACGTCGCTCAGCGTGAACTCACCAAGGAAGATGTCTTGCGCCTCATCGCGAAGCGCCGACGCGCCGAGGAAGACTTCGTAGGTGGGCGAGCTGGCGGTGTCGCCACCGGCGTTGGTGAGGTCAAAGCCGTAGCGCACCACGTCGCCCTCCTGATAGGAGCCCGGGCCGATCGTGAGGTCGGTGGCGCTCAGATCGATTCCGGGGAGGTTTTCGGCCTCCAGGGTGTATGTGACCCGACGTTCGCTGCCACCGACGGAGACCTCGACAAAATAGCGCCCGGAGACCGGTGGCACATAGTCGACGAGCTCGGCACGCGGCAGCCCGGGCGCGCTCTCATCGAGGTCGTCGGGGGTGCGGTTGGGGCGGTAGATCTGCATGCGCAGGATCCCCGGCTGGGCCTCCGGAGTCAGGTTGGCGCGCAGGGTCACCGGCTCTCCGGCAGCGAGCTCGACGTGGTAGACGTCGACATCGCCCACCGGGCAGCGATCGAGGGCCGCCGGAGCGTCGAGCGCAGCCCGCAGGCTGGTGGCGTTGTCGAGATCGTCGTTGGGCTCGAAGTCGCCGTCGCAGCGCAGCGCCGGGTCGACCTCGCGCACGTCCAGATCCAGTGTGTAGGTCGTGGAAGCATCCGGGTCGACGGGGACCAGGGAGACGCGCAGGTAGTAACACTGCGCCCCGTTGACGTAGTCGACGCTCACCTGCTCCTGGTCGACGCCGCTGCGCGCGCTGGTGTCGATCACGCTGCGGTCGGCCGCGAAAAGACGCAGGTCGAGGTCGCCCTGGCTGTTGAGGAAGTTGATGGTGGCGTCGAACTGCTGACCGTCGGCCACACAGATCTCGTAGTAGTCGCTCTGACCGGCGCAGGCCAGAAGGTTGCTGAAGCTGCCGTCGGAGAGCGACGCGGCTTCATCAAAGGAGGTGTTTGGCGAGAAGGGGTCAAAACAACGCGTGAACACCTCAAAGGAGGTGCTAAACGCGGCGTTGTTGTTTACCCGCGTCTCGTTGAGTGTGCCGGCCGGGTCGAGCACCAGCGCAAGGTGGTAGGTGCCGTCGGCGACGCCCGCGCCCAGCTCCACCGGAAGGGTGAGCTGACGGCTGGAGCCCGCCTCAATCGAATCGATGGGGAAGTTGCCCAGGGTGATGTCGCCCGCGCCACCGAGCTCGCGGGTGGCGGTCAGGATGACGCGAGCCTCAAAGCCGCCGGTGGCCTCATCGCCGATGTTCACGATCTCGGCGCCTAAGTCGATGGTCGCACCTGCCGACCAGGAGGTCTGCGGGGGGATTTCGAGTGCGCGCGGCAGCACATCGACGTCGGTGGCCAGATCAAGCACCTGGACGTCCAGCTCGTAGTAGTTCTGATCGCCGGCGCTCCGACCGCACACCGAGTACGGGTACACCCGGCTCTCCGGCGCCAGAAAGACCGCCACCTGCTGCTCGTCATCGCTCGATGCGCTGGCCAGCTGCTCCGAGCCGTTGGGCGCAAAGAGCGTCGTCTGCAGCGCGCCGCGCTCGCTGTCAAAGCGCGTCGTGATGATCAGCGACTGACCGGCGCTCACCTGGGTCTCGTAGAAGTCGCAGATGTTTGGCGAACATACGGCCGCGTCCTGCGCGCCGGCGGCCACGTTGACCGCGTCAAAGACCTGGTGGTTAGGGCTGTTGGCGTCTTCGACGCAGGTGCAAAAGGGCCCTTCGACGATCAGCGCGTTGGTGCCGGTGCGGCGGTTGTTGCCCACGTTCTCTTCAGGCAGCAGCTCCCCGGTGTCGACGGCGATGCCGAAGCTCTGGCGCTCAACAAAATCCGCACATTGCGCCTCCAGCTCAAACTCCAGCTCCACGCACTCGCCGGGGTTGATGTTGGGGATCTCGAAGGTCTCAATGGGCTCGGCGCCGAAGTCCACCGAGTTACCCGCCGAGCGGAAGAGGGCGCCGGAGGTGGGGCCCGAAGCGTTGGAGCCGTCGACGCAGATCTCGGCGCGCACCGTGGTGAGTTCGCCCTGAACGGCGGATTGAGGAACGGTGAGTGAGGCCACAAAAAGATCGATGTCGGCCTCATCGGTGATGTTGACCGCGTCGAGCTGCAGGGCGGTATTGTTGGAGCGGAAGGGCTCCTCGATGGCGCCCAGCGGGTCGCAGACGATGTAGGGGTAGTAGACGCCGGGGCGCACGAGCATCGGCACGTTCACCGCCCGCTCGACCTCGCGGGTTGCGCCGCTGGCCAGCGCGGCGACGTTGACGTTGGTGATGCGCAGGTCGTTATCGACGTTGGGTCGCGCCTCAAGACCCAGGTAGACGCCGCAGAAGAAGCTGCCGACGTCCAGGGTGCCCTCGTTGGCGATGGTCGCGCCGACTTCGAGGTTGCCGCCCAGGTAGGTGCTCTGCGGGGTGACCAGAAAGTCGCGCACGGCGATGTCGGGCCCGTCAACGAGCTGGTCCGAGACGATGATCGGCTCTTCGATGGCCAGCTCGTTGTTGTCGAGGGTGCTCTCCTCGACGTCGCCATCTTCGGAGAAGGCTTCGATGAAGATGTAGACATCAAGTTCGCTCTCCGGCTCCGGGATAATTTCTTCATCCAGGACAAAGACCTCGGGGCCGATGACGCGGGACGCCTGCGCGGGAAGCCCTATCGGGGCGCTCTCGTGGATGAGGATGGCCGAGTCATCGCGCACCGCGCTGCCGATCTGCAGGTAGGTGCGGTGTACCACGTTGAAGACGTCTTCGCCGCCGCGGTTCTCCAGCACAAAGCCGCGGGTCAGCCGATTGAGTGTGGGGAAGGCGCGGTCGGGGCTGACCACAAGCTCCGAGACGCTGATGTCAGCAAGGCCTGCGTCGAAGTTCTCAATGCGAAGCGGGGTCAGGCTTACGGCGATGTTGTCGTCGAGGTCCGTGTCGGCCAGCTCGCCATCGGGGGCCATGACCACGGCGACAAAATAGGAGCCGGACGCCACATCGGGCACCGCCGCTGAGAATCCCACGTTTCGGGTCGCTCCGCCGGCGAGCACTTCGGCGTCGTCGGTGGTCGCCTCAACGAGGGTTTCGCCCAGGACGGTCAGGCTGGCGAGGTCCTCGCTGGAGACCTGCGCGTCGGCGGAGAGGTAAGCGCGAACCGGAATGTCGGTGAGCACCGGTGAGGCGGTGCGGTTGATGAGATCAAAGGAGATCGTCGCATCTTCTCCCGTCCGCACATTGGTGGGGCGGGCGCTGACCGATTCCACGCCGAGATTGATCGGATCGTAGACCTGGTAGGTGATCGTCTCGCGATCGGCGCGGCTGCCCTCAAAGAGCGCCTCGACCTCAATCGTATACTCGCCGACCGACGCATAGCGGTGGCTTGCGGAGCCCTCGACGCCAGAGCCGCTGAGCGTGGCGCCGTCGCCGAAGTTCACCCGCCAGCTAAAGCCGTCCGCGCTGCGTCCCTCCGCCGGCGCGACCGAGAACTCCAGGCGCACCTCCACGTCAGGATAACCGGCCGCAGGGCGAAGCGCGTCGATCGTCAACGTGCCGGCGCCGCTGCTGGTATCCGGATCGTCGCCGCAGGCCGCTCCGGCAAAGAACATCAGCACGGTGAGCAGCACCACCATCGGTGCGGAGACGAGAGAGAGAGCAGAGGATCGCATGACCATAAGTTACATCGGGGAAGAAGAGGCTTTAGCTACGTTCGGGCGAAACGCGCCTGGTGAGGCGATTGGTCCGAGTATCCGGACCTTACCACTCCATGAGGGTAGGGCGCACTCGCGCTTCAAAAGGAGCGTCATCCTGCGTAATGCTCCGGCGCATTTCAAGGTAAGGTGCCCGGAGCATCGCCTGTGAAGAGGGTGCAAAACGCAACCTTTAAAGACGTGTAAACGCCAACGGGCTCGGGGCGAAGCGCCTTGACGAAGTTTTGAGCGCTGGTCTAGCTTACATCGACGTTTCATCCCCCCCCCGCGACACTCCCTACCCGTAAGCGGAACATTCCGCGATATCGACTCGGGTGACCATTCTGAAAGAGAAGCAGGAGGAAGGCTCTTGTCGACGAATAATAACAAGCCAGATCTTTCGGATTTGAAGGCGCGGCTGGGGTTGAAGCCCGCTGCTAAACCCGGGGCCGCGAAGCCTGCCGGCGCAGATAGCGCGAGCAGCTCGGGCGCCCGTTCCACGATCCCGCGTCCCGGGGCTGCGTCACCGGCGCAGCCTTCGAGCAGTGATGCTGCGGTGGCCACGCCCTCTCGTCCCGTGACGCGCCCCAACCCGGCTGCGTCGGGCGCGCAACCGGTCCAGCCTGCGCAGACGCAACCGGCTCAGCCGGCCGCGCAACCCGCGCCTGCTCCGGTGCGGCCTGCCGGTCCGCCGGCGGCGGCAGCCGGCCCGCCTCCCACCGCGATGGTTCCGCCTCCCAAGGCCAAGCCTGAGCCGCGCCCCAAACCTGTGCCCATGAGCGCTGAAGAGATGGCGGAGATCGAAGCCGCCGCCTCGTCGCTCGACGGCGGGGGGATCTTCTCCAAGAACGCGATCGTGGTCATGGTCGTGCTGGCGCTTGTGGGTACCTTCTTTGGTTACTTTGCCGCTCAGGGCCAGAGCAGCCGCCAGATTGAGATCGCTCGCATCGAAGATGCGCGCGCTCTTCAGGAGTCGATCGATCCGGCGCTGGCCACCTTTGGCGAGATGGCCGAGACCATCGCCAAGCTCTCTCCCTCCGAAGTTGATTTCGAGGCGGCCGAGTCTCTGGCGGCCAAGCAGTTTGTGGTCAGCGGAGACGTCCTCTCCAGCAACCGTCTTCTGCTGGGTCGAGACGTCATTCACCCCCTGACTGCCTACATGGCGGAGTCGGCCGTGCTCGCTGAGCTGCTCGCCGAGCATAAGCGCCTGACCACGGTGGTGGATAAAGCGGAGATCGAGCGCCTGCTCTCCGAGAATGAGGTGCTCGACGAAGATCTTATCGCGGTGGTCTTTGACTACCGCCACCTCTTCACCCAGGGGGGCAACGAGGCGTACCGTCCGCGTCCCGGCCGTTTGGTCACCCTCAAAGACCTTGAGCGCGATGATGAAGGCATGCTTGAAGCGAGCATGTTGAACTCCGAGCGCACCCAGAAGGTCGAAATGCAGGCGCTGGTGCCCCTGGAGCGCGCCGAGATCCTTAAGACGGCGGGCGACAACGCGCTGCAGCGCTATGAGCGTCGCGTCAAAGAGATTCAGGAGCGCACCGAGAAGCTCAAGCAACGCATTAACCCGCTGAGCTCTTCTCTTGATGAGCTGGCCTCGCAGCCCGAGCCGCCTTTGCTCAGCTTGTGAGAAAGCTGTTCTGAGCGCTAAGGTCCCCACCCACATCGGCTTGTCCGGTGTGGGTTTTTTCGTCTCAGGCTGGTTGGTTTTGGAGTTTTAGGGAGCGGCGTCGATGGTCAACACCCTGGTCGAGTTGTTTGAAGAGCAGGTCCAACGCTCAAGCGTGCGCGTCGCGATGCGCTTTTATGAAGATCAGGCGTGGACCGCACGCACCTGGCGCGACTGGTGGGAGCGCTCCGAGCGCATCGCTGCCGGGCTGATGGCGCTGGGCATTGAGGCGGGCGACCACGTGGCGTTGATCGCCTCGACCCGTCCGGCCTGGGTGGAGGCCGATATGGGGATCGCGATGGCCGGCGCTGCCACCGTCGCGTTGCACCCCGCGGCCGGTGAGGCCGGGATCGCCGCCGCGCTCAGCCATTGCAAACCCGGCGTGGTGATCGTCGAAGATCCCGTGCAGATGGCCCGCCTTGTGGCAATCCCCGAGGCCCTGGCCTCGGTGCGCGCGGTGATTTACGTCGACGCCGATGTGATGGTGAAGACGCGCGGGGGAAGGGCGCGCGAGTTGATGCGGGTGGATGCGTTTCAACTTCCCGAACACATCGCCCGGCTCTCGATCGATGAGCTCGGGCAGCAGGGGCGACGCAAGCTCGCCGAAGACTCGCGCTATGTGGCGTCGAGGCGGCGGCAGATCACCCCGGAGATGAACGCCGCGGTGGTGTTTACCGCGGGCACCAGCGCTGAGCCGCGTGCGATATCACTGACCCACCACAACCTCGTGGCCCAGGTCGAGGCGATGTCGGCGCTGCGCCTCTTTAGCTTCGATGATGTGCAGCTGCTCTTTTTGCCCCTGGCGCACGTCTTCGCTCGGGTGCTCTACCTGGCCGGGATGGGCTCAGGCATGACCGTGGCGTTTGGCCGAGGCGCGCGTCATCTACTCGATGATCTTGAGGAGGTCCGGCCGACGTTGCTCGCGAGCGTGCCCTGGGTCTATGAGCGCCTTCAGGCCGAGATCGTCTCCCGGGTTGAGGAGCGCGGGCTGCGCGCGCAGCTGATGCCCCTGGCGTTGGAGGTCGGTAAGACGGTGCGTCGGCGCATGCTGGGAGGTCAGCCCGCCTCGCGCCTCTTGCGCTGGGAGCACGCCTTTTTCTCTAAAGTATTACTTGAGGACGTTCGGGAGCGGCTGGGCGGACGCATGCGGTTTTTGATCAGCGGCGGCGCGCCGCTTCGCCCCGAGATCACCGAGTTTTTCTTCTCCACCGGGGTGCAGTTGCTGGAGGGCTACGGTCTCACCGAGGCGTGCGGCGCGGTGGCCTTTAACCTCCCCGAAGATGTGCGCATTGGCAGTGTGGGCCGCGCGCTGCCGGGCGTCGATGTCACGCTGGCAGAAGACGGCGAAGTTCTCGTGCGAGGCGACACCGTCGCGCACGGGCTCACACAAGGGGAGGGCGCCGGCCAGGTCGACGCGCGCGGCTGGCTGCACACAGGCGACATCGGGCGGTTTGATCGCGAGGGCTTTCTCTTTATCGTCGATCGCAAACGGGAGGTGGTGATGACCTCCACCGGGCGCCAGATTGCCCCGGGGCCGCTGGAGAGCGCGCTGGAGGAGTTTGAGCTGATTGCCCACGCCGTGCTCGTCGGCGAGGGACTTCCTTTTGTGTCGGCGCTGGTGGCGTTGAACCCGGATCGGCTTCTGGAGTTTGTGCAGGCCCAGGGGCTCGACTACCGGGCCTCGGTGCGTGAGCTGACCACCCATCCTACGGTGCATCAGGCGTTGATGGGGCATCTCGATGAGGTGAATCGCCGGCATGCTGTGGCCGAGCGCATTCGCCGGATCGCGGTGATCCCGGAGTTTCTCTCGGTGGCCGACCAGACGCTGACCGCGTCCGGGGAGGTGCGTCGCCCGGTGGTGCTGGAGCGCTATCAGGCGCTTGTCGACTCGCTCTACGCCGACCGCCGCGTGGGCGCGGAGGCTGCGGCAGGAAAAAATTGACGGCGCTCCACCGTGTCCTACCGTGGACCACGTTAGTTCGCCGGTGGCCATGAAGGCGCACCGAAGTCAACGCGTTCGAATTATGGAGGATTCGATGAATCGCATCAGCGGCACCATCCGACGTCAGCCCAGCTTCCGTCCCTCGTTTGCCGGCGTGCGTCGCCACCCTCGCTGCGAGCTGCAGACCCGGGTCTTTGTGCAGGACGCCGACGGCTGGGAGATTCCCCTGGAGAGCCTGGACTTCTGCCCGACCGGGATGTTTGTGCGATCGAATTTTCTCTTTGAGCCCGGTCAGGTGCACACCTTGATCTTTGAGGGCCCCGGTGGTGAGTCGACCTACGCGGTGCGTGCCCGGGTGGTGCGTGCGGAGACCGGCGCGGAGTTTGGCGATCGCCTCCCGACCGACTTTGTGCCCGGCATGGCCTATGAGTTTGTCGACGTGGCTCCGCGGGTGCGCCAGCGCCTCTTCGGGCTGGCCTCGATGTGCGGCGTGCGAGTCTGAGCATGATCGACTTCGCCAAGTTTCATGGTCTGGGAAACGACTTCATCGTCGTTGAGCAAAACGCCGAGGCGTGGACGGCGGCTAAGGTGCGCGCGATCTGCGATCGCCACCTGGGCGTCGGCGCCGACGGCGTGTTGGCCCTGGAGCGTCTGGGCGAAGATCATCTGCGCATGGTCGTCTTCAACCAGGACGGCAGCCGCCCGCAGATGTGCGGCAATGGCGTGCGTTGTGCGGCGGGCTACGCCCATAGCCGCTGGAACATGAGCGACGCGATCCTTGTGGAGAGTGACGCCGGGCCGCGCCCCTGCGAAATCATCCCGGGCAACGCTCCGGGACTCTGGCAGGTCAACGTAGCGATGGGGCCTGCGCGCATCGGCGCGGCGGGCTCCTTCAAGGTGCAAGGCCGAACCTTTGACTACGTTCCGGTCGATATGGGCAACCCCCACGCGGTGATCCTGGAGTTTCCCGGCGATGAGATCGTCGATCGCGCAGGGACGCTCGCAAACGCCGCCCACCCCGACTTCGCCCAGGGCGTCAACCTGGAGTTCGTCGAGGCGCGGGGTGACGAATGGCACACAAGCGTGTATGAGCGGGGCGTCGGACGCACCCGGGCCTGCGGCACCGGGGCCTGCGCCGTCGCCGCCGCGATCTGGAACCTGGATCTGGCCAGTCCCGACGCACCGGTGGTCGTCGCGCTCCCCGGCGGGAGGCTCACCATCGCGCAGCGCAACGGCCAGATCTGGATGCAGGGTCCGGCTCAGGAAGTCTTTACAGGGATGTACCCGAACATCAGGAGCAACGAAGATGCGTAACCTCATGTTGGCCTCCGCGGCTATCGCCACAGTGTTTTTGACCGGCTGTCAGGAGACGGTCGTCGTCGCCTCCAACGGCGCGGCGATGGTCGTCGCCTCGGCGCTGCTCTGGTCGACGGTGCGTCTGGGCAAACACTCCGATCGCGACAAGGAGTGAGCATGAAGTGGTCCGAGGTCTTCGAGCCGGGGCTCTCCACCGACGAGCTCTTTCTCAAACGTCTGCCGGCGATGCAGCAGACGCGCCAGCAGGAGTTTCGGGAGTTCTCCAGCGCGACGATCATCCTCAGCGTGCTCTTTGAGGACGTGGACCAGCGCTACACCCTCACCTTTGACCGGGACGGGCTGGAGGTCATCGACGAGGAAGCCATCGACTTCCCCGTGGCCAGCGCGCGAGGAAAACTCAGCGACTGGCAGCGTGCGCTCCCCTGGATCCAGGAGCTCGTGATCCCGGCCGACGCGCAGGTCGCCCGCTACCGCGGCAAGGTGCACCTGACCCCGGAGATGATCGAGCATTTCGAGCGCTTCGACGGCGTCTTCCAGGTCGAGGTGACCGATCTTCCCGACGGCCGCCCGCTGAGCTTTTCGATCGTCCTTAACGACTATGAAGCCCCCGAAGATGCGCGCGTGGTGCGGGCCTCGGTCAGCTGGCCGCTGCTTCAGGACGTGGCCCACGGTCGCGTCGATCCGGTCCAGGGCGCCCGTCAGCTTTCGATCGCCGGCGAGGTCGGTCTGGCGCTGGAGATCGGCGCCTTCATCATGCGGGAGCTCGGGCTCTAGGAGCCTTGCGCGCCCGCTTTAAGGTCGATACACAGGGGAGGTAAACGTGCCCCCCGACCCCCCTCCGGCGACTCCCAGCCCAGCGACCCCCCTATGATTCTTCAGCCCCGCGACGTCGGTTGGATTGAAGTCATCTGCGGACCGATGTTCTCCGGTAAGACCGAAGAGCTGATCCGACGCCTCAAGCGTGCGAGCTACGCCCGCCAGAGTGTGCAGATCTTCAAGCCGGCTATCGACGACCGCTACGATGAGAGCGCGATCGTCAGCCACAGCCAGATCTCCCTGCCCAGTGTGGCCGTCAAAAACCTCGATGAGCTGCGTCAGGCGCTTGACCCTCAGGTCGATGTCGTGGGCATCGATGAGGTGCAGTTCTTTGATGAGCGCGTCATCGACTTCTGCGAAGAGCTCGCCGACGGCGGCCGCCGCGTGGTGGTGGCCGGCCTCGATCAGGACTACCGCGGGCAGCCCTTCGGGCCGATGCCCGGGCTGCTCTCGGTGGCCGAATACATCACCAAACTGATGTCGATCTGCATGCGCTGCGGCAACCCCGCGCACCGCAGCTACCGACTCTCCGAAGATCCCCAGCAGGTCCTGGTGGGGACCGCACAACAGTACGAAGCCCGCTGCCGGCGCTGCTTCACCGAGGGCTACCCCTCGCAGAGCGCCGCGGCGTCTCAACCCGCAGAATCCCAACGTATGGAACCCCGAGGTCGTCGATGAAAGCTCCCAAGCGCAAACTCAAAGTCCTTATCTCCGAGGAGGAGATCCAGAAGCGCTGCCGCGAGCTCGCCGCGCAGATCAACGAGGACTTCGCCGGCGACTCGGTGCACGTCATCGGCGTGCTCAAGGGCTCGTTTATGTTCCTCTCCGATCTGGTCAAGCACCTGACGGTGGATGTGTCGATCGATTTTCTGGGGCTCTCCAGCTACGGCACAAGCCAGGAGACCAGCGGTGTGGTGCGCATGACCTCCGACCTGGCGTTGCCCATTAAGGAGCGCAACGTCATCATCGTTGAAGACATCATCGATACCGGTCTGACCATGAAGTACCTGGTCGAGAACCTGCGCACGCGCATGCCTTCCGATCTCAAGGTGTGCACGCTCTTGTCGAAACCCTCCAACACGCGCGAAGATGTGCCCCTGGATTACGTGGGCTTTACCATCGGCGATGAGTTCGTGATCGGCTACGGTCTCGACGATGCTGAATTTTCGCGCAACATCCCCTACATTGGGGTCGTTGATTTCGATTCGCAGGATTAAACAAGCCCCCTCACCCCGTGCGTGAGGGCGCGCTCTGAGGAGAGACGCTATGTCGAAACGAGCTTTTGGGAACTCAAAGACCGGAACGCTACTTGCGATGGTAGGCGCGGCGACGATCTCGCTGGGCGCGCTTGCAGGCTGTGAGGCGCCGGACTGGGAGAACCCCGATTACGTCGCGAAGATGCTCAAGGAAGGTGAAGGCGCCGAGAAGTCGATCGCGCTTGAGAACCTCCGTAAGTTCCCGGAAGAGCGCTACAGCGAGGTCGCCCCGGCGCTGGTCGAGATCTATATGGCCGGCGAGCGCGACGCCAAAGACGCGATGAGCTACCTGGTGCAGTGGCGGGTGCCTGAGGCGGTCGACGCCTACATCAAAGAGATGGAGACCGATGAGGCCGGCTACGCCGGTGCGGCCGCCGAGGCGCTGGGCATTCTCGACCACCGCGCGGCTATCCCCAAAATGGTCGCGGCGCTGCAGGGCACCGACAACAACGAGCGTAAGCAGGGCATCCTGCGCGGGATGGCGCGCATGTCCGACCCGCAGATGGTCGAGCCGATGGTGGAGCTGCTCAAGCTCGACGCCGACAACTTCCCGATCGCGCTGCACGCTTACGCCTGTGAGATTCTCGGCAATATTGGCCAGGAGAACGCCGGCGCCATCACCGAAGAGGCGCGCGACATGGTGGTGCTCGGGATGTTCCTGAGCAACAACACCAACCAGAACACCAACCGCGAGTGTGGCCTTGCCGCCCAGCAGATTGGCCCGACGATCGTGCCGCATCTGGTCAAAACCTTTAATGGCGAGCATCAGGCCGTCAATCAGCTGCTGATGAAATACAATCAGGGGCCCGATTATGCGTTCCCGCCCAACCAGGCCAAGCTGGTGAGCGCGATTCGTCTCGGGTCGATGCGCGCGCCGCAGGCCGTGGAACTCTTTATGGCCGACCTCAAGAGTGAGAAGGGCGCGCCCGAAGAGCTCTCGGGCCGCCAGGCGGTGAGCTGGCGTCTGAAAGAGGGCAACGCCACCGACGAGATGATCCTTGCGCTCGGTGACCTGGGCGATCCGCAGGCCCGGGAGCTGCTTGAGGAGATCGTCAGCGATGAATACACCAACGATGAGTGGGACGAGATCACCGACGGCCTCATCGAGCTTCAGCTTCGCCAGGACGCCGCTACCGCGCTGGCCCGCCTTGGCGACCGCGCCGCGCTCCCCACGCTGATGAAGATGGCGAAAGACGGCGTCATTGTGGATCTGGAGAAGCGCTTTGTGATGCTCGCGCAGAACGGTCAGCCGGGCAAAGAAGAGGAGCGCTACCAGTTCAACTGGATGGTGGCCCAGTCCTACGCGATGCTCGCGGAAGCCGACCAGCGTGAGACCTACCAGGGTCTGATTGATGCGACCGATGAGGGCGGGCTCAAAGAGAAGTACAAGAGCTTCCTTCCGGCCTTCGATGTGGCCGCCGAATGTGGCGGTGCCGGTGACGCGGCGGCCCAGGCTGCCTGCTACGGCAAGAAGATCGAAGACGAAAACGAGGTCGTGCGCTCCAAGGCGGCCTACGAGCTGAGCCGACTTCCCGCCGAGGTCGCCTCGCCTGTGGTCGCCGAGGCGATTAAGACGCAGAACCTTGAGACGCGCGAGCTTCTCACCTTCGCCGGCTACCGGGTCGCCACGCCGGAGCTCGCGCAGGCCGTGGGCGAACTTCTCGAAGAAGAGAAGGGGCGTAGCAACGACGCCGCCCGCCGCGATCGCAATCGCCTGAAGCTCCTGCACGCCTACGCTTTGCGCTCCTCGCAGGGCGGCGCTCAGGCTGCCGAATAAGGGTATCTATGAGCCTGACAGCTCGCCCGAGCGTGGCGCTCCTTGAGGGGAACGCCACGCTGGCACGAATCATCAGCGAGACACTTCGAGCCAGCGCGCTTGAGGTCGTAAAGCTCAGCGGTCCACCGCCGGGCGCCGAAGGCGCCCGGCTTGTGATCGTCGACGTGGACAGCGCCGGGGTTGATGCCCGGCGCTGGCTGCGTTTTTGCGAGGAACGTCAGCTCCCCGTGCTGGTGTGCGGGGTGGCCAGCTCGCGCGCCCATTTTGCGCAGTATCCCTGGCTGGGCCGCCCCTTCACCACTCGTCAGCTTGAGCGCGTCTGCGAAGAACTCTTGCGAGAGGGGACACCCTCGCGCCGCTCGCAGTCGGTGCCCGGTGGCATTGAGGTTCGCGATCCGGTGACCGTCGAGATGGAGGGCGATGACGCCTCCGATCTGGAAGCAGAGCTGGGGTTGAGCCCGGGCACCCTGGGCGGCGGTGCGTACGAAGACGACGATCTTCTGGAGATGATCGACGTCGATACCACCGGCTCGATGATTCTGGAGATCGAGGATCTTCCCGGAGGACTGGGGCAGGGCGGCATTCTTAAGGGGCAGGCACAGCGTCACTCGCTGGATGCGGCACGGCTTGAGGCGGAGCGCTCGCGCAGCGCTGAGGTCGATGTGACCATCGACGAGGTGATCAGCCCCTCGACCTTTCCAGAAGTTCCCGCCGGCGTTGAAGTTCCGGCGTCTGGCGGTGACGCGACGGTGATCTCCGCGGTGACGCCGTCGCCCGAGAGCGATCGCGTGATGCTCCATCAGGTCGCTCATCTTCTGGCGGAGCATTGGGAGCGCATCGGGTTGAGCGCCCGTGCCAGCGACCGGGCCGAGCGCCTGGAGCGTCTGCTGGGCGCGATGGTCGACGCCGGCATCGACCGCGTCGCCGAAGAGCTCAGGAGGGTGCCCAACGCCCGCGGCTTCTCCGGCCAGCTGGAGACGCTCTCGGTGGTCGACCTGCTGCACACCCTGCGCGAGCGGCGGCTGCGAGGGCGCCTGGAGGTGAGTCTTCCGGGACGAAGTTTCGTGCTCTACGTCGATGGCAACGCCCTCCACGAGATCGAATCACTTGGCGAGAGCACCGACGGCGTGCTTCTGGAAGTGCTGCGCGCTGAGGGAGCGCTCGATGAGAGCGTCTACCAGCGCCTCTCCCACAAGCTGCGCACCGGGCAGTTTGATGAGGGGCCGCTCGAGATGTTCTTACGCCGTGAGCAGCTCGTCGATGACCTGCGCCTCTTCGACGCCCGGAAGGGCAGGGCGAGGCGACTGCTTGGCGAGATCTGCGGAGGACGTCGAGGGGGCTTTGCTTTTATCGAGGTGGCGCGCGACTCCAGCTTCGCCTGGCCGACCCGCGGCCTGGACCTGAAGATCGATACACTGCTCCTGGAGATCATGCGCGAGGTATCGCTGGATACCGGCCACTCCGAGGCGACCGCGCGCACGCGCCTGGTGCTCGACGCCGGTCGCGCCGCCAGCGTCGACCCTCAGGCGCTCACCGACGATGAGCGTCAGCTGCTCAACTTCTTTGAAGAGGGGCAGACCCTGGGAGAGGCCCGCGCGCGCCTGGCGACCACCGGCGAGGAGTCGGTCGACCGCGTGGTGCAGCGGCTCAAACGCATGGAGCTCCTCAAACGGAAGTCGAGCGCTGGCGAGGTCATCGTCAAGCGAGCCTCCGGACCTCATGAGCGTCCCACGGCGGTGAGCAACTGGGAGATCGACATCCCGGAGCTCGATCGCTCGCATCCGGTTGAGGTCGTCACGCCCCGGAGCACCGATGAGGAAGAGACGCAGCAGGAGCGCGGTTTTCTCGCCGGCGCCCCGATCGAGGAAGACGCCGATCTGAGCTGGGATCAAGAGCTTGACTCGATCTTTCGTCGGGCGGCCGACACCGCCGAATTTGATACGCAGGGAAGAGACGATGACGACACGAAATAAGCTGCGTTATGCGGCGCTGTGCGTAGCCTCGGTGGTCGCGATCACCAGCGGCTGCCAGGACGAGGAGCCCGGACCCGAAGAGGTCTTTCGAGGCTTCGTCGAGAACATCTGGCGCGGCGAGGATGCTCAGGCCTTGGAGGCGGTCGCGCCCGACACGCGCGCGCGACTTCTGGAGCCTCTCGACGACGTGGAGCAGAGCATCGGCGAGGCGCACGGCCTGGAGCCGGTCGACATGTTGATCGTGACCCGTCTCGATAACCCCCACGAGCTCCAGGAGGTTGAGGTCGTTGGCGAGCTTCCCGATCCGCTCGAGGAGGGCAGCCGCGTGGAGCTTGCGCTGCGCATGCTCGATGATCGCACGGGCAACGCGACGATGGTCTATCAGGGCGGTCGCTGGTACGTTGATCTGCCGCTGGACGAGGTGGACACCGAGCAGGTGCTGGTGCCCCTTCATCGCGAGGATAAGGAGCCGCAGGCCGCCCCCGAAGAGGCGCCTGCCGCCGAGGAAAGCACTGAGCACTCCGAGGAAGAAGGGAAGGTTGAGCGATGAGTGAGTCGTCGAATAAGCCGCCGCGCGTTCCCCCGCCGTTGACGCCCGCCGGGCGCAAGCCTTCGGCTCCCGGGGCGAAACCTCCCGGACCGCCTCCCAGGCCCGCCGTTCGGCGTCAGGCACCCGGCGTTCGCGGCAGCACCCAGGCGCCGGAGGCCGCGACTCTGAAAACCGGCGATGCCGTCGGTGGACGCTTCGTGGTGGAGCGCTATCTGGGAAGCTCCGGCGGTGGGGTCAGCTACCTCTGCAACGATCGTCAGACGCAGTCGCCGGTCGTTGTGAAGGTGCTCGAGATGCCCTTCCCGGGCGACGACGCCTTCGCAAAACTCAGCGCCGAGGTGCGCCTGGCCGGGAGCATCGACCACCGAAACCTCACCGGTGCGGTGGGGATGGGGCGCACCCAGAATGGCGAGATTTTTATCGCGATGGAGTTCGTGGAGGGGTCTACGCTCTCGCAGCTCGTGGCCCAGAGACGCGAAGAGGGGCGCACGCTGAGCATTCGTGACACCTTCACAGTGCTCGCCCACGTCTGCAGCGCACTCTCGGCGGTGCATGAGCGCAAAACCAGCCACGGGGTGCTCACGCCTTACAACATCTACGTCAACAAGCAGGGCGTGGTGAAAGTGGGGAACCTGGCCTTCGGCCGCATGGTCAGCACCTTTCTTCACGGACGAGGGGAGGGGCCTTTTCATGACAGCATCTACGTGGCGCCGGAGGTGGCTGAGTCGCCGGGGAACCTGAGCGCCGCGGCCGACCTCTACAGCCTGGGCATGATCGCCGCAGAGCTGCTCAACCCCACCGGTCTTCCCAGTGAGCGAAAGCAGGCCCACGAGATGGCGCTCGACGGGCTTGCCAAATACCCGCCGGCGCTCTTCAGCCTGGTCTCGGCGTGTCTCTCCGCCGATCGCACGCAGCGACCGCGCTCCGCGCAGCACTTCCGCGATGAGCTTGAGGAAATCGCCCGCGACGCCGGCGCGCGCTTAAGCGGCGCGGCCCCTCCCGGCGCGCTGCCGGTGGAGCCGGCCGTGGCTGAGAGCGAGGAGGGCGACAGCCTCTTTGATCTTTTCGACGTCGGTGACATCGCGCCGCCCCCGGCCGATGAGGCCGAGGCCGAGCGCTACCTCGTGCAGAAGAGCGGCCTCGACTACGGCCCCTTTACCGAAAAGCAGATCATCGATCAGCTTCGCGCCGACGAGATCGACGAGAACTCGCTGGTGCTCGACCGCTTCACCCAGCAGCGTTGCCGTCTCATCGAGATGGAGGCGTTCACCGCCGAGGTCGAAGCCTACATTCCGGAGCGTGAAGAGCGCCGCCGGCGTGAGGCCGAAGCCCGCGCCGAGCTGCAGCGTAAGGTCAAGAAAGGTGGCCTTGCCGCGCTGGTCGTCTCCATTGTTGCCGGGCTCGTGGTGCTGGCGGCGATGGGCTGGTTCTGGCTGCAGCAGCCCGACCCGGAGCCGATGCCTCTGGAGCAGGCCTTCGCGTCGCTGGATTATACCTTCCTGCCACCGCCCTCGGAGTTTCAGGCGGTGGCGGTCGACTCCGACCTTCTGCAGAGCATCTTTAACCCTCGCGCCAGCGAGGAGGAGATCGCGCGCACACTCAAGAAAGTGCGCGGCGCCGGTGGCAAGCGCGCCTCGGGCAAAGCTGCGGCCGGCGGCGGCTCCGGGCAGCGTGAGGCCGATGTCGATATGGCCAACTTCTCGGGCTCGTCCAAGCACCTGAGCGACCAGGAGATCAACCGCGTTATTATGAGCGACTTCAACGCGATGACCGACTGCATTCGCTCCGAGCTCAACCGAAACAGCTCCTTTAAGGGGCTGACGGTGCAGTTCTTTATCCGCCCCTCCGGCACCACCGGCGGTGTGCAGATCAAGGAAAGTCAGTACCAGAGCCGCGAGGTTGGCCAGTGCATGATCCAGCGCTTCCGTGCGATGAAGTTCCCCGAGCACGGCGCCATCTCCAACCGCGGTGTGGAGTTCCCCCTCTACGTGCAGTGAACCCGCAGGTGGCAGCATGACGACCCGTGAGCGCCCGAACTTCTCGCCGGGCGACTATAACAACCTCGGTGCGCAGCCGCGCACCGAGCTGACGCTTGATGGCGAGCCGGCGACCCTGAACCTCGGGCGCGCGCTGGGTGAGGCGATGCGTGAGCGCGGCGAGGGCTTCCTGGGCCTCGTCGGCGACCTCGGTGCCGGAAAGACGACGCTTATCAAGGGGTTGGCCGAGGGCATGGACATCGCCCCCGACGAGGTCTCAAGCCCCACCTATGCGCTGGTGCAGGAGTACGGCGCCGAGGGCGAGCTTGTGCATATGGACCTCTACCGCCTGGAGCATTACGACGATCTGGAGTCGCTGGCCTACTGGGACTACATCGACCGCCCTCAGACGTTGGTCTGCGTGGAGTGGCTCGACCGCATCCCCCACGCCTGGCCCGGCCAGGGCGTGGTTGTGGAACTTCTGCGCCAGGGCGATGGCCGCCAGGCACGCATCTTCGCCAGCGAGGCGTACCACGCCCTGGTGGAGCGCATCGGCTCCGATCTCAACGACATCACCTGAAGGATCTACCCATGAGCGCGACCCCCAATGACACCCCGACCCCGCAGGCCGAGGTGGTGCTGCCGGTGGCGGCCCGACGGAAGATCGAGTCGCGCCTTCGCACCCGCTACCACGCCTATCTTCGCCCCGGCGAACGCATCGGGCTGCGGGTGGAAGAAGAGTCCGATTTTGTCTTTGCCTGCCTCAAACTCACCAGCGCCGATAAGCGTTTTGCCCTGGAGCTCGAAGGCGCCGCCATCGTCCAGGATCAGGACGCCGCCTTCCTCGCCGCAACTTCGCCACGCGACCGGCTGCTGGCGGTGATCGAGTTTCTGGCCGACCAGCTCAACGACTATTTTCGGGTTCAACGAAACCAGCGCTTTCACCTGGACTGGCGAAAGCACCCGTGCAGCGGGCTTATCGTGCGTTTTCGCGGCACCGAGCGCTCCCCGGAGCTTGAACAGCAGGCCAACCGGCTTCTGGGAGAGACGTCGGAGGAGATTTGAGTCAGCAACCCGACGATCCCCAGCTCTCCGGAGCACCGAGCGTCTTTGCCGCGCTGATCTTTTACGGCGCGATGCTGGGCGTGGCCTGGCTTCTGGGCGTGGTGTGGCTGGACTTAAACCTGCTGGTCTGGCCGGAGAAGTTGCAGGGCGCCACCGCGATGCATGCCGCGCTGGGTGCCGCGGTGGGGCTCGGAGCGGTGGTCGCCTCGCGGCTGGTGGAACGCTACACCGCCTGGGGCCGCAACCTCGGGGATGCTTTTGCGGGCATGCTCGGTCCCATGACTCCCGGACAGGTGCAGGTTCTGGCGCTGACCAGCGGGGTTGCTGAAGAGATCTTTTTTCGGGGCTTTTTACAGCAGGCCTTCAGCACCGCCGGATGGGCCGGTCCTTACGGCGACTGGGTGGGGCTTGTGCTGGCGAGCGTGATTTTTGGGCTTATTCATATTGGCCCGGAGCGCGATACCTTTCGGCCCTGGACATACATGGCGCTGGGGCTGGGCGCGATCTTCGGGCTGATGTACCTCTACACCGGTTCGGTGCTTGCGCCGGTGATCGCGCATATCACGGTGAACTATTTCAACCTGGGCCACATCTCGCGGCAGGCGTTGGCCGAGGGCGAGGGCTTGAGCCCCGAGGATGAGCGATGAACCCGGTGGTGGTGATCACAACGGTGCAGCCGGCGTTGATCTTCTGGATCGCTACGATCGCGCTTTTTCTGGGCATCGCGCTGGCCGCGATCGTCTCGCCAGGGCGGCGATGGTTCGAGCTCACCGTGATCCTGGCGCTGGCGATGCTCGTCTTTGGCGCGGCGGGATTTGCCTTTACGCAGCTGGTGCTGGGCTATGATGTAGTGGTGGTCGACGCCATCGCTTCAATGCGCGGATAGGCGCCGAAGTCGTTGTCTGGTGCGGTCTAGAGCGTGCACGCCGCCTCAATCGGGCACCCCGGGCAGTGCTCGTCGGAGCGGCGGTGAATGCAGCGCCGACCGATGCCCAGGTGGCAGAGCGCAAAGTCATATTTGAGGGGATCCTGAGCGTCGAGCGAGGCCAGCCGCTCGGAGACCTCGATCGCCGCGCGGGCGTCGAGCGTCTTTCGGGTGAGCAGCCCCAGGTAGCGGCAGAGGCGACCGGTGTGGGTGTCCAGGGGCATCACAAGCGCGTCGGGCGAGAGGGAGGGCCATAAGCCCAGATCGATGCCGTCGGGGCCGCGGCTCATCCAGCGAAAGAAGAGGTGCAGGCGTTTGCAGGTGCTGCCATCGGCCGGGTCGGGGAGCAGGTAGCGAAACCCGCGCGAGAGCTCCTGGCGCGCACGGCGCTGACGCAGTGTCTGCACGAAGTTGGACGCGGCATGCAGGTGGCGCTCGCGGGCGCTTAAACCATCGGTTTCGGGGAGGCCACGGCGGTAGAGTTCGCTGAGGCTTCCTTCCCGGCGCAGCGTCGTTCCCAGGGCTACCGCGAGGTCGGCCAGATCCTCGCCGCGGGTCATGCGGTAGGTGAACGCGGGCCAGCGCGTTGCAAGATCCTCAAGCGGGGCCACCCGGAGCGTGTGGGCAGGGTGGGGCCCCAGGGGCGAAAGCGCGCGCACGATGGCCTCGCGCAAGACCTTAACCTGGCCGTAAGCCAGCGAGCTTGCCACAAGTGCGGCGACCTCCCGATCCTCATCGCGCTCGTACTCCCAGACGCGGCCCACCGGATCATGGTCGCGACGGGCGAGGTGGTCGCATTGCGCCATGGTTTCTTTAAGTAGTGCTTTAAGTGTCTGGGAGTTCGGCATGGGGGCTCAGGGTGAGAACGACGAGGTGAAGATCTTTCGTACAAAATTTTTGACCGCCGCGCCGCCTCGCATAGGGTGTGCCTCCGATGTGGGAGAGGCGCGGTGGAACGCGGCCTCGCCCTGGCACCCGACGATGCGCCGAAGTCACGGAGGACTCAATGGCCACCAAAAAGAAGATGACCCTGTACCTGCCCGAAGAGCTTCTCAATGAGATGCGGCAGGAGGCGCTTCGCCAGGATCGCTCGTTGAGCTGGATCATGGAAGCCGCCTGGAAGATCGCCCGGGAGCGACTTCGCGAGATGCCCGGTGTCGACGAGCTCTACGAAGATTACGAGGCCGCCAGCTGAGCGGACCTTGCGCACGAGCGCACTGCGCGTTGATGGGCCGCCGGGCGATTGCGCCCGCGCGGCCCTTCGATTATGGAAGAGGCATTGCTGAGCGTGCATTCCTCCAGAGCCCGAAGAGTTGCCCATGGCCGAGAAGACCCCGCCGAGTTCGACTGCGTTGAGCCCCCGCGAGCAGCGCCTCCAGAACGTCACGCGTAAGGCGCGCCGGCTGGGCTATGTGGTCTTCTTCGGCACGGCGGTGCTGGTCTTCTTGCCGATCGCCTTCGGTGCGATCACCGGAATTCGGGACGGACGCATCTGGGATCCCTTTACCGGGCAGCAGGTCGGCGCGGGATCGGTGGAACCGGACTGCCGGCAAGACGCCACGGACCTTCTGATGGAGGCCGGGCGTCTCAACGCTCTGAGCGCGTCCTGGGAGAATCGCCACCGCCGCTGGGTTACGCGCTGCAAAGGGGAAGAGCCGGTGGCCTTCTCGATGTTACGCACCGCGCGCGGCGAGCTTCGACGAGGGGAGTCGGGCGGCGAGGCTGCAGCTGAGGACGATCGGGATTAACGCAGCGCTTCGAGCGCCGGCGCCGGCACAATGAGCTGGTAGCGCCCGGCGGAGTCGGTGCGTCCTTCGGCAAGAACGTCGCCAAGATCGGGGTGGGTGAGCTGCACGGTGATTGCGCCGGTGTCGTGCTGCGGGTGCACGAGTTGCCCACGCACGATGGCGGGAGCCTCCAGACGCCAGAGCAAGGTCGGGGATTGGTCGCTGGCACTGAAGGTCTCGACCTGACGCGGCTGGCCAAGGTTTGCCGGCGGCACGATCGTGGCGCGATAGTCGCCGGCGGGAATCCGCGCGGCCCAGCTGCCATCCTCAAGCGTTGCGATGCTGCGGGAGAAATCCGACCTCTGGAGGTGCTCCAGACGAAGGCGCGCTGATGCGATCGGGTCACCCTCATTGGTGACCACGCGCCCGGAGAGGGAAGGGCGAGCATCGAGCTCAAGCGTTGCGCTCAGGCCATCGAGGAGGTTGACCTCGGTGCTGGTGGCTTCCAGCGCGCTCTCCGCCGGGGGACGCACCTCCAGGGTGTAGGTTCCGGTGAGCAGGCTTGCGCGCGCACGACCTTCCCCGTCGACGGGGAGAGGACGCTGAAGCTCGCCAATCCCCAGCGGCGCGCGGGCCATAAGCGAATAGGCGGACCAATCTTCGGGCTCGGCGTCCGGTGGACCTTGCAGCTGGACCTCGAGCTGCAGCAGCTCGATGAGCCAGCTGCCCAGGTGAAAGCGCCCCCCGGTGGTCTCGGGTCCGATCGCGTCTTCAAAGATCGCAACCGGGATAAGATCGTCGGTCTGGGCGGGGCTGACATGGAGGTCATAGCTGCGGCCGTCGTCAGGCACCCGCAGCGTAAACTCGCCAAGAGCATTGCTGAGCGCCGAGGAGGTTGTCTGGCGAGAGTCGGGATCGATGCCGATAACGCGCGCGCCGCCCACGGGAAGATCGAGGAGGTCGAGCGGAAGCCCGGATTGACGGACCAGGGTCCCGCGGATCTCTCGGAGCTCGGAAGTGGCAGGCACCTCAAGGGTTCGCTCGCCATCTTCCCGCGCCGCCAGCGTACCCAGGTCGTAACGCGGAAGTTCGCTGCTATCGGGCACCAGAAGGATCGCGTAGTCGCCTCGGGCAAGCGTGAGCGTGGCGCGACCCTCGCGCACGCTGACCTGGCTCTGCGCCTCGGAAACGGTGTTCTCGGGGATGGCGACCAGTGTGGCGCTGCGATCGGGCGACAAACCCTCGATGCTCAGATCGATGGTGATAAGCGCTTCGACGTCGACCATCGCGCCACCCACCGGCCAGGCCTGAGGTGCGATCGTCTGCGGCGCGATGCGCGACGCGCTCGATGGGAGGATCGTCAGACCGTAGCGCAGCGTGGTCTCTGTAACCGGGACCACGCAGAGCTCCTGCTCGCACCGCCGGTCCGAGGGGCATTCCGCATCGCTCTGGCATTCGCCATAACGCACCGTGGGTTCATCCTCCGGAGGTTGAGGCTCATCGGGCCCCCCGGGGCCGCAGGCGGCGATGGCCAGGCCGGTGAGCAGGCCCCCGAACGCCCGCAAGGGTCGAGAAAAAGTCTTCTTCACAGCGCCTCCGAACACAGACCGGGCCTCAGGCGAAGCTGCCAGCTATGCGAGACCAAAAACCCCTCGGGAGCGACCTCGACCTCCGAGCCGGTGACGCGCACAAAGCGTCGGTCGGCCACGATCAGCCAGATCGTCTCATCGGCCCGGTCGCGCAGGCGCTCGCTGCAGGGATCGATGTTTGTGGCCACTCGCTCGTAGACATGGAAGACATCGCGATGGCGCGGATTGCCAGGCACCGCGCTGACTTCGGCCTGCTCCAGAAGTCCGCTATGCTCCCCCATCCACACGTAATACAGAGCGTCTTCTTCGTTGGGATCAAAGAGCCCCTCAGCGGCCAGCGTGATCTCGCGCGTCGTCTCCACGCGCACCACGTCGAGCGCCGGTGAGACGAAGTCGCGATCGATGTAAGGGGGCAGGTTCACAGGGGCTTCCTCCACATGCAGTGGCGATCCAACGCAGCCTACAAGAAGCAAAGCCCATGCCACGCGCCCAAAGCGGCCTCTGAGGTCCGCAGATGGCGACGACGCGGCATGGTCGGCCTGTGAAGTGTCGATAAACTCGGACATCGGTGTCAGACCTTCTCCAGATATCGGAAAATTGTGCGTGGATCGACGTCGAGGTCGCGGGCGGTCTGGCTGCGGTTGCCGCCGTTTCGCTCCAGAGTCTCCAGAATATAGGTCAGCGCAAACCTCTCTTTGGCTTCTGCCAGAGACTGTCGCGGAGGAAGAGCGCTCTCCTCCAACTCCAGGTCAGTGGGGGTGAGGGCAGGACCGGTGGCCAGAATCAACGCGCGTTTGATGCGGTTTTCGAGCTGGCGCACGTTTCCCGGCCAGTCGTAGCGGCAGATCGCCTCGCGGGCACGGGTGTGAAGCGGACGCGGTGCGACGCCGAGCTCGGGGGCCAGGCGTTCAATGAGGAAGTTGGCCAGCAGAACCACATCTTCGCCGCGCTTGCGAAGCGGCGGAAGATGCAACTGCACCACGTTGAGGCGGTAGTAGAGATCTTCTCGAAAACGCTTGCTGGCGACGGCTTCGGTCAGGTCGACGTGCGTGGCAGCGAGCACCCGGAAGTCCAGCGCTTCGGGGGTGTTGGAGCCCACGCGGGTGACGCAATGCTCCTGCAGCACGCGCAGGAGTTTTACCTGCAGCGCCCCCGGCATCTCGCCAATCTCATCGAGAAAGAGGGTGCCCCGGTGGGCGGCGTGAAATTTGCCGTCGCGGCGGGAGGTGGCGCCGGTGAACGCGCCGCGCTCATGGCCGAAGAGCTCGCTCTCGAGAAGATGCTCCGGGATGGCACCGCAGTTGATCGTGATAAAGGGCCCGTCGGCGCGCGGGCTGCGGCGGTGAATCTCGTGGGCGATGAGCTCTTTGCCGGTGCCGGTCTCGCCAGTGATCAGAACGCTGACCGAGGCCGGGGCCACCCGCTTCACCGCCTGGAAGATCGTCTGCATCGCCTTACTGGCCCCGATCACCTCGCCGAAGCGCTGGCTCTGAAGCCGGCCGCGCAGCGCGTCGCGATCATGCTCCAGGGCGTTGACGTGCAGAGCATTGGCGACGATGAGGCTCGCCATCGAGGCGAAGACCTGCAAAAGCTCCAGATCGACCCCGGCGAAATAGCCGGTGATGCGATCATCGCCCACATAGATCAGCCCCAGCAGCTCGCCATGCGCGAAGAGGGGCAGGCAGAGCACGCTGGAGAGCTCCAGGTCCACCACCGACTGCGCCCCCTCAAAGGCCTCCTCCTCGCGCACATCGGCGATGATGAGCGGCTGGCGGCTGGCAATGGCGTGCGCGATGATCGAGTCGGAGAGGTGCAGGTGGGCGTCTTCCATGGCCCGGGCGTCGACGCTGCGTGCGACCGGGACGCTCCAGCGCCCCTCGCGCACAAGGATCACAAATCCCTTCTGCCCATCGCTGAGTTCGAGCACGGCGTCGAGCACGTCTTCGAGCACCTGCTCGACGTCATAGGTGCCAGTGAGGCGCGTGGCCAGGGCGCGAAGATGCTCCAGTTCCGGGCCGTCTGTGCTTCGCTTCGTGGCGGGCTGGCCGGGATCGAGCAGCGAAAACTCCAGCTGCGCCTCGCCAATCGTCAGCTTGTCGCCGTGGCAGAGCGTGTGTTCGCGGCGTTTTTTGCCGTTCACCATCACGCTCAACTTCCGGGAGGTGGTGCGCAGCACAAACCCGGCCCCATCGAGCTGGATGGTGGCGTGATGATCGGCGACTCCCGATGTGTTCAGGCTGACGTCGTTGGCGGGCGCGCTCCCCAGCGTCACCACGCGTTCGCTCAGGGGGTAGAAGTCGGGATCAGAGGCGCCGAGCACACGAAGGACAGCCATAGGAACACCGTATCGAAGGGAGAATGTCGTTTCAGAATAAGGCAGACGCGCCGCACGTGTCAGCTCCCGAACTCAGGGGGCGTCTTCAAGCTCGGGAGGAGGTGCGTCCAGGGTGCGCAGGGTCACGTCCGTCCTATCAAAGTGGTAGAGGGCGTCGGCGACGCTCAGTCCCCAACCCAGCGCAGCCACAGCGAGCCCGGTCCACTGCAGGGTTTGCCAGCGTCGCGCCTCGTCGTGGGCCGCGGCGGCGATCAGGCCGCGCCGGTCGCGATAGGCCTCCACCTGCCAGAAGCCGATGAGGTTTGCGGCCAGGCCCAGCGCCTGGGTGGCCGCAAAGACCGAACCCCGGATCGGGTGTCCGTTTTGAAACTGACCGGCCCCCATCGGCAGAAGCGTCACCCATGGTGAGCGACGGGTGATGCGTCGCTCGACATAGATCAGCGGTGAGTCCTCGGGCGATGGCGAGGCGGTGCCAGGGAGGGGAAGTCGCCTCACAAGCGTGCGCTGCAATGCGACCAGATCTGCGGGAAACACCAACGGGTCGAGCGTGTGGTCGGGGGCCTCAATGACCGAAACCTGGAGCTGCGCTCGGACGTGGGCCATCAGCTCACTGGCGAGCGCAGGGTCGGAGAGCGCCTGGCTCTCGAAGTAGAGGCCCAGCGCGAGCAGCGCGCGCGCCCGGGCGCGCTCTTCGGCCGGAAGCGCGTGGAAGGCATCGCTGTCGATAAAGGGGGAGAGCAGGGGGCGCAGGCGCTCAAACTCGGCGCGTCGCAGCGCGCTGAGAGCCTGCTCCAGCGGTGAATCTTCAAGTGATACTTTAAGCGCAGGGTCGGAAGGCTCCTGCGCATAAGCCGGCAGGACGCAGCCCAGGAAGATGGCGAGCGTCAGCGTAGCGAGCGCAGATCGTCGACCGAGGGTGCTGCGCTCAGCGTTGGGGGACGGCATCGGCAAGGGAAAGCGCCAGGGAGGAAGTTTGTCCGGGGCGTACGGTCACCGTACGCACAAAGGTGCGGGTGAGGTCATGCCGGCTGGCCACGCGCACCTCCAGCTGGCGTTCGGCGAGGGCTTCGTCGGCCCTGCCGAAGGGAACCTCGATGGGGCCGGAGGCCCCGCCGGCGCTGACGACCAGCGGGCTGGTGCGCTCCTCAAGCCAGACCAGCGCGTCGCGATCGGTCACAAGCTCAATGTAGCCCGGCAGCCAGCTCAGGACAACGCGCTGCGCGCGTTGGCTGGACTCCTCACTGACGTCGATCGTGGTTTTTAGAGGCGCACAGCCCGGGCTGGAGGCCTCAAGCTCGATTGTTTCGGCCGGCAGCTCAATGCCGCGGGCTGCCTCGATGGCCGAGTAACGCTTGCCCGCGATGCTGAGCGTGGCCGCAGCGGGCATAACCCTGAAGCGTTGCTTGAAGGTTTGGGGCGCAGCGGGCGTGTCCTGCGTCGGGGCATCGACCACCGCCGCCACGGCAGGCACTCTTCTTGTACGCGCCGGCGGAGGGTTTGCGCTGACGCTATCGACACGCGCCAGGTCGGGCGCCGAAGCTGAGGGGGCCACAGAAGCCGCCGCGCTGCGCCGTGCGTCCTGCAGCGCCGCAAAGACCTCTTCTCGGGGTACAGACCAGTCAACCGGGGGCGCCGGGGCCTCGGTGGTTTTGGGCTGGGCCAGGGCCTCGTCCGCGTTTCGCTGCGGTGCGAGGTTCCGGGACGAAGCTCTGGCGGCAGGTGCCTCGGAGGTGGGGGATAAGCCAGCATGCCAGAGCGCTCCGGCGGCAGCGAGCGCCGCCACCGCAGCACCCATCCCGAGCGCCCGGCGTCTGGATCCTTCTTTCTCGCCAGCTCCGGCGTGAAGCGACGAGAGGCGGCTCAACGCGGCCTGCGAGTCCGGTTGGTAGGCCAGAACGCGCTCAAGCTCGTAAGTTGCTTCCAGGGTTTGGCCCTGCTCGATGAGCGCATCGGCGCGCCCCAGGAGCGCGTCGCAGATCGTGTCTTGGAGTGGGGGAAGGTTGTTGGTTTCTGAGGTTCCTGAAGTGTTACTTTTGGTTTTATTAATGTGTTGCTTTAGGTGTGGTTGCCATGACACTTCATCGAAGAGGGGCTGAATCTCCTCCAGCGCCGCTCGGGCGTTGGCCGGGCGGTGATCGGGGGAAACGCTCATCCAGCGGCTGATAAGAAGGCTGAATCGGCGTCCTGCCTCGGGTTGGAGTCGATGCGCGGGGGTATGATCGCCGTGCTCAATCGCGCGCAGGATCTGCGCCGGGTGCTGCCCCTGGAAGGCGTCTTGCCCGGTGACCAGTCGGTAGAAGGTCGCGCCGATCGAGAAGAGATCACTGGCGACGTCGGCGCGGCCTCCTTCCATCAGCTCCGGCGCCATATAGGCGGGGCTTCCCAAAAGCGCGCCGGTACGGGTGATGCGGGCCTGGTCGAGGAGGTTGGCCAGCCCGAAGTCCAGGAGCACCACGGAGGCGTCGCTTCGCACCATGATGTTTTCGGGCTTTAAGTCGCGGTGGATGATGTGGTGCTGATGCGCAACGTCCAACGCTCGAAGGGTTTTGGCGATCAAGACCCCTGCGAGCTCGGCGGGCAGCGGCCCACAGCGCTCAAGGATCGTGGCGAGCGACTCGCCATCGACGAGCTCCATGACGATGTAGGCGTCGTCGGTCTGGGGCGACGAGAAGTCGTAAATTTTGACGATGCCCGGGTGGTCGAGGCGCGCGACGGCGCGGGCTTCGCGCTCAAATCGGGCGCGGTGTTCCGCGACCTTTGCCAGATGCGGATGCAGACGTTTGAGCGCAACCTCTCGGCCCAGGGTGCGGTCGAACGCGCGAAAAACCGTGGCCATGCCGCCCTGTCCGAGCTCCTCGATGAGCTCATAACGCTCGGCGATCGTCTCGGGCGTGGGGATCGGGCTCATGGCGCGGCAGACTCCGGCGCGCAGAGCAGGGCGGGGCGCTCGACCTCGGGCCGAGCCGCCAGCAGCGCGGCATCGTCACGCCGCCCGACGATGAGCAGCGCGGCGAGGTGTGCGGACGAGCCAAACTCCGGACTGGACTCCGAGAGGGAGTTCAGCCAGGCGGCGGCCGCACCGTTGCGAAGTTGCGCGTGCTCTTCAGGCAACTTGAGGGTTTCGCGCTCCGCGTCGTCCAGTGTGGCGAGGGGTTCGAGGTTGCCTCCAAATACAAGCGCGTCGAGGAAGGCGATGGCCGCTCGTCCCGGTCGGTGGTCGAGCGCGCGAAAGTGCTGGCGGGCAGCGTAGAGGGCGCGGGCTCCGCTAAAAACATCGCCACGCGAGAGGGCTCGGGTTCCGGCAGCAAAGCCGGCCCGCGCCTCCGCGAGAAGATTGCTGGCGGTGAGCACCGTAAAGGCCTCACCGCTGACATCTTCCAGCGCCACTCGCCCGGCGAGCTGATGGAGCGAGGCGGGCAGGTGATCTTCGATGTCGAAGTTTAGCGGGACCAGGCCCACGCAGGCATCCGCAACAGGCTCGCGCCTGGCGATCTCACGAAGCTCCGAGCCCGCATCGGGGTGATCGAAGCCGCGTTTTCCAGCGCTGCGCTCAAACTCAATGTAGGCCGCGATAAGATCGCGCGCGGCCCGAAGCTCGGGGAGCCCGGGCGAACAGTTGGTCGCACGCACCAGATGATCGCCGGCCAGCTGAACATGGCCACGTTGTGCGGCGGCGACTGCGAGCGCCAGACTCCAGCGCGCGCAGGTGTCAGCATCTCCCAGCGTGCCGGCGAGTGTGGCTGCGGCGCTGAGCTCGTCGACGTCGAGGGTCTGGGCGCCGGCCGCGCGATAACGCGCGTCGAGCAGGAGCAGGGCCTGGCGGGTGTAGGGACGCGCGCTGACCGGGCGGGCCTCAAGCTCTTCAATGAAACTCGCCGGGCTCTCGCAGAGGGCGTCGATGCCTTCTTCAGCCCACCAGGCAACAAACTCCACCCACTGACGCCGCTCCCGGCCAAGGAGCGGGCGGTCGCCGCGGCGGGCGGCGTTGGCAAAGTGCCAGCGAAGCGCCTGCGTTCCCTGGCACGTCGGGTCAGGCTCGCTCGTGACCTCGGCCACCGCTCCCAGGGCTCGCCGGAGCGCTTCTGCGGCGTTTGCGTCATCGGTCAGGGGAAGGAGTGCGATCCATAGCTCGGCGCGCTCTGCGGGCCTGTGGAGCGTACTGGCGAGGTTTTGTAGTCTGGCGATATCAAAGCTGGTGCGCAGCTCCAGGGTGGGAATGGCTCCCAGCGCGCGCAGCATCGCGGGGTCATTTTTTTGACGATCGCGCAGGCCGTAGGATGTGGCGGTGCAGGCCTCCAGGCTCATCGCGTCGCAACTACCGGTTGTGTCAGGCTCGAAGATGGCCTGCCAGAGCGGGAGCGCGCCGGCGACATCAAAGCGGGGGCGCAGCGCGTCCGCGGACTCGACGCCCGGGAGTGTCTGGCCGTGCATGCCGAGCATAGCCCAGATGGCCAGGGCCCAGTCCTGCTGGTTGTCTTCCTCGAAGCCGACGACGTACTCGCGGTAGGCCAGCCCCTCCGAGGCGCTGCGGGTCGCGTGCGCGGTGCGTAGCTCGGCCCAGCGGTACCAGGCCAGACGCTCATCATTGCGCCGGCTCCTGGCGAGTTCTTGTTTGCGTGCGCGCTGCTCCAGGTAGCGGTCGGTCTGGCCGAGCTGGGCGTGAATGATCGCCGCACCATCGAGCAGATCGGGGATGTTGGCGCTGTTCCAGACGTTGCGGCCGGCGTGATGGGCCAGACGCAGGGCGGCTTCCAGCGAGCCACCGGTCGCCAGGATGTCCATCACACGAAGCGCACGGGCTTCACTCTGCGCGCTGACCGGAAGACGAACGATCGCGCGCTCGGCCCAGAAGGCGGCCAGCTCCCAGTCACCGACCGCCGCGAAAGCCGCCGAGAGGCTCCACGCGTGGGCCAGGGGGGCATCGACCGGCTGGGGGCTCATCGCGAAATTGGGCGGTCCGAGCAGGCGATCATCATGGGTCGCCATCAGCGGACGGGTGATGGCGGGCATCTCCACCAGCGTGTGCTCGGCGGAGGGGCAACGCACGAGGGCATCGGCGCCGGCCATGAGCGCGCGCGCCTCCATGGCGACCGGGTGTGGCGAGAGAGGTTGAGGAAACTCGGGGGCGTCGACAAAGCGCGCGGCGCTGCGAGCCGCATCCTCGGGAAGATTGCAATCCGGGCTGAGCGCGATACGCGGCGTGGCCGCGAAGCGGCCGCGGCGGGGGGAGCTGGCGATTGCCAGCCAGGCGCCCTCTACAGGCTCCCCTTCGAGTTGAACTCCCGCGCCGACGACGTCCACCACAGCGGATCGCCGGTAAGGAAGATGCATGACCCCCGCATCGGCACTTCTGAGGCGAAGGCTGGAGGTTGCCGCGTCGACTTCGAAGAGCGACCAGCGCGTGCCCGCGGGGGCCTCACACGCCTCGGCGGTGAAGGGGCCCTGGCCGCGGCAAATCCGCCCGGAGGGCGTCGCGTCTGCTGTCACTGGCGAGAGCCGACCCTTGAGCGAGCCGCGCAGCGGCCAGGCGTCGATACGTTGCAGGCGCAGACGCTCGGACTGAGCGTCAATTACCACGAAGAGGTGATTGCCTTCGTCCCCCTCAAAACGGGCGACGTCTCCAACTTCAAACTCCCATCGCCAGTCTTCGCCGCGATCGGCCTGCATCGACCAGGTGCCGTCTTCCAGGAGCGTCAGCGCGGCGCTGTCGCTGATGCGATCGTCGGGCTGCACGCGCATCGTGATGGCAAAATCATCGGCTGCACCTGGTGAGCTTGCGCACCCGACGGTCCCCAGCATGGCGATGAGCAGCAGCGACCCGACCCGACTCCAATTATTCATCCCTGATACCGAACCTGCAGCCGCGTGCGGCCGACGCAAAAACAATCGCCGTCGATAAGCTCAACGGCGCCACGAATGCGAATAAAGGTGCCTGACTCGCTGATAAGGTCGCGCAGGTAAAACTGCCCGTCGCGGCGCTCAAAGCTGGCGTGTGGCGAGGAGAGCAGCTCGTCGTGAGGGAAGTTCAAATCGGCACCCTCGCGGCCAATCAGCATCGAGTCCACAATAGGGTAAATCCCGCGGATATGCCCTCCCTCAACGTATTCTACGAGACGCGGCGCGGTAGGCAGCTTCGGGGCGCCCAGGGTGGGTACGGCCTGCGTCGGTCCTGTGTCCCAGCCGGTTCGAAACGCCAGGCGCTGGGCGCCCACGAGGATCTCGTCGCCGTCCTCCATGACAAACTCGTCTGCGATGCGCAGGTAGACGCCGTTATGACTTCCCAGATCTTCGAGCACCCAGGCGCCTTGCTCCAGGCTGAGCTGAGCGTGCCAGCGGGAGACGAAACGATCGTCCAGCGTGAGGTCTGCGCGTTCGCCCCCCAGCAAAAAGCGCGGTCTCTGAAGACGGATGCGCCGCGGTGAACGACCGGGCGACTCGACGTCCAGAAACGCCGCGGGTTGATGCGTGCGGCCATTCCGGCGCGGGGCCGTGGAGCGTGGTGTGGCGGGAGCGGGTGCAGCCGGGGAGACCGGTGCTGAGCTCAGCACATGATCATCGGCCACGCTTGAGAAAAGATCGGCGTCGTCGACGTCGAAGGGCAGGCTCTTGTCACGAGAGTCAGACATAGCACGAGGAGAGGGTGCGGGACGTGCCAGCGCATCGCGCTTTGGGGGGCGCAGCGTCGGCAGTTGTGGGCAGAGAACGCTGGGCCGACGCTAACACAGCGCGCGAAGCCGGGACAACGCCTCTGCGCCCGGCTTCGCAAGCATGTCTCACCTGAAGACCGCCTCAATCCCCTCGGAACGAAGTCTCAGGACTCGTCGGAGGTCGCCCGGTCATTCGACCGGTCGAGCTCGGCCTGGGCGTTGCGCTCGTAGGCGTCGATGATCTTCTGGACCAGGGGGTGGCGGACCACGTCGTGCTGGGAGAATCGGCAAAACGCGATGCCCGGGATGTTGTCGAGCACACGCTCCGCCTCCACCAGACCACTCATGCGTTTGGAGGGAAGATCGATCTGGGTGATATCGCCGGTGATGACCGCGCGGGAGTTAAAGCCGATGCGGGTCAAAAACATCTTCACCTGGGCGTTGGTGGCGTTCTGCGCCTCATCGAAGATGATGAACGCATCGTTGAGGGTGCGACCGCGCATAAAGGCCAGGGGGGCAACTTCGACGACCCCGCGCTCGAGCATGGTCTCGGCCTTCTCAAGCTCCACCATGTCGTGCAGCGCGTCGTAGAGGGGGCGCAGGTAGGGGTTGACCTTCTCGGCCAGGTCGCCCGGCAAGAACCCCAGCTTCTCGCCGGCTTCCACCGCCGGGCGCGTCAGGATGATGCGTTTGACGCTTTTGGAGAAGTAGGCCGAGAGGGCCATCGCCATCGCCAGGTAGGTCTTTCCGGTGCCGGCCGGCCCGATGCCGAAGACGACGTCATGCTTGCGGATGGCGTCGACGTAAGCCTTCTGGGCGAGCCCTTTGGGCGAGATGATCTGGTTGTGTTTGGTGGTCAGGACGCGGTCGGTAAAAATGTCGACCAGGTTGATCTTCGGATCGCGCACCAGAAGATCGATGGCGCGCCCGACGTCGACGGCGCTTAAGTGATGGCCGCGTTGCCCCAGGGTGTAGAGCTGGCGCAGCACCCGCTCGGCGACGCGCGCGTCGTTGGCAGCCCCTTCGATATGGGCCTCGGTGCCGCGGGCGCCGATGCGCACGTCGAGGCGCGTTTCAATGAGTTTGAGGAAGGCGTCGCGGTGGCCGTAGATGTAGCGCGCCACTTCGGCGTCGGCGAACTCCAGGTGAAGCTGAACAAGATCGGTGTCGGACAACGGAGGCGACCTCTCGCAATGGGAGCGAACTCAGGGCGACGCCGTGTCGCCCTCGGGAAGTTGCAACGTGAGCTCAAAGCTATCCACGCCGCGGCTGTAGAGCCAGAGCTCTGTGGCCGAAGGGTAATACAAGTCAGATTGCAGCAGCAATCCCCGGTCGACCAGCTCCTGGAGGCTGGCCGGGTAGCGATCCTCGAGCCGGTAGCTTGTGGCGATGGCCATCTCGATGCGCTGGCGCTGCGCCTCGATCAGCGGTGGGGTGAGCCGGGCCTGGAGATCGTCGCGGTCGACCTGCACAAAAAAGTCGGTCTTCTGAAAGGTCAGATAGCTCCAGACGCCGATGCCGATAAAGAGCACCAGGATGATGACGGTGACGCTGTGGTGGAGCACCAGCGTGGCCAGGCCGGCGCGTTTTCCGGGGGGGACGGGAGCGTTGGGTTGGGTACTCATCGCTTCGCCTCGCTTTGCCCTCGGGCGCCTCGAACACGGGTGGGCTCCACGCCGGCAACGAGCCCCCACAGACCCACCAGCGCGCCCAGGGCCATCAAGACTATGGCGATGGCCTGCTGTCCGGCCCAGCCTTCATGAAAGAGCTCCGTCGGGACGCGCCAGAGCCCCATCGGGTTCATCAGCCAGAACGCGCCAAAGGCAAGCGCGAAGAAGGCCAGTGTGCCGCGCAGCGCGTGCCCCCCGAGGGCATGACCCATGCCGGGAAGCAGCAACGAGAGGGTGCGGCGCAGAAAGGATTGAAAGCGGTCGCGTCGTCCCAGGGTGGTCTCGCTGTGGATGCGCGCGTGATAGTCCAGCGTCGCTCCCGAGACGAAGGTCTGGTAGCAGGGCAGGCAGTAGTGATGGCCTCCCAGATCGCGCGCATCATCGGGGTCACGCGCAAGGCCGCATTTGGGGCAGGGCGTGCTGACGCGCTGACGCAGGTAGATCTGCAAGGTCATCAGCAACCAGAGCAGCCCGGCGCCTCCCACGTAGGGCGCCAGCGAGAGCGGAAGCTGCGGGCCGGCCAGCGCCTGCCAGAATGGCGAGATCATGGAGATGGTGGTGATCGTCTCGGTGTAGGCCAGGTGTTCTTGCCAGATCTGGGAGCTCTGCAGGGGGATGAGCATCAGCAGGCTGTTGGCGTCGCGACGCCCGGTGTCCAGGTAGCGACCCACCGAGGCCAGCCCGTGGCGCACCGCCTGATCGAGCGCGTCGTAGCCGCCTTCTTCATCACCGCTGAGCTGCAGCGCGCGCATGCGATTAAAATGCGGCTCGGGGGCTTCGGGAAGCATCAACTCGGCACGCTCCAGAGGCTCGAGCGCCTCGTCGGGACGGGCCTGCGCGATGAGCGCGGCGCCCTTGAGGTTGGCCCACTGCGCCTCCAAAAGACGCGTTGCCTGATTCTGCGGATCGTCGCTCAGATCCACCACGCGGGCCATCGCCTCCGGGGTGCCGGTCCGGAAGAGGGCCACCGCCGCGGCGTAGCGCTGCGTGGGAGTTGCGTCTTCACCGAGGTGTGCCTTCGCACGCTCCAGGCAGCCCGAATCGCAGCCGCGCAGATGTTCGTGGGCCAGGGTCTGTGCGGGACTTCCGGGGAAAAGCACCATCCGGCTCAGCGCCACATCGATCGAAGGCAACGCCAGAATCACCGCGAGGAAAAAGGCTGAAACGACCCGCTCATTGATCTGCTGAAAGGGAATCACCATCGCCAGCATGATCAGCACCGAGGCCAGCGGGGAGCGCAGCAGCAGGCCGGGCACGATCACCAGGGCTACCAGCAAGATCACGGTCTGGTTGGACGAGAAGCCTCGCGGCAGCCAGCGCGTTCCGTCGTAGGCCGCCACGCCAAAGTAGCGCAGGAGCTGAGACAACATAAACGCGCCAAAACTCACCAGCACGCTCAGCAAAAAGAAGATCGAAAACTTCAGCACCCAGGCCATGCAGATGTCGGGCGACTGCACGCCACGGCGCACGCCCTCCACAAAGGGAGCGATGGCGCGATGAGGTGCGCCCTGGTCCTTAAGACGTTGTCGAGCAAGCTCCAGCGCCGGGTAAGGAAGCTCCGGCGCCATGGTCATCGCCATCGTCAGGAGCGCCTCGGTGTCGGCGGTGCTCAACCCGTAGTGATCGCGCGCGCGCGCCACAGCCAGCACTGCAAGTGCATGCTCGGGCAACGAGACCCGGCCCAGGCTTAATGCATCATCGCGCAGAGCCTGAAGCTCATTGATCCCGGGCTCACCACTCTCAATCAACGTGCGCCAGAGGCGCCATTGCACCTCCAGGTTGAGAGGTGCAACCGTCGACGGGGCCAACTCGCCACTGCCCGCCTGCACGTCCTGCTCGCCAAGCCGCTCGATCATACGGTCCAGGCTTGCGTCCTCGTGCTGGGCGTGGGCGCTGAGCGGCACGCAGAGCACCGCCGCACATACCGTGAGGATCGCCGCCAACAAAGGAAGTCTGCCGCCGAGAAGGGGCCCCCACAGGCCTGTGACGCACGCTTGGGATAACACGGGGTTTGCTCGAGCTGGGGTCGATGGGCAGAGTGAACCGTCCGGGCGCATTCTATGTCCCGGGCAAAAATTTACACAACTGTAGTTAACAAATTGTCACGAGACGCGCATCCTCCGCCACGTTCGAGATGCAACTTCTGCCACGAGGCCACCATGAGTGATGATCCTCACCCCCCCGGTGCTTCCCACCCCCAGCTCCGGCTGCAAGGCTTAAAACGCGCTCAGCGCCTGGGCGAAGAGGCCGCCTCCTGGGGCTTTGACTGGCCCTCGGTCGAGGGCGCGCTCGCCAAGGTCGACGAAGAGCTCATCGAGCTGCGCGACGAGCTTAAGCACCCCGCCCCCTCCCAACAACGCGTTCGGGCGGAACTCGGCGATCTTATCTTTGCGCTCGTCAACGTCGCTCGCCACCTGAACATCGACGCGCTCGAGGCGCTTGATCAGGCCAGCGACACCTTCGAGCAGCGCATCACCTCGGTGCGCGCTCAGGCCGCACGGGCCGGGCATCGCCCTGAAGATCTCAGCCTCGATGCGCTCGAAGCCCTCTGGCAGAAGGCCAAGGTCGCGGCCGGTCTTGATTCGCCGAATTCAAGCGACCTATAGTGCGCCCCGATTACGTGTGACGCGCCGGGCATGTCGGCGACGCCATGCCTTGAGCTGTCTTTCCATAAGTAAGGAGCAGGGACGATGCGATGTGATGCGATGAAGTTGGGCTGGCCGCTGTTGCTCAGCGGGGCGATGGCCTTCGGGATGGCGAGCGCCTGTTCGGGCGAAGATGGAGAGGGCGGCGAGGGCACTGCGTGTGAGAGCAACGCCGACTGCACCGATCCCAATATCTGCCTTGAAGGCGGAACCTGCGGCCCGGACGACCAGGGCGACACCGGTGAAGAGCCGGTGATCGAAGAAGAAGACTACGTCGTCTCGTACGTGCGTCGCAGCTTCCCGCCCAACCAAGAGTACGACGTCCGCCTCTACGCCACCAGCGACGCCACCCATAACTCCATTGTGCCCGAGAGCGCTGACTGCACCCCGCCCAACCTCTGCGGCGTGACCGAGAACCTCTCGCACTTCGTGTACATGGAGAATGGCGAGGGTGGTCTGCAGAACATCTACACCGCCACCATCGATCCGGATTCGCTGGAAGTAACCGGCACGCTGGAGCTCTCCGAGGAGGGCGTGCTCGACGCGCGCGTGCGTGGCGCCGGCGTGGCCTACGTCGATGGCAACACCGCGTATTACAAAGAGATCGGCGGTGAAGCGCAGGTCGTCGGCGTGGTCGCGGCCGAGCCCGAAGGCGATGAGATCCCCGTGCCCGCCCACTGGGATGTGGACCCGGAAAGCGGTCGCACCGCGCTCTACCAGCCCACGCTGGATTCGGTCACCGTGCTCGTCGGCGAACTCGGCACGCCGATCAGCGCCGAAGACCAGCTGATCACGATCAGCGGCGCGAACTTCCCTGGCGAGGCCGGCAGCTACTACATCGGCGCCCTTCCCACCGCATTTAGCCCTGACGGAAACCTCGTCTCCTTCATCACCGTGGGCCCCAACAACTACAACGCCTGCAACTCCAACGCCGACTGCAGCGGTACCGCTCAGGAGTGCGGCGACGAGAACCGCTGCACCGCCATTGAGGCCACGGTCAACATCATCGACATGAGCAACGCCTCGAACCTCGGTGAGGCCTGCGCCTCCGATACCGAGTGCGGCCCGGTGCATCGCTGCGACGCGGCCACCGACGACTTCGACCGCGCCATGTGCATGCCGCAGCGTGTGGTCTACGGCCTGCCGCACTTCCCGCAGCAGGGCGAGCCCACCCGGGCCGGCTGCGACTGGACGCGCGAAGATGGATCGTTTGCCTACACCGACATCGACAGCGAGATGACCTTCGGCGAAGACGGCCGCATCTACGTGGCCGCGGCCCGTGACTGCGTGCGCCCGCTTGGCGAGGCGGCCGGTGAGGGCACGGAGGCCAACATTCCCCTCTCGGCCATTACCCGCATCGATCCGCAGGCGGGCACCTTCGACGAGATCTACGGCAACCCCCAGGGTGACGACTTTGACGAGTCGCGCTGCTACGACGAGATCGAGCAGCAGGTCGTCATCGACGACTGCATCACCCGTGTGGTCAGCGCGAAGCTCTCGCCGCAGGGCAACGACCTGATCTTCTCGGCGACCAACCCCAACGTGGTGGATCCGGGGCTGGCCGACCGCACCTTCGATATGTGGAGCGTGCAGCGTGACGGCGCTGAGCCGGCCTGGCTGACCCGCGAGCCCTCGACCTGGTCGGTGGTCAACTTCCGCGTGCACGCCGACCCGCGCATCGACGACGCTGAGGAGGAGGCGGCCGAATAACCCGGCCAGCCTGCCCGCCCGAACGAAAAAAGCGCCGCGTCCTCAATTGGGACGCGGCGCTTTTTTGTGGTCATCGCCTCGGCCGCCATCGACGTCGATGCGTCGGCCGGGCCTGAGGATGGTTATTCTTGCTCGTCTTCGCCCTGCAGGTAGTCGTTGGCCGCGGGGAACTGTTTGATGGTCTCGCGGGCAATCTCCCAGGCTTTCTGAACGACCCAGGACATTGACCGGTCCTGTCGAAGTGACTCCTCGCGGATCTCATCGAGGTAGTCTTCGGGGAAGTAGAGGCTCTGCTTGCGCTTATCACTCGCCATGACAACTCGCTCGTTGGTGTGGTTATCCCGATTTAAATGTAACCAATAGTCATACTATATCTGCACCGGGCGCCGGAGGCCAGCGCGAGATGCGCCGAGGCCAACGCGCACCGGCTGGTAGGGCAGATGGCGCTTATTGGGGTGTTACTCAGGGGCGCTCTCGCGTTCTTTTTGAATCCGGCGGCGCAGGCGCTCGCGGGCGGCCTCCGCGGGAGCTTCAACCTCGGGCAGCGCGGCATTGTTTCGCACGGGGACGGCGCCAGCCTGCCCGCCGAAGGTCAGCGTGCCGAACTGATTGATGTCGTGGAAGTCGCGGCGGGGGCGCGTGCTCCAGCCGTAGGCAAAGGTCTGCCCCTCGGTGGGTCGGTCGAAGCGGTAGAGGTTCGCCCGCCAGGAGCTCCCGGGTTCGGGCGCGCCATCGACACCGGGAAGTTGCGCGAGCGGAATCTGCATCTCCACCGACCAGAAGCGGTCTTTGCTCTCCTCATCGTTGAGCGAGCCCTCCAGATGCACCGCCGTCTCAAGCCCCTCCATCGCGAAGGGTTTGGCGGCGGTGATATCCTCATCGCGGCTCTTCGCTTTGGAGCCTGGGCGATGCGGGAAGCGCGCGTCAAAGATCGTGTTCTGCGGGCTGACCTGAAGCTCGACGTAAGGGGCGTTTGGCCCGCCCGGGGCGATGAAGAACTCGAAGACCTCCTGGGTCCAGAGGGGATCGTCGTGCTCGGTAAGTGAGCCCCAGACGTGTTCATCTTCCAGGTACGCCGCCACATAGAGGTGGGTGGCGTCGAAGGCCAACTTCACGTTGCTCTCGTAAGGCGCGCGCGGGTTGAAGCCCTTGAGCGACACACTTTGAAGATCGGTCCAGACGGCCTCATCGAGTTTGCCGTCGATGGTGATGGACTGCGCCTGCGCCTCGGAGATGCGGCGCACCTCATGGCGAGGCAGGCCGGCTTCGCGCTGCGGGTTGCCCGTGATCTTGAGCGTGGGCCCGATGGCGCGCCGGTCTTCGGTGATGTTCTCGCCCTCGACATGCGCGCGCTCATCGCCGCGGAAGAGACCTATGTAGGGGAGGGCGTCGCCGGTGGGGAAGTCTTCACGCAGCACGAAGGTCTGGCTGTCGCGAATGATCTGACCCTCTTTCCAGAGCGAGGTTCGGTAGAGCTCGTCGACCGGGTAATGGTCCAGGTTCTGGCGCAGCGGGTGCACCTGGGAGTCGAAGTGCACAAAGATCTGCCAGTCGCGCTTCACATCTTTGAGCGCGCGCCAGTACCAGGTGAAGGTGACCTCCTGGCCGGCTTTGAGCTCGCCGTCGATATCCAGGCCAATGAGCTCGATGGCGTCGTTGTAGGTCGCGCCGATGGCGTGCTCCGGCTCGGGCGCTTCTTCCAGGATATGCTCACGCACCTGGCTCCATTGCTCCTGGGTGAGCACGACCTGCGGCTCGTTGCTCTGGCATGCGGCGCAAAGCGTGCCGGCAGAGAGTGCCAGCGAAAAGACCAGCGCATGGCGACTGAAAGGACGATTCAGGGCAGACATCCGGGATCCTCATCTTCAATGGGCTGCGCCCACAGTACAGGTTGGAATTTGGCGCAAAAGTCGTTGCGCGCGAACCTAACGCACCGGGCGGGGGCGATGCAACGCTCCGCCGCGCTGAGAATTGGCCAGCGCCCCCTAACTGTGCTACCTCACGGCGCCAGAGGCGCGTTGCGCCGAGAACAGGATCACCATCACACATCAAGCGAAAGGTCAGGCGATGACAGACGGGATTGGGCGAGTGCATATGCTGGGGATTGGCGGCATCGGGGTATCGGCGGTTGCGCGTATTCTTCATGCGCGGGGCGTCGAGGTCACCGGTTCCGATGTGCGCGAGAGCTCGCTGACCGAGGCGCTGCGCGCCGAGGGCATGCACATCACCATCGGCCACGACCCCAAAAACATTGAGGGCGCCGACCTGGTGGTGGTCTCCACGGCCATCCCTGAGGAGAACGTGGAGCTTGTGGCGGCGCGCGAGGCGGGCATCCCGGTGGAGCATCGCTCCTCAATCCTCGCAAAGTTGCTCGAAGGATACCGCACCATCGGCGTCACGGGCACCCACGGCAAAGGCACCGTCTCCTCGATGATCGCCTGGATCCTGGAGTGCGCCGGGCTGGAGCCGGGCTTTGTGATCGGCGGCATGCTCAACAACTTCGGCGTCAACGCCCGCGACTCCGGCGGCAAATGGATGGTCGTGGAGGTTGATGAGAGCGACGGCTCGCATCACAACATCGAGTGCGACTACGTGGTGTGCAACTTCCTGGAGCTCGACCACCTCAACTACTACGACGGCCTCGACGACATCATCGCCAAGATGGCCACCTTCCTCGAATCCAACACTCGCCTCAAAGAGGCCTTTGTGAACCTGGACTGCGCTGGAAACCGCGAGCTTGTGGAGCGGGTCAACCTGCGCCCGACCGGCTATGCGATGGAGCATCGCGCGGAGTTCCGCGGCGAGCTTCTGGATAAGGGGCAGCTGCCGATTCGCTACCGCGCCTACCACCGCGATGAGGTTATGGGCGACTGGGAGCTCAACCTTCCGGGACGCTACAACGTGGTCAACGCCATGGGTGCCATCGCGGTGGCACGGCGCATCGGCGTGGCGCCGGAGGTCATTGGCAAGGCGCTGGCGACCTATAAGGGCCTGGAGAACCGCTTCACGATCGCCCAGGGCGGAGGGGTGACCATCGTCAAGGATTACATCAGCCATCCCACGGGCATCAAAAAGGTGCTGGAGTCGGCAAAGGATCTGGTCGATGGCCGCGTCATCAGCGTGTTTAAGCCCTACCGCTACACGCTCATCAAGTACCTCAAAGATGAGTATGGCGAGGCGTTCCAGGGGAGCGATGAGGTGATCATCACCACGATGTACGCCGCCGAAGAAGATCCCATCCCGGGCATCAACACCCAGACGGTGGTCGACCGCATTGAGGCCAACGGTCTGCCGGTTACGTTCATCCCGAACCAGCCCGATATCAACGACTACCTGCTGGAGACGGTGAAGCCGGGCGATAAAATCATCTTCTTTGGCGGCGATGACTTCTTCCGTCAGGCCGACCAGATCCTGGCCGAGTTCGCGCGACGCGCCGGCAACACCGAAGCCGATGATACCGAGCAGCCGCGTTTTGACGGCCCGCTCAACGAGGGTGAATAAGACGATGGCCGAGCAATGGTTGAGCTTTCAGAAGTTCGCGGTGTGGGGCGCCGGGGTCAGCGGTGTGGCCGCAGCAAACCTGCTGGCGCGCCGCGGTAAGGACGTCATTCTCAGCGACATCAAGCCTCTTGATGCGCTGGCGGAGGTCCAGGAGCGCCTTCACCCGAAGGTGACGTTGGTCGGTGGCGAAAACGTGCTGGAGGGGCGCGAGGTCATCGTGGTGTCGCCGGGCATGAAGCCCTCGCACCCCGACTTTACGCGGGCTCGCGAGCTGGGCGCGCATGTGATCTCGGAGGTGGAGCTCGCCTGGGAGGCCAGCAAAGCCCGCTGGATCGGCATCACCGGCACCGATGGCAAGACCACCACCACCTCACTGGTGGGCCAGATGTTGCAGCAGGCGGATGTGGAGCATGTGGTTGCTGGCAACATCGGGCTGCCGCTCTGCGCGGTGGTCGAGGAGCTGAGTGAAGACGCGGTGGTCGTCGCCGAGCTGAGCGCGTTTCAGCTCTGGAGCTGCCACAACCTGCAGCCGGCTGCGGCGACCGTGACCAACGTGGCCGCTGACCACCTCGACTATTTTGAGAGTTTTGGGGAGTACGCCGACGCCAAGCTGCGCATCTTTGAGCTTCAGAAGGGCCAGGGCGTAGCGGTGGTGCCGATGCGCGACCGTCTGGTGCGCCGCTGGTTTAAGGAGCCAAAAGGTCAACGGATGGTGGGCTTCTCAAACCGCCCCGATGATGTCTCGGAGCTCGATGAGGCGGTGTGGTTTGAAGATGACCAGGGTTGGGCGCGCGAGGAAGACGGCGTGGATCTTTGCTGGCTGGAGTCGTTTGAAGACACCGAGCTTTTTGGTGCCCATAACCAGCTCAACCTGGCCTGCGCCGCGGCGCTGGCCCGCAGCGTGGGGGTGAGCTGGGAGCATATCACCGAGGCCGCGCTCAGCTTTGAGCCGCTGGCCCACCGCATGGAGTATGTGGGGGAGGGCAATGAAGTTGCCTTTGTCGACGACTCCAAGGCGACCAACGCCCACGCCTCACTGGCCGGGATGCAGAACCTGGACGCGGGCTTTGTGGTGATTGCCGGTGGTGTGGATAAGGGGCTCGACCTGAAGGGCTGGGCCAAATACGTCGCCCGAGAAGCCGGCGCGGTGGTGCTCCTTGGCGAGATCGCCGAGCGCATGGAAGAGGCTCTTAAGGAAGCTGGCGCGACGAAAGTGCACCGTGCCGCCTCGATGGAAGATGCCGTGGAGCAGGCCTTTAAACTGGCCAGGCCGGGGAGCACTGTTGTGCTCAGCCCGGCCTGCTCCAGCTTCGATATGTTCGAGAGCTACGCCCAGCGCGGCCGCGTCTTTCAGGCCGCGGTCGAGGCGTTGATCAGCTCTCTTCCATAATGATCAGGACCTGATCTTCGTCGACGGCGTCGCCCTCTTTGATGAGGATCTCTTTGACGACGCCGTCGCAGGGCGCGGGCACCGGCATCTCCATCTTCATCGACTCGAGGATGATGAGGTCATCGTCTTCTTCGACCTCCTCGCCAATCTCGACTTCGATCTTCCAGACGGTGCCTGTGATGTGCGCGCGAACTTCTTCAGCCATGACAATCTCCTTCCATTAATCAGCGGGTTATGTGGGCCAGGTGCGACGCGGATTACTTCGCACGCGGCGTACGATTTATCCAGTCACTTTGCTCAGCGCTTCTCCAGCCAGCCGGTGTGGATGTCGCCGGCCTGGAAGTCGGCGTCGTCCATCAACTCAATGTGCATGTTGAGGTTGGTGGTCAGCCCGCCGATCTCCATCTCGGTGAGCGCGCCTTTCATCTTCGCGATGGCCGCCGGGCGGTCGGACGCGTGCACGATGAGCTTGGCGATGAGCGGGTCATAATAAGGGGTGACCTCACGGCCGGCGTCGACGCCGCTGTCCAGACGCACGCCCTCGCCAGTCGGGGCCTTGAAGGTCGTGATGGTGCCGGGGGCAGGCATGAACATCTTGTCGGGGTTCTCGGCGTAGAGGCGGCACTCGATGGCGTGGCCGTCGATGGTGAGCGCGTCCTGAGCGATGGTGAGCTCTTCGCCGGCGGCCACCCGAAGTTGCCACTCCACAAGGTCGAGCCCGGCGATCATCTCGGTGACCGGATGTTCGACCTGCAGGCGAGTGTTCATCTCAATGAAATAGAAGTTGCCGGCCTCATCGGCGATGAACTCTACGGTGCCGGCGTTGACGTATTCGCTGGCGCGGACCAGCGCCAGCGCCGCCTCGCACATACGCTCGCGCAGGCCATCGTGACGCGAGACGAGCGGGGAGGGCGCCTCTTCGATGACCTTCTGGTGGCGGCGCTGCACGCTGCACTCACGCTCAAAGAGGTGAATGGCGTTGCCGTGCGTATCGGCCAGCACCTGAATCTCAATATGGCGCGGGTTCTCGATGTAGCGCTCCAGGTAGAAGCTCGGATCGCCAAAGGCCGACTCGGCGCGGCGCACCGAAGCCTGCACGGCTTTGCGCAGCTTTTTCTCGTTTTTGGCCAGGTTCATACCGATGCCCCCGCCGCCGGCCGAGGCTTTGACGAGGATCGGGTAACCGATGCTTTCAGCGAGCGCGATGGCGGCGTCTTCATCGGCCACGACCCCGTCGGAGCCGGGGACCACCGGCACGCCGGCCTTCTGGGCAAACTCGCGGGCGCGGGCCTTATCGCCCATCAGCTCCATGACCTCGGCGCGCGGGCCGATGAAGGTGATGCCGGCGGCCTCAACGGCGTGCACGAACTCGGAGTTTTCGCTCAGAAGACCGTAGCCGGGGTGGATGGCGTCGACGCCCGCTTCGCGGGCGACCTCCAGGATGCGCTCGGCGTTGAGGTAGCTCTTGGTCACGTGCGCCGGGCCGATGAGGTAGGCCTCATCGGCGATCTGGGTATGCGGCGCGCCCTCATCGGCTTCGCTGTAGACGGCGACGGTGCGAATGCCCATGCGTTTGCAGGTGCGGGCAATACGAGCGGCGATCTCACCGCGGTTGGCGATCAGGACGGCTTTAAACATCAGCGAGTTCCTCATGCAGAAGGTTATCCCAAAAAACTCGGGGGGATGTCGGGGGTCGTGTGTGTTCGTGGTGCGAGGTAGCATGAGAGCGCGCGCAGGGTCAAAGATAGCCGAGGTCGGTGGCGATCAGGCGCGCGGCCAGCGCTCCATCACCCGAGGCCGTGGCCACCGAACGCAGCGGCGTGTGGCGGATATCACCGATGGCAAAGACGCCCGGCACAGCGCTGCGTCGGTCGGCGTCGGTGTGCACAAAACCGCGCGCATCGAGCTCAAGGCCGGGCACTTCGGGGAGCACCGGCGCGATGCCGATGCGCACAAAAAGCGCGGCCACACGCAGGGTGCCCGGAGCGTCGCTGCCTTCGAGCGCGAGGTCGCAGGCGTCGCCGGCCGGTGAGATTTTTGTCACCAGGGTCGGCGTCGGCCAGAGGGTGATGTTGGGGTTTGCGCGCGCCTCCTCCAGAAAGCTCTCGCGGGCGCGGGGGGCGCTGCGCATCAAGAGGTGCACCCGGCACTCAAAGCTCGCCAGGCGCAGCGCGTTCTCCAGGGCGGCGTCACCGCCGCCGACCACTGCGACCTCGCGGCCTGCAAAACGCTCGGCGTCGGCCATCGCGCTCTGGCTCACAAAGCGCCCCATGCATTCGGCCTCACCGGGTACGCCCAGCGTGCGGTAGCGGGTGCCTGTGGCCAGCGCGACAGCCTCATAGCGGCGAGGGGGGAGTCCCTCGAAGTCCGCGCGCAGTGCGGTGTTCGGGGCATCGGGGGCGGGGAGCAACCCCACCAGGGTCGCCGTTTCGGGGCGCAGGTCATGTTTGGAAACCTGCGTTCGGAGCGCGGCGGCCAGCTCACGGCCGTCGGCCCACTCGGTGCCCGGGAAGTTGCCGATGCGGTTGTTGACCCGCAGCAGCATCCCGCCGACCTGGCCGCGGGCGTCCACCCAGTCAAAAGGCACGCCGAAGTCGTGCAACCAGAGCGCGGCGCTCACCGCGGCGACCCCGCCGCCCACGATCAGTGCCCGAGCCTCCTCGCTCATAGCGACTTCTCCGCACGCTGAAATTGCGCGATGCACTCGGCGCGAAGCTCACCGCTGGCGAGCACGCCGCGGGCCTCGATCGAGATAAGCTCGCCATGCTTATGCGCCCCGCGCATCTCCATGCAGAGCTGTCGGGCGCGCAGTCGCACAAGCAGGCCGGCCGGATTGAGGGTGGTCTGCAGATGCTCAGCGATCTCGATGATCAGCCGCTCCTGCACCTGAGGTTTGGCCGCAAAATGGTCGATCACTCGCCCGATGCTGCCAAAACCCACGATGTGCTCAGAGGGCACGTAGGCCACGTCCATCGTACCGAAGAAGGGCAGGAGGTGGTGCACGCACATGCTCTGAAAGGGGATGGCGCAGGTGAGCACCGGGCGGCTGCTGGCGCTGCCGTCATGGAGTCCGGGCGCCTCAAAGGTGCTGATCGCGGGGGCGGGCTCATCAAGTCCGCTGAACAACTCGCCCATCAGCCCGGTAAAACGCTCCGCGGTGCGGGCAAGCTCCGGATCCTGGTCGGCACGCAACCCCACTGCCTTCATGAAGGCTCGAAAATGCTCGACTGCCTCATCACTCATACGACCTGCACCGCGGGTTCAGCGTCTCAGAAGATGGTGTTCTGGTTGCCGCTGTTAATGGGCACTCCCAGGTGGCGAAACGCGCTGGCCGAGGCCACGCGCCCGCGCGGGGTGCGCTGAATAAAGCCCTGCTGCAAAAGGTAGGGCTCGATGACTTCTTCGATGGTGTGGCGGGCCTCACCGATGCTGCTGGCCAGGGTGTCCAGCCCGGTGGGACCGCCGCCGAACTTGACCACGAGCGCGTCGAGGTAAAGGCGATCCAGGTAATCAAATCCGGCCGAGTCGACCTCCAGACGCTCCAGCGCGTAGTCGGCCAGCTCATCGTCGATGGTGCTGTGGTTTCCGACCACGGCGTAGTCGCGCACGCGGTTGAGCAGGCGGTTGGCGATACGCGGGGTCCCGCGGCTGCGGCGCGCGATCTCAAACGCCCCGCGCTCCGAGAGGCCGATGTCCAGGATGCGCGCCGAGCGTTGCAAGACCGACTTCAGATCGTCGGCGTCGTAATAGTCCAGGCGAGCCACGTAGCCGAAGCGGTCGCGCATCGGGGCCGTCAGAAGTCCGGAGCGGGTGGTGGCGCCCACAAGCGTAAAGGGAGGCAGCGTGAGCTTCATGTTGCGGGCGTGCGGGCCCTCGCCAATCACAATATCAAAGTAGAAGTCTTCCATCGCCGGGTAGAGGTTCTCCTCGACTACTGGCGAGAGGCGGTGAACCTCATCAATAAAGAGGATCTCGCCCTTTTCCAGCGAGGTGAGAATGCCGGCCAGGTCGCCTTTTTTCTCCAGCGCCGGGCCGCTGGTGATGTGGATGTTGACGCCCATCTCTTCCGCGAGGATCTGCGCCATCGAGGTCTTCCCCAGACCGGGCGGGCCGCTGAAGAGGATGTGGTCGAGCGGGGCCTGACGCATCTTGGCCGACTTGACCATCACCCGCAGGTTATCCTTGATGGCCCGCTGGCCGACGAACTCCTCAAAACGCCGGGGGCGCAAATACTCATCGAAGGAGACATCATCGCCGGTGGGCGTCATCTCGATGTTGGGATCGCGAGGCATAAAACGACTTCCTCAAAAGGTGGTGCGTGGGTGCGGGCTCAGGCTTAGCGGAGCAGCTTCAGCGCAAGAGCTTTAAGGCCATGCGCAGGAGCTCTTCGACGGGCTGATCGTCGGTGGCCTCGCGGGCCACATGATCGACGGTGTCATCGACCATCGCCGGCGGGTAGCCCAGGTTCTGCAGGGCGCTGCGCAGGTCGTCGATGGCCGAGCGTTCGACGGCGACCTCGCCAACGGAGCGCTCAAAGCTGAAGTCGCCCAGGGCGTTTTTAAGCTCGAGGATAAGGCGCTGCGCGGTCTTTTTGCCGATGCCGCTGACCTTGGTGAAGGTGTCCACCCGGTCGAGCTCCACGGCCATGACCACGTCGGCCGGGTCGAGGTCCGAGAGGACCGCCAGCCCGATCTTGGGGCCGATGCCGCTGACCGAGATCAGTTTTGCGAAAAGACGACGCTCATCGCCCGAGGCAAAGCCGTAGAGCTGAATGGCGTCTTCGCGCACGCTTGTGTGAATCCACAGCGAGACCTCGCCAGCCTCATTGGGGCGAAGTTTGCCGGCGCTGCCCACCGGCACGAAGACCTGGTAGCCAACGCCGCGCACGTCGAGGATGACGCTGTCGAGCTCGGAGGTGAGCAGGCGGCCTGTAAGATGTGCGATCATAAGCGGAGTTCCATCCTGAGAGCATGTTCAGCGTTACTCTATTGCAGGCGGCGCTGAAAGTCGAACGCCTGACAGTGGCAAATCGCAACCGCCAGGGCATCGGCGGCGTCTTCGGCGAGTTCGCCGCGCAGCCCCAGGTGCACGCGAACCATCTGGCCGACGGTGTCTTTGGAGGCGCGCCCGCGGCCGGTGACGGCCTGCTTTACCAGGGTCGGGGCGTATTCGTTGAGCGCGAGGTTGGCGTGGCTGAGCGCGAGCAGCGCGACGCCGCGGGCCTGACCGAGCTTGATGGTCGACATGGCGTTTCGGGCCACGAAGACGCTCTCGACCGCGGCCTCATCGACCGAATACTCGTTGAGCACGGCGCTCAAGCCTCCGTAGATGATCTCCAGGCGCTCGATGAAGGTTTTGGCGCGCGAGGCGTTGATGCGTCCGCTGGCCACATGTTCGAGCTCCTGGCCGCGTTTTTTGATCAGGCCATAGCCTGTAAAGCGGCTGCCGGGGTCGATGCCGATAACAATCACAAGAGTTCCGGGGGTATCGCGAGGGGGTTAGTGCGGGAGGTTCAGGGTGGCGAGCCAGGCGTCGATGCAGCGATCGATGATCGCGCAGCAATGCTCGAAGATCTCGCGACCCTGGCCGACCGGGTCGGGGATGCCCGTTTCAACCTGCTGCTCGGGATCAAAGCGCCAGATCTCGACCAGCCGGCTCTGAAGATCCGGTGCGAGCTGCAGAAGATGGCGGCTATGGCGAGGCGACATCACCAGGATGTGGTCGGCCATGCGCATCAGCGGCAGGGAGACGCCCTGGGAGCGATGATCGTCAAGCGAGGCGCCGTAGGGCTCCACGGCCATCTGCGCAAACTGGGCCGCAGGACGGCCCACAAGCCCCAGCGTGCCCGCAGAGATCACCACGGCGCGCTGCTGCAGCTTGATGCGCAGCAGTGCGGCGGCCATTGGCGAGCGGCAGATGTTGCCGGTACAGACACAGATGATGCGGCGGGTGGACATGGCGGGCCGTGAGCCTTTCAGTGGGGCAGGGGAGTGTCGAAGAGCGCGCGGTACGAGGGCGGAAGATCGCGATCGATGTTGGCGCTGGCGATAAGTGGGCTTAGGTCGGCGCCGCTGAGGGTATGCCAGTAGAGCACGCGTTTGTCAGCCAGGCTCTGGGCGCGGGCGGCCAGAGCGGCGAAGGTTTTGGCCGTGTAGGTCGGCTCAAGCTCCAGATCACAATGGGCCGCAACCGTCTCGATGACCCGAAGGCCCTCGGGGGTCTCTTCGCCATAGCCCTCGCCGAAAAAGTCGTCGAGGAGGGTGACATCCCCGGCGCAGATTTTAGGGATGTCGGGACCGCCGGCCTCGCGGATGAGCTGGGACGCCTTATTGGCCATATGGGCGGTGAGCGGGGCGTTGCATACAACCTTATCGACGACGCGCACGCCGACAATCGTTGCGCGAAGTCCCGCCAGACGCGCACCGAGGATGAGCCCGGCAAGTGTGCCGCAGGTGCCGGCGGCGACATAGATTTCGTCGGGCTTCGGGCACTCGCCATCCTCGATTTGCCTGGCGAGCTCCAGGGCGGCGTTGACGTAGCCCACCACGCCCAGGGGCGATGAGCCGCCGCCGGGGATGTAGTAGGGGTTTTTGTCGCGGGAGAGCCACTCGCGGATATGCGTCTTCGCCATGGCGAAGGGAAGTCCGTTTTTGGACTCGACCGGCGTGAGCACGGGTTGAGTGGTGCTCAACGCGCGCAAGACCTCCAGCACATGCGCGGTCATCGGTTGGGGAAAGTGCAGCGCGTGCGGCTCCAGCCCCACCTCCCGGGCATAAAGGGCGGTGGCCAACACGTGGTGACTTCCCAGCGCGCCGACCGTCCAGACCCGCTCATGGCCGCCGGCCAGGGCGTCGGCCAGGATAAACTCCAGCTTTCGCACCTTATTGCCGCCGTAGAGGCTTCCGGTGAGGTCGTCGCGTTTGATGAGCAGCTCCCCAACACCGAGCTCCGCGGCCAGCGTCGGGTAGGACTCCACCGGGGTGGGGAGCTGGCCCAGGCGCACATGGCCCAGCGCGCGGGTGGCGGGGAAACGCTCGAAGATTTCCAGATCGTTCATAGACCTTCCCATGTGTTTTGAGCCGCGCGGTGTTATCTTTGCGCTCGTGTTGTGGAAGTACTCGCGCCGGTCGCGATGTTCACACTCTGAGCGACGATGACGACCTTATCCTAACCCACTGGATGGAGCCTTTTTATGAGCAAGCCACGCAGCGACTATGACGCCTCACAGAAGTTGATCCGCGTTTACCCCTCGTTTGATTCCCCCAAAACGCTGGTGCCCCGCGAGGAACTTAACGCGATGGGCGCGATTCTGCAGGCGGGAAAAGATGAGCAGGGCCGCGAGGTTGAGGCCATTCGCTACGTCTTCGACTCGGCGGAGAGCGCTGAGTACAACCAGCAGGCGCTCTCCTTTATGAAGTTTCAGACCTACGTCGATCAAGGCGATGGCGAGCGCCCGGTCGAGGGTGAGGGACCGGAGTTCGCGGTGCGCGAAGATTTCGGCATCGACGACTGAGCCCGGACGCCCTGGCGAGCGGCGTCGCGTTTTTCTGCAGGCGCCAGATTAGAAAAAACGCGAGACGATAAAGCCCAGGGCGGCCAGCACCAGCACCACACCGACGATGATCTGGGTTTTGGGATCGAGCTTCGTGGCACCGGCCTTATCAACCTCGGCTGCACGAAGCGCCGAGGGGCCTACCTGCGCCGGGCCCACAGCCACCTCGGAGGTGTTCTCTCGTCGGGGCAGGGTTGGCTGGGCGCCTGAACGCTGTTCCGCTGGCGCGACAGGCGATCTGCCGGACGCTCGCGACCTCTCGGGCAGCTCCGGAGATCGGTGATGCGGGTTCGTCTCGGGCTCAAGCTCCAGCGGATCATCGGCCCAGTCATCCTCGAAGGTCGGCAGCGGGCCGGAGCGCGAGATCGACTCCCGGGCGACCGCGTCATGTGCGCCGGAGAAGCGAACCTCATCAAAGAGCTCGGTCTTCTCGTTGGCGAAGTCTGCGGGCACGCTCTTGAGGCTTGTGGCGTCATCGGCGCGCGCGAAGTCGTCTTCGAGGCTCACCTGGGCGTAGGCCCCGCTTAAACGAACTTCTTCGGGGATCTCCTGCATCGGAGCCGTGCTCTCTTCGATCTCCCCGACTTTAATCGGCGCGGGAACGGGTGTGGGCGCTTTTCGCGCGGTGCGCGCCCGTGGGTCTCGGCCCCGCGGACCGGATTCTGATGCGGACGCGCGCGCGAGCGACTCAAGCGCTGGATCCTCTTGCTCAAAGAGATCCTGGAGAAGTTTGCCGCTCTCCAGGCCGGTGTGCCCCGGGGCGATCTCGGCCAGCACCTGGCTGAGGGCCTGAGAGAAGTCGTAGGCGCTCTGATAGCGGTCCTCGCGCTTTCGGGCCAGGGCGCGCTCCACCACCTCGACGAGACTCTCGGGCAGCCCGTTACGCATCTCGCGAATCGGGCGGATGTCGGCCTGGCGCGCGCGCTTGAGCATGGTCAGCGGATCGTCGCACTGGCCGTAGACCGAGCGGCCCGTGAGCATCTCGTAGAGGCAGATGCCCACCGAGAACAGATCGGATCGGTGGTCCAGAGGCTCATCCCAGGCCTGCTCGGGGCTCATGTAGCCGAACTTACCCTTGATGACGCCGGCGCGGGTGCGCTCGCGCATCTTCGAATCGAACTTAGCGATGCCGAAGTCGATGAGTTTGACCTCGCCGAGCACGCTTAAGAGGATGTTCTGCGGGCTGATGTCGCGGTGGACCAGCTGCAGCGGGCGCCCATCGCTGCCGGTGCGGGTGTGCGCGAACTGCAGGCCGTTGCACACATCGCGGGCGATCTGCACCGCCGTTGCCACCGGGACCGCATAGCTGCGCCGGGCGCCTTCGGCCAGAACGGCGTGGAGGTCGCGACCGTTGACGTACTCCATGACGAGAAAGAAGTTCCCGTCTTCGCTTCCCACATCGTAGAGGCTGGAGATGTTGTTGTGCCGCAACACCGCGATGAGTTTGGCCTCTTCGAGCAGCATCCGCGTGAAGCTGCGGTCGGCGGCCAGGTGGCGGTGCAACACTTTGACGACGCAGGGCTGTACCAGGTCGCCGTAGCGCATCGCGTGCGCCAGGTAGACTTCGGCCATGCCGCCGACGCCAATCCGCTCGATGAGGCGATAGGGTCCGAGTGATCGCACCGTGGGAATCCTTGGGTCGGCAAGAGGGCCGGGGGGCAACAGTGAGGAAGGCGGGCAGGGGCGCAGGCCGAAAGTTACGGGCGGCCCTTTCGTCATCGCGCCGATTGTATCCCATCAACCTGTGTTGACAACCGCGCCGGCGGCTGTGCTGCTGCCTTGACACTGATTCGGCCCCACCCCTACACTTCGCCGGCGTTCTCGAAGAAATAAGTTGGCGTCGGCGTGCCAGTTCTTAGCCTTGAAGCCCCCAGGAGGGCCGGCTGGTTCCGGGTCGAAGACGCGCGCGTCGTGTCGCTTACACGGGTTGTGCCACGGATGAGATAGGGAGGATGGCGTACATGGTCACCAACGATAAGATTGAGAACTTTATCATCGAGCACGGCCTGCCTTTTGAGCAGGTTCAGGAAGGCCTGTGGTTGATTCATGACGAGATCGACTACATCGACAACATCGTCGTCTACCACACCCCGCCGGTGATCACGTTTCGCGTCAAGCTGATGGATGCCCCCGAGAAGGGCACCCGCGACGCGCTCTTTAAGCGTCTGCTGGAGCTCAACGCCACCTCGATGGTCGCCGGCGCTTACGGTCTGGAAGACGACGCGGTGGTGATTGTTGATACCCTGCAGAGTGAGAACCTGGACCACAATGAGTTCCAGGCCACCATCGACGCGCTGGCGATCGCGGTGCGCGAGCACTACGAAGAGCTGCGCGCGATTGTCGGTCAGCCCAAATCAACCGCCCAGGCGTCTTCCTGACGCCAGCGGTCTCGCCGCCAGATGGACTAACGCCCGCACCACCTTGTTTCCGGCCTACTACTACCGCTGGAGCCTGTGAGCACAGCCCCCGGCCACAGGCACATAGGAGAGAGAATATATGGGACTCTTTAATCGGATCGGCACGCTCCTCAAAGCCAACATCAATGACCTGATCAGCCGCGCCGAGGATCCGGAGAAGATCCTCAACCAGCTCATTCTCGACATGAAAGAGCAGCTGATTCAGGCCAAGAAGCAGGTCGCGGTGACTATCGCCGACGAGAAGCGGCTCAAGAAGCAGCTCGACAATGAGCTGCAGCAGGCTCGCGACTGGGAGAAGAAGGCGATGATGGCCGTGCGCGCCGGTCGCGACGACCTGGCCCGCGAGGCGCTTTCGCGCAAAAAGGAGCACGACGACCTCAGCTCCGAGTACCAGAAGCAGTGGGAAGCGCAGAAGGCCGCTGCCGACAAACTTCGCGACTCGCTTCGCCAGCTCAACGCCAAGATCGAAGAGGCCAGCCGCAAGAAGAACCTGCTCATCGCACGTAAGAAGCGCGCCGAGGCCCAGAAGACCATCCAGGAGACGATGTCGGGCCTGAGCGACACCTCGGCCTTCGACGCCTTCGATCGCATGAGCGGCAAGATCGAACAGATGGAAGCCGAGGCCGAAGCCAGCGCCGAGCTTGCGGAAGGCTTCAGCGGCGACGACCTCGCCGCGAAGTTCGATGCCCTGGAAGACGACCACGGCGCCGACGAGGCGCTGATGGCCCTTAAGGCCAAGATGGGCGTCGGTGCCGAGAAGAAAGAAACCCAGTTCGACTTCGAGGAAGAAGAAGCCGAAGAGAAAGAGACGGTCTCCGCCAAGCGCGGCACCTGGGATAGCGACGAGTTCTAAGCCGCAGCGCATCGGCGCTGCGTAAGAAGTACGAAGGTTGCGACGCTGCGGCCGAGCGCGCCCGATGGGCGTCCTCGGCCGCAGCGCGTTGTGCACCACGGAGGTAAAGGTTGAGTGAGCACGATTCGACAACATCCGCTGACGAGGGGCAGGGGCCCGTGCCGGTCGGGGGGGTGCTGTGTGCGGGCTACGGCTCGCGGCTCGCGCCACTGACCGATGTGTTGCCCAAGCCGCTGATGCCCTTTCTGAACACGCCGATGGTGGCGTACGCGCTGAACCATCTGGTGGGGGCGGGGGTGGAGCAGGTGGGCATCAACCTGCATCATCTGCCCGATGCGATTCCGCCTGTGGTCGACCGCCTCTGCGGCAACTTCAGGATTCGCCCGCGCTATGTGCGCGAGTGGGAGATTCTGGGCACGGCCGGCGGCGTGCGAGGCATCTGGCAGGGGCTGGAGGAGCCGGAGACGACGCTGATCGTGCTCAACGGCGACAGTATCATGAACATCGATCTGGCAGCCCAGCTTCGGGCGCATCGCCAGAGTGGGGCGCTGGCCTCGATGGTTGTGCGCCCGCGGGCGAGCGACCAGCCGGGGCGAGTCTGGCTTAATGAGGCTGGAGAGCTTCGAGGGCTGCGGGATGCGCGACATCCTGAGGCGGAGCACGAGTCGTTGAGCGAGTTTGACTTCACCGGCGTGCATTTTCTGGAGCCGGAGTTGTTGCGCCACATCCCCCTTGAAGAAGGGTGCATGGTGGGCGACGTCTACATCCCGATGTTGGAGCGTGGCGAGCGCATCAACGCGCTCATCAACGATGACTTCTGGGCGGCGCTGGATAACCCGCGTCTCTTCTTCGAGACGACGCGGCGGGTGCTGCGGGAGCCCGGGCTCTTTGCTCAGGCGCCTCTTCCCGAAGCGCTGGGGAAGTCGCTCTACATCTACAATCAGGACACCATCGATCCCAAGGCGCAGCTGGCCGGGCCGATGCTCAGCGGTCTGCATGCGAGCATCGCCTCGGGCGCGCGCGTGGGCCCGGAGGTGGTGCTCGACGGAGTGGAGGTCACAGGCGGGACGCGTATCTCGCAGTCAATTCTCTACGGGATGGGGCGGCTGGAAGGGGAGTGGGAGCGTGTGATGGCGGTGGCCGGAAAGGTCGTGAGTTTTTCACTCGACGACTGATCAAAAAGGGGGCGCCGCGGCGCCCCCTTTTTTGCTCTGGCCAATTTTGCTCTGGCCAATTTTGCTCTGGCCAATTTTGCTCTGGCCAATTTTGCTCTGGCCAATTTTGCTCTGGCCAATTTTGCTCTGGCCAATTTTGCTCTGGCCAATTTTGCTCTGGCCAATTTTGCTCTGGCCAACATATGTGCGCGTCAACCCACCAGCCCGGCGTCGGGGCGCTCGATGCGGAGGCTGGAGCGGCCGTTGCCCTCCGGGGTAACTCGAACGCGGTATTCCACACTCTCTTTGAGCCCCTCGACGTGGCTGATAAGCCCGATCTGGCGGTTGCTGCGCGATTGCAGCGAGTTGAGCACCCCGATGGCCACCTGCAATGACTCCTGATCCAGGGTGCCAAAACCCTCGTCGAGCAGGAGCGTCTCAAGGGGCATGTGCACCTGGCGAAGGTCGGCCAGCGCCATCGCCAGGGCCAGCGACAACAGGAATGACTCCCCGCCAGAGAGGGTGGTGACCGGGCGCACGCTGTTGGCCCGATTACGATCCAGAATCTCAAAGTCGAGTTTCGGAAGTCCCTGCTCATCTCGCCGGATCTGCAACGCGTAGCGCGGCGCGAGATCCTGGAGGTGGTGGTTGGCGTAGACCGCGATGTTCTGCAGGTGGAAGCTCAGCGCATGATTCTCAAAGGTCGTGCCGCCATTAATGCCGATGAGGTCGTGGATCGTCTTCCAATGCCCCAGGGTTCGGTTCAGCGCTTCGAGGCGCTTGCGGCCCTCGGCCAGATCCTCGCGTTTCTGGTCGTCGGCGTTTAAGCGCTCTTTAAGGGTGGCGACCCTGGCGGTGGCGTCGCGCAGGTCGGCCTCGCAAGACTCAAGACGGGCTTCCAGTGCCTCAAGGTCCCGAACCTCGTCGAGGCCTTCGGGGCGTGTGTCTTGAAGTTGTTTGAGCGCGTTTTCCGACTTCTTCAAAAGCTCTTCGGCGGTGGCTTTCTCCTGACGTAGCGTGTCTCGAAGCGTCATGAGTCGCTCGCGCTCCTCAACGCCGAGCAGGGCGGCGCGCAGCGCCTCAAGGGTATCGACGGGAAGTGTTTCCAGCAGGTCCTCGAGGCTCTGCCGTGCCGTCTGGCGCTTCGTGGCCGCGTCGTCGAGCTCTTTTGTGTGTGACTTAATGTCCTGGTTGAGGTTTTTGAGCTTCTCCTGGACGCTCTCCAGGTTCTTGCGAGCGGTCTCATAGGCCTCAAGCGACGCGCTGACCTGCTTCTGGAGGCGCTTTTCAACCTCGTCGGCGCTCTGGCCCTCGAAGATGCCCTGACGCTCTTTACGCAGCTCCCCGAGCTCGGATTCGCGGGCCTGCAACGCCTGTGCGCGTTCTTCAACGTTCTCGCTCTCGCTCTTATGGCGCGCCTCAAGGGTGGCGAGGTCTTTTTCGATGTTGCTTCGTCGGCCCTTCAGGTCTTCGAGCCGGGCTTTGAGTTGGGCGCGGAGGGCGCGCTCTTCTTCGAGGCTTGTGATGTGTCGATCGAGCGCGTCGACGATCGTGCCGCGGTCGTCGCCGGCCTGGGTATCCAGTGGGCGGTCGAGGGTGTGCAGCTGCTCGGAGAGCGCTTCGAGGCGTACCCGGAGCTTGCGGCGGTCCTCGGCGACCTTTTCGCGCAGCGCGGTGATCTCCTCGGTGCAGCGAGCCACCTCGTCGGTGGCACGTTCGAGTTTCGGGCGGAGCTCGGCGAGTTTCGCGTCGGCCTGGTTGAGCTTTTCGCGGGCGTCGATGAGCGCTTTGTCGGCCACATCGAGCGCGTCGAGGCGTTTGAGTAACGTCTGTGCTTCGGTCTGAAGCGTTTCGCTGCGAGTGTTGAAGTCCTGAGTAAGTGCACTCCAGTCGGGGGCGTCCGCCAGCGGTGCGTCCAGCGCATCGGCGACCAGGGCGCGCAGGCTGGTGACTTCGCGCTGAAGACGTTCGTTGAGCTCTTGAACCCCTGTGTCTGCCGCGTCGGTTTCGGCCTTCACGCGGCTCTGCGTGCTGGCAGCGGCCGTGCTCGCCTGGCGCGCGGCTTCCAGTTCTTCTTCGATGCCCCGCAACAACTCCAGGGCGCGCTCCTGGCCGTCGCGAAGTTCCTCGTGGCCGAGGTCTGAGCCTGCATAGGGGTGGGTGGTGCTGCCGCAGACCGGGCAGGGCTCCTCGTATTTAAGCAGACCACGGGCGTCAATGAGCCCAAAGAGGCGTTCCGCCAGCACCTTTTGCTCCTCGGCGAGCTTGCGGGCGTGCTCTTTTTTCTCGACGAGCGCGCCGGCGTTTTGAGCGTTTTCGACGGCCTCGTTGAGGGTTTGTTTGAGGGCGTCGCGACGAGACTCGGCGTCCTTCACCCGGGCGCTGAGTTCGACGAGTTCTGTGGTGCGTTCGGCGGCCTGGCGAAAGGTGCGGCTGTGGTTTTCCAGGCGGCTTATCGCGGCAGTCCAGGCGCGGCGGGCCTCGCTGGCGTCGGGTTTGTCGCCCAGAATCTCTTTGAGTGCCTTTTGCCTGGATTCAAACTCTTTGCTTAAATCCTCATGCTCTTTCTCGTAATTCTTAATGCTTTGCTTGAACTTTTCGGCGTTCTGGGTCTGCTCGGTGAGCGACTTCTTGAGCGTTAGGCCTTTGTGCGTGCCTTCGTTATTGGCGTCGCGTTCGCTCTGGAGCGCGACAACCTGAGGGCGCATCGCCACGATGGCGTCGCTGAGTTCGTCGGACCAGGGGGCCGTGGGTTGGTCGGCCTCAAGGCGTTTTTGCTCGGCGTTGAGCGCATCGAGAGCCTGCGCTTCTTTCGTGGTCAGTTTTTTAGTTTCGTTGAGGTTCTGTTTCGCGGTGTCGAGCGCGGTGCGCTCCGCGCCGACGTCTCTGGTAAGCGAGGCGATCTGGGTGTCGAGTCGGCGCGCGGCCTTAAGAGGTTCGGCGTTGTCTTTAAGGGCCTGGTCGGCGGCGTCGCGCACCTTCTGTCGCGTGAGCAGCGTCTCTTGATGAAGCTCCACCGCCTCTTCGAGTTCGGGGCGCTGTTCTCGAAGTTCGGCAAGTTTGACCTGCCGGGTCTTGATGTCGGCGTCCAGGGTGTTGAGGTCGCGCAGCGTTTCGCGGGCCGGCTCAACCGTTTCGCTCAATGCCAGGCGGTCGAGCTCAAGGGCGTGTTCTTGAAGCGCTATCGCGGCGTCGGATGCGCGCTTCTGATGGACCTGTTGTTCGTGCTCCAGCGCGTCGACGGATTTTTGCCATTGAAACATCTCGCGAGCGGCGTTCCGCGCGCTGGTGGCCAGGGTCTCGGCAGCCGTGGCCTCCTCCAACTTTTCTGTGAGAGCCTGGCGCTCTTCGGCGCTGAGGAGGTCCTGGGCATTGAGCTCGATGGTCAGTTTTTCGACCGCTTTTTTGGCCTGGCTGTGGCGTTGCGCACACGCCTCCCCGATCTCTTTAAACTCGCTGACGTCGGTGAGCTGCTTGAGCAGGCCTGCCTTGGCCTTTTCGTCGCCATGCAGAAACTCGGCGAACTTCCCCTGGGGCAAAATGACGGTGCGCAGGAAGTCGTCGAGCTGCATCGCCCCCAGGACTTCGTCAAACGCGGGTCCGTAGTATTTGGCACGGTTGTCGTCGGCAAGTATTCGAGGGTCGGGATCATCAGGATGGCTTAAGGCTTCAATCTTACGCTGGTCGTTTTGAATGTTGCCGTCGGGGTTGCCGTGGGCGCGGCGCAGCGACCAGGTCGCCCGGAAGTATTCTCGGACGCCGGAGCCGTTGCGCCGGCTGAAGGTCAACTCGGCGGAGCACTCGCCGGTGCCGCTGCTCATAATGTGGTGGTTCTTGCGATCCTCATCCCCTTTTTTTTGTGCGTTGAGGCGAGGGGTGCAGCCGAAGAGGGCCAGGCAGATGGCGTCGAGCAGCGTCGTCTTGCCTGAACCGGTAGGGCCGTGGATCAGAAAGAGCGGAACACCGCGTAAATCCGGGTCGAAACGCAGCTCGTGGGTGCCGTAAAAAGAGTTAAGGTTTTCAATTTTCAAGCGGTGGAGCTTCATAAATTACCTTCAGGATTCTTCAAGCAAAACATTAAGAGTCTGCTGCTCAGGCGTCGCGAGCTCCAGCGGAGCGTCGTCGTGCGGAAGCAGGTCTGCGAAGGTCGCCATGATCTCGGGAGGCGGGGCCTGCCCCTCGTTTGCCGAGCGGTAGAGTTGCTCGAAGAGGTAGGTGGGCGTGACCTTGTCGAGAGGAATGACCTCCTGTTCCCCGATGGCGATGTGCTCGCGCTCGGCGTTGAGAACCTCGCGAAACGCGATGATGCGCGGGCGCTCCTCGGGCTCAAAGCTCGACTCGATGGCCTCGCGAAGTCGCTCCAGGGTGCCGGGGCGAGTGATGTCGACCACCGACTCAATGGCCACGTAAGGAGGCAGGGGCGCCGTCCAGGTGCGTTTGGCGACGAGCTTCTCAAGGGCCTCCGGGGTGTCGCGGTAAATAATCAGCGGGCGAAACTCCGGAACTTCTCGCCGCTCAATCACAACCTCCTCGCCGACCTCGATCAGGAGCACCTGACGGGGCGTCTGTGCCTCATTGAAACGAATGGGAACCGGGGTGCCGCTGTACCAGATGCGGCGCTTCTCCACGGCGAAGCCGCGGTGGATGTGGCCGAGGGCGACGTAGTCGTAGTCTTTGCAGAAGATCGAGGGGGGCAGGGCGCCCAGGGCGCCGATCTGGTGGAGATCGGTCTTATAGTCGTTGTCTCGAAGCTCCTGAGCGGAAGCCAGGCAGGTGAGGTGGGCAACGCCGACCAGGGGAAGGTCGCCAAAACGCTCGCGGGCGCGCCTGGCGAGCTCGGTGTAGAAGTTCTCAAAAGCGTCGTAGAAGTTTCGGGCCAGGTCGGGGGCGATGCCCTCGCCGGCGATTCGTCCGACGCCCAGACGAGATTCGTGGATGTAGGGGGTGGCGACGACAACGGCCTGCGGGTTGCCCTCGGCGTCGGGGATGGGAATGAGCGCGCGGTCCCAGCCCTCGGGGTCGGAGGAAAGTCCGCCGACCACATCCACCGAGAGCGCGCGCAGAACTGGCGCCGGCGCGTCGAGCTGGCTGGCGGAGTCGTGGTTTCCGCCCACCACCACGACTTTTTTAAGCGCGGGGAGGTCCTGGCAGCGGTGAAGAAACCGGTAGTAGAGTCCCTGAGCGCGGGCCGGGGCCTGGGCGCTGTCGAAGACATCGCCGGCGATGATCAGGCATTCGACCTCCGCGTCGCGCAGCGTCTGGTAGAGCCAGTCGAGAAAACTCGCCTGCTCTCGCTCCAGGGAGGCTTGCTCAAGGGTGGCACCCAGGTGCCAGTCGGAAGTATGTAAGATACGCATCAGCTCACTCGATTCTTAAGTCATTGCTCGATATGCTCAGCGGAGCGTATCGACAGCATGCTCTCTCCTACAAGGCGCGCTTGAATATGTTTAGCGCCATAATGATCGTAGGAGGCATAAATATAATGTGAGGGGCACCCGCGCGAGGGGGTGGCGTTCACGTCTGGAGGTCAAGATGACGCATCAAAAAAGCACTGGAAGGCCGTGGCTTCACAGGAGTTCAGTGGCGTTATCGCTGGTGTTGCTCGGGCTGGCCGGGGGGTGCAGTGAGTCGGTGGTCACCGCGGAGTGGGAGGGGGATGTGGGCTTTGACGCGGGCGGCGATCTCGACGCCGACTCGCCAGACACCACCGTGCCCGATCCTCCCGACGGCGACAATCCCGACCCGGGAGACACGGGCACTCCGGAGGATCCCGATGGCGGAGACGGTGGCCAGGGCGATGCCTGCGCCGACGAAAACGTCATCCCCAACCCCGGCCGCCAGGGGAGCGAGGCGTGCCGCCCGCAGGCCGGGTGGGGCACGCGCGCGTATTTTGTTGCGACGCACGGCAATGATGCCAACGAGGGCTCGCTGCAACGACCTTTCGGCACCATCGGCGCGGCCGTTGAGGCGGCGTCGACCGACGCTGAGCGTTCCTTTGTGCTGGTGGAAGTCGGCACCTATGACGAGGTGCTGGAGCTGCGTGAGGGCGTGCACGTGGTGGGGGGCTATGCGTTCGGGTGGCTCTACGACCCCAACGGGCGGGTAGAGATCTCGGGCGGGCGCCCCTCGGTGATTGGCGAAGATATCGAAGCTGCGACACGCCTTGTGAACCTGCGCGTTCGCGGGCAGGACGCGCCGGAGGGGGAGACGTCGGTGGCGATGCTTCTGCGCAACAGCCAGGGGGTGGTGCTGGAGAGCACGGTGATTGAGGCGGGGCGTGGAGGCGCGGGTGTCGATGGTGGGGAGGGATCGATCGGTGGCAATGGCCGAGCGGGAAGTCCGGGGGGCGATGCACCGCCGCGTCGCGATCTGGCCGGTTTGCGTTGTATTAATGAAGACAATCCCCCCACACCCGGGGCGGGGGGAACATCGAGTTGCGGGGCGCCGGGAGGGCGAGGCGGGGACTCCGGGTTCAATTATGGCAGCGGGGAACGTGGGGACTCCGGAAGCGCCGGCGATCTGGGGGGGCCAGGTGGGAGCGGTGGTGAGAGTCCGCAGGACGGTACTGTGGGCTCGCGAGGAAGCAATGGCGTGCAGGGGCCTTCAGGCGCGGGAGGCAGCGATGAAGGGCACTTCGATCTGAACGCCCTCCGCTGGGTAGGTCAGAGCGGTGCGCCTGGCGGGCTGGGCACTCCCGGCGGCGGTGGGGGCGGTGGCGGTGGGGGCGGTGGCTATCATAATGAAGGAACGTTTGGCGTCTTTTGCGATACCTGGGGAGGCGCCGGCGGTGGCGGCGCCAGCGGCGGATGTCCGGGAACGGGAGGTCAGGGCGGGGGCCCGGGAGGCGCATCGATCGGGGTGTTGCTCGAGAATGCGATCTTCACCGGGCGAGCCGCCCGTATTGTGGGCGGCATCGGTGGCGTAGGGGGGCAGGGCGGTGTTGGTGGCGCGGGAGGTCTGGGAGGCACGCCCGGCGGCGGTGGTGGTAACCGTGAGCTTAACAGCGGTCTGGGAGGTGCGGGCGGCGCGGGCGGCAACGGCGGCCAGGGAGGTACCGGCGGAGGCGGCGCGGGTGGGCCCTCATTTGCGATCTATGCGACCTCTCCGGTCACGCTCAACGATCTGGGCGATGTTGAGATTGTGGCCGGTCAGGGTGGGGAGGGCGGCGGGCCGGGAAGTGGCGAGCTCAAGGGAGCGACCGGGCGGAGCGCGGAGTTGGAGGTGGCGCCTTAAGGTCGAGCTGAGCACTTCAGCGAACTCTGGCGCTGGCGTTGTTGCCAGAGATGAAAAGGGCTCCCGAATGGGAGCCCTTTTTCGTGGAGAAGTTCAGTGGTGATGCGGCGAAGCCTTACTCCTGAAACTTGCGTTTAAGGTCGGCCAGGTCGTCGCGGTCGCCCTCATTTTTGCGGGGCGCGCTCGGTGCCGAAGACGAGTCGCTGCGAGATTTGCGATCTTCGAGGCGGCTGAAGATGGCGTCGAGCTCGGCGCGGCGTGGGTCTAGGCTGTTGCCGATGTCGCTGATCTCGCGCATGGCCTCGATGTCGGCTTCCATGCTGTCGATCTTGCTGGACATGCGGTCGAACTCGCGCATGGAGCGGGTGGTGTCGAAGGTCTCGTCGGTCACGAAGTCCGCCGGGGTCGGGCTGGAGGTGCGCGGCGTGGTCGAGGAGGGAGTTCTGGGGGCAGGTGCGGCGTCGCCCTGCTCGCGGGCTTCCATGCGGCGGCGAAGCTCGGCGTCCCAGGCCGACTCATTACGAAGGGATGGGCGTGCGCCGCTCTGGCGCCTGGAGGCTGCGCGCATCTTGCCGCGGGTGCCTTCGAGCTTGTGCTCCAGCGCTTCGAGGGCGCGGGCGATGTCCTGCATATAAGCGCGATGCTCATCGAGCTGGTCGCGCAGGCGGCGCGCCTCGACCATGGCCTTGTTTTTGACGACGAGCGCCTCGCGGGCCAGATCCTCGTCACCGTTTCGCAGGGCAAGCATGGCGCGATCTTCCCACTGGTCAGCCTTTTCACGCTCGCTGCGGATCTGCTCGATGATCTGGCGCTCCCCGCGGCGCAGCTCGGCCTGCTGGCGCTTGGCATCGCGAAGGCTGGTCTCGACCTCGCGCAGGTTGGAGCGAACCCCGCCGCGCTCGCTGCGCGAGCTTTCATTGAAGTTCGAGCGAATCAAGAGGTTGAGGCGGTCGAGGATGCTCATAAGGACTCCCTGCAGCGGGGTTATTCGCCAAAAAGGCTCAGGTTGTTGTCTTCAGCACGGCGGGCGCGCGACTCCGAGCTCCGGCCGCTCTCCGAGTCGGCCTGCGACGCCCCGCCATTAAGACCATCGGACGGGGACGCCGGCGCTCCGGGCACAAGGCCGGGGCCGCGCGAGGCGTCGCGTGAGACTCGCCCCTCATGCTCCCAGCGGCCTCCGGTGGGCGGTGGCGCAACAAACATAAAACCTTCCAGCGCGCGGCGGTAATCCGACCAGCCACCGGCCTGGGCGTCACCGGTCATCAGGGGTTCGCAGGCATTCCAGCACATGTTCATGCGGCTGTCGATGAGGTCGAGGAAATGCAAGATCATCGCCTCGGCGGTGCGCGGGGTCACCGGCGAGCCGTACTCAAGGCGGCCGTGATGGCTGAGCACCAGGTGCTTGAGGTGTGTGACCAGCTCGGCATCCACTGGCGGCTGCAGCGCCCCGGCCACCTGACCTACAATTTCGGCACCGCGCGCGATATGGCCCACCAGGCGACCCTCGGTGGTGTAGTCGAAGCTGCGGCGGTAGGAGAGCTCCTCGATCTTGCCCATGTCGTGCAGCACGACGCCGGCCACGACCAGATCGGAGTCGACAAGCCCCGGGTAGTAGGTCTGGTAATGGCGGGCCATCTGCAGGCCCAGGCGCGCCATGGAGAGGGTGTGTTCGAGCAGCCCGCCCAGGAAGTTGTGGTGGTTGGTCACCGCCGCCGGCGCCTGCTTGTAGCGGGTGGCGAAGTTCTCGTCGCCAAGCAGCGCGTTGAGGAAACGGCGCACCTCGGCGCTCTCGATACTGGTGTCGATGAGCTCGCGCAGCTCCTCGAAGAGCAGGTCGGCCGACCAGCGCGAGTGCGGCATATAATCGGCCAGATCGACGCCCGCGTCGTCGACGCGCTCCAGATCGTTAAGGGTGATCTGGAGGTTGTCGCGGTAGCTGCTCACCCGACCGCGGATGGCGACGAAGTCGTCGACCTCAGCGCGTTTGTCGAGCACCAGCGCGTTATCCCAGGCGCGCACCTCGATGGTGCCCGTGCGATCTTGCAGCGTCATGCTCAGGTAAGGATCGCCCGAGCGGGTCTCGCGGATGCTCTTTACGGCGAGCAAAAAGGTCGATTCCACCACGGAATTATCTTCAAGATCGGCGATAAACACTTTTGAGCGGGCCATCGAGGCGCTCCATCTTCAGAGGTACATTTTTGCGTCCCGCCGTCTTCGCGGGGCGATTGCTCAGCGTCACCGGCCCGGCATAGCACAGCGCGTTGGGGCAAAAAAGGTGCGCGCTCCTTCGTATGCCGATCGCCAAAGTCCACGTATCCGGCGGGTGACACGCCCGGGAGGTCGATTTGTTGATCCCGACGACCAGCGTGGCAGAATAGGCGCGAGAATGCCTCGTCCGAGTATTAACTGCCCGTGAGAAGAACAGGGATTGTTCGGGACGGCCACCCAGGAAGTGCCTTGAGTCAGGATGACGCCCAAAACCCGCGCCCGCGCCGCGACACCTCACCGGTCCATGATGAGGCGCCCTCGGGCTCCTCACCGCTGACGATGCCCTCGGACCGGCCGCGGGAGATCGCCGCCGGGGAGGCCGGCCAGATCGTCAAGATCTGCAAGAGCTGCATGGTCTCGCAGAAGAGCGGCGGAGGCTACTGCGTCAAATGTGGCGCTCCGCTGGTGCCGATTCGTGCGGTCAAAGACAGCTGCATCGGCGATGTGGTGGGCGGGAAGTTCAAGATCATCGAGCCCATCGGCTCCGGCGGGATGGGCGATGTGTACCTGGGGCTCAATGAGAAGCTCGGGCAGCGCGTCGCGGTGAAGTTTCTCAACCAGAAGTTCACCTCCGATGAGCGCATTGTTCTGCGCTTTCTCAATGAGGCGCGCTCCTACTGCAAGGTCAATCACCCCAACGCGGTGACGCTTCTGGAGTACGGTCAGCATGAGAACGGCGCGCTTTATCTGATCACCGAGTTTATTGAAGGAAAGAGTCTTACGGAGGTGCTGCGCAGTCAGGGCCCGCTCGATCTGGAGAACGTCGTCTCGATCGGCCTGCAGGTCTGTGAGGTGCTGCGCGCCGCGCATGCTCAGGGGGTGATTCACCGCGATTTGAAGCCCGATAACCTGATGCTGATGCCCGCCAGAAAAGGGCGTTTTGCGGCGAAAGTACTCGACTTTGGCATTGCGAAGATCGCCGACGATGATGACGCCCCGATGACCGAGACGGGCTCGATCTTTGGCACGCCGGAGTTCATGTCGCCGGAGCAGGCCCGAGGGGATGTGGCCGACCCGCGCTCCGATCTTTATGCGCTGGGGGTGATGCTCTTCTTTATGGCGACGGGGAAGTTGCCCTTTAAGGGGAAGAATAAGTTCGCGATCCTCAACAAACAGCTCAACGATGCGCCGCCCCTTCCCAGCATGGTTCGCGAGGGGGTGGAGGTGGACGCGAACCTGGAGGCGGTGATTTTACGCTGCCTGGCCAAAGATCCGGCAGACCGCCCGGGCGACGCCGAGGCGCTGGCGGAGTTGTTGGAGGCGGTGGCCGCTGGCGAGCGTGTGGAGGCGCCGCGGGGTGCCCGGGAGGCCGGGCGTGTGGCGGCACAGAAGCGCAGCGCTGCCGGCGGGCAAGGACTGGCCGAGAGCAGTGATTTCAGCGAGAGCGCCGATGTGCAAGATGCCCCGGCGAATGACGCGCGCCTTGATGGCGAACTTCGGCTGGAGAGCGGCCCGGTGGGGCCGGTGGACATCGCGTTGGAGTCGGATGTGGCGCCGGTGTTTCGCGCCGAGCTTGCCTCCGAGCCCGACATTGGTGGTGACGAGGCGTTCGCCTTTGGCGGCACCGACGCGCCCTGGCCGCCGCGCCGGCGAAAGCGTCAGCGCTCGCCAGCGCTGGTCGCGGCGCTGAGCACCGTTGCGGTGGTGGGTCTGGCGATGGGGTGGAGCATCTGGAAAAACACCCAGGCTCCGACCGATGTTGTAGCCCAGGCCACTGAAGAGGTCGGGGCGGGGCAGTGGGCCGGCGTTGAGGCCGCGGTGGGCTACCTCATTGAGGCCGGCAAGATCGAGGAGGCGCGCCAGGCGCTGGCAGCAGCCGGCAGTGATGATGTGCGCGCCGCGGCGCTGCAGACCCGCATCAACCGCGTCGCCAACCTGGAGCGCCAGCTCGGCGCCGCGTTGGGCGCAAAGCAATGCGACCAGGCCCGCGAGCATTATGAGGCGTTGCTGGCGCACGCGCCGGGTGCGGCCACCGCGAAGTTTGAGGCGGTCGAGGGCTGTGCTGAGGCTTCCGCGAAGGCCCCCGCAGCCCGGACCAGGCCCTCACCGCAGCCCGCTCCAAAGCCTCAACCTGAGGTCGCAACTCCTCCTGCCGAGCGCGCTCCCGAGCCGGTGAAACCCGAACCTCCCCGGCCTGAGGAAGAAGCACCCGCAAGTCCGTCGCCTGCGCCGGTGGATGAGGCGTCGCCGGAAGATCCGGTCGATGAGATTCCGGTCGATGAGATTCCGGTCGATGAGATTCCGGTCGATGAGGCTCCAGACAACGAGGCGCCGGAGGCGGACGCCACCGGTGAGGATGCGCCGGCTGGAGAGCCTGCGGCTGACGATGCGGGAGGCTCTGCCGACGGGCAAGCCGAGGCCGATGCGCCTGCCGAAGATGATGAGCAGGCCTTAGGCGAGGGTGCGGCGCCGGCCTCGGACGATGACGCGGCGGATGCCGGCGACCCCGATGATGGGCTGGCGCTGCCTCCTCGCCAGCTCTAGAGCACCGATAGCCTGTGGTTGCGCGCGCGGGGGCAATTTGCTAATCCCTGCGATCCGTTTATCTGTACCCAGAATGCGCCCTGATATCGCTCACCTACCCCTTGTGTGGGGGACGGCGAAGGGGGCGCTTAAGCCCGGAGACTCCGGGAGGTAAAAGACCGTGCTCTGTCATCAGTGTGGAAGTCCTGTCGAAGACGACGCGCAAAAATGCCCCAACTGCGGTGTGGGGCTGCGTCGTGCGCGCCGCAAAACCAAGACATCGGCCGAAGGGCTGCGTCGAATGACGATGGAGCTCAAGGCGCTTGACGTCCAGGGGCTCTATTTTCCGCCGGGAGAGGTCATCGCCGAGCGATTCAAGCTCGAAGAGCGCATCGGTGAGGGGAGTTTTGGCCAGGTCTACCGCGCCGAAGACACGCTGATTGAGACGGATGTCGCGATCAAGCTCTTCGCCACCGATGTGCTGCGCACGCCCATCGATGAGGAGCGCTTCTTGAAGGCGACGCGGGCTGCCCGGGCGCTGACCCAGCGCAATGTGGTGCGTCTGCATGATAGCGGCGTGCATAAGGGGCATCCCTGGGTATCGATGCAGCATCTGGAGGGGCTGAGCCTCGACAAGGTGCTGAAGATGCGCGGGGAGCGCGGGCAACGCTTTGAGCTCGATGAGCTTGAGCCCATCGTGCAGCAGATCACCCTGGCGCTGCAGCATATCGGCCGCGATTACCCGCATGGGAACCTCAAGCCGCAGAACATCATCCTGATGCCGGACCTGCTCAAGGTGACCGACACGTATGTGTTGGCCGCGCTTGCGCCGGAGGTTTTTGCGGGCCGGGCCGATGAGAGCCCCTTTGTGGCGCCGGAGTTGCGCAGCGCCTCGGTGGTGCCGGATGCCCGGGTGGATGTGTACAGCGTCGGAGCGCTGATCAAGGCGATGGTCTTTGGTCAGGAGCACACCCCGGGGAGTTACCAGGGGGAGTCGCCGCTTGAAGCTGTGGACGCGCTGGTGCGCCGCGCGATGGCCTTTGATCGCAGCGAGCGCTATGCCTCGGTGGAGGCGCTGAGCGAGGACTTCTCGACGATCGTCGATACGGGCCTTCGCCTGGCGAACGCCGGGGTGGTCAGCGAAGCGCCGGCCGCACCGCCGGCTCCGCCGGCCCCTCCTGTAGCTCCGCCCGGAGCGCCGGGGGCCGACCCGCTGGCTCAAGAAACAGCGATGGATATTGGCGAGCCCCTTGAGGATGACATCGCCACCGTTGAGGTGAAGCGCTCGAGCCAAAAGCCCGAGCTCATCGACATGCTGCCGACCAATGAGGTCGACCGCGACGCCCACCCCACCTCTGCAAAAGCTCCCGTCGCGCCCGCTCCGCCTGTCGCTCCCCCGGCCGAGCCCGAAGCTCCCCTGGCCGATGACGCGCCGGAGTTGGAAGAGCGCCCTCCGGTGGTTCCCACCCAGGTGGCCGCCGCGCCGAAGGCCAAAACGACGCCGGCAAAGCGCGAGTCAAAATCGCCGGCCGGCTTGATCGCGGCCGTCGTTTTGGTGGTCGTGCTCATCGCCGTTTTTGCGCTGAATCGCGGTGGCGAAGACGACGCGGCGGAGGCACCCGAGCCCGTGGCCCAGGCCAACGAAGTTAGCGAGGAGCCTCAAGAAGAGGTCGCGAGCTCGCCAGAGGCCGACGCCGGCGCCGATGTGGATGAAGCCGCACTCCAGGCTGAGCGCGAAGCCTTTGGCGCGCTTCTCGCGCAGGCCGAACCTCAGACCGAGAAGGCGGTGAGCGATGCCACCCAGGCCGCGCAGACCCGCGCCGAAGAGCTTGCAGAAGAAGCCAGGGCGGCTGAAGCGGCGGCCACAGAAGCCGCCCCGGCGGCGGTTGCTCAGGCCGACTCATCGGCATCTTCCGCGAGCGCCGGCAACGGAAGCTCGGCCAGCCAGCCCGCGCAGACCGGTGGGGCGACTCGCCCCACCCAGCAGGCTCCTCGGCCTGCGGCCAACGCCACAGACTGCCCCCCCGGCATGCTTCTTGTGCGCGCCAACGCCGGCAACTTCTGCGTCGACGCCTACGAATACCCGGGACGCGGTCGCACGCCGAAAAATCGCGTGACCTGGTTTGAGGCGCGCCGCCTCTGCGCCCAGGACAACAAACGCCTCTGCACCATGAGTGAGTGGCGCTCCGCCTGCGGCGGAGCGGCCTTCCCCTACGGCAACTCCTACGACGCCGACCGCTGCAACACCGCCGACGAAGATGGCTTTGAGCGCAGCCTGGCCGCTGCCGGAAGTTTCGCGCAATGCCGCAGCCGCTCGGGCGCCTTCGATATGACGGGCAACGTCTTTGAGTGGGTCGAAGAGCAGCGCGTCGCCGGCGGCGGCTACGACAGCGAGTCGGACGTCGCCTCCTGCCGCTACTCCTCGCCAAAAGCGCCCGGGTCTGGCGAGGCGAATATCGGGTTCCGCTGCTGCGCGAGCCCTGAATAAGCCCCGAGAGAAGGTGGAGTCATGGTAGAGAGCGCGCCCCGACCGGGGTGCGCTCTTTACGTTTGAGCATCGGCCTTTGCCTGTCACACCGTGCGCGCGGAGTGCTGGAGAAGGTGTCGCCTGCAACGCGCGCCTCGTGGTATGAGCGAGCATCATTCGAAGTCACAATGAGGTCTGTGTCCCATGATGTCTGAAGTGTTGGTCGACGCGCAGGTCGCCGAAGCGATACGCCGTCTCGAGATCCCCTTTAATCGCTACGGGCTCGACCCCTACGGCATCTCTCGCGATCATCTGGAGATCTTTTTCTCGATGCTCGCGCCTTTCTACCGCACCTACTTTCGGGTGCGCTGCTTCGGCCAGGAGCACGTGCCGGCGACGGGGCGAGTGATGGTCGTGGGCAACCACTCCGGCGGACTTCCTGTGGACGGAGCGATGGTGCTCGCGTCGCTCTTGCTCGGCCTGGAGTCGCCCAGGCTGGGGCAGGGGATGGTCGAGAAGTTCGCCAACCGCTGGCCCTTCGTCTCGCACTGGTTCAGTCGGGTGGGGCAGTTTACAGGCCTGCCGGAGCACGCCGAGCGCCTGCTCGAAGATGAGCGCTGCCTGATGGTCTTCCCGGAAGGTGCGCGCGGCACGGGCAAACTCTACCGCGACCGCTACAAGCTGGTGCGTTTTGGCAGCGGCTTTGTGCGCCTGGCGATGAAGACGAAGACGCCGATTGTGCCCTTTGCGTTCATCGGCGGAGAGGAAGCCATCCCTACAGTGAGACATCTCAAAGGGCTGGCGAAGGTCATTGGCGCGCCTTACATCCCGCTGACGCGCTACGGTCTGCCGCTGCCTTTACCGGTGGCCTGCCAGATCTTCTATGGCGAGCCGTTGGTCTTTGAGGGCACCGGCACCGAGACCGATGATGTGATCCTGGGCCATGTGAACCGGGTGCAGGACGCGATCGCCGAGCTCATTGAACAGGGCCGGGACTGGCGCCGCGGGGCGGTCGAGCGCGGTGAGCTGGAAGGAGGTGTGCGATGAAGGTGCTGATCACCGGGATCGCCAGCGCGCTGGGCCGACTTCTGACCGCTGAGCTACTTGCAGATGGCCATCAGGTTGTGGGCATCGATCGTCGCTTCTGGACGGATGCCCCGGCGGGGGTGAAGATCTTTCATGTCGATGTGCGCAAGCGTCCCGCTGAGGAGGTCTTTCGCACGGAGCGTCCCGACGCGGTCATTCATATGGCCACGGTCACCCACTTCTCGGCCAGCCCCCAGGAGCGCTACCGCATCAACCTGGGGGGCACGCGCGTGGTGTTTGAGCATTGCGACACCTACGGCGTAAAGAAGGCCATCTTCGTGGGGCGTCACACTTTTTACGGGGCGGATGCGGAGTCGCCGCTCTACCACACCGAGGAGGAGCCGCCGATGGCGGTGAGCACCTTCCCGGAGCTTGCGGATCTTGTGGCGGCGGATCTTTTTGCGGGGTCGGCGCTCTGGCGTTTTCCGCAGATCGACACCGTGGTGTTGCGGATCTGCTACGCGCTGGGGGATGCCGGCCAGGGCACTCTGGCGTCGTATTTGCGCGGGCCGCGGGTGCCCACGGTGCTGGGTTTTGACCCCCTGTATCAGTTCATTCACGACCGCGACATGGCCCGGGCGATTGCCCTGGCGCTCAACTCCGAGTTGCGGGGGATCTTTAATGTGGCCGGCCCGCCGCCGGTGCCGCTCTCGTTGTTGATCAAGGCGACGGGGCGAAAGCAGCTGGCGTTGCCCGAGCCGCTTTTTCGCAGCGCGCTGGGGCGTTTCGGACTTCCGAAGTTGCCACCGGGCTCACTTAACCACGTCAAATACCCCATCGTCATCGACGGGGCGCGCTTTGCCGAGGCCACCGGCTTTGAGCCCCATTACGATGAGGTTCAGACGATGGATTCGTTTGTGTGGGCGCGTTTCTAAATCGTGACGTGAAGGGGTAGCGGCGCGTCTCAATCGTCGCCAGACCTGGGGATGAAGTGCGCCTCGATGAAGTCGGCGTCGTTGCGGCGGCGCCGGATCGTCGCCAGCGCATCGTGGGCGGCCCGGGAGATGTGCAAGTCGTCGTCTTCGCTGAGCGCCAGAAGGCGCTGGTAGGCGGTCTCGCTGGCGCTGCGAAAGAGCAGGGGGATGGTGTGTTGAACGGGGTCGAGCAGCTCGTTTGCGCCGGCGGCGTCGAGGGCGGTGAGGCCCGCGGGCGCGACGCGAATGAGGATCTCGGCCGCGCGGGATGCGGACTTCGCGTCCTCGCCGGAGGCCAGGGTGATAAGCCCGGTGAGCTGGTCTTCGGGCCAGGCGTCGAGCGCCCGGGCGCTTAAGCGGTCGAGGAGCTCCAGGGAGGCCACCTCAAGCGGTCTATGCTGGCCTGGGAGGTTGAGGGTGACGATGGCGAGCGCTCGGAGCTCGGTGTGGGTGTCTGGCGCGCTGTTGTCGGGGAGGCGGCGCGCCGCGGCCCTCAGCGTCCAGGCCAGGGCCATGGCAGCCTCGTCGGCGTGGGTATGTTGAAGGCGTTGCACGCCCACGTCCGCCGCGCGGGTGATGCGCGCAAGCGACGCCGTATCGAAGTGGCCCGGAAGGTGAGAGAGAGCGCGCGCGGCGACCTCATTGATGCCGGGGTCTTGCTCCAGGAGCATGCCGAGCAGTGCGCGCTCAACCTGCGCGTCGTCGGGGGCCACTGCGGCAGCGAGGGCGGCGCCGCCCCGGCGGACCAGCGCCTCGGGGTGGGTCAGGGCGCGGCGCACGGCTTCCAGCTCAACGGAGCGTGACGGCGGAGAGGCGCAGGCCGCCACCGCTTGCAGGGCCAGGGTGAAGCGCTCGCTTTCGCGGGATTGAAGGTGCCGCTGCAGGATGTCGCGATGTCCATCCTCCGACGACGCAATGAGAATCTGAAGCGCCTGGTCCACCGGCCCTTCATCACGCGTGAGGATTGCCCGGGCGACCTCGACCTGGTCGGGGCGCCGGCGCCACTCCCGCACCAGAACGCGACGTCGTGGGCCTGCCGATGCGATGAGGTTTTCCGCAAACGCCGCGCTGGATTGCCCCTGATCGCCATGAAGAGGCAGGTCGCTGAGCGCATCCAGGGTGGCGCGAAGCTCGGAGGCGTTGGTCTCCTCAAGAGATTCGCGAAGGTTCTCCAGCTGCAGCGCGGAACGGCCGTTTCCGACTCGCCGCAAGATGCGCAGGGCACCTTTTACAACTTCCGGGTCACGGTCTTCGAGAAGATCCTCGGCGAAAGCGCGGGCGCGACCGCGCAGCGCGCTGTCCTCCTCGGCGTGGTCCTCGACCAGCCGGACGAGCATCGACATCGCCAGGGTGCGCCCGCTCTGCTCCTCGATGACCGTGGCCATATCAAAGACGTAACGCATCAGCGGGAGGGCAGCTCCGGTGTCGATTCGCGAGCTGAGCCAGCGCAAGAGCGCGCGATGCACCCGGGGGCTTATTAGCCCCAGCGAGGAGAGCGCCACCTCCCGGGCTTCTTGCCCCCCGGCGCTGAGCGTCGCCAGAATCTCATCCTGATGGATGGCATCGGGGTGATCGAGGCGTGCGATGGTTCGGGCGATATCCGCGCGACGGTCGGGCATGGTTGGGACTCCCGGGGGGACTAAAAAAAGCTGATGATAAGGTCAAAAACACCAGTGTTTATGCGGCGAAAGCGAGCTTTCAACTTTCTTGACACGATCCGGGCCCATGTTAGCATCGCCCCTGTCTGCATGTCAGCACATGCACCCATCAGACGCCGAATTCTTGCGACGATGGCCCCGAGAGACGGGGCGTCAGGAGGCTTTTTTGTCGAAGCACACTCCCCGAAATCGAGCGCGTCTTAAACGGCGCGGCGCCCGCGCGGTGGCGGCCTACCTCTTTGGTCCGACCCTGCTCCTGGGAGCCTGCGCGCAGCAGCAGCCCGTGGAAGATATGCTCACCCACGCCGACCTCACCGAGGTTCAGGAGCGGGTTGAAGATGTGGAGCGTACCAACGGGCGACTCACTGTGCGCATCGAAGAGATGGAGCGTCAGCTGATCTTGATGCAGGATCGGGTTGAGGCCAATCGCATCGTGTTGCAGCGGCGCGGGTATCTGCGCAACAGCCACGAGGCTTTCGCCCGCGCCGAGCCCTCTCGGCCCGGACCTGCGCCGGAGTCGCACTACTCGCAACGCGCGCCTCAAGAGGGCTATTACGACGGCTACAGCGCTCGCCCCCAACCTCCGGTGGAGCGTCGGCCGGTGACCCACATTCCGCTCTCCGATCAGCAGTCCGGTCGCCAGCAGGCGCCGGTGGAGCAGCATATTGAGATTGTGGTCGAAGAGCCCGCCGCAGGCGATGAAGAGGCCGTGGTCTTCACCGATGAAGATCTGGCGGCTTATTTTGGTGAAGAGCAGCGCGCACAGCCGGCTCCGAAGGCGAACTTCGGTGGAGGGCGACGCGCACAGGCGCCGGTGACCGATGAACGGCTGGCGACCCGCGAGGAGGTCGAGCGTTCCGAGCCTTCCACCCCGGCTCCAGCCCCGCAGACCCAGCGCGAGCTGCTCGACCTCTACCAGGAGGCGCTCACCAGCTACCGCGCGGGCTCCTACAGCGAGGCGCTCCAGGGCTTTGAGACCTTTTTGAGCGGCGAGCCCCGCGAAGATTATATCGATAACGCACTCTACTGGATCGGGGAGTGCCACTATGGTCTGGGCAACTTCAGCCAGGCGGTCACGCAGTTTGAGCGCATCCTCAACGAGCTTCCCGGTGCGGCGAAGGTGCCCGACGCGATGCTCAAGATGTCGCTGGCCTACGACCGGCTCGGAGAGCCGGGCAGGGCGGTGGAGCTTTTGCGCAAACTCAGCGAAGAGTACCCCACAACAAACGCCGGAAAGCTCGGCATCAAACGCCTCGACGAGCACCCGCATCGGGATGCATCCTAAAGGGTCTCGTGGCAGACTGAACGAAGACGCGATGATTGAATGCCCTCAAAGGCGGGCATGACACACATCTGGAGCAGATATGTCGAAGAAGAAGGTCGGACCCAACCCTGGCCGTGGCGCCAGGCGGGCGATGAGTGGCGGGATTCTGGCTGCGGCCACCATGGCGATCTTTGGTGCGCCGGCGATGCCACAGGCCCAGGCCCAGTCGCCCAGTGTCTACGCCAGCGATCTGCCCGATTACCATGTGATTCGCGACGGCGACACCATCTGGGATCTCTCCGGGAGCTACTACGGCGACCCCTACCAGTGGCCGCGGATGTGGAGCTATAACGCGCACATCACCAACCCGCACTGGGTCTATCCCGGAGATATCGTCTATCTGCAGGAGGCCCCCCCGGCGCAGGCCGCCGAGGCCGATGCTTCTCCGGCTGCCGCGCAGAGCAGCGAGCAGCCCGTCGCCAGCGGCATGTATTTGCCCACCGGCGGCATGATCACTGCCGAAGAGTTGGCCTACACCGGCCGCATCATCGGCTCGCCGAAAGAAGCGACGATGCTCGGTGAGCATGATCCGGTCTGGGTGGGCTTTGGCGAAGACGCCTACACCGAGCGGGAGCGCGAAGAAACCAAAGAAGAAGATCGCACGGCGATGGAGGAGCAGGAGGTCGCCGTCGGTGACCGCTTCGCGGTGGTGCGACTTCAGGAAGAGATCACCGATGAGGAGGGCAACGCACTCGGCCAGAAGTACATTGTGCTCGGTAGCGTGGTGATCACCGAGGTCTCGGAGAATCACGCCGAGACGGCGATGATCGACCAGTCCTGGCGAGAGATGGAGCGCGGTGATGTGCTCGTGCCTTATGAGCGTCAGCTCAAGGCGGTGCAGCCGCGCCAGGCCGAAGACGACCTCATCGCGCATATCGTCGATACGCTCCAGCCGGGCTTTGCCTTTGGTACCGACCAGTATGTGTTTGTGGACCGGGGCGCCGAGGACAATGTGCGCGTGGGCAACCGCTTCTTCATCTACCAGCGTTTCGAAGGGCTGGGACGTCCGGGAACCGCGCCCGACGATGAGATTCCCTGGCAGCGCGTGGGTCAGGTGCTGGTGGTCGATGTGCGCGAGAACTACTCGACGGCCATCATCACCAAGGCGAGCCGCGAGATCGTGGTGGGTGACCGCCTGGAGATGTACGCCGGCTACTGAGGTTGGTCTTTAAGAACCGGGCGCAAACAGGCGCCCGACACGGCGGCGTTCCCGGAGCGAACGCAAAAACAAGACGCCCGGGCCACGGTATGTGGTCCGGGCGTTTTGTCGTTTATGCCTGAGGAGCTCACCGCAACATCTTCGTGAGATGAAGGGCGGATTGAAGACATTGGGGAAGAACTATTGTGAAAACGCGAGCAGCCCGAGAGGTGGCGATCCTATATCGACGTGGTCGGGATTGTGTGGGCTCAACTGGCGCTCCATATTTATGAGTTAACATAATATACACTATCGGACGTTAAGGGTTTGGGAAAAGAGAGGGGCGCAGCCCGGAACCATTGGATACCTTTGATGTGTTCCAGGCTGCGCCCCGCTCAGGTCTTTATCGACCTCAATGTCCAACGCGTGTTTCAGGACGGCTTAAGCTTGTCCATAAGTTGTGCGAAGAAGCCCTTTTTCTTGTTCTTGCGCATCTCCATCAGCCGCAGGTGGCGTTTGGCCTCCACGTTGCGGGGGTTGTGCTGCATGGCCTGATGAAAGAGCCCCTCGGCCTCCCGGGTGCGCCCGAGCCCTTCGGAGACAACGCCCATAAAGGTCAGAAGCCAGTCGCGGTCGGGGAGCTCCATGCTCAGCGCGTCGAGCTCTTTGAAGATCTCCTGAGCGCGGCTGCGGTTGAGTGGCGTGCCCTCGGCGTTCTTCTGGATGAGCAGGTATTCGGTGTAGAGAAAGTGCGCCTTGTACTCGAGGTCGTCGACGTTGTTTTCGCTGGCGATCTTGAACTGCTCGTGGGCGCCGGCGTGAGCGCCGGTCTCGAGCATCTTCTGGCCTTTGCGAAAAGCGTTCTCGGCGGTGAGGATCGAGCTGATGTCGGTGTTGGCGCCGGAGAGCTGAAGATCGTACTCGGCGCGCTTGTCCGGGTCGGTGAGCACCTGGTGGGCGGTGTTGATCGTGGCGAAGATCTCCTGGACGAGCTTCTTGTCGTCACCAAGCTCGTGGGCGCTGAAGCGGTCGACGTGCCACTTCTTGGCGAGCTGGCGAAACTCTTTGGTGGCCTGCTGCTTGATGATCGCGTCATCGAGCCCACTCTGAAGTCCCAGAAGATCGTAATAGCTGGTCTCGGCGAGGCTCTGGTGCATCTGCCGAATCTCGCGACGTACGGCTTCGGTATCCTGACTCATAGTGGGGGCTCCTCAAGGGACAAAGTCCGCCAAAAATGGCGGTCTGACGGCGAAATCAAGCGCCCGAAGTCTACTCAATCGCGGGCATAGTGACAACGCGGATGCGGCTCGCGACGTACGCCAACGCAAAAGCCCCCGCAGCGCGAACGCTGCGGGGGCTTCTGAGAGTGGCTACGCAGGGACTTGAACCCCGGACCTAGCGGATATGAGCCGCTCGCTCTAACCAGCTGAGCTACGTAGCCTTGATGTTGTCTGCGATGTTTTCACCGCCGACGTGGCGCAGAGAAATAGGGCCTTTGAGGGGGAACGTCAAGACTGTTTTTGCAGTCTCGGTGCAATTTTTCGCCCTGCCCCCATAAATTCCGCCGAGGAAATTGACACTGAGCCGATCCCGGGTACAACGGAAGTCCCCGTTTGGGCACAGAAAATTACAAATTCACTTCATTCACACTCTATCGGCGACGCTTTATGAAAAAGCCAATCTCAGGACGAGATCGCGTCTGGACCACGATGGTCACCACCGCCGCGCTAACTTTCGGGGTCGTAGGAGCGACCGTGATGACTGCTGGGGCCAGCCCCCCGGTGCAGGAAGTTGAGCGCGCGCAGCAGGTGGCCGAGCGTGCCGCGGCGGCCGACGGCGCGGTACGCACGTTGCGTCTGAGCGCGGCGCGTGAAGAAGCGCGCCAGCAGGCTCGCCAGCGCGCGGAGCGCCTGGTGGGTGTGGCCAGCGCCTTTGAACCGGTGACCTTCCCGGCGCTTCCGGATAACTGGGTTGCTGCGGGCCTCGACATCTCCAAAGCGGAAGTTGTGGGCGATAAGCTGGTGCAGACGCTTCCCAGCGGTGCGCGCGTGGTGCTGACGCTCGATCCGGAGCTTCAGTCCTATCTGGACCAGATGCTTCAGGCGAACCTCGTGCCTCATGGTGGCGTGGTGCTCATGGAGCCGCATACCGGCCGGGTGCTTGCGATGGCCGAGAACTCGCGTCGCGGTGAGGAGTACGACAACTTCACCCGCCAGGCTCAGGCGCCATCGGCATCGGTCTTTAAGATCGTGACTGCCGCGGCGCTCATCGAGGGCGAAGGCGTCGATCCTCATCAGGAGGTCTGCTACCACGGGGGCACCCGCGGTTTGACCGTACGCAACATCGAGGGGAGCCCGCGGCTGGATAACCGCTGCAACGATCTCGAAGGTGCCCTGGCGTGGTCGATCAATTCTCTGATCGCCAAGCAGGCGTATAAGAACATCTCGGCCGACGAGCTGTTGGCCTGGGCGGAGCGCTTTGGCTACAACCAGGAGATCCCCTTCGAGCTGCCGGTGCAGATCAGCGAGGCCTACCGGGTGGACGATCCGCACGAGCGTGCTCGGGCGGCGGCCGGTTTCTGGCACTCGCATTTGAGCCCGATTCACGGCGCGATGATCGGGGGGGCTATGGCCAACGATGGCGTGATGATGCGCCCCACCCTCATCGATCGCTATGAGGCGCCCGACGGCACGACGCTCTATGAGTTTGAGCCGCAGGTCTTCCGCGAGGTGATGACTCCGGAGACCGCGCGTAAGTTGAGCCAGATGATGGTGACCACGGCCGAGCGTGGTACGGCGCGCCGCTACTTCGGTCATAACCGACTCTTCCCCAATTCGGTGGAAGTCAGCGGCAAGACGGGCACCCTCTCCAACCAGGATCCCTTCCTGCGCTTTACCTGGTTTGTGGGCTTTGCTCGCCATAAAGAGTGGGACGACGACCGCGGCGTGGCCGTGGCCGGCCTGATGGCCAACGACCCGGCCTGGCATCTGGTGGGCCCGCAGGGCGCCAGCGAAGGTCTGCGACGCTACTACCAGCTGGCCCGGGAACGTCGCCAGAACGTCGATGAGGCCGTCGCCTCGCGCTGAACCGCGTTGAGACGTTTTCAGAACAAAGAAAAGGCCGGCTCCTTCGGGAGTCGGCCTTTTTTGCGTGATGCGAGCACGATGCGGGGCGTGTGCGTCTCTCAGGTCTCGCGAACGGCCGACTCCTCCTCGGCGTAGCGTTGTTCGATCGCCTCGACGGCTGCGCCCAGCTCTTCCCAGGCCATGAGCACCTCGGTGAGTTCTTCTTCCACGGCGTGGAAGCGCTGGTTGATGCGTGCGACCTCGTCGCCGGCCTCATACGTGGCGGGATCGGCAAGTTTTGCCTGCAACTCGCTATGCTCGGACTCCAGCGTCTCGATCTTCTCTTCGAGCTTTTTGAGTTTTGCACGCAGCGTGCGGGTCTCGGCGTCGCGGCGTTTGCGGATCTCGGCCAGCGCGCGGCGCTGATCTTTGCGGGAGACGAGCGGTCCATCCTGCGCCGGTGCGGCTGCCCCCGCGCTGCTCACTCCCCCCTGCCCCGGCTCACCCCCTTCCAACTCCTGCGTTCGCCGCCATCGAAACTCCTCGTAGGTGCCCGGGTAGACGTTGAGTTTTCCGGCTTCGACGAGCACGACTTTGTTGACGACCTCATTGAGAAAATAGCGGTCGTGGCTGATGACGCAGAAGGCGCCCTCGAAGTTCTTGAGCGCGTGCTCCAGCACCTGGCGCGAGGAGATGTCGAGGTGGTTGGTGGGCTCATCGAGGAGCAGCACGCCGGCGGGCTCAAGCAGCATCTTCGCCAGCGCCAGTCGGCCCTTCTCCCCGCCGGAGAGCACGGAGATGGGTTTGTGAACATCGTCGCCGCTGAAGAGGAAGGCGCCGAGGATGGAGCGCACGCGGCTGTGGGACTCCATCGTGGCGCTGGCTTCCATCTCTTGAAGGACGGTGCGGCGAAGATCGAGCTGGTCGACCGAGTGCTGCGCAAAGTAGCGCAGCTGCACTTTATGCCCCTCAATTACCTCGCCATCATCGGGGGGAAGGCGTCCGGCGAGCATCTTGAGCAGCGTGGTTTTGCCGGCACCGTTGGGGCCGACGAGCGCGACGTGGTCGCCGCGTTCGAGCACGAAGTCGACGCCTTCGTAGATGATGTTATCACCAAAGCGCTTGGAGACCTGGCGGGCCTCCAGTGCGACTTTGCCGATGCGCGGCGGCGCGGGAAACTCAAAGCCGATGGTGGCCTGATAGTCGGGCGGGACGACGATGCGTTCGATCTTCTCGAGCTGTTTGATGCGGCTCTGCGCCTGGCGGGCTTTTGTGGCTTTGTAGCGAAAGCGCTCGATGAAGTCTTCGATCTGCGCGATCTCTCGGGCTTGTTCGGCGGCCTGGGCCACCAGGCGCTCGCGGCGCTCGCGGCGCTCCTTGATGAAGTAGTCGTAGTTGCCGTTGTAGAGGTGCACCTGCCCGCCGCTGAGTTCGGCGATGGTGTCGACCAGGCGGTTCAGGAAGTAGCGGTCGTGGCTGATGACAATGATCGTGCCCTCGTAGCCGCTCAAAAACTTCTCCAGCCACTCGATGCTCTCCAGGTCCAGGTGGTTGGTGGGCTCATCGAGGAGGAGGACTTCGGGGCGAAAGAGAAGCAGTCGCGAGAGGAGCGCGCGCATCTGCCAGCCCCCCGAGAAGGTCTGGATGGGGGCGTCCATTTCATCATTGGAGAAACCCATACCTGCGGCGATCTCGCGAGCGCGGCTGCGAAACTCGTAGCCGCCGCGAACCCGAAACTGCTCCTGAAGATCGGCGTAGGCGGCGCTGGCCTGCTCGGAGCTCTCACCGCGCGCGAGCGCCTCTTCGGCCTGCTGAAGATCGCGCTCCATGTCGAGCAGGTCCTGGCGTCCTCCGAGCACAAGATCGAGCACGCTGCCCTGCTCTTCGACGGCGAGCTCCTGAGGCAGGTAGCCCACGCGAACACCGCGCGGTTGAATGACCTCGCCACTGTCGGCCTCTTCCTGACCGACGATCACGCGGAAGAGGGTCGTCTTTCCGGCGCCGTTCGGTCCGACAAGGCCGATCTTCTGGCCGGGTGAGAGCTGCCAGTTGAGGCTCCGAAAGAGCTCGTCGCTGCCGTAGGCTTTGCTGATGTTATCGAGACGAATCATAGAGGCTTCTCCGCGAGGATGTTGCCGCGAGGTATACCGATGACGCGCGTCGGGGGCAACGTCGCAGGCGGCGGGCGCCGTCGGCAAATTGACACGGATTTTGGCGCGCTGGTATCGTCGTGACCACCTCCAGGATGATCACCTCCGGGCTCGGGGGGCCGCACCGTGCGCTCCGATCCGGGTAATCTACGCCCAGGAACAACGATGAAACGATGGTTCTCTGGCATCTTCGCCATGATGATGTGCAGCGCCCTGCCCCAGGCCTATGCGCAGGACGCGCCGGACGCACCCGCTGAGGTTGTGGTGCTGCGTTTTGCCAACTCCGAGGTCGACCAGGCGGTGATGGACCGCTTCTACACCGAGCTCCACGACGCGCTGGAGGCAACCGAGGAGATGACGCTCGCCCCCGGCGGTGAGGTCACCATCGATGACCTTGTGATGATGGGCGGGTGCAGCACTCCGGATGCGGCGTGTCTGGCGGGACTGCAGGATTTTGTGGCGGGTGAGCGGCTGGTCTACGGCTCGATTCAGCGCAGCGAAGACGTGCACATGTTCTCGATGTACCTCTTCGACTTTAAGACGGGGGAGTTTCTCCAGCGCATCGAGGAGAAAACCTTGAGAGGCGACGATGCCTGGGTGGCCCGGGGGTTGCCGGCGGTGGTCGAACATTTTGTCTGGGGCGAAAGCGCCGAGGTGCAGGTTGAGGTCGGCGGCGGCGCGGACGTGGAGGTGCGGCTCGATGGCGAGGCGGTCGGCCAGGGCTCGCAGACGCTTAAGGACGTGGCGCCGGGTGAGGCGGTCATCAGCGCGAGAAGCGAAGATGGCGAGCAGCTCATTGAGCGTGTGATTCTTCGTCGGGGTGAGAACCCGGCGGTTTACTTCACGTTTGAGAACGCGATCGATGAGGCGCCGGCGGTGGCGTCCAGCGGTTCGTTGTTGCCCGGCGTGGGCCTGGCGGCGCTGGGCGTGGCCGGGGTGGTCGTGGGCGTTGTGGGGCAGTCGCAGCTGGGAGGGCTTGAGGCCGATGCTGAGGCGCTCGTTGCCGGCCGAAGTGCCATCTCCCCGGGGCAGGTCTCCCGGGCCGAAGAGTTGCAGTCGCAGATGGACCGGGCGCATACGATGCGGGTCATCGGCTTCTCGGCCGGCGGGCTGGCGTTGGCCGCCGGGGGTTACCTGATCGTGCGCGCGCTGGGTGCTGCCGACGATGAGCGTGACGGGCTGAGCTGGGACGTCGGCGTCAATGCCGACTCCGTCGGCGCCAGCGTGCGCCTGGACTTCTAAGGGCAAAATACCCGCGCACGCATGGTGCGTTAGCAGCGGGCAACGGCTTGCAGCGACTATAAAAACGCCCGCCTCGCATATGCGCGAGGCGGGCGTTTTTTGTTTTGCTGTCTCAGACTGGCGCGTTGCTCAGTCGATGCGTGCGAGACCGTACGCTGCGATGGCGCGCATCAGCGGGTTGTCGCGGCCGAGATAGCCCCGGAAGGAGGCTTCGAGGTCGGCCTGCCCTTCACGCGCGAGCGCCCAGGCGGCCACAATCGCGGCGGGCTCTTCGCCGAAGAGGCGCACGACGCTCTCCAGCGTGGCGGCGATCTTTGCGTCACCTGAGCTTGCCAGCTGGTAGACGAGCTCGGCGCGAACTTCCGGGTTGAGGCCGGCCGAGGTGGCGAGCTCTTTGGCCAGCGGCAGCAACGTCTCGCGGTAGCGCTCAAGCTGGGCGATCGCGGCCTGGCGCACGCGCGAGGAGCTGTGGTTGAGCATCGCCGTGTAGAGGCTCTTGCGCACCTCAGAGCTGAGCTCCTGAGGGTTGAGCGCGTCGGTGAATTGCTGCGGCGGGTTACGAAGCGCGGTGCTCATGTGGCGCTGCGCAGACTCCGGCGCGAGCTTGAGCAGCCCCACAAAGGCGTCCCACTGCACATCGAGGTTGCGGTCGCGCAGGAGCATCTCCAGAGCCTGCGCGGCCTCCGGCACACCGGTGTTGATCAGCGATGCGACGAGCTGGCGCTTGACCTCCGGATCCTGGTCGGTGGTCAGAAAGCGCATCACCTGAACCGAGCCGCGATCTTTGATGTTGCCCAGCGCCTCGACGGCAGCGAGGCGAATCTCTTTGTCGCGCTCATTGGTGACCGCGCGGCGAAGGCCGGTGAGGGCTTCGGGGTTGGCGATCTGGCCGAGGCCGCGCGCGCTGTGCAGGCGGATCTCGCGCTGACCTTCAAAAAGTCCGCGGCCCAGATGCTCGAGGGCCTCGGCGCGGCGCGTCAGCCCCAGGGCCTGCACGCCGACAAGACGCTTGTCGAACTGGTCGCTGCGGAACATCGCGACGAGCTCCTGGTACACGGCGTCATCGCCCGTGATGGCGGCGAGCTGGTAGAGAAGTTCGCGATCGCGCTGATCTTCGGTGGCTTCAATCAGCGGACGAATCTCATCGAGGCGCACGCGGGCGCGATGCTCCACGAGGAAGCCGAGAATCTCGGCGCGATCGGCGGGCTCAAGCGTCGCGGCGTGCTTGAAGAGCGGCGCGGCGCCCTTGTCTTCGCCAAGGCGCACAAGCTGGCGAGCGGCCTCGCGTTTGACCGCCTCGTCGCGATTATCCAGGGCCTTCTCCAACACCTCAACGAGCTCCACACGGGAGTCGGGCTTGTCGAGGAAGGCGGCGGTGATGGTGGTGGCATCCTTGCGAACGCCGGCGTCGCGGCTGCGCAGCATCTGCTCGGCAAACGTCAACGCTTCGGGCCGCGCGCTGTAGACGGTGGCCACGCGGGCGTCTTCGCGACGCTCGGCGTTGGTGCTGGTGAGCGAGTCTTGCAGCATGCCGTAAAGGTCGCCGCTCTGCTGGGCCAGATAACGAAAGACATCGCGGCGGGTGGCGGCGTCAGCCTCATCGAGTGTGGCTGCCAGCAAGGTCTTCTGGACCGACGCCGGCAGCGCAAAGACGAGCTCGCGGAGGTGGGCGTAGGTCGTGGCGCTCTCTTTGAGGATGGACGCGCTGTAAGCGGTCGCGCTGCGATCGCCGGAGAGCATCAGCGCAAGGCCCACCGCCAACTTCTCCCGCTCGGCTTCAGCGCCCTTTTTGGCTTCCAGCTCACGGCGTCCGGCGCGGTCGGCGGTCTCACCCAGGGTGAGCAATGCGGCCATGCGCACCTGAGGATTAGCGTCCTCCTGGAGCTGCTGCGCGAGCTCGCGCGCTTCATCGCCGAGCTCGGCGGCGTAGCTCGCCGGCGCCGGTGCTACAATCGCGGTGGCCGTCATGGCGGTCAGAGCGTGTTTCCACTTCATCGCTGCGTCCTTTCCAAAAAGTGCGCTCAGACAAAAGCGCCGACCGGTGAAGGTCGGCGTCTTTCACTGGCACAGAGGGTGTCTTAGCCAAAGTATTCGGTCATGCGGGAGAGGATGCGCCCCTCTACTTTGCCCTTGAAGGGGCGAGTGATGAGGCTCAGATCGATGTCGATCATCACATCGGACTCGGTCACCTGGAACTGGCCGGTGAAACCTTTGCCTTTGATCTTGGCGTGCGACTTGTCGTCGTTCCAGCTGATGTTGTTGACCAGCGCGGGGAACTCACCCTCGATGTCGGCGACGATGCCGTGGACTTTGGCTTTGGCTTCTTCGGGGTTCATACCGTGGGGGCGCTTGATGGAGATATCCGACATAGGTCTGGCTCCTGGTCTGGCGAGTCGGCAAGGTGCCGGCTCGTCATGGGTTGGATGGCCGAAGTGGCCAGAAATTCAAACGTAAGGCGCGCAGACGGTAGCAACCGGGCTTTTCGTCGTCAATCCGGCGTGCCGCGTAAGACGTGGCTGAATAGGGGGCGGGCACGAAACCCTCACCTCCCAGGAAATACGCCCCGGCCTCACCAACGTCTGCGAGCAGATTCCCCGTAGCTGCCGGTCGAAATCAGGTAGCAACCCCGGGCGCGCAACAGGTTTATAGCCCTTTCGTCGAGGGCGATTCGTGGTAACGGCTGACCTCGATCAGATTTCCGTCAGGGTCGCGAAAGTAGACGGACGTGATCGGGCCTACGGCGCCGGTGCGCGCTACGGGCCCCTCTTCGATGGTGACGCCCTGCTCTTCAAGATGCGCCATGACCTGCGTTATCGGCCAGGTGGTGACCAGGCACAGATCAATGGCCCCCGGGGTGGGACGAAGGGCCTTGGGCTCGAACTCGCGCCCGGCCTGGTGCAGGTTGAGCTTCTGATTCCCGAAGACCAGTGCGCTGCGGCCCGCCCCGAAGCGCTCAAGACGCATACCCAGAACGCGCTGATAGAAGGCGAGGGTCGTGTCGATGTCGGCGACAGTGAGTACCAGATGGTCAAGTCCCTGGATCATGGGCAACTCCGATTCGGCAATAGGAACTATGTTGTGCAGGCAACGCTTCTGGTGGTGAGCGTCGGGCGCGGCCCAGGCGTGCAACGTCGTTTGTCGCACGCAGAAGAGGTGACGATGTAGATAACTTGCTACCCCTTTCAATGCGATGTTAGTTTGGGGCGATGACATGCCCACCGGCTCAATGAAGTGCCCCGTTCTCCGAGGTCAGGATGAAGACGCCCAGGATGCTGATGATCGCCGCCACGCTCGCCATTGCCGGAGTGTCGGTTGATGCGCAGGCGCAGACGATCAAGCGCTATGATGATGCCGGCGACGGCAGTCAGTCGCAGATTTACATCCCGGGGATGCCCGTGCCGCAGCCTGCACAGCCCGCCAGCGGTGGCGGTGAGGCGCAGGAAGAAGCTGGCGAGGAAGGCGAAGATGTCGGCTCCTACCAGATCTCGATGTACGGCACGCGCAGCCAGAACATGCGTCGGGCCGAGACGGCGCAGCTCGCCAACCGCCCTGTCGGTGAGCTTTATCGGGGGGTGATTCCGGGGACTCGCGATGAGCTTCCGCACCTCTCGGACGCGCGGCGCGAAGGCGCCCGGGCCGACCGCCCCAACCAGCTGACCTGGGTAGGTTTTCAGCCTGAAGAGACTCGCACGCGCGTCTTCTTCCAGAGCCCGCGGCCGATGCGCTACCGGGTCAACCAGGGCATGGGTGAGCAGCCCTCGCTGGTGTTGATCTTTGAAGATGCCGAGATCCCGACGCGTAACTTCAGCCGTTTTGTCGACGCAAGTTACTTCGGGCGGGCCGTCACCCGCATTGATGCCCGTGAGGTGGGGAGTGATGTGGAGGTGACCCTTCAACTTCGTGAGCAGGTCGAGCCTAAAGTGAGCACCGAGGGGGAGTATCTGTACGTGGACTTCCCCTACCAGCCTTCAGAGAGCGCGCAGGCGAGCGCAGACTAATCTTGAGGCCGGGTCCGACGACATGAGGCGACGATGGTCAGGGATTGGAGCCACCGCGCTGGCGTTGTGCCTGAGCCTGGCAGCTTCTGCAAAGGCTGAGCAGCCCGCTGAAGCGGAGGGCGCCGGCGGGTTAGAACTCCCGCCGGCTTTTGCGTTTCTTGAGACGCTGGAGCGCGTGCATACCCGCACGCGTTCGGCGCTCTGGGAGTGCAAAAATGTGGCGAGCGCCCTTTGCCCCTGCGTAACGATCGAGGGCGATGCGTTTAACGTGGTGCTAGTGGGGGTGGATGCGCGCGCCGACCAGGTGCGTGTCGCCGAGCTGCGCGCGGGCTCCGATAAGGGTGTGTGGGTCGCGCGGGATGTGATCTTTGAGCGCGGGCCAGAGAGCGGGCCTCATGCGACGCTTGGCGAGCTGCGCTGGCGAGAGGCGGGCTCGGCTGAGGTGTTTCGCGCAGAGCATGTTGAAGCGGACTGGGGTCAGGCAACGCTGCAGTTCGACGAGGTTCGCTGGCAGAGCGCACTTCTCGACGTTGAGCCCATCGCATCTCCCTCCTGCGAGGCGGCTGAGCACGATGGGTTGGACGTGGCCTGGCCGGATGCCTCGGGGATGGTGGTCGAGCGCGCCGAATTTACGAGAGATGAAGGCTGGCAGCTACATGGTGGTCGCGTCGCCGGGCGGCTTCCGCTGGCCCGGCGCGTGCCCGTGGGAGAGCGCATCGGCGGGCTGGTGCCCCCGGCGCTCCGGGTGGCCCCGGGAGGTTTACAGCTGGAACTTGGCTACTACGTGGCGGCCCCTTCCCTTTTGATGCGCGCCTCGATCGACAGCGCCCGCATCGCCGGCGTGGGGCTGAGCCGGGTGGCGCAACCGGTGACCTGTGCCCGCGATCGCTGCCGCTTGCAGGCGCTGCATCTGGATGCGGCGTTTGGCGGCGACGACCAGGCGGCGGTGGGCGTGGACGGTCAGCTCAGCGTGGGTGACGCGCGCCGACACCTGGGCGTGGAGCTTGAGACCTTGCGACTCTGGGGGGAGTCGCAGGCGGCGGCCTGGCGCCGGCGCAGGTTGGAGCGCAACGCCCTGCTCCGCGACTGGCGTCTGCAGCGCGCCGGGGTGAGCTGGGGTGGCGCTCACTCAGCTCTGCAGATCAGCGCGGCCCACGCCGACCTCCCCTACGCCGGCGCTAATGCCGGCGTGCGGATGCAGGATGCCTCGGTGGTGGATCTTGTCTACGGCGGCGGAGTTGATCTGGGTGCGTTGCGCGCCGATCTTCGCCTCTCGCACACCGAGCGTCGCGACGCCATCGCTCGAGGGCGGCTGGGAGGTGCTCAGATCGGGGTGCACCGCACCTTCGGTGATGCCGGGCGTGTCTGGATCCGACCTCGTCTCAACCTCAACCTTGCCTGGGCCGATGTACAAATGCCGGACTCGACCGAGCCTCCTCCGGGGCCTGTGAGTGGGACGTCGGCCGACGCGATGGTCGACGCCGGGCTTGCGCTTCGTGCGCGACTGGGGCGGGTCACCCATGTGTTGGCCCCGCGTGTGATCGCAGGGCGCAGGCAGGGGGCCGGCGACCTTAGCGCGTTCGCTCTACCGCTGGAGCCCGGGAGCGACGAGGAGCCCACCCGCCTTCTGCAGCGCGACGCGGCCTTCAACCTGGCCGGCGCTGTGGTCGACCAGGCGCTGATCTTTGGTAAGGGCTGGGCGTTGGGAGTGCCCCTGGGCGTGATGCTCACCGATGATGGACGCGCGCAGAACTGGCAGTCCACATACCAGGGGTCGGTGCGTCTTGTGGCGCCGGTGCTTCGGAAGCTGGTGGTGCGTGCCGACGCGATGTGCCACGGCCGCTGCCAGTCGTTGAGCTTTGCCGCCCGGGTGGAAGTCGCCTGGTTCGGCCCGATCCGCTCCCGCCATGTGCTCTGGCGGGGTCGTGGCTACCAGCCGACGTCGCCCTTTTTCGATACGCGCTTTCGCACCGACTACGTGTTGGGCTGGCACCCTGCCCTGGCCGCAGATGATGCGGCGGTCTTTCACACCTCGGCCTTCTTTGCGACCTGGCGGCGTTGGGCTGGCGAGCTGCGCCTTCACGGCGACGTGCAGACGCCCACCGAGCGCGGCGGGGAAGTCACACTGCGCTACGGCTGGCCCGAGCTGGGCTGGGCGCTGAGCATGAAAGCGGCGGCCTGGCCGGTGGTCGGACGCTGGGCGGGCTTTGTGGGGTTCTCGCTGCTCTGAGACTCAGAGGCGCGCGCGACGCTTCAGGCGCTCCAGGCGCGGATGATCCGGCTTGAGCTTCTCCAGACGCTCGATGGCGCGTTGTATCATCGCCTTATTCTGCGTGTTGATCGCAAAGCGCGCGCAGAGCACAAAGACCTCCGGGTTATCCGGCTCCATGCTCATGGACTGAGTCAGAAGCCGGCCGGTCTCATCGACGACCTCACGACTGGTCGGATCGAGTTTAAAGCGGGTGTAGGCGAGGTTGGCCAGGATGATGCCTCGCGAGGGATCGTAGGCCACGGCGCGTGTGAGCACGTCGTTGGCCGCGTTGAAATCGCCCAGGCGCAGGTAGGTCAGGCCGTCACGAAAGTAGATATCGCCCATGGCCGCAGCGTCCGGATCGACGCCGGGCACCTCCACACGCGCCGGTGCAGCGGCGGGCTTGTTCGAGGGCGGCTCCTGCTGCTGGTGCGACTGAATCTCGACGACCGCCCGGCCGATGGCCCGGCGAATATCGAGCGCCTTGCGCGTCAGGTCCATATCGCCCAGACGCTGGAAGTTCTCGGCGCGGTAGAAACGTTCGTAGCGCTCGTAGCGGCTGCGCACCTCTTCCATCTCGGAGCCCGGCGCCAGGTTGAGCACGACATAGGGATCGCCTGTGCTCTGAATGCGCTCGTAGTCCTCATGCACAATCGTCTGGATGCGGCCCAGGCGGCTGGCGCGGTCGTCGCTTTCGTCGGGATTACCCATGAAAATGCACTTTTAATCTGGACGGAAGTGTGTTTTGAGTCCGGAAAAGTCGTCGCTGGCGAGTGTAGCAGGAAGAGCGCCCGGCACAAAGGTTGTGGCAGGGAGAACGATGAGTATCGATGCAAAAAAAGAGCGCGTGACCCTCGACGTCTGGGCTCGCCATGAAGACGACGTGGCGCTGGACGATGTGGAGGCCTACGACTACGCCCTGCCCCCCGAACTTATTGCCGAGACGCCCGCCGAGCGCCGCGAGCACTCTCGCCTCCTGGTCTACGAGCGCGCGGGTGAGCGCCTTACGCATACGCGTTTTGATGCGATCGTCGACCATCTGCGTCCGGGGGACCTGCTGATCTTCAATGATACGAGGGTGGTGCCGGCGCGGCTGGAGGCTTTTAAAGAGACAGGCGGGCGCGTGGAGCTTCTGGCGCTGGAGGTGGAGCAGCCCGGCGGAGAGCATCGCTGGAGCGAGCCGGCCGCTGGACAGCTTCAGATGCGCTGCATGACGCGGAGCTCCAAGCCGCTTCGCACCGGTATGACGCTGACGGTTCGCGCCGGTGATGACGCCTTTCCGGTGGAACTTCTGGAGGTGGCGCCCGGCCGCGCGCTCGTCGCCGTGGACTCGTCCGGGAGCGCGCTGGCCTTTCTGGAGCGTTTCGGGCGCATTCCCCTTCCTCCTTATATCGAACAGCGCCGTCGAGAGTCCGAGGTCGATGTGGCCATCGACGACAGCGTGCGCTACCAGACGGTGCTTGCCAGTGAGCCCGGCGCGGTGGCCGCGCCGACGGCGGGACTTCACTTCTCTGAAGTTTTACTTGAAGGACTGGAGGCTCGCGGCGTGGAGCGCGCTACGCTTACGCTGACCGTGGGGCCCGGCACCTTTAAACCGGTGACCAGCGATACGCTCGATGAGCACCCCATGCATGCCGAGGCCTACCGAATCCCCGAGGGGCTTAAAGCAAAGGTTGAGGGTTGCAAGGCGCGCGGTGGCCGTGTGATCGCCGTGGGCACCACCTCCGCGCGCGCTCTGGAGGCCGAAGCCCGCCGCGAGGAGCCCCTTCTGCCCGGGTGGCGACAGACCGATATCTTTTTGCGCCCGGGCGACTCGTTGCGGCTCTGCGATGGTCTGATCACCAACTTCCATCTCCCCCGCTCTACGCTGCTCGCGCTGGTGACGGCCTTTGTCGGCTATCCGGCGGTGCGACGCATCTACAACGAGGCGGTCGCCGGCGGATATCGATTCTACAGCTACGGCGACAGCTCTCTGCTGCTCTGATCCCCCCTGCCCGCTCGGGCTGAAAGGACCCCATTTATGACGTCGATCGCCAACAGTGTACGTTGCGAGACTTTTTCATTCAGGGAGGTGGCGCGAGACGGCGCGGCACGCGCCGGCGAGTTGCAGCTGACCCACGGCACGGTCCAGACGCCGATTTTTATGCCGGTGGGCACCGTGGGCACGGTCAAAGCGATGCGCCCCGATGAGCTCGCCAGCCAGGTGGAGGCTCAGATCATTCTGGGCAACACCTACCACCTCTACCTTCGGCCGGGCCTCGACGTGGTGCGCGCCCACGGGGGGCTCCATAAGATGATGGGCTGGGACCGGCCGATCCTTACCGACTCGGGGGGCTACCAGGTCTTCAGCCTTAAAGATCTGCGCAAGATCCGCGAGGAAGGCGTGGAGTTTCAGGATCATATCTCCGGGTCCTACCACCTCTTTACGCCGGAGAAGGTCATCGAGATCCAGGAGACCCTGGGGAGCGATATCATGATGGCTTTTGACGAGTGTCCGCCTGCCGGCGCCGATGAGCACTACATGCGCGAGTCGATGGCGCGCACCACCCGCTGGGAGAAGCGCTGCCTGGAGGCGCGCACGCGAACCGACTGCGCGCTCTTTGGTATCGGCCAGGGAGGCACCAGCGAGAAGCTACGGCGCGAGCACCTCGAAGAGCTCGGGCCCCTTCCCTTTGAGGGCATGGCCATCGGAGGCCTGAGCGTGGGTGAGGAAACCCAGGCGATGTACGACACCGTCGAGTTCACCACGCCGATGATGCCCGATGAGAAGCCTAAATATCTGATGGGCGTCGGAAAGCCCGAAGACCTGGTGGAGTGCATCGCGCGCGGCATCGATATGTTCGACTGTGTGATCCCCACCCGCAACGCCCGCAACGGCCAGTGCTTCACCAGCCGCGGGGTCGTCGTGGTGCGAAACGCGGTACATAAAGAAGATCTGCGCCCGCTGGACCCAGATTGCGACTGCTACACCTGCCGAAACTTCACGCGCGCCTACCTGCGTCACCTCCTCAAGAGCGGAGAGATGCTCGGGCCGCAGCTCTGCACCCTGCACAATCTGCGCTACTTTTTGACGCTGGTCGGGCAGGCCCGCGAGGCGATCGTCGAGGGTCGTTTTGAGGCCTTCCGCAAGCGCTTCCATGAACTGCAGGCCGAGGGAGGCTCGCGCTGAAGGCGGCGTAAACGCCCCGGCCTGCGCACCCGACGCCGCGCCAGAGCCTGCGCCGGCGCGCGCTTGACCCGCCCCCGGAAGGCTGCTAATTCACAGCGTCCTTGCGAGCCGGAGAAAATGCCCTTTTGCTGCTGCCGGGAAATAAAACCCTCGCTGCGCCGGGCTATGGCCTCGCCAGCGAATCTGGCTCGAACCTTTCATCTCTCTCTGCGGTCTGGAGACCTCGCCAATCATGCAAAGCCCCCAACTCGTGATACTCGCACAGGCGGCCGGTGCGCCGAACCCGATGATGAACCTGGTCTTTATCGGCCTGATGGTGCTGATTTTCTGGTTCATCGTGCTCCGCCCCCAGGCCAAAGAGGCCAAAGCCCACCGCGATTTTGTCTCGGGGTTGAAGGCCGGCGATGAGGTCATCTCCGCCGGCGGGCTCTACGGCAAGGTGGTGAGCATCGACGGCGCCATCGCCCATGTGGAGCTGACCCGGGGCACCAAGGTTCGCTTCGACCGCAATAAGTTGCACCCGATCCCGGGTAGCGCCGTGACCGTTGGCGACCCCGAGCCCGAACAGAAGAAGAAAGACGACTGATTTGGCGGCGTCGCCTGACGCCTGCCCCAAGAATGTGTCCGGGCCCTCTACGATGCGGGGTCCGGCTCGCGAATTGACGACAGAGCGCGCTTTGCCGCCCGGGCCAGGATGGCCCGGCGCTGGCCGCGCGCTCGAACGGAGTTTCGGTTTTATGAAGAGCTCACTGTACCGCTGGGGAGTTGTTGTCGTGGCCTTTCTGGTCGCGCTCTACGTGCTGACCCCCACGATCATCGACTGGTCCGATGGCAAACTCGACGGCGCCCCGGGAAGCACCGATGGCGTCGCCTCGATGTTCCTGGAGACCAATGAAGCTACCGGCCAGGTGACCTGGGAGGGCATCCAGCCCCTGACGCTGGGCCTCGACCTCCAGGGCGGGCTGCTTCTGCAGTACCACGTCTATGTCGACCGCGCCGTCCAGGACCGCCTCACGCGTATGGCCTCCGACCTCGAAGAGCGTCTGGCTCAGGAGAAGGAAGGCATTGAGGTGGAGGCCAATCACCCCCCGGGTGAGACCTACATCGATGTCACGCTGGGAGAGTCGGCCGACAAGGATCTCTTCACCGAAGAGTTCATGGGCTTCTTCCCCAGCATGCTGCTGACCGACACGGGCAGCAACACGATGCGCCTGGAGATGGACCCGAACTACATCGACGAGACCAAAGATTTCGCGGTGACCCAGGCCATCGAGACCATCCGCTCGCGTATTGACGCGCTGGGTGTGGCCGAGCCTTCCATCACCCGCCAGGGCATGAGCGACATCGTCATTCAGCTCCCGGGCATCCAGGAAGAGAACATCGAGCGCGCCAAGGAGCTCATCGGTCAGACCGCGCAGCTTCGCTTCCAGATGGTCGACGACGATGGCACCAACCAGTACTTCGGCCAGTTCCGCGGCCAGCTCCCCGCGGGCTTTGCGCTTCGCAGCATCGACGGCGGCTACTTCTCGGTGACTCACCAGAGCAAGGACGCGCTCAAGGAGTTCTTCGCCGGCCGCGCTCCCGACGACCGCGCCATCGGCTACCAGTTCCACCCGGTCTACATCGACCGCGAGAACGGCGTCATCGATGAGCAGCAGTCCTACTGGAAGACCTACCTGGTCTACCGCGAGGCGGAGCTGACCGGCGACTACATCCAGGATGCCCGCGTGGCGGTCGACCAGCAGTTCAACCGCCCCTACGTCTCGCTGAACTTCGACGCCAAGGGCGCCGAGCTCTTCGGGAACACCACCACCGAGTACACCGGCCAGCGTTTCGCCATCATGATGGACGACGAGGTCAACAGCGCTCCGGTGATCAACGAGCCGATCCTCGGCGGTCGCGCCCAGATCACGCTCGGCTCGATGCAGTCCTACTCCGAGATTCAGCAGGAGGCGCAGGATCTCGTCATCGCGCTTCGCCACGGTGCGCTCCCCGCGCCGATCGAGCGCCAGTTTGAGACGATCGTCGGCCCGACCCTCGGTCAGGACTCGATTGACTCCTCGATGCGCGCTTTGATGGTGGGCAGCATCCTGGTCATCCTCTTTATGCTCATCTACTACCGCCGCAGCGGCTTCATCTCGACGATCGCGCTGACGCTCAACCTGGTGCTGATCATGGCCGGCCTGGCCGCCATCGGCGCCACGCTGACCCTTCCGGGCATCGCCGGCATCATTCTGACCGTCGGTATGGCCGTCGACGCCAACGTCATCATCTACGAGCGTATTCGCGAGGAGCTGGTGGTGCGTAAGAAACCCATTCGGGTGGCGGTCAAGGAGGGCTTTGATCTGGCCTTCTCGGCGGTTCTCGATGCCAACATCACCACCGGTATCGCCGCGCTGGTTCTGTTGCAGTACGGCACCGGCCCGATTCGCGGTTTTGCTATCACCCTGCTCATCGGGATCGTCTCGACGCTCTTCACCGCCGTCTACGTGACGCGCATCCTCTTTGACGACTGGATGGCGCATAGCAAGAAAGACACGCTGAGCATCTGAGCGAGACCCCTAATTACCCGAACGCGCGAACGCGTCGCCGGCCGGTCATCACGACTCGCCGGCGGCGCCCTCGAATAGCAGTGAGATACTCATGAAGATGTTGCAAATTTACCCCTACGATGCGCAGAACGACATCATCGGGAAGCGCAAAATCACCGGGATCGTGTCGATCATTCTCATGATCGCGAGCCTGGTGCTGCTGGTCACCGTCGGCCCCAAATGGGGCATCGACTTTCGCGGCGGCACCGAGCTGATCATCAAGGTCGACCCCAGCGTCACCGACGATGAGGTGCGTGACGCCGCCGCCAGCATCGGGCTGACTGACGCCTCGGTGCAGCGTTACGGTGCCGAGAGCGAGGGTCGCTTTATGATCCAGACCCAGGAAGTCTCGGTGGTCGATGAGGTCAAGGTCGAAGAGATCCGCAACGCGATGGAAGCGCTGGGCGACCTCGACGCCGCGCTCTGGAACGATGAGCAGCCCGACCGCATGGACCTTCGCTTCAGCGCCCAGAAAGACACCGCGCAGATCGAGGAGGCCATCCTGGCCACCGGCCTCTCGCAGGTGACGGTGCAGACTGCCGGTCAGGCCGAAGAGGCCTTCTACACGGTGCGCTTCCAGGACCTTCAGAACATTATTCGCGAAGGGTTCGCGGCGGCGTTCGGCGAAAAATTCACCGAAGCCGGCGGCCTGGAGCGCCTGGAGACGGTCGGCCCGCGCGCCGGTGAGCAGCTGCGTAACAGCGGTCTGGTCTCGATCATCGTCGCCCTGCTGGCGATCCTCGTCTACATCTGGTTCCGCTTTGACATCCGCTACTCCCCGGGCGCGGTCGGCGCGCTGGCGCACGACGTGACGATTGCCCTGGGCATGTTCGTTTTGCTGCAGATCGAGATCAGCCTGCCGATCATCGCCGCCGTACTCACCATCATCGGTTATTCGCTCAACGACACCATCGTGCTCTTTGACCGCATCCGCGAAGACCTCGACAGCGCCGGCACCAAGCCCCTGATCGAGGTCGTCAACGACGCGATGAATGAGACGCTCAGCCGTACCCTGATCACCTCGCTGACCACGCTGCTGGCGGTCACCATGATCGCGATTATCGGCACCGGCCTGATTCAGGATTTCGCCGTCGCGCTGATCATCGGCATCGTCGTCGGTACCTACTCCTCGATCTTCATCGCCGCGCCTTTGATGGTGCGCATGGACGGCTACCTCAAGGAGCGTCGCAAGGCTCAGGCGCTGCTCGATAAGGCCGACGCCGACCAGGGTGCCAGCGTGTGAACGCAGCCCTGACGCGTTGACGCAAGACGCTTAAGAGCCCCGCGGCGCCCGCCGCGGGGCTCTTTTTTTGAGCAGTAGGCCGCCCCCTCTCCTCTGCGCGGTGAATGACGTTGGGGGGAAACTTTGTTAGGCTCACCGTCGCCCGGCGCGCCCTTTTGACGAACGACCCCGCGCGCCCTTGTATTGCGCCAGACGCAGGCCCAACGACCATGGAACAGACCTCCCCCGAATGGGTTGTAACCCGAGCTCAAGACGTCAGCGCCGAGACGCTGGCCGGAGAGCTTGGCGTGCACCCGCTGACCGCACGCATTCTCTTGCAGCGCGGCATTGGCGACGTCGACCAGGCCGCGCGCTTCTTGAACCCCTCGCTCAAACAGATGGCCGACCCTTTTGGCATGAAGGGCATGGAAGAGGCCGTCGTCGAGGTGCTCACCGCCATCGATCGGGGTGAACGCATCATGATCCACGGCGACTACGACGTCGACGGGGTCTGCAGCGTCGCCCTGCTCTACCAGTTTCTGCGCCAGCTCGGCGCCCAGGTCGAGTACACCATCCCCCAGCGCGATCAGGACGGCTACGGGCTCAACGCGCGCAGCGTGCGCCGCTTTGCCGAGGCGGGTATCTCGCTGATCATCACGACCGACTGCGGCGTCTCCAACGTCGAGGAGATTCGGCTGGCCCGGGAGCTGGGCTTGCGCGTGGTGGTGGTCGATCACCACACCGTGCCGCCGGTGCTTCCGCCGGCCAACGCGATTCTGAACCCCCTGCAGCCCGGCTGCGGCTTCGCCTTCAAACAGCTCGCTGCGGTGGGGGTGACCTTCTGCCTTGTGGTGGCGCTGCGCTCGACCCTTCGCGACCACGGGGTATTTCGTCACATCCCGGAGCCGGACGTGCGCGAGTACCTGGATCTCGTGGCGCTGGGCACGGTGGCCGACGTGGTGCCGCTGGTGGATCTCAACCGCATCTTTGTGCGCCACGGCCTCGACGTGCTGGGCGGGCGACGACGCGCCGGGATCTCGGCCTTGATGGAGCGCGCCCGCGTCGACCAGGGGCCGATCTCTCCGCAGACGATCAGCTTTCGGCTGGCCCCGCGTCTTAACGCTGCCGGTCGCATGGGCGACGCCTCGATCTGCGTGGAGCTTCTGACCACCGAGAGCTACGCCCGCGCCATCGCCCTGGCCCGCGAGCTTGAGAGCCAGAACAAGGCCCGCCAGGGCCTGGAGCGGGAGCTTCTGGAGCTTGCGATTCCCGAGGCCGAGCGCGAGGTGGCGCTGGGCCGCCAGATGCTCGTTGTGGCCGGACGGGGCTGGCACCGCGGGGTGCTGGGCATTGTCGCCAGCCGCCTGGTGGAGCGTTTTCACCGGCCGGTGGCCATGGTGGGCATCGACGAGGAAGGTGTGGGCAAAGGGAGCGTGCGCAGCATCGACGGCATCAACGTCATCGAGGTGCTGCGCTTCTCCGAAGACCTGCTCGAGACCTTTGGCGGGCACACCGCCGCGGCCGGCCTCTCGCTGCTGGAGAAAAACGTCGAAGCCCTGCGCGAGCGCCTCGACGAGGGCCTCTGCCGGGGGCTGGAGGGGCGAGTGCTGCCGCAGCGCCGCCTGGACATCGACTGCGAGGTCTGCCTGGGGGAGCTCGATGAGCGTTTCGGGCGAGATCTGAGGCGGCTGGGCCCCTTCGGGACGGGAAACCGGGAGCCGGTGCTGCTCTGCCGCCAGAGCCAGGCCTCGCATGTGCGGGTGGTCGGCAACAACCATCTCAAGGCGAAGTTTCGGGGCGGCGGAAATGCCATCGACGGCATCGGGTTCTCTATGGCAGAGGAGGCGGCGCTGCTCAACGTGCCCGTCGCCGTCGCCTTCGTTCCCCGCTTCGCGACCTTCCGCGGGCGCACTCGCCTGGAGATGCATATCCGCGGTCTGCGCCGCGCCGATGAGCGCTGCCCCGACCGCGTGCTCACGCCCTGAATCAACCCCCGGTCCCCTATGCCACGCTACCGACGCCCCATCCGCCGGCGCGCGCTGAATATGCGCGCGGCCGCGATTCAGATCGCCGTACTCACGCTGATGCTCGTCGCCCTGCTCTCCTTCAGAGACGTGATCGGTGTGGGGACCACCGCCTTTGTGGAGTCGCTGACCTCCGAAGACGTGCAGGTGGCCGCCCCGGCCACCTCGCCAGCGGGCGAACGCAGCGGCGCGGAGACGCCGACGGTCGACACTGAGAAACGCCCCGAGACCGACGCTGAGATGGGCGATACGGCAGCGCCTGACGATGCCGCCGGCGCTCCGGTGCGCCCCGAGGGGACCTGAAGGCATCGGGCATCCCCTCAATTCTTCTAAAGCGCGACAGATTGGCACAGCCGATGCCCTGCCCGCCACCCCTGGTGTGGTATTTTGCAACATGGCATCGCCTCGACCCCACCCCTGGCGTGGTATTTTGCAACATGGCATCGCCTCGACCCCACCCCTGGCGTGGTATTTTGCAACATGCCATCGCCTCGACCCCACCCCTGGTGTGGTATTTTGCGACATGCCATCGCTTCCGGCGCGATTTTAAGGCGCGGAAAGGCATCGTGCATCGCTCCGGGCAGGGGCGCGCGCCCTCTCATCAGCTCCCTCCTCCTTCCCGGGCGACCCGGGGATCGGCGGTGACCGGGCGGTCAGCCCTACCTTGACCGCAGAGCGCCTTTTCGCGACGGTGTTAACGCTTTCTTACGTCGTTGACCCGGGCTTTTGGCCCGTCGCTTTTAAGGCCTGTGCCATGCGCGTCTCCCGTCTTTTTTTCGTCTTCTATATGTGTGTGGGGCTACTCGCCTGTGGTGGCGAGGAGCCGCAGCTGGAGTGCAGCGAGCGTGCCCCCTGTGAGCGGGGCGCCTGCACCTCCGAGAACGTCTGCGAAAACGCGTCAGTCTGCGAGCTGCCGGATGATTGCCTGGAGGGGTTCAACTGCATCGACGGCGCGTGCACCGACGCGGAGGCTGGGCTCTGCGAAGGGGTCAGCTGCGCGCGGGGCATCTGCGACCCGGCCAGCGGCCAGTGCGTCAACGACGCGGCGTGCAGCTCGCTGACCGTGGAGACGGCCTGCCTGGAGGCGCACCTCTGCGTGGAGGGAAGCTGCGTGAGCGAGGGGGACTTCTGCGCCGATCTGGGCTGTGAGCGTGGCGCGTGTTCGGTGGAGGAGCGCGCCTGCGTCAACGCCGAGCGCTGCGACGGCGACGACGCGCGCTGCCTCGCGGGCTTTTACTGCGCCGAGGACGACACCTGCCAGCCCAACGTCTGCGACGACGAAGGCGTAAGCTGCGCGCGCGGGGTCTGCGACCCGGCTTCTGGCGAGTGCGTCAGCGCTTCCGTCTGCGACGACCAGACGGAGTGCCTCGATGGCCTGTGGTGCGTCGAGGGCAGCTGCGAAGCCCCCGACGAGGCGTGTGCGCGCTGCGCGGGCAACACAAGCTGCGATGTCGACGACACGTCCAACGAAGTGATCTGCCGGGAGAATGTGCTCGGCTGCGAGCGCTCGGTGGACTGCCTCGACGGCCGGGTCTGCCGTGCCGGGCGTTGTGCCCCGGCCGAGGAGCTCAGCTGCGTTCAAGACAGCTATGAGCCCAACGACGGGACTGGCGAGGCCACCGACTTGAACGCCGCGCAGGCCGTCGATGGCGAGGTGCGCGCGTCGGTCTGCGAGGGCGACGTGGACCGCTTTACCTACAATGTGCAGGGCCAGGGGCTTATCCGCGGCGTGGCAATCTTTGAGCTTCGACTTGCGGAAGAGGACCTGGGCGCGGGCCAGCTCGACGTGCGCCTGCTCGATCCGAATGGCGAGGAGATCACCCGCGCGCAGAGCGACGAACGGGGCGTTTTGCGCCTGGAGAAAGACGTGCGCGCCTTTGAGCTCGGCGTCTACACCCTGGAGGTGCGCCCGGCCGAGGGTGCGCCCTCTTCCGGGCTTCGCTACAGCCTCTTCGGGCGTTTTGTCGAAGAGAATATCGCGGCGTTTTGCGCCGACGCCGAGACGATCGAGCCGGGGATTCACCCCGGCGACACCACCGACGCCATCCAGGGGATCGATGCCGGCGAATGCCTCGACGCGAGCTCGCCGGCCGAGGCCTACCGCTTTGTGCTGGAGCGTCCGGGGCGAGTGAGCCTGAGCGTGCGTTCGAACTCGAACGCGGCGCTGGGGGTGGTGTTGCGGGAGGGGTGCGACAGCCCGACCGGAGCGCTGGCGTGCGCGCTGGCGGAGGAGGTTGTGGCCGGAGAGACGCTGCAGATGACGCTTCGCGAAGGGGTCTACCACGTGATCGTCCAGGGGGAGACTACCGTTGAGCGCGGCGCTTACGACCTGACCCTGGCCATCGACGACTTGAGCTGCACCCCGGGCCAGAGCCGCTGCGTGGGTGAGGACCAGGCGGAGGTCTGTCTGGACGATGGCACGGCCTATGCGCCGCAGAGTTGCGAGCAGGGCTGCTCGGCTCAGACCGGTGCGTGTGTGGTCAGCGAGGGCGACCGCTGCTCGGCGGCCATCGACGCCACCGACGGGTTTGAAGGGGTGGTCAGCTGGCGCGATCTGACGCCGGACTACGATCCGGGCGCAGCGAGCTGCCTTCCCGGCAATCTCGAGTCCCGCTCGACCTCCCAGGCCGACGCGGTCTACCGCGTCACGCTCGGCCCCGGGCAGGCCGTCGAGGGGTGGCTGAGCAGCAACATCGCCAACACCGCCCTCTACATTATGGAGAACTGCCAGCAACCCGCCTCCAGCTGTCTGGCCGGCGCCGACAGCCGCCAGGCCGAACTTAACGGGCGTTTTGAACAGAGCGTCGTCTACGTCAACAGCTCGGCCGTCGAGCGCACCGTCTTTGTGGTGGCCGACAGCGGTGAGGCCCAGATCGCCGAAGAGGCCCCGCTGCGCATACTCGCCGGCGAGGTCATCTGCGAGCCGGGCACGACCCGCTGCGCCGGCGACATGCTGGAGGTCTGCAGCCCCTCGGGGGTGGCCTACCTCGATGAGCGCAGCTGCGCCTTCGGCTGCGCGGAGGCCCAGGCTCCGGACCAGGCGGCACGATGCGCTCCGATGCAGAATGACGTCTGTAAAGGGGCCGTGGCGCTCAGCGATGGCACGAGCTTTGAGGGACGCATCAGCGACTACGCCACGGGTACAGGCGCCAACGCGTGCGATGAGGCCGTCGAAGGCCCCGGCGCGCTCTTTTTCGCCGATCTGCAGGCCGAACAGGTGCTCGATCTGCACCTCGACGCGCAGTTTGAGGCGGCGATCGAAGTCGCCACGCGCTGCGATGATTTTGCAGGAAGTTGCCAGGCCTCCCAGCTCAACACGTTCCCCGGAGAGCAGGAGCTGCGCTTTGTGGCACCGAGCTCCGGCCGTTATTTCGTACGGATTGGCGCACAGCGGGCGGCGGCCGCCGGCGCGTTCACCTTAAGCGCCTCGGTGCTCTCCCCGAGCTGCGCTCCGGGCGAGCTTCTGGGCTGCATCAGCGCCACGGAACTCGGCTACTGCGACGGTTTTGGCCAGCCCCAGAGCTACGCCTGCGCCGGGGGCTGCAATGAGGGCGCGTGCGCGGAGCCCTCGGGCGATATCTGCGCCGACGCCCGCCTCATTGAGGTTGGCGAGCAGGTCACGGGCGACTTCCGCGGCATCAACGCGCTCGATCTGGGCACCGACCCGGTGGGCAGCTGCCAGCTCGACGCTTCGGGGGCCGGCCCGGAGACGATCTTCGCCATCGACGTGCCCGCCGGAGAGCGTCTGGACGTGGAGGTCGCCTCGGAAAACGCCTTTACTCTGGCCTACCTGATGACCAACTGCGAGCTTGCCGCGACCTGCCAGGATGGCAGCGGCCAGGGCCGTGAACACACCCTCTCGTACACCGCCGGCAGCAGCGATGAGCGCGTGTTTGTGGTGGTCGACCGGGTGATCGGCGCGCCGAGCTCCTCGGAGTTTGAGCTGACGACCTCGCTGCAGTCGCCGGGCTGCGCGATGGGCCCGGTGGCCTGCATCGACGACGCCACGCTCGGGGTCTGCGACGCCTCGAACTTCTATGAGCCCTACCGCTGCGAGGGGGGCTGCATCGACGGCGCGTGCGCAACGCCCAGGGGCGATATCTGCCAGGACGCGATCGTGCTCGGCGATGGCGAGTCGGCCACGGGCACCTGGGTGGGAAGCGACAGCATCAACCCCACCGAAGGATGCGCCGGCGTGACCGGTGAGGCGGTGGGCATCGATACCCTCTACGCCGTGGATCTGCAGGCCGGCGATGTGTTGCGCGCCGACCTGGATACAACGGCGAACACCGCCCTGCTCTACCTGGTCGACGATTGCGCCGGCACTTCAAGCTGCCTGAGCGCGGCGGCTCCCGACGAGGACTTTTTGTACCACGTGGCCGAGGAGGCCGGGCGCGTCTATCTGGCGGTGGACCGCACCGTGGCGAGCCCGCTGACACAATCCTTCGAGCTCTCGGTGAGCATTGAGCCGCAGGTTTGTACGCCCGGCACCCAGACCTGCCGCCCCGACGGGGCGACCCTGGCCTACTGCAACGCGTACGGCATCTACGACGAGTACCGCTGCGGGGTGGGATGCCTGGATAGCGCCTGCACCTTCCCCTCCGGAGAGTCGTGCTGGGAGCCGGTGCCCCTGGCCGAGGGAGAGGTCGCCCGTGGAGATCTGGTGGGCGATAGCGACTTCGATCTCGGCGATGATCCTCCCGCGGCGTGCATCGGAGGTGGGTATAGCCGGGCAACCCCGGGGGCGGACCGTTTCTGGGAGGTGAACCTTCGGGCAGGCCAGACGATGACGGCCTACTTTGAGAGCCCCTCGGCAGACGCCACCCTCTACATGCTCGATGACTGCCGCAGCCCGGCCGGCTGCCGTGCCCGCAGCCAGACCAATGGTCGGCGCGGCGAGTTGCGCTGGACGGCGGAGGATGACGAGACGCTGGTGGTGGCGCTGGATCGCACCTCCAGCTTCTCCAGCGGCACCACCCCCTTCACCTTCTACTACACCCTGGAGAGCAGCCCCTGCGCCATCGGCCAGCTCACCTGCGCCGGCGACGATGTGCTGGCCTACTGCGACGCACAGGAGCGCCGCCTGCGTGCCATCGCTTGCGAGAGCGGCTGCTCCGATGGGGCGTGTGTGGTACCCGGCGGGGACATCTGCCAGGACGCGATTCTGATAGGCGCCAACACATCGCTCAGCGGCGACTTCACCGGCACCAACCACATCGATCCCCCCGAGGAGATGGCCGGCCAATGCGACGTGGGAACGAACGGCACCTCGGGCGTTGATACGATCTACGCCATCGACCTGCAGGCCTCCCAGGTGCTTCGTGCCTCGCTCACCACGTCGGCCTACGGGGAGACCCTCTCGGTGCTGGAGAGCTGTGACCGTGGCGCCAACGCCTGCCTGCGCTTTGAGAGTGGCTACGACCCGAGCCTGGAGTTCGTGGCCCCCTCCACCGGTCGCTACTTCCTGGTGGTCGACCGCACCTCCACCTCCAGCACCACGCTTGCCTTTGGGCTTGAGGTCGAGGTGCTCGACCCGCAATGCACCCCGGGTCAGGAGCAGTGCTCAGCCGATGGCACTCAGCTTGAGCGCTGCGCGGCCAACGGGCTCTGGGAGAGCCACCCCTGCTCGGGGGGCTGCCTCGACGGGCGTTGCACCAGCCCCACTGGCGAGAGCTGCGCGGAGGCCGTGGTGCTCACCAGCGGACAGGTCGTGAACGCCTCGTTTGGCGGAAGCTCCGACATCACTCCGGGCAGTGGCGAGGTGGGCCAGTGCGACTTTGGCTTCAACACCGGCGGCGGGCCCGAGGGGGTCTATACGGTGGACTTGAGCGCTGGCGAGGTCTTGCGCGCCGAGCTCAGCACCACCCTGACCAGCGCGCTGCTCTATGTGCTCGACGACTGCTACGAGGCCTCAACCTGCCTGAACAAGCTGGCCGACGCCGGGCCGGGCACCCTCTACTTCCAGGCCCCGGAGAGCGGCACCTACACCCTGGTGGTCGACAGCCGCTTTACCACCAGCACCAACGACTACACCCTGGCCGTCGACGTGCAGTCGCCCGGGAGTTGCCAGCCGGGCAGCACCACCTGCGCCGACAACGACCAGAACCTGGCGGTGTGCAACGCGCTGGGCGTCTACGACTACGTGGCCTGTGATGGAGGCTGTGTGGGCGGCGCATGCGTTAACCCCACCGGCGACCGCTGCGTCGATATGATCGACGCCACCGCCGGCGGCACCTTCAGCGGCGGCTGGGCGGGCACCGTCGACATCAGCACCGATGCGAGTCAGGTGGGGCTCTGCGACTTTGAAAACCGCCCACCACGCGGTCGCGACACGTACTACCGCGTCGCGCTGGAAGCTGGTGAGGTCTTGCGGGCGAAGATGACCACCACCAACGCCTCCGCCCTGCTCTACCTCCTGGAGAGCTGCGGGCAGATCGAGAGCTGCCTCTTTGCCGAGGCGAACCCGCGCGACAACGAGCTCTTTTTTGTGGCTCCCGAGGCGATGGAGGCTGTGCTCGTGGTGGATACCACCAGCAGCTGGTCGAGCACCTCGACCTACGAGCTGACCATCGCCACCGAGACCCCCGGCTGCACCTACGGCGCTCGCCAGTGCAGCGCTGACGCAGGCTCGGTGGAGTACTGCAATGCCTATGGCGTGTGGGAGTCTTTTGCCTGCCAGGGAAGCTGCCTGGGCGGCTTCTGCGAGGTGCCCTCGGGCGATATCTGCCTGGACGCCATCGCGCTCAACCCCGGCGACGAATTTACTGGCGAGTTTGTCGACTTCAGCCCGCAGATCGACCCGCGCGACGCCGACTGCGTCTACGCGCAGCCCATCGGTGGCGCCGGTCGCGACGCCGTCTTTGCGCTGAGTTTGAGCGCCGGCGACATCCTGGAGGCCAGCGTGGTCAGCGCGCTGAGCAACATAAGCCTCTACCTGCTCAGTGACTGCCAGCAGTCGGTCGATGAGGCGTGTGTGGTCGGGCGCACGCGCACCTCTCGGGAGTCTTTCTATATCCCGGAGAGCGGCACCTACTACCTGGTGGTTGATACGACGAGCAGCTGGTCGACGGGGGCGTTCACGCTGCGCACCGAGATCGTAAGCGGCGGGGGCATCTGCCAGCCCGGCCAGCCCTACTGCCAGCCCGACGGCCAGACGCTTGCCCAATGCAACGATCGCGGCACCCAGGTCGACGCCCTGGTCACCTGTGAGTACGGATGCGACCGCGACCGCTGCGCGTCGCCGCCGGACGAAGAGCTCAACGATACCTGCAACACGGCGATGATCATCGATCGCTCCCAGCGCGTCAGCGACACCCTTACGCGCTTTAGCGATCAGCTCACCCTGCCTTCCTCAAGCTGCACCGGTTTGAACAGTTATGGCGAAGACGCCTTCTACGCCGTGCCCATGGAGGCTGGTGAGGTCTTAAGGGTGAGCATGGAGGTCGCCAGCGGCTCGGCGATGCTCTACCTCCTTGAAGACTGCGCCGACGCCGAGGTCTCCTGCCAGTCGGCCAGCGGCATGGGCACCCGGAACGTTGTCGAATACGCCGCGGACAGCGCGCGCACCGTGTATGTGGGGGTGGATACGACCTTCTACTCCTCGGTGCTCTATACCCTGGACTTTGAGCTGGGCCCGGCGGAGTGCGTGCCCGGCCAGAACGTCTGCGAAGACGGTGACACGCTGAAGGTCTGCGACGGGCTGGGTCGCTTTGAGGAGCAATCCTGCTACTTCGGCTGTGCGTCGGGCGCGTGCCTGCCGCCTCCCAACGACACCTGCGTGGAGGCCATCGACGCCACCGAGGGCATCAGCTTCGTGGCGGATCTGGGCGCGTACACCCCCCTCTACTCCCCGGAGGCTGCGTCGAGCTGCACCGGCAGCGAGGAGCTCGGGCCGGAGGCGGTCTTCTCGGTCGACGCCCAGGCCTATGAGCGCATCATCGTGGCGATGCTCTCCGATCAGACGGACCGGTCGCTGTGGATCAGCCAGGGTTGCGCGATCGAAGGCGACGGGGGCGGTGAGTGTGTTGCCGGCGTGCGCGGCTCGGCCGCTGGCGAGGTGCAGGTGATCGAGTTCCTGGCGCGCGAGCCCGGCCGCTACTTCATCTACGCCGACGCCGGCGCTCCGGCTGCCACTGGCGAGTTCAGCGTGGATATCTGGGTCGAGAGCCCTCAGTGCCAGGCCAGTGAGACCATCTGCTTCGATCCGCAGACCCTGGGCGTCTGCAACGAGGAGCGCAGCGGCTTTGTCGACTACCCCTGCGATGGTGGCTGCCTCGACGGCGCCTGCGCCGCCCCGCGCGGTGATATCTGCGAGGATCGCGTTCCCCTGAGCACCTCCGGCACCATCACAGGCGACCTCTCCACGCTCACCAACACCCTCAACCTGGCCTACCCCAGCTGCACCGGCTTCGACACCCCGGGCCCCGAGGCCCTCTTCGAGGTGACCCTGGAAGCTGGCGAGCGCATGGATGCCGTCGCCCGCAACATGGAGGGGGCTCAAGCCGACCTCGCGCTCTATATCCTCGAGCACTGTGGCGACGCCAACAGCTGCCTCGCCGGCCAGGACGCCTTCGGCCCCGTCGACGAGACGCTGAGCTTCACCGCCCCCGAGGCCGGCACCTACATCCTGGTGGTCGACAGCTACGACGCCGAAAGCGCCGGAGCTTTCGAGCTGGAGGCCACCTTCTTCTAAACTCTTCGGCTCCTTTTTCACCTTGATGCGCCGGCGAATCATCGCCGGCGCATTTTTTTCTTGCCCGATGTTTACAAAATCTCACAACCCCTCTTCTCTCGGCCGCCTCTGGCTCCCACTCTCGTGCAGCCCTGAGGCGGGATCGGGAGGGGTGATTACGCTATTTCTGTAAAAATACGTCACGGCTGCAATCCCCTTGACATGGATATGCAATTTCCCCATCGTATTCGACGCGACGTATTCCCGCTAACATAGCGAAAGTTAAGTGTTTCACAGGTTCTCTGGCGAGCAAGCCCGGCTTCGCTCCCTGATTTGTGGTCACAGGCGCACCCTTTACGTGAGGAGTCACCATGCAGCGGCCCCCCCTTCGGAACTGGACACCAGACGCGCAGAATCTGCGCCGGTGGTTCACGCTCGTGATGCTGAGTAGCTTCACACTTTTTGCCGCAGCCTGCGGCCCCGACGACGACCCCCAGGTGACCAACCTCTGCGAAGACGTCACCTGTGAGCGGGGCGTCTGCGAGGCCGGTGAGTGTGTCAACGCCGGCGAATGTGCCATCGACGAAGATTGCGTCGATGGCTTTTTCTGTGGCGACGACAACGTCTGCCAGGAAGCCAGCTGCGAGGACGTGACCTGCGAGCGCGGTGAGTGCTCCGAGGCCACCGGCCAATGCGAAAACGCCCCGGCCTGCGCCATCTCCACCCAGGATGAAGACTGCCTCGACGGCTTCGTCTGCTCCGTAAACCTCTGCGTCACCGAAGAGGCCTTCTGCGAAGAACTCGCCTGTGAAGACAGCCGCGGGGTCTGCTCGGTGGACGAGCGCGCCTGTGTGAACGCCGAGAACTGCGAGGGCTCCGACCAGCTCTGCGCCGACGGGTTCTTCTGCGCCGAAGACAACACCTGTCAGGCCAACCAGTGTGACGAAAACGACGAGTGTGCCCGCGGCGTCTGTGACCCCGCCAGCGGCGCATGCGTCGACCCCGAAGTGTGCTCGGCGGAAGACGACTGCACCGACGGCTCCTACTGCGTGGCGGGCAGCTGCCAGCCCGAGGCCGACGCCTGTGCGGCCTGCGAAGGCAACCAGATCTGCAACTACGACGCCGACGCGCTCAGCGTGAGCTGCGAAGAGAACCCGGCTGGCTGCTCCAGCGCCTTTGACTGCGCCGGTGACCGCGCCTGCCAGGGCGGCATCTGTGTCGACCCGGTGGCCTGTGTGCCCGATGCGCTTGAGCCCAACGACGACGCCGACAACGCCACCGACCTGGCCAACGCCGAGGGCGGCGTGACCGCCGCCGGCATCTGCGCGAGCGACGTCGACGTCTTCACCTTCAACACGCTCGGCCGCGGCCTTGTGCGCGGCACCCTTGTGGTGGACGTGCGCACCGCCTCCGAAGATCGGGGCCTGGGCCAGCTGGAAGTCGCTATCTTTGGCGTCGACGGCACCGAGCTCAGCCGCCAGACCACCAATGAGGTGGGCGTGGCCTCGTTTGCGCGCCTTCGCAACGCGGCCCAGATGGGCGTGCACCGCATCGAGGTTCGCGATGCTGGCGAGGTCCGCGATCCGGGCGTGCGCTACGAGATCTTTGCCGATGTGGTGCCCGAGGCCGTCGCCCAGGTCTGCGCCGACGCCGTCGTGCTCGAAGACGGCGACACCGCCAGCGGCGACACCTCCGACAGCACCAGCTACCAGATCCAGCCCTCCTGCGCCGAAGAGGGCAGCACCGCGGGTGAGCGCATCTTCACCTTCGAGGTTGCCGAGCGCAGCCGCGTCGAGCTCAACCTTCGCCCCTCCTCCCAGGTCGAGCTGACCCTCTCCTTGCGCACCACCTGCGAGTCCGCGTTCAGCGAGCAGGCCTGCCAGTTCACCTCCGGCGCCGGCGTCATCCAGCGCATCCGCCAGACGCTTGACCCGGGCACCTACTTCGCCGTGGTCAAAGGCCCGAGCAACAACACGGGCGGCAACTTCAACATCGATCTGAGCATCGACCCGTTGGTCTGCTCCCCCGGCGCCGCGGTCTGCCTGGATGAGGGCGCCTCCCGCGTCTGTAACGCTCAGGGCACCGGCTTTGAAGAAGAGACCTGCCTTGACGGCTGTGTGGCAGAGACCGGGCTGTGCGAGCGCCCCGACGGCGACACCTGCCTCAACCCCATCGACGCCTCGGGCGGCTTTTCCGGCATCATCGACTGGGGTGTTTACGAAGACGAAGTCAGCCTGGACGGCGGCGATGTCGAAGCTGGCGAGAGCTGCATGAGCGCCGGGCAGGCTTCGCGCACCTTCGGTCCGGAGGTCGTCTACTCAGTTAACCTTCCCGCCGGCCACGCCCTGCAGGCCAACCTCATCACCACCAGCGACCACGCCGCCCTCTTCGTCGTCGAAGACTGCGCCGACGCAGATCTGAGCTGCCTGGCCGCCCAGACCTCCGCCACCGAGCTTCTCGACGGTCGCTTTGAGCAGGAGCTGGTCTACACCAACGAGACCACAGGAATTCAGAATGTGTTGGTCGTGGCTTCGTCGTCGACGACACCGACCGGTGACTCCGAGATTCGCATCACCTCGGGTGAAGTGATCTGCGCGCCCAACGTCGCCCAGTGCGACGGCGATGCCCTGGTGCGTTGCAACGCCGCCGGCACCAACCTCATCGAAGAGCGCACCTGCACCTTCGGCTGCAACCCCGAAGGCGAGCTCCTCGAAGAAGAGACCGACGACGAGCCCGCTCTCTACGGCGGAACCTGCAACCCGGGGACCAACCAGATCTGCCGCAACGCCATCGACATCCTCGCCGAAGGCGGCATGTTTGAGGGCGCGATTCAGGACTACAGCAATGACCTTGACCCGGACGACAGCGCCAACCCCACCGGCTGCACCGGCCGTCGGGCCACCGGCGGCGACGCGACCTTCTTCGTCGACGCGTCGGCCGGCGACGTGATCACCGCGCGTCTTAACACTGAGTTTGACGCCTCACTCTGGATCACCACCGACTGCAGCCGCGCCGCCGAGACCTGCCTCGCGGGCAGCGACTCGGGTGTGGCCGCCGAAGAGTTTGTGCAGCTCACCGCCCCGCGCGATGGCCGCTACTTCATCATCGTCGACTCTCAGTCGGGCGAAGAAGGCCTCTTCACCCTGGAGGCCACCGTCGCCCTGCCCACCTGCACCCCGGGTGAGCTTCTGGGCTGCGCCGACGCCGACACCCTGGCCTACTGCGGCCCCAAAGGCGCCCCGGCCAACTTCGCCTGCGCCGGGGGTTGCACCGGCTCGACCTGCAACTCGCCGCGCGGCGATGCCTGCTTCGACGCCATCCCGGCCGTCGATGGCGATGTGTTCGCCGGTTCGTTCAACGGCCGCTCCAACACCCTGGAGATCCCCGGCGAGGTGCTCGGCGCCTGCGACTTCTCCAACTCGGATGACACCTACTACGCCGGCGACCCCGTGCTCGGCCCCGACGCCATCTATTCGGTGGCGCTTGAGGCCGGTCAGGCCCTGGAGGTCAGCGGTGTGAACAACTCCTTCAGCGGCGTTTACTACATCCTCACCGAGTGCGGCGCGGCCCAGAGCTGCTCCGATAACTCCGTGCGCGGCGAAAACCCCAGCCTGGTGCACTTCGCCGAGCAGGATGAGACGGTCTACGTGGTGGCGTCGCGCTACAACGCGCGCTCCTCCTCGTCGGAAGGCTACGTGCTCAACTTCAAGGTGGTCGACGTGACCTGCACCCGTGGCGAGCGCCGCTGCATGGACAGCGTCACCGCCGAGGTCTGCACCGCCGCCGGCTACTGGGAGAGCTTCGAGTGCCCCACCGGCTGCACCGATGGCGTGTGTGCCAACGCTCCGGCCAACACCTGCGCCGACGCTCAGGTTGTGACCGAGACGAGCACCTTCTCCAACAGCTTCGCGCAGCTTGAAAACACCATTGAAGTCGAGCCCAACACCGCCCCCAATGGTTGCTTCGCCGAGTACACCTCCTCTCTGGACACCGGCGGGCCGGACGCCTTCTACGAAGTGCGTCTGAGCGCCGGCGACAAGCTCGACGTTCGCAGTTCGGGCGGCTCGCACGTCCTCTACGTGCAGAGCACCTGTGGTGAGTTCAACTCCTGCCTTGCCAGCAACAGCGGCTCCAGCACCTCGCTCAACCAGGAGCTGACCTACATCGCCGAGCAGGACGAGACGGTCTTCGTGGTCCTCGATACCCTCTTTAGCTCCAGCAGCGACTTCGAGGTCTACTTCGGCATCACCCCGACCAACGCCGGCTGCACCACGGGCGACGCCTACTGCATGGCCGATGGCGAAACCCTGGCGGTCTGTGACAGCAACGGTGGCTACAACGCCTACCGCTGCACCGACGGTTGTGCGAACGACCGTTGCGGCACGCCCGACGCGCGCATCTGCGAAGATGCGGTGACGCTGACCGCCGGTCAGACCTACCGCGGCGACTTCAACGGAACCGCGTCGGTGCCCCTTGATCTTGCGGCGCAGGGCCAGTGCGACTTCGCCTCGCTCGTTGGCGAAGCCGAAGACTACGGCGACTGGATCACCCGCGTGCACGCTGTCGACGTGCGTCAGGGCGAGCTCCTGACGGCGAAGTTGCGCAGCCGCGCCGACGACTTCTTCATGTACATCACTGGCGAGTGCGGTCAGGGCACCGCGGCGTGCGAAGCGCTCTCGGATACGGGCTACAGCCCCGAGGTCAGCTACCTGGCCGACCAGGACGAGACGGTCTACGTGGTCGTCTCGCGTGCCGACGACGCCTCCAGTGGCTACTACCTGCTTGATGTCGCCACCCAGACCCCGGGCTGCACCCCCGGCACCACCCAGTGCCTGGCCGACGGCCGCACCCTGGGCACCTGCAACGATGAGGGCGTCTTTGACATCTACCCCTGCGGCGGCACCTGCTCCAATGGGGCCTGCGACCAGCCGGTGGGCGATGCCTGCTTCGACGCCATCCCCCTTGTCACCGGCCAGCCCACCACGGGCACCTTCATGGGCACCAATCAGATTGAGCCCGCCGAAGGGCAGGCTGGAGCCTGCGCGTTTGAAAACACCTTCGCCGGCCCGGAGACCGTCTACAGCATCTTCGTCCCCGCCGGTCAGGCTCTGACCGTGGAACTCGATACCCCGGTCTTCGGCGCCTACGTCTACATTCTGGGTGAGTGCGGTGAGGCCAACTCCTGCATCGCCCTGGCGCGCAACGACCGCGAGAGCACCACGACCTTTGTGGCCGACCGCGACCGCACCGTCTACGTGGTGGTCGACAAGACCGGCGCTGTGATCGACGAGCGTGAGTTCGCCCTCACCGCCGACTACCAGACCCCCGAATGCACCCCGGGTCAGCAGCGCTGCAGCGGTGACGGCACCTCGCTCCAGATTTGCAACGAGTTCAACTTCTTCGAGACCTACGCCTGCAACAGCGGCTCCTGCTCCGCGGGGCGTTGTGAGACGCCCAACGGTCAGAGCTGCCAGGACGCCCTGCCCCTGGAGCTCGACCAGTTCACCACCCTGACGCAAGGGTCGGTCAACTGGCTCGACTCGGGCGAAAGCGACTCGGGTGCCTGCTCGATCTCCGGCAGCAACCCCGTCGGTGAAGCGTACCGCTATGTCGACCTCGAAGAAGGCGATGTGCTCGACGTCGTCGTCGACCGAGCCACCAACTTCTTTATGGAGTTGATGATTCTGGAAGACTGCTTCGATTTGAACAGCTGCCAGGTCTCCGACGCCCTCTCCACCTCCAGCGGCGGCGAAGTGCGCTATGTCGCCGACCAGGCTCGCCGCGTCTACGTCGTCCTCGACGATGACTCGGAGTGGGGCTCGCAAGAGCTCTACGCCACGGTCACCCCGGCGGAGTGCTCCGAGGGTGAGCGTCGCTGCAACGCCGAGAGCGGTAACATTCAGGTCTGCAATGAGTTCGGCATCTATGAAGACGACTACCAGTGCGACGGTGCCTGCACCGAAGCCCTGACCTGTGAGACGCCGAAGGGCGACCGCTGCTTCGACGGGATTCCGCTGCCCGGTGACGGCGTGGCGGTGAGCGACAACGTCTCCGGCCTCTCCAATGAGATCGGCTTCAGCTCCGGTACTTACGGTGCCTGCACCTTCGACCACAGCGCCACCAGCGGCTACGACCGTATCTACTCGGTCCAAGCATCGGCCGGCGATGTGCTGCGGGTGAACTACAGCACCACCGACACCTCCAGCTTCTTCTACGTGCTCAGCGAGTGCGGTCAGATTGATAGCTGTTTGGCCAACGGTCACTTCCGTGCCGGTGCGAAGGATGTCTTCATCCCGATCACCGAAGACGGCACCTACTACATCGTGGCCGACCGCCAATCCTCCTCGACCACTAAGAACTACACCCTTGAGGTGGAAGTCACCCAGCCCGACTGCATCGCCACCGGTGTTACCCGCTGCACCCCGGAGGGCACCGGCGTTGAGTACTGCAACGCCTACGGCGTTTTGGAAGTCACGGAGTGCAATGGCCAATGCGTCAACGACCGCTGCGAAGCGCCCACGGGTGGAACCTGTGGCGACGCCATCACCGTGGTCCCCGGCCAGGTCTACACCGGCGACTTCAGCGGTCAGAACAACCTGGGCGCCTACAACACCGAGAGCACCGGCGTTTGTGAGTTCCCGTCGACCAACGAGACCCACGGTGCGGACACCTTCTACGAGGTCAGCCTGCGCGCCGGCGACGTGATGCTGGTGAACTTCACCTCCAACGCGTCCGAGGGCATGGCCTACCTGGTGGAAGACTGCCGCGACATCGGCACCTGCCTTGCGCAGGGCGTCTCGTCGGGTACCTCGAGCACCCCGCGCGGCTTTGAGTACATCGCCGAAGAAGACAAGACCGTCTTCATCGTGGTGGACCGCCGTGCCACGAGCACCAGCACGAGCACTTACGAGCTGAGCGTGGAGCTCACCGCGCTTAACTCCTGCACCCCGGGCACCACCGCCTGCTCGGCCGATGGAACGTCGATTGAGTACTGTGACGATCGCGGCATCGAGCGCTCCTACGCCTGTGCCGGCGGCTGTGTGGCCGGTCAGTGTTCGCCGCCGGAGGGCAACCTCTGCTTCGACGCCATTCCCGTCACCAGCGGTCAGACCCTTGACCACGACCTGGAAGGCGCCACCAACTCCTTTGAGTTCGGCGTCAACTCGGGCTGCTACCTCTCGGAGCGTTTTGAGCCGATTGGCCCGGACCGCGTCTACAGCATCGAGCTCAGCGCCGGTGACCGTCTGGATGTGGACTTTGAGGCGAGCTCGTATAACGCCGATAACATCCTGATGTACGTGCTCGACAGCTGCACGGGTCAGGTCGACAACACCTGTCGCACCGCGGCGTTCGGTAACTGGGATCTCTCCTTTGTCGCCGACCAGTCGCAGACCTACTACGTGGTCGTCGATGAGCTGCGCTCCAGCCCCTCGACCACCGTCTCGCGCACGCTGACCTTCAACGTGACGCCGGCGCAAAATGGCGAGGTCTGCCTGCCGGGTGAGTCGCGCTGCGAGGGTGGCACCGTGAGCATCTGCAACGCTGAAGGCACCGGCTTCGATACCCAGGCCACCTGTGAGTTCGGCTGCGAGCGCGACTTCTGCGCTGGCCCCGCCGAGCCCAACGACACCTGCGCCGACGCCCTGCTCATCAGCGGTCCGACGGTCATCTACGACGACTTCAGCGAGTTCGAGAACGACTACGGCGGATACTCCAACCGCTGCGGTAGCTCCTCGGCCTCCGGTCGCGACGCGGTCTACCGCCTGGAGATGGACCCGGGTCAGGTCGTGCGCGTGCGGGCTCGCTCGACGCGCAACACGGTCGAGCCTCAGGTCTCCATCGTGGAAGACTGCGAGAACATGGAGGCGTGCCTGGCCAACGATCGCAACGAGCCCGACGCCGTGGCTGAGTTCTTCTCCGCCACCGGCGGTACCTACTACGCGGTGGTCGACGGATCTTCGAGTCTTCAGGAGATGTACATCGTCGAGTTCGACTTCGACGTTGCCGATTGTTCCCCGGGTGAGCAGGTCTGCCTGGATGCGACGACCCTGGAGTACTGCACCGAGACGGGCGTCTTCGACACCATCGAATGCCCCCTGGGTTGCTCCAGTGACGCCTGCAACCTGCCGGCCAACAACACCTGCGAGGGTGCTATCGACGCCGGCGAGGGCCTGGAGCTGACGGTGGATATGGATGACTTCACCCGCAACTACGACCCCGACCTGGGCAGCGGTGTGGCCTGCACCGGTCGCCAGGGTGACGGCCCCGACATGGTCTACTATGTCGACGCCCAGAAGAACGACGTCATCAACGCCACCACCGGCAACTCCGACTTCTGGCGCGTACTGTGGATCACCACCGACTGCTCCGACCCGGCCACCATGGCCAACGAGTGTGTCGCCGGCACCAACGCACGCTTCAGCAGCGACGCCTCGCTGAGCTACCGGGTCCCCACGGCCGGTCGCTACTACATCATCGTCGACTCCTACGACTCGGTGCTCGACGAGGTCACCGGCACGCTGGACATCGACATCAGCGTCGACCGCGCGCTCTGCCAGCCGACCGAAGGTTTCTGCGATGAAAACGGCAACCTGAACTTCTGCGCCGCCGACGGTTCCGGCTTCATCACCCAGACCTGCGCCTCGGGCTGCGCCGACGGGTCCTGCACCCCGCCGGTGGGCAACGTCTGCCCCGACGCCGTTCCGCTCACCAGCGGCGTGGCGTACGTGGGTGATTTCGCCAACTACACCAACCACTTCGACCCGGGCTACGAGGGCTGCACCGGCTTCGACGCCCCCGGCGCCGACGCCGTCTTCTCCGTGCAACTCGACGCCGGCGAAACGCTCACCGCGACGGTCGAAAACGTGGCCGACGCGACCAACGACATGGCCCTCTACCTCATCAGCGATTGTGGTGATGAGCGCGCCTCCTGCCAGGCCGGCTCCGACCGTCCCGGCGAAGGCGCGGAGAGCGTGACGTTCACGGCAACCGAAGCCGGGGTTTACTACCTGGTGACGGATACCTGGATCGAAGGCGCCAGCGGTGAGTTTGAGATCACCGCGACGGTGAACTAAAGGTTGGTGCCCTCCCCTGCCGCATGAAGGCGTGTGGTGGGGGAAGTTGGAAGTACGAGCGGTCTCTTGAAGTAAAAAAGCCCGATCCCTGTGAGGGGGTCGGGCTTTTTCGCTTTGGCATTGCGAGAAATAGCGTTAACAGGAAAATGACACTGACCTTAAATACAGACCCAGAAAGCCGTTAAATACATTCTACATAAGTTATAAATCAACCAGGCCATCAAGCCCAAGGATGCTTGCCATCAACACTTTCCTGGCTTGCAAAAGAGAATTTATCGAATTCTCCTCAATAAGTTCACGACATCGCAGGATATTTTCATCGAGCTCTTGGAAATACAAAGACAAATAGACACAGATCGAACTAAGTAACGTTGAGGTCGGCGTTGCAAGGCATAAACAAGCGAGCGCGAATCTAGCGCCTTCAAGTGGTAACCACTCAAGCTGTTCGAACTCAGCAATAAAAAATTGCGCTGCAGCTTCTGACGCGCACGCGGGCCCGCTGTCAATATACACGTTTCGAAGTTCACTCATCGGGTTGACGCTATGACGTTTGCGCAATCTTCGCCCCTTACTTGACGCGGTTTATGCCTTTTCGCTGTGGTTCTAAATATAACTATGGATTCACCCAATACGTAACAACTCGAGTCTCACCATTGGCCAATGACACAGACCTATAGCCAAATGAGTTTCCATCGACATTAATGGTGCGATCAAAATTTGTGGGGCTGGGGCTTGGAACTCGCCCCCCTGCTTCCATAAATGAGTCCAGATCTTGCACGATCGACGACTCCAAACGGTTTTGTGAAACACCAGTCGATGATGGTGATATCCCTGATTTGTGACCTCGATCCCACGCATGATCAGAATTTACTGAGTAATTCCTACCATTTAAGGTCGTGTCTCGAAGACCAGTAGAAACACCGGTTCGAGAATTACGAGGAGTAAAAGCGCAAGTATTGTGCACCAACACCCCGGGACTTCCCCGCGGCGAGCTCACATAGTAGTTGTGGGCATCCTCGACCTCAAAATTAAAAACCTCGAAGCTGCCCTAGCGCCGCTCCGAGCCACCACGCGGGCCAGGCTGCCGTCGGTGGTGCGCAGCACCGTCCCGGCCTCAAGCTCCCCCATCGGTGGCCATAGACTCGCCAAGCGCGGGCACGAAGAAGGGATGCTCGGGGGCGCCCGAGATGGTGGTGGGTTCGGGAGTGCCGGTGGTGGAGGCGTAAGCGACTCGGAGGTCGATGAACTTGAGGGTCCGACGCTCGATTATGGGGCGAGTTGATCGACTTCGCCGAAAAGAAGGATCGGGCTCCTAATATGCGGTTACGGGGGAGACCTCGCGGCAACGCCGTCTTCTCCATCGCCCTGGCCGCCGGCGAAACGTTGACCGCGACGGTGAGCAACGTGGCCGACGCCACCAACGACATGGCCCTCTACCTCATCAGCGATTGTGGCGATGAGCGCGCCTCCTGCCAGGCCGGCTCCGACCTGCCCGGCGAAGGCGCGGAGAGCGCGACGTTCACGGCCACCGAAGCCGGGGCTTACCTACGACCTGGTGACGGATTCCTGGACGGAAGGCGTCAGCGGTCAGTTCGAAATCACCGCGACGGTGAACTAAAGGTGGTGCCCTCCCCTGCCGCATGAAGGCGTGTGGTGGGGGAGGCTGGAAGTGACAGCGGTCTCTTGAAGTAAAAAAGCCCGATCCCTGCGAGGGGGGGGCGGGCTTTTTCGTCTCAAAAGACATAGTGAACGAAAACATGATGTCATATTGTCGAACGCAAATAATGTTACCTGCTCAAATGCCTCAAGATGGATTTTTTGGAGTCTTCTGGAAAATACACGTCGAGTATCCTGCGTTGCTCAACTGTATGGAGGTGAACAGCATCCGCGAGAACCTCAAGATACAACCGCCTCTCGTTGGGGCTGAGCTCAGGGAATCCGTCATGGATAAGTGACAAGCGGTGCTCGGGGATCCAACCCAAGTCGGTCAGACAGTCATGGAGGGCATCCCAGTTGAAGCCAAAGTACCCTGGGAAGTTCATTCGCTCATACAGCGCTTGAAACAAGTCTTCCTTTGAGCAGATGCCGCTCGGAACCCGCACCACCTGACCCTCGATCACGAGCAGCTCACTGGCGTGTTGAACATAATGAAACGACGGCACAGTTAAAAACATTCAAAACTCACGGTTCGGCTGATGATTGGATGACGTCGTTTCCTGATCACAACGACATAAAAGCGCGTCGCATTTGCCCTGCACAAGTCCTCTATAAAGCAGGCGCGTCGAAGCGCTGGGGTTGTACGGTCTGCAACAATTAGAAAATCTTGAGGACTTCCCCGCGGCGAACTCACATAGTAGTTGTGGGAATCCTCGACCTCAAAATTAAAAACCTTGAAGCTGCCCTGGCGCCGCTCCGAGCCCACCACGCGAGCCAGGCTGCCGTCGGTGGTGCGCAGCACCGTCCCGACCTCAAGCTCCCCCATCGCTACGTACTCGTCGCGCGCCGGCACGAAGAAAGGATGCTCGGGGGTGCCCGAGATGGTGTTGGTTTCGGGAGCGGCGGCGGTGGAAGCGTAAGCAACTCGGAATGCTTAACTGACAATCTGGCTGGCGAGGTCGCCAACTAAGGGGTCTGACTCGCCGATCTGGGTAGCTAGATCGGCAGCTCAGGGGTCTTACCTGCCGATCTCTCGTCGTGAGAACAGCCACTAAGGAGCCTTACCTGCCGTTCTCGCTGGCCAGAACGCCAATTAAGGAGCCTTACCTGTCGATCTGGGTAGCGAGTTCGCCGACTCAGCAGGCTTACCTGCTGGGCTGGCGTCTCGAGAACGCGAGGTAAGGAGGCTTAGCTCCGGATCTGGGTGGCGAGATCGCCAGGTAAGGAGGCTGACCTGCCCCTCTGAGGTGGTGAGTACGCCAACGAAGGAGGCTTACCTGCCGATCTGGGTAGCGAGAGCACCAACTCAGCCCGGGATGTCAGCAGGTAGAGCGTCGTGACGTCGCGTTGGGTCCGCATCCGGCGTGAACGAGCTATCCGCGAATCTCCAGCGCACGCAGCCGCTCATCAAAGATGGCCTGGTAGACCACCTTCGCCTCATCGCTCAAAAACGAGCGCGCGATCAGGTCGCGAGCCTTATCGCGGTGATCGCAGATGTCGTTGAGGATGGTCCGGGCGCGTTGCTCGATGAGGCCAAAGCGGCTGGCGAGGTCGAGAAGATCGGCGCCGGTCACGAAGCCGTAGGTGGCGATGCTCTCGGGTTCTTCATCCTCAGCAAAAAGATCGATGGCGAGTCGCGACTCTTCGGGCAGGTGGAGTTTGGTGCAAAGCAAATCATAGGCCGGAGTGAGCACGTAATCTCCAAAGGTCGCGGTCTGTTGCAGCGAGAAGTTCTTGAGGTGGGCGTCCCCGTTGGCGACCGCGTAGTTGAAGACGATTTGGCGAAAGAGCTTTTCCAGCTCCACCGGGTATGCGCTGCAGTACTTACGTAACGCCTGGCCAAGCTCCTCGTAGCTCGCGCCGTATTTGTAAAGAGGGCCTGCGCTTTCGGGGGTTTTGCCCATAAGCTGGCAAAAATCTTCCTGGGCGACGCGGGTTCCGTCGCGGCGGCGGTCGAAGCGGCGGGTGATGTAGGCGAGCTCAGAGTTGGCGAGTCGAATGCAGGCGTTGGGGGCGGTGTGGATGCCGTAGATCTGCTCGGCAAGCTGCATGGTGAGGTTTTCGTTGGCGGGCACGTCCTCTTGAAAGCGCGGCAGCGCGAGGCCCGGGATGGGTTTGAGGATGTACTCACCATCTTCGGTCACCGGCTGGAGTTTGCCGCGATGAAGGCGCAGCGAGATCTTTTCTTGAACGCCCGAGATCGACATATGCGCAGCCGTCCTGGTGCGGATCTCCATAATATCGGCGCGCGTAAATTCGAGGCGGGGCGGAAAGGCGCGGCGATCCGCGAGTCGGGCCAACGCAGGAGCGCTGTAGCCCTCCTCATCGAGTTTTGCGAGGGTGCTCAGGCAGCGATTCATCGTTCCTCCTCGCTGGCGGGCTCGACCGAGACGCTGCCGATGGTGTCGCGGCCGGTGGCCAGCAGCAGCCCGAAGGCGTCGTTTTCGTCGATCTGGAGCAGGCGGCACTGCAGCTGGCGAGTGCTGCCTTCGGCGAGCAGGCCGTAGAAGAAGGCGAAGAGATGATCGCAGAGGAAAGGCTGGTTCTGGAGGGGCAGCGTAAGGCTTACGGCGCTGGCGTCTGGCTCTTGCAGGTAGGACGCATCGTACTGAAAACGAAAGCGTCCATCATTGAGCTCATCGAGGCTGCCGGCGAGCCGACCGTGGTTGTAGACACGCGCGCGTCGCATCAGGGGCTCCTGCGGAGCTCGACCTTCAGTTGAAGGCCGAGCACATGAAGAACCCTGTCGACAATATCAAGAGAGGGGTTGGCCTTGCCCGACTCTATATCGCTGAGCGTGTGCACCGACACACCGGCCAACTCGGCCAGGGACTTCTGGTCGATGTTCAGCTCTTTTCGTCGATGTCGGATGAGGCTTCCCAGCTCTTTGGTCTTCATAATATTGAAAATTAGTCCGCAGAAAGCAGCTCGTCAACTCATCTGGACTTTAGTTTTCATTATTATGAAAACTTTGTCGCAAAAAGCTCATGACTGCCCGAACTCCGGCTAAATGTTCATTATTATGAAAGCATTGACGCCGTTAGCGCGTTTGTTTGCCCGACATCTTCCTCCAAACGCTTGCTCTCCACGCTCCCCCGGGGCGCTCCCCCACCCGTTGCGCCCTCCCCTCGCGCGTTTAGCTTTCGCCCATAGAACTCGCCAGTTTCCGCGACCTTGAGCCGAGGAGTACGAGATGCCCTACCAGCGAAACGCAGACCTTCCCAAGAACGTGCGGGACAACCTGCCGAAACACGGCCAGGAGATTTATCGCAAAGCGTTTAACAGCGCCTGCGAGCAGTACGATGAGGAGGAGCGCGCCCATAAGGTGGCGTGGTCGGCGGTGAAGACGACCTACGAGAAGTCTGACGGGGAGTGGAAGCGTAAGGATTGAGACTTCTCCACCGGCACTCACGCGATAACCATCATTATGGTAACTCCAGGCGAACCTCCCTCGCCAAACGAGGGCGGCGCACGTAACCTCCTTTCAACGCGAGGCGCCTTTCCGTGCGCCGCCCTGCACGTCTGCCATCTCCCCCCAAAGCATCCCGGGGCTCCCCCTTCATGCCGCTCACTCGCCGCACCTTTCTCAAACAACTCGGTACGCTGGCGCTCGCTGCAGGCACCGTGGGCGCCGCTGACCTGCTGCTCGTAGAGCCCGGCTGGCTGGAGGTGACCGGCCACCGCGTGCGCGTGCCCAACCTCGCCAGGCACCTGCGCGGCTACCGTGTGGTGCAGGTCACCGATGTGCATATGGCGCGTTTCGGGGAGCTGCACGAGGCGATGCTGCAGGCCATCGACCGCTTCGACCCCAACCTCATCGCGCTCACCGGCGATATCATCGAGCGCGACAGCGATCTCGAGGACTTTGATACCCTCTGCGACCACCTCATGCGCACCGGCCGGCGCGTGGTGGCCACGCTTGGAAACTGGGAGCACCGCGCCCGGTTCGGCGTGGAGGCGATCGCGACGATGTACCGCCGCCACCGCATCGAGCTCTACGTCAACGAGCACCTGACCCTGCCCGGCGGCGTGGTGCTCGCCTGCACCGACGACTCGAGTTTCGGTCAGGGCGATATCCTCAAAACCTGCCGCAACCTGCCCGAAGGTGACCTCCGCCTGCTCCTCACCCACGCCCCGGGCATTCTGGAGCCCTACCCTGTGGGCGCGCCTCGCTTTGACCTGACGCTCGCCGGCCACACCCACGGCGGCCAGGTGCGCGTCTTCGGTTTCGCGCCGGTGCGCCCCCCGGGGAGCGGTCGCTTTGTGAGCGGCAGCTACCAGACCCAGGCCGGCCTGACCTACGTCAGCCGGGGCATCGGCACGAGCACCCTGCCGATTCGTTTGGGATGCCGCCCCGAGCTCGCGTGTTTTGAGTTCGTTGAAGCCTGATGACGCCAGAGAGCGCCCGGAGCTCAGCGTCGGCACCGCCCGGAGGTGCAACGCTGGCCGTGACCGCACTGCTCGTCTGAACGACATTCGGATGCTGAGGAGGGACTCTTGGACGGTGTGGATGTCACACGTTGCCTTCGTACCGACGAGGGCACGTAGGGCGAGTACTCGCCACCATGAAAGGTCTCACAGAGTGCAAAGCAACGGTTTAAGTCCAACTCTGATTTGTAGTTGCCGTGGCAGGTCTCAACGCCTGCGCCGCTTTCGATGCATTGGTGCACGTTCGCCACGCAGTCATTGCGACAGGCGTTCCCCTCGGCATTCTCTGGCGAATAACTCGCGGGCGTAAAGGGCGTCGCACAACCCACAATTCCCATACCGGGAAGCCCAATCATCAGCATCAGCACACACGTTCGGGTCGCTACAATCATCGAAAACTCTCGGCAGCAAAAGGGGTCTAAGACTCTTCGCGTCGGCACATGCTCGACATGACGTGCCCCAACGCTACCCCCGCATGTCCTTGCTCGCATGCGGATAAATGATCGCCTGAGTATAAATAATGGCCCGGCTTCGCACTTTTTGGGCAAAAGAAACGCCCGCCTCCCTTTTGGGGAAGCGGGCGTCTTGACGATCAACAGGTCACGTCGTGAACGGACCTTATTCGGCGTAGACGGCGAACATGCCGCCCGCTCCGGCGACGTTCACGCCGTCGACGGTGGTCACACAACGCGAGGCCGGATCAAGCGTCGAGTCGCCATCGGCGTTGTAAGGGGTGATGTCTTCAAAGGACTCGCCGCCGTCCGTCGAACGAAGCACAAATCCCCATTCTTCACTCGATTCGCGTCCCACAGCGTAGATCACGCCTTCGCCAAGGCAGACGTCGTGCACCCAGGTGGTGCTATCGTCGAAGAGCGTTCCGACGTTGAAGAAGTTCCAGCTCGCTTCGTCGGTGGCATCACCTTCGCCACGTTCGTGGGTGTAGATAATGCCGGTGTCGGCGTCCTGGTTCACGCCGCCCGCGACCAGGTAAGTGTCATTGACGTCAATGCCCACCAGCTCGCCATCAAATGCGCCAAGCCCCGAGGCGTTGAGTTGAAGGATGTGGAAGTCGAAGTCGCTCTCGTCCCACTTCGGCAAGAGCACTGTCGGCGGCTGTGAGATGGTGCTGCCAACGGCGTAGAACTCGCCATCGGTGTCGATCTCCATGTCCTGAATCTGGATACCGAAGCTGTCATCGTCCTCGTCACCGTCGCTCCAGAACCCGGCGCCGCTCTCCCAGCTCTGAGCCGGTTCGACGTCGTCGCCACGGCGGTAGACGAGGTCGGTGCCGGTGGAAGATTCCGCAATCGCCCAGCCCTCGGCGTTGCGGCGGAATCGGCCGGCGCTGAAGCTAAACCCGACCGTCTCACGCGTGTTCCAGACCTCGGCGGCGTTGCCATCGGGCGCGATGCTGACGACGCGCGTCGAGTTCGCGATCTGACCCGCCACGTAGAGGTTCCCGTCGGCGGAACGGGAAATGTCCAAAACGCGCGCCGCCATCAAAAAGTCGGCCGGGGTTGTGGAGGGTGCAGCCCAGTTCGCCCCCCCGTCTTCGGTGAAGTAGAGCCCCTGATCGCCCGAGGTGGTGCTTCCACAGCCGACGAAACAGGTGAGATCGTCGTCACAATGCAGGGTATCGGTACGGTTCCCTACGCAGGGATGCTCGTAGAGGCTCCAGGGTTCGACCTCTACCCCGGTGTCTTCGACATCGCCAGCATCATGTTGCCCGCCGGCATCTTCCTCACCGCCGGCATCTTCCTCACCGCCGGCATCTTCCTCACCGCCGGCATCTTCCTCACCGCCGGTATCTTCTTCACCGCCGGTGTCCTCCACAACACCGGTATCCGAGTCGGGGTCACCGTCGCTCTCACTGCAGGCCACGCCTGCAAGAGCACACACCAACGACAGACAAATCATGTGCTTCAGGCTCATCATTACTCCACGCTTTATGCACACATCAGGCAGCTCGAAGAAACCAACGCGCCAGGAGCGGTGTCGTCGGCGAGGCCCCTCGATCTGCGGAGTAGGAAGCCGAGAAGCTATCAAAACCAACGCGAGACGGCAACAGTAACCGTTCGGTTAATTATAGCGCAGCATCATGACCGATAATGAGCACCCCCTCCGCCACCCGATACCCCACATCATCGGTCACGATCACCTCACCAAGCCCCAGATTCCGCAACATCCGCACCGTGCTGTAGACGCGGTTGGCCGCAGAGCGGGGTTCGATCTGCTCGCCGGGCCAACCGGCGGCGATCACTGCGTCCATATCGGCCGAGGGCTCTCCGGCGCGGGCGCGCTCGATGAGCGCGAGCAGCAGGCGGCGCAGGGGCGCGCGGCTGGAGAGATCGATGGGCTCCCCGTCATCGAGGCGCACCGTGTCGCCCCCTTCGCTGACACGCAGCATGTGTTCGGGGCGCTCCTCGGGAAGCGCGTAGCGCTGGCGAGTTGCGCTGGCGAGTTGAAGGGCATGGCGCACGTACACGGTGACAAAGGGGTCCTTGAGCCGGGGCTTAAGCGCCTCAATCGTCTCGATGGCGTCGTAGAGCATGTGAAAGTCACCCTGCTCCAGGTGCCAGGCTGCGGCATGCAGCTCAAGGCTGGCTTGCCAGGCGTTCGCGAGCATGATCCACCGGGGGGACGTCGTCGGGCGCCGAAGCTCACCGGCCTGGCTCAGAGGCTGGATGCACTCCGGGAGCTGCGCGCGCGCCTCGACGATCTTCGGATCTTCGGGCGACTGCGACACATCATAAAAAAGTCTGTACGCGGAGATGATCCCGACATGCACCTGGGAGCCGACGCGCTCGGCGCGCGCCAGCGCGCGTCGGATGACCGATGGGAACGCATCGGTGGCCCCGAGCTCCCAGGCGCAGAGGACGGCCTGATTGTCGGCGATGAGCGCGCTGTAATCCTGCGCGTGGGCGTCGCAGAGGCTGATGGCATGATCGATGAGCTCGCGCGCCTCCTCCACACGGCCCGCCGCCATCGCATAGGTTGCCCGTGACGAGGCGTTTCGCGCGCGCAGCACGGCGAGCCCCATCTGAGCGCAACCTCGGTCGAGCTCGGCGCTGATCGCCAGGGCCCGGTCCATGTCGCCGAGGTAGTAGTTCAGAAGCGCCTGATAGTAGGTCAGGTTGAGGACATTGGTTCGGTAGCCATGGGACTGCTGGGCGTCGATGGCATCGCGCAGAACACCCAGCGCAGCGCCGGTTTTGCCCTGTTCATGAAGTGCGACGGCCCATCCGACGCTGATTCGCGCGCGATAAAACGTATGCGTGTGTTGATGGCTGGCCTCGTAGGCTACGCGCAAGCGTTGCACCGCCTCGTTGAGCATCGCGTCGGCATCGGCTTTATCTCGAAAGTACCCCAGGCGCGCGCTGTTGAGTTGGTAGCGTCCCCGCTCGTGCTCGAGGTTCAACTCGACAAAAGGCTCTCCCTGCGTCTGTGAGCCCGAGAGCAAGACTTCACCGGATTCTCGCATCCGCCCCAGGTCCGCGAGGATCAGACCGCGTTCCAGCATCACCTCGGCCAGTGAGGGGGAATCGGGGGGGCTTTCGGCCGCGTCGGGACTGTCTGATGGCTCGTTGATGCGCGATTGGGAGGTCTCGATGGCCTCCAGGGCGCTGTTGAGCCGACCGGCGGTGCGCAAGATCTGTGCACGAATCAACGCTTCGCGCGCGCTCATCGGGAGCTCCGGGTGCAGCGCCCGGAGCGAGTCAAAGCGATCCAGGTAAGCCCCCAGAAGCCCGCGTACCTCGAAGGTCGGGAGCATCGCATAGAGCAGGCGTCGGGCTCGCCAGGGAGCATGAGGGCGCAGACGATCGACGGCAGCGCTGAGGTTGGCCGACGCCATCACCAGACGTTGAAGTGCGCGCTCCCCCTGCGGACCGCGCACCTTTGAGTCGAGTTCACTGGCGAGCGCTTCGTAATAGTCACTGTGGCGTCGGGCGGCCTCGTCGAGCAGCTGCGCGTCGACGTTTTGCCTTCCGAAATCGGCGATACTCTCCAGCACGCGAAAGCTCAGTTCGCCGCGGGCCTCGTTCTGACGTGTTTCGATGAGGGACTTCATCACAAGGGATTGCAGGACATCCCCCACCCACGCCGCGTCACTGCCGGTGTCGACAATGGCCTCGGCTGCCTTCAGGTCGAAGGGGCCTGCGAAGACGGCACATTGGGACAGAGTGCGCCGCTCGACCTCGTCGAGCAGATCCCAGGACAGACCGATCGCCTCACCGAGTGCTCGTCGTGAGCGTTCACCCGGGGCGTGCGCCGGGCGCAGGATCTGAAAGCGCTTTTCCAGGCGTTGAAGCAACCCCTCGGTCGACATAATGGTCTGGCGCGCGGCCGCCAACACGATGGCCAGGGGAAGGTGGTCAAGACGCTCCAGCAGAGCGCGGAGGACGCCGTCAGGAACTTCGCCGGGATCATAATCCTGACGTGCGCGGCGGGCGGCCTGCACAAAGAGCGCGTGCGCATCCTCCGGAGAGAGGGGTGAGAGCGAGAATGCTCTCACCGCTGCCTCGGGCATCACCACGCGCGAGGTGAGCAGCACCCGCAGCTCTGCGCAGTCTCTCACCCGCTCCAAGAACGCGTTGACCTCCGGGGCCACGCGGTCAGCGTCGTCGAACACGAGGAGAAGGGGGCCCCGCTCGCTCAACACACGCGCGATCTGATCGAGCACCCTGGCACGGTCAAACTCCGTGACCGGCGCAAGTTCCAGCGCGTGGACCAGCTCGTCGTAGAAGGACGCTCCGGGCTGAGCCGTACGGGCATCGACCCAGGCTACGGGCGGGGGCGACTCCGCGTTGAACGCGTGTGCCCAGCGCCGGGCGGCGGCCTCGGCGAGGTGAGACTTTCCAACGCCGGGCGGACCATATACCGCCACGCGTGCCGCGGGCTCGTTCAACATGGCGGCGAGCGCATCGCGCTCATGCTGACGAATCCCCTCGGGCGCTTCCGTCATCGTTTGATCTGGCGTGGTCACGTTCGCTCCTGAGACAACGGTGCGCACGTCGTAGCATCCCCTCGGCGCAACCTCTTCGTCGAGCGGGCATCATACGTACTGGCCGACCACATTCAACGCTGCGCTCCGGGCTGCGCTCCAAAATTCTCCCCGGGACCGACTCTTTTCAGGCGCCTCCACCAAAATTTCAGTGAGTTTGGGTGGCTGCCTTCAGGTCCCCTTGTTAGGGCTGATTGCGCACGGTTGCTGAGCTATCCCAGACAGGATCGAGGTTCACCATGAAGCACGTCATCCGAGCGACGGCCGGCCTGATCGTGGCTTTTGCGCTCGCAAACACGGGCTGTGGCGACATCAACGCCGATCTGCAGCCCGCCGACATTGACCACGCACACGACTCGCCAGACGCGAGCATGGATGCAACCGACGTGTTCGAGGGGCGCTACCACGAAATCTATCTTGATGAGGGGAGTCGCACACTTTACGCGCTTGGCCGAAGCGATGAAGCCTTGCGCCTTTACAGCGCGATGGTCCCCGCAACGCCGTGGGAGCAACTCGTGTGGACGCGCAACGCCCTTCCCCACGCCCTGGCCCACGATGCCAACGTTCGAGTGACCTCGCTGGTTCGGCATGAAGGTGCGCTCTTTCTGGCTACCGGAGACCATGGTGCGTGGACGCGCGAAGCATCGTCTGGACGATGGCAACCATTTGAGATCGACGGCGCCATAAACGAGGGGCAGGTGACACGATTCGCGGTGCATGAGGGCCGGCTGTTTGCGCACATCGTGTACCGCTCGAGTGGCGAGCATAGCGCTGCGGGAGAGCGTCGTGTGCAGATCTGGGCGGAGTCGCAGGAGGGCTGGCAACTGCAACACGAGGCGCTCAACATGCTCATCGACTACGTGCCGCAGCGCACACGAACCCTGCGATCCACGATGTATGGCACCGTGGAGATTCAGCGCGAGATGGACGACATGTGGGAGCGCGTCGCAGAGATCAACCAGGGGGCATCGGCCAGGTTAACGCTCTGGGAGGGAGAGATGAGCGCGATCACGCGTGGCGGCGTATGGCGCAGCCATACGAACGCGGAACACTGGGAGAAGCTCCCCGGTGAAGGCGCATGGCGCTTTGCCATCGCGCGCGATGGGCTTGTGTTAAGTCAACTCGACCAGCGCATCGAGATTATGGCACCTGATGCCACACGACACGCGCTTCCCCCGCTGCCCACAACTTCCGTGTTGCCCGCGGAGCTCGCTGCACTCGGTGACGAGGTGTTTGCGACAGTCTACGACGACCACATCTACAGGCTCGCCGGCGACCGCCAGAGCTGGATCCCCATGACGCCGGCGATCAGGTGACTCCCGGCGAAGATCAGGAGGGAGGCCCGCGTTTTCAGATGCGTGAATGGAAAGCGCAATCCTTTCAGGGGCTTTGGGTGGGAACGTCATCGAGGGATTGAGACGCTTGGGTCAGGTCGGGAGGTTCCCGGCCCGATCTGACGATCGTTGCTCAACGCTGAACAAGGAGCCTACCCATGCGTTCCGAACGTGCCTTTTCCCTCTTCCCGGGTCGCAGCCGAGCGTTGCCCCTCCTCGTGGCATCGCTCCTGACCGCGGGGCTCGGAGGCTGCGTCGTCTCCGACGACGATTCACCCGTCACCCCACCTCAACTCAACGTCTACGAGCCCGCGCCCGAGCACGACGCACCGCCTTCAAACGATGACGCCCTCCCGGTGGATGACGACGGCGACATGGCCTTACGCGGCGTGGAGAGCGAGCAGGTCTGGGGCGAGCCTCAAGGCCCGCGGGGCGGCGACTTTGCGGAGGTGTGGGCGACCTCCGGGGGCTACTACGCGCTGGAGCGTGGCGCGCACCGCCCCGCTTCGCTGTGGCGCTCCGAACGCGGCGAAGCGTGGTCGCAGGTGGCGACCACCCAAAACGTCGCCAACATCCGAGAGGTCGTCGCGCACCGCGGCGTTGTCTTTGCGTTTGGTGAGTCCACGCTGCGCTCGCAGGATGGCGAAACCTTTGAAGTCGCCGACCTGGACGGCGTCAGGGCCAGCGACGTGTTGGCGGCGCGCGTGTTTGACGACGCCCTCTACCTGAGTCTGCGCGACACGGCCTTCTCCTCGCGCCTGGCCCGCATCGACGACGCGGGCACCACAGTGGTTGCCGAGAATCTCCCCACGCTTGCGGGCGATTTCATCATCGACGACCAGCGCGTTCTGATCACTGAAGGAAGCTACCACGGCGGGATTTACCGAGGTCAGCTGGGCAGCGCGCAGTGGACTCTGGCCGATACACCGGAACATGCGATCAACGGTGGAGTGGATCTTCATCGGAGCCCGGTCGGGTACCTCGCGACCTCGAACCACGGCACCTGGCGCTCCGAAGACGGCACCCACTTCGAGGTTGCGCTCCACCAGGAGGCCCCGCAAGCAGCGATCGCAGACGACTCGCTCTACTTCGGGCCCCTGGAGCCCTGGGGGTATGTCGCGCACATCACCCTGGACGACCTTGCTGGAGAGCGCGCCAACGCATCGGTGAGCTATCTGGAGCCGATTGAGGCAGACGACCTCACGATCGTCAGCGACGGCAACTCCGTTGTGAGCGCGGCGATGGGCGCGGGCATCTTTCTGCACGGGCCGGGCGGCGACGCGATGCAAAACGTCAGCCCGCTCCTTCGCCCTCTTCGTGATCTAAGTACGAACGCATCGGAGCGCTGGGCGCTGAGCGCGCGCGGGGCGCTCTTTATAGAGGATGCCCAGGGCACGTGGCAGCACCTGAGCTACGAGCATGAAGGTCGCACGTTGGGTTTTGAGCGCATCGCATCGGTGCCCGGTGCGCTCTTCACGATCACACGCGACAACGACTTCGTGTCGCTGCACGCCTCCGGGGCGCGATGGATCTTCGATCAGGGCATCGCCCTTGGCGAGGGCCGTTCCTCGGCGCTGGAGCTCGTCGGCGACTCGATCTGGGCGGGGTTTGCGCCGATGACCCTTCATGGTGATGGCCCGGCTGTGACCTTTGGTGGCGGGCTCTTCGTGGCGCAAGACTTCGGGCAGAACGCCTGGCAGTGGAGCCGTCCCGAGCACGGATTGAGCGACCTTTATCCGGGCCGCGGCACGCCGCCGGTGTATGCACTTTTGCCGGACTCCGATCCGGCCATTGTGGTTGGGCACGACGGCATCTTCCTGCAGGACCATGACCGATGGGTTCCCGCGCGCGACACAGCGGGGCTAAACGCCGCCAACCTGCGAGCCGACCAGGTCTGGCTCACGCGAACGTCGCGCGCGATCTACCTGGCGACAACCACCTCGGAGGGCAGTGAGCTTCGTCGCTCGCTGGATGGTGGTGACTCCTGGGCGCTGCTGCACGACCGGGCTACGCTGGGGCACGTCACCGCGATGGAAGGCGCTCAAGACACCGTGTTCATCGCCACCGACGCGGGTGTCTTCAGCCTCTTTCCCAACGGAGAACTTCGACGCATCGGTGCCGATGCACCTCCCGGGCGCGTCAGCACCCTGAGTCTCCAGGAATCGACGTTATTCGCCGCGACCAACTACGGCGTCGTCGCGCTGAATGTGGTGTTTGACTGAGCGCGCGTCGATTCCCAACCCGTTTTGCGCTGTGTAATCCGGCGAGTGCCCCTCACCACGAGGGGGCTCGCTGGATGGCGTGGTTGCCGATTCAGGGATTGAAGAGGCTCTTCCAGAGATCGCGCTCCACCCACCCCATCCGCCCGAACCCCGCGATGAAGCGCACGCGTTCTACGCGCAACCTGAAGAAGTGGAAGTCGGCAAACCCCACGTACCCTTTTGCCTGCGGATGCACCTCCAGATAACGCGCCCGCACCTCCTCCGTCCCATCCGTACTCACCGACTCCACTCGCCCCTGAAAGCTCGCTCGGCCCCGTTCCAGAAGCTCGCCCTCGCCCTCGGTCGCGGCGACCACCAGCGAGGCTCGGCCGTCCGCCCGAAGGTTTCGGGTATGTTCGGCAAGATCACTCAATAAAAGCAGCAGGTCGCCGTCTTCGAGCCCCGCCACATCCACCACCGACGCGTAAGGAAACCCGCTCTCCTCGCTGAGCGTCGCGAGCACCCCGTGCCGTGACTCCATCAAAAGCCGGCGCGCCTCCCCCGCCAGCGCATCCAGCGATCCCGACTCCTTTTCCCTCTTCATCTCTCAACCTCCTCTTATCCTGGCCACCAGCACCCAGGGAACATGATCGCGTTAACGCGCGGCGGAAACTCTCGCACCTTCGGCCGACGCACTCGGCTCACTGACCTCGTCCTTCGCCTTCGGCCTCAGCGGGAAGAAGTACACCACGTAGACCACGATGAAGATCCAAAGCGGTGAGAGCTTAAAGTACGCCGCACCCGCGAAGAAAAAGATCAGCAGGTGCATCCGAAACACGTTGGCGTAGGGCGCCATGGGTTCAAAGCTGCGCACCGACTTCAGGAGCCGCTCCCGCGCCCCCACAGCGAGCATAAGCACAAAGGGAAGCATCGAAGGGAGGTACTTCCACGCAAGCGCCGGCGATGGCTCCTCGGCCAGAGGCAGAAAAGCCCACACAAAGACGGCGTGAATCGCGTGAAACATGCCGAAGTGAATGCTGAAAAAGATGATCAGCGCCAGCGCCTTCGCCACCCGAAACGCGGGCCCCGGCACCCCGTAGTTCTCCATCTCTGGAGGCCAGAAGGCGTCGTGAAAGATCATCGTGAGGAGTGTGCCGCCCCCCACAAGAAGGCTGGCCAGCCACAGGGTCCACACCAGCTCCTCTGCCCGCCACTCTCCGTAGAGCGCGAGCGCCAGCCCCACGGCAAACGCGATCAGGTCGACGAGAATGGTTCGAAAAGGTTTAAGCCGCAGCGCGACGGCGTTCATGGAGACCTCGGGGGCAATAACGCGCGGGGATGTTCATCGGTCCCGGGCAGCATAACGCCAGACGGGCTTCGGCACGACGTGCGATACAACCGAAAGTCGCGTTTACACCCGCCTTGCCTTCCCCGAGACTGGCGCGACCTGCCCTCCCCACAAGATCTGCGACTGCGACGGCTGATCATGCGCACACTCTCCTCACTATACTACTTTTCCTCTTCGCCCTCGCGTGGGCCCCCCACGCCCATGCCACCACGATCCTGGACGTCCCGAACCCTCGCGATAGCGGCGGCTGGGTCTCCGACATGGCGGAGGTGTTGAGCGACGCAGACGAAGAGACCATCAACGACGCCATCGACGCGATCGAGGAAGAGACGGGCGTTGAGATCGCGCTCGTGACGGTCGAGCAGGCCACGGCGCCCTCCCCCAAAGACTTCACCACCGGGCTCTTTAACCTGTGGGGCGTGGGCAAACACGACGCTAACAACGGCCTGCTCATCGTGCTGGTGCTGGGCGAGCGACGCCTGGAGATGGAGACGGGCTATGGGCTGGAATCCATCCTCACTGACGGCTGGCTCGCTACCATGCAGGCCGAGAAGATGGTGCCGCACTTTAAGGAGGGCGACTTCGCTCGCGGACTTCTCAGAGGTGTGATCGCCGTCACCGGGCGGCTGCGCGCTTACGCCGAGGAGCTTCTCGTCAGCAACAACTCTGAATCTTCCCACTTTAATCGCACGCCCCCTCCGATCGACACTTCGGCCGATGATGCAGATACCAGCGAGGGCGCGTGGGTTGGGTGTTCCTGGTGTGGCTTTATCGTGCTTTTTCTCATCGTGATCTGGCTTGTTGCGCGGCGAAAGCGTCCCCGCCGTTGCGAACTCTGTGAGACCAAACTTGTGCCCATGAGTGAGGCCGACGCAGAACCGATCATCACCGAGGCACAGCGCCTGGAGCGCGCCATTGGCTCACGTCGCTTCTTCTTCTTCGAGTGCCCGAGCTGTCAGTTCGTAAAGCCCATCTATCAAAACGTCGGTGACTACAAAACCTGCCCGCAATGCGATCGGCGAACCCTTGAGGTCCGCGTCGAAAACCTCGTCAACGCCACAACATCGTCTCCCGGACGACGGCGCATCTTTGAACACTGCCTCTTCTGTCTGCACAGCGCCCACCACGACGAGACGACTCCCATGGTACCCCGGCGCGCTCCCTCAACATCCCGCACCGTTATCATTCGCGATGATGACGACGATGACGACGACGGAGGCTTCTTCGGTGGATCTTCCTCCAGCGATAGCTCTTCTTCGGGCGGCGGATGGTCCTCCAGCAGCAGCTCGTTCTCAGGCGGCGGCAGCTCCTCCTCGGGCGGAAGCTCCTCCTCCAGTAGCAGCACGCGCAGGAAGCGCTCCGGATCGTTCGGCGGCGGAAAATCCGGTGGAGGGGGCGCCGGCTCCAGCTGGTGAGCGTCTACGATCCCTGACGCTGCCAACCCTTTCCTGATGCGATGAGCCGCCACGCGAGCGTGAGCGGCTCATCGCGTTTTCGTTCTCCCCCGACCCCTACCTTAGAGCCGAACGTGTCGGGGAATGTCACGATGTTCAAACCGTTTTGAACACGGCCGAGATCGTGGTAATCCCTCCCCGATCCGGGCCGCCTGCGTGGCCCTGCTTACAGAGCCGTAGCGCCACTCGCGCGCACGGCCTCGCCCGCACATTGACGCTGCCAATGGAGCTGTTGCCATGATCTCCGACATCTTCGATCCCACCGCCTGGACCCCCGTCGAGGGTTTTGATTTTCAGGACATCACCTACCACCGCGCGGTGGACCAGGGCACGGTGCGCGTCGCCTTCAATCGCCCCGAGATCCGCAACGCCTTCCGACCTCAGACCGTCGATGAGCTCTTCACCGCCCTCGATCACGCCCGCCAGTGGGCCGATGTTGGCTGCGTACTCATCACCGGCAACGGCCCCTCGCCAAGAGACGGCGGCTGGGCCTTCTGTTCCGGCGGGGACCAGGCCGTTCGCGGCAAAGATGGCTACCAGTACGCCGGCCGTGAGCTCGCCGACGACCCCATCGCCCGCGCTCGTCTGGGCCGGCTGCACATTCTGGAAGTGCAGCGCCTGATTCGCTTCATGCCCAAAGTCGTCATCGCCGTGGTGCCCGGCTGGGCGGTCGGCGGCGGCCACAGCCTGCACGTGGTCTGCGACATGACCATCGCCAGCAAAGAGCACGCCGTCTTCAAACAGACCGACCCCGACGTCGCCAGCTTCGACGGCGGTTACGGCTCTGCGCTCCTGGCCCGCCAGATCGGCCAGAAGCGCGCCCGCGAGATCTTCTTTCTGGGCCTGAACTACAGCGCCGACGAAGCCTTCCAGATGGGCATGGTCAACGAAGTTGTCCCCCACGCCGACCTGGAAAAGCGCGCCCTGGAGTACGGAAAGCTCATCAACTCCAAGAGCCCCACGGCCATGCGCATGCTCAAGTACGCCTTTAACCTCCCCGACGAAGGCCTCGTCGGCCAGCAGCTCTTCGCCGGCGAAGCCACTCGCCTCGCCTACGGCACCGAGGAGGCGCAGGAGGGGCGAGATGCGTTTTTGGAAAAACGCCCGCAGGACTACTCGAAGTTTCCCTGGCACTTCTAAGGTCCCGGGCGCGACTGCGCGCCAGAGGATGCTCACGTTCAGGTGTCATTAAGCCCCGGTATGTTCGATGACTGGCCCGACCCTTTCAGACCGCTTGGCTCGTTGGAAGAACCCACTGCACGTCGAGTCGCGGCTGGTGGAGTTACCGCTCTCTCTGCCCGCGCTATTTGAGCGTGGGCGCTTTCTAAAGCGAGCCTTCTACCTGCGTTCGCCCGAGGGTGACGAGCATCCCTTTGAGGAGATTCTGGGCCTGGGCTGTGTGTGGGAAGCGTCGCTGGACGACGAGGCGGGTTTCGCCGGGGCCACCGAGCAGTTTCAGCGTTTCGACCTCCCTAAAGAAGTCTCAGAGCACGCGCGATTGCTACTCTTCGGCGCATTTGACCCGACGATGAGCGCGGCGGAGGACCGAACCTGGGAGCATTTTTCCCGTCGGGCCCTTTACCTCCCCGAGCTTCTACTTCTGCGAAACGACGAGGGCATTCGCGCCGTTTCGGTCACGCTGGCGTCCTCGGCGCTCACGTCGCTGGAAACGTGGCTGGAAAGGCTGACCGACACCTCGCCAGCCCCCACTCGCAGCGCTGACGCGCGCCAGCTCCCCGGTCCTTTTTTTGACCTTCACGGCGAAAGGGAGCGTTTTCTCGGCAACGTCTATCGCTTTGTGAGAGCGCCGAAGGGGCAGAAAATCGTGTACGCGCGGCGCGCGGTGCACACCTCCCCGCCCAAAGCATGCGATGCGCTTCTCGACTCGCTCAATTCCCGTTTTGATAGTTGTGCGACCTTCGCGCTGAGCCCTCACCCCGGCGCTCCGGTCTTTGTGGGAGCGACCCCAGAGACGCTGGTGAGCTGCCGGCGCAATAGACTGCACACGGTGGCCCTGGCGGGCACGACACGAGGCAAGAGCGCGCCCGACAGCCCGGAGCGCGCACAGGCCGAGGCCGAACTTCTGGAGAGCCCGAAAGATCTCGATGAGCATTACGTGGTTGTCCGCATGATCTCCGAGAGCCTGGTAAAGCGCGGTTTCTCGGGGGAATATGGCACGCCGCCCCGCATTCGACGACTGGCCAACGTCTCCCATCTGGAGACGCCGATCAAGTCCTATACGTCTGGAAACTTCGGTCTCCTCGATGCTGTGGACACCCTGCATCCGACGCCGGCTGTGTGCGGGCAACCGCGGGAAGCCACCCGGGAGCGTATCGCCAAATATGAGGGCTTTGATCGCGGGCTCTACGCCGGGCCCATCGGCGCGATGTCGCCCCGGGGTGACGGGCGAGTCTTTGTGGCGCTGCGTTGCGGGCTGATTCAGGAGCAGCGAGCACTGCTTTTTGCCGGCGCTGGAATTACCCCGGAGAGCGATCCGGAGGTGGAGTGGGCCGAAACGAACCAAAAACTTGAGGCCATCCAGAGCGCCCTCGACGGGGAGGGGTTGACATGACCACCCCACAGGCCGCCTGGCCCAACATCAACACGCTGTGGGCACACGCACTCGTCGATGAACTTGCGCGCTGCGGACTCAAACACGTCTGCATCAGCCCCGGCTCGCGCTCCACGCCATTGGTCGTGGCCTTCGCGAACCACCCCGACATCCATGACATCTCCATCATCGATGAGCGCCAGGCCGCCTTCGTCGCGCTGGGACTAAGCCTGGCCAGCGGGCAACCTGTCGCGCTCGTCTGCACCTCCGGCACCGCCGCCGCCCATTACTATCCGGCCATCTGCGAGGCATCGAGCTCCGGCGTGCCTCTCCTCGTGCTCACCGCCGACCGCCCCCCGAACCTCCACGACACAGGCGCACCGCAGGCCATCGACCAGACCCGAATCTTTGGTCAGCACGTGCGCTGGTTTCACCAGGTCGCCGAGCCCGAACCCACCGCCGAGAAGATGCGTTACCTCCGCGCGCTGGCCTGCCGTGCCTGCCAGCGCGCCGCAGGGCCCGACGCGGGGCCCGTGCATCTCAACCTCCCTTTTCGCAAACCTCTGGAGCCCACCCCACTTCCCGAAGGCCACCGCGACGCCGTGCCCCCGGAGCTTCTCGAAAGCGATCCACTCGCCATGATGGGACGATCCGACGACGCGCCCTACCTGCACACACCACCGACCCGGGCCATCCTCGACGAGGCCACCCTCGACACCATCGCCGGCCTGCTCGCCAGCGCTGAGCGCCCTCTCATACTCGCCGGCGCCGACCACCGGGGTAACGCCTACGCTTCCACGCTGATCGAACTCGCCAGGCGCATCGGCGCGCCACTCATCGCCGAACCCACCTCCGGGGTAACCCGCAACGCCGAACTTCAAGACGCCCCTCTGCACTTTGGCGACGCCATCTTCGGCAGCAGTCTGCTAACAATCCTCGGCGCCCCCGACCTCGTGCTGCGCACCGGCAAAGCCCCCCTGGGCTGGGCCGCGGCCCGCGCCGTGCGATCCTGGTCGCACGCGACCACCATCCTGCTCTCGCCAGACGCCGACCCGGCCGACCCGGATCATCTCTCCAGCTGGCACCTTCGAGCCGAACCCGCCACCACTCTGCGAGCCTTGAGTCGACGCCTGAGCGCGTCAATGCGGCCAGCCATACCGACCAACGCCGCCTGGCTTGGCGCCTTTCAGCAGGCCGAAACACTCGCCAGTCAATCGCTCGTCGCCATGCTCCAGAACTTCCGCAGCGAGCGGCCCGACGCCCCCCTGACCACACCGGAAATTTGGCACGCCCTCGGGGAGCGTCTGCCCGACGGTTGCGCGCTGATGATCTCCAACAGCATGCCCATCCGTGACGTCGACGCCTTTATGGCGCAACGACGCGCGCCGCTTCAGATCTTCTTTAACCGCGGCGTCAACGGCATCGATGGCATCGTTGCGACCGGGCTGGGCATCGCTCTCGCAAGAAAAGCTACTGGGCTCCACGCTCCCACTGTCATCGCGCTTGGCGACGTCGCACTTCGACACGATCTCTCGGCGCTGGCGCTGGCCCGAGAACTCGATCTTCCCATTCTCGTCCTCGTCCTCGACAACGAAGGCGGCGCCATCTTCGACGAGCTCCCCATCGCCAACTTTCCCGACGTCCACACCCGCCACTTCCTCACCTCGGCACGCGCTGACATCACCCGCAGCGCCCCCTCGGCGGCCCGGATCTCGGAGGCAACTTCACCTTCGGAACTCCACGACACTCTGAGCGTCTTCTTCGAGAACCCGCAACTTCAGGTCGTGGTCGCCCGCAGCGAGCGCCAGCTCGACCGCGATCTTCGCGCCGCACTCCGCGCCGGGACCCGAACCCTCATCGATCATCGCTCCCAGGGAGACCTCCCATGACCACCTCCTCCCCCTCCAAACTTCAATCCTGGCTCCTCGCCAGTCGCCCCAAAACCCTCGCGGCGGCCGCTGTGCCCGTGGTGGTCGGGAGCGCCGTGGCCTACGGTCAGGACCTCTTCGCCCCCGGCCCGGCCATCGCCGCACTCGTGGGGGCCGGCCTGATTCAGATCGGCACCAACTTCGCCAACGACTACTTCGACGCAAAAAGTGGCGCCGACAACGAAAACCGCCTCGGCCCCACCCGCGCCGTCCAGGCCGGACTGCTCACCCCGAACGCCATGAAGTGGGCCACTGCCCTGACCTTCCTGGCCGCCGCGCTCGTCGGCCTCTACCTCATCGGCGTCGGCGGCTGGCCCATCCTGGTCATCGGCATCGCCTCGATCCTCTCGGGCATCGCCTACACCGGCGGGCCTTACCCCCTGGGCTACAACGGCCTGGGCGATCTCTTTGTCTTTATCTTCTTCGGCATCATCGCCGTCACCGCCACGCATTATGTGCAGGCGTTGAGCTTCTCCATCGAGGCCCTCGTGGCATCGATTCCCATCGGGCTCCTCTCGACGGCCATCCTCATCGTCAACAACTACCGCGACGTCGACACCGACCGCGTCGCTGGCAAAAACACCCTGGCTGTGCGACTCGGAAAGGCCGTCACACGCAAACAATATGCGGGCGTCGTGCTGGGGGCCTATCTGGTGCCCGTGATTCAGGTCGCCGCTGGCCTCTCCCAGACCTGGGTGCTCCTGCCCCTTGTTAGCCTGCCTCTCGCCATGAAGTGCATCCGCGCGCTCGGCGAACTTGAGGGCAGCGCTCTCAACGCACTCCTCGCCAGAACCGCCGGTCTTCTCACCGTCTTCGGCGTACTCTACGCCATCGGATTCGCGCTATGAACGACGCCATCCTCACAGCCGTATTTGAAGCGCCCGAACTTTCCTGGAAACGGGTGACCCTCCCGCTAATGGTGCCGATTCGCACCAGCGCGGCCACCTACGAAGCGCGCGAAGTACTCGCTCTGCGCCTGCGCGCAACTGTAGGCGGCGAGCAGGTCGAGGGTTATGGCGAATGCTCGCCATTGCCCGGATGGTCGACGGAGACGATCTCGGAGGTGGAGCTCGCGCTACGCGGCCTGGCAAACAGCCCCGCCCTTAAAGAGAGCCTCACCCTTGCTCCGGAACACCTCGACGCGGCGCTGGGTAACCTCGCCAGCATCCCCACCCTCCGTTTCGGCGTCGAGCTGGCCATGCTCGACGCTCTCGCGCGACAGCAACGCGTCCCCCTGGCCAATCTCTTCGCCGGCGACAACCCCGTCGATCTCACCTTCGGCGTACGTCTCCAGACCACCCACGCCCTTGATCCGCCTGCAATCACCGCCGGACGCGTCCGTGTCTCCGTGGGAGTAAGCAACCGCGCCGCCAAACTCAAAGTAGGCCTCGATCCACTCGAGACCGACGTCGAACGCATTCGTCTCGTACGCGAACAATGCCCCAACGCCGCAATTCGCCTCGACGCCAACCGCGCCTTCTCCCTCGAACAGGCGCTCGCCTTCGCCGAGGCCGTCGCGCCTTACAACATCGACTTCCTCGAAGAGCCCGTCGCCTGCGAGACCATCGAAGAATTCCTCGAACTCAGCCAGAAGAGCGCGGTCCCTATCGCGGCCGATGAGTCCTGCTCCCCTCCGGACTTCGCCCTCAAACTCATCGAGGCCCGAGCCGTCAACGCGCTCGTCCTCAAACCGATGAGCCTGGGAGGACTTCTGCCCACCCTCCAACTCATCGAACGCGCCGAAGAAGCCGGCCTCCGCGTCGTCATCAGCAACCTCATTGAGAGCGCCATCGGACGCCGCGCCGCAGCCCATCTCGTCGCCGGCAACGCACGCTTCAACGCCCTCGATGGCAGCCACGGCCTCATCACCGGCAACTGGCTCAAAGAAGACATCGCTCCAGAGCGAGACAAAAACCTCGGCGGAACTCTGCGCCTGGATGATGCGCCTGGCCTGGGCTTTGTGCCCACCCCCTTCGCCCCGGGCAGGGAGGCCACATGAGCTCGCTGCTTCCCTCAACAGACTGGCTCAACGCCGCCGCCCAACATCACCCGGAACGACTCGCCATAGTCGCCGGCGATAAAGCGCTCTCGTACGCGCAGCTCCGCGACCTCGTTTTCCGGCGATCGAGCCGGCTTGCCGCGATGAACCTCGACCCCGGCAGCCGTGTCGCCCTCATCGCCGAGAACAGCTTGAGCTGGCTACTCGCCGCACACGCCATCCTCATGTCCGGCGCGACGCTTGTCCCCCTGCACCACCGCGCCACGCCCGATGATCTGCGCACCCAACTGCGCATCGTGCCCGTCGACCTCATCATTCACGACGCATCTGCGACCCTCCCCTCGGAGCTCGACGCGCCGCTGCTCGCACTGGACGCACTTGACGCCACGGATGCCGCTGCGCCCGAGAGCGCTGACATCATGGTTCCTCCTTTGCCAGGGGAAACCATCGCTGTCGACGGCGACAACACCCTGGTGATCCTCTTCACCTCCGGCACCACAGGCACCCCGAGAGCGGTCCCACTCAACGCGTCGAACATTCACGCCAGCGCGATGGCTTCCGCGCAACGTCTGGGACTCCATGACGACGACCGCTGGCTCTGCTGCCTGCCCCTCTGCCACATGGGCGGGCTCGCCACGATGTTGCGCAGCCTGCTCTACGCCACGACACTCGAGCTCGCCAAAGATACCGACATCGCCTCGCTCGTGTCCTTGCTCACAACTCGCCACATCACGCTCGTGAGCCTCGTCCCGACCCAGGTGCACCGCCTGATCGCGGAGTACAACGCCCCCGTAAAGACCTCCCTGCGAGCCGCCCTCGTAGGTGGCGGCCCCATCGACGCTCGCGACCTTCAGGCCGCCCGCGAACTGGGGATTCCTGTGCTCCCGACCTACGGCATGAGCGAGGCTGCAAGCCAGATCACAACGCTCCCCCTCGACGCTCCCCTGGACGCCCTGGAGAGCGCCGGCGCACCGCTCCCCGGCACCGAGCTCCGTATCACCCTCGATGATGGCTCCACCGTAGCACCTGGCCAACCCGGCGCTATCGAGGTGCGCGGCCCCACGCTCACCCCGGGCTACCTCAACGCCAACGCCGCGCCTCTCTTCGGCAACGATGGTTGGATGCGCACCGGCGACGTCGGCCACCTCGACGCACGCGGTTACCTCTACGTGCACCATCGCGCCTCCGAGCGCATTGTCTCCGGCGGCGAAAACATCGACCCCACCGAGGTCGAACGCGCGCTGCGCGCGCATCCAGACCTCTCCGATGTCGCTGTCTTCGCCCTCGACCACCCTGAGTGGGGCCAGCAGCTCTGCTGCGCGCTCGTCGTAGACCCCTCACACGCTTCCCACATCCAACGCTCCAGCGCCGCACTGGTCGAACTCTCAGACGGCAGCCTTTATCAAAGCCTGCGTGAATTCTGCCGCGAGCGCCTCAGTACCTTCAAAATCCCCCGGCGCTGGTTCCTTACCGACGCCATCCCCCGCACACCCAGCCAGAAAGTACGCCGTCACCGGCTTGCCGATCTCGCTGCACGTGTCGGTCAATAGAGTCCCCGTCTTCGCCTTTCCCCCCTGAGGTCACCCTCATGAGCACCGCCGACATTACCCCCTCCCTCCCCTCCTCCTCCGACGCGACCTCGGTCGATCCGCGCCTTCCTCGCACCGGTCGTCGCAACGACGGCTCCCGTCATATCGTGCATATCGGAGATGTCCCCTTCGGGGCTGAACCTTTCGTGGTGATCGCCGGCCCCTGCGCGGTCGAATCCGCAGACATGATCACCCGCGCCGCTGCTCGCGTCGCAGACCTTGGTGCAAATGTGCTGCGCGGCGGCGCATTCAAGCCCCGCACCTCCCCCTACAGCTTCCAGGGCTTAGGCATGCCGGGCATCGAGATGCTTCAACATGCCTCCCACACCCACGGCCTGCCCTTCGTCACCGAAGTCCTCTCCGAGTCCGACGTCGAGGCCATGGCCGAGCGCGTTGACGCCTTCCAGATTGGCGCCCGCAACATGCAAAACTTTGCGCTTCTCGAAGCCGTCGGTCGCACCGGTCGCCCCGTCGTCCTCAAACGCAACTTTGGCGCCACCCCCACCGAATGGCTCCTTGCCGCCGAACACGTCGCCCGCGCCGGCTCCGATAAGATCATCCTCTGCGAACGAGGCATCCGCTCCTTCGGCGATGAGACCCGCTTCACTCTCGACCTCGCTGGCGCCATGTGGGCGCAAGACGAGAGCCGCCTGCCGGTCATCGTCGACCCCTCCCACGCCATCGGCCTCCCCCATCTCCTTAAACGCGCCGCCGCCGCAACACTCGCTGCAGGCCTGGATGGCCTGATGGTCGAAGTGCACCCCGACCCCACGCAGGCCCGCTGCGACGCCGACCAGGCCCTGACGCCTGCCGCCTTCGAAGAGCTGATGGCCCACCTCCAGCGCTTCACCATCGAGCGCCCCCTTCTCGCTCGCTGACCTCCTCGCCCCCTCCTCCCCTCATTCACGTAACCCGGCTCCCCCCGCTCGCGCGCGTCACTCCCAACCCCAGGTGCGCGGCGCGCGCGCGTTCAGCCCCTCTTTACGACGCCAGAACAGGCCATCTCGCGCGTACAGGCGCGATCTTCACGTCGATACTCGCCATGCACCGGCGAAGGGGCCGCATATTCGTTGCGAAATGGTTTGCGCACGCACGTAAAGCTGCCTCGGTGAGCCTCAACGTCTCACACCCCGCTGCGTCAACCTCTCCCCTGACCAGAAAAGTCGCCTGCGCACACGCATTAGACGCCTTCCCAGAACGCAGCGATCGCCTCCGCAACCGCGGACGGCGCTTCCAGATGCGCGTTATGACCGGCCCCCTCTACGATATGGAACGCCTCGCCGCTGAGCCTTGCTGCACGCTGCGCCATCGCCGCATAGCGCGCATCCAGACGACCCGCCATCCACAGTGTCGGCATTGAGAGCTCACAGAGCCTGGGCCAGAGACTCTCCTGGAGCCCCGGGCTTGCCTCGGCAATCACCCGGGCCAGAGCATGCACATCACCCCGGGCGCGCTCCTTCACCATCGCCTCGAACCCCGGGTGGGCACGCAGACTGTCAAAAAGCTCCAGGCCATACCAACGTTCCAGAAAACGCTCCAGCCCCACCTCCCGCATCTCCCGGGCGCGAGCCGCGTCCAGACGCGCGCGCTCCGCGCGCTCCTCCTCACCTTCAATCCCCGGGCTGGCAGACTCCAACACCAGCGTGCGCACACGCTCCGGATGATGCATCGCAAGCCACATCCCCACACGTCCCCCCATCGAGTACCCCACCACATCCGCAGCCTCGACTTCGAGATGATCCAGCACTCCGAGCACCTCCCCGGCCATAAAGGCGATGGACGCCGACGCACCGCCAACGGTCTGGGCACTCCGGCCGTGGCCCGGAAGATCCACACGCACACAACGACGACGCGCACTCAGCTCCTCGCACAGCCCGCGAAAATCTCGACCACTCCCCATAAACCCGTGAATGAAGACCGCCACCCGCGCCCCTGGATCCCGTGCATCGCCGACTTCATAATGAATCATCACTGCTCCCACTCCGTATTAACGACCCTCGCGAACCTTGATCCTCTCCCTGTCTCGCGCTCACGCAGACTCTGGCAAAGGGCTCGGCTTCGCGCTAGCTTCGCTCACCCGACGCATAGTGTCCCAACTTTTATTAGACCGCCTGAGAATGATCATGATGACTGCACACGCTCGTCTGCTCTCCGCCGCTACGCCGCGCATTCTTGCCATTGCTACCGCCTCCCTCCTCAGCGCTTGCACGTCGCCGGCCGAGAACAGCTGCACCGACGCCAGCGACTGCTTCGAGGGTGAGATTTGCGTCCAGAACATCTGTGCGCGGACCCTCGAAGATCCCGACACAGGCGACGATCAGCCGGACGCCGCTGACACCGACAGCGGCACGCCCGACGCCTCCGACTCCGGTACGGACGCCGATGCCCCCGATCCCGATCCCGTAGACGCCGGCGATGACGCCGACGCGAACCCCTCCGACGCCGACGGCGGCGATGACGCACAGGCCTCCCCCTGTGGCCCCAACCCCTGCAATGAGCCCGGACGTGGCGTCTGCAGCGTCGATGGGGATGAAGCCGTCTGCAGCTGCGACGACGGACTCGTCGAGCGACTTAACGCGTGCGTGAGCTTCGCCTGCGAATCTGCAGGGCTGGGGCCGGTCGTCGAGTTCTCCGGCGCACAGGCCAACCGGCAGGACGTCGAAGCGTCGGTCGTGTGGGCCGATGACGCCTACCTCATCGTCTGGAGCGATGATCGCGCCTCTTCCAACGCGTCCCCCCACATCTACGCCGCGCGCTTTGATGGCAACGGCAATCAACTCGGCCAGGAAGTCCAGCTGACCTCATCCCCCGGTGGCGCTCACATCTCCACGACCAGTCTGGTCAAAGCCGCCAACGGCTATGGCCTCATCTGGCGCGACGGGCGCGGCGGCCCCAACCGTAACGACGCCTACTTCCAACGCCTGGATGTCAACGGCCAACCCGTAGGCTCCCCGCTCGCAATTACCGACGGTATCTGGGCCGATCGTGTCGCGCTGGCATGGACCGGCGATCATTTCATCGCCCTGTGGGCCCACACCTCCAACGCTGACCCGGAACTCAAACTCGCGAAAATCTCCGCTGACGGTCAGCTCGATGGCACCCCGGTCGAGATCTCTACCGATACGCCCTCGGGCTGGGCCAACCTCGTCTGGACCGGCAGCTCCCTCGGCGTGACCTGGCGCCAGAACGTCGTCCCCGACAGCTACTCGCCGCGAACCTTCTTCCAACGCTTTGACGCAAACTTGAGCCCCCTCGACTCCGGGCCCCTCCAGGTCGGGGACGGTTTGATGCGCTCGCCAACCCTCACCTGGACCGGCTCGCACTTCAGCATCGCCGGCGACAACAACGGCTATCACGCCACGAGACTCTTCCAGGCAACCTACGACCCCGTTGGCCAACCCGTCCGCGAGGCCGAGGAGATTTCCTTCGTGGGCCATGAAGTTCACGGGCTCAACGCCCTCTGGAGCGGACAGGACTACCTCTTCTTCTGGAAGAACGCCCAGAACATCATGGGTCAGCGCTTCAGCGCACAGGGCGTTGAGTACGACGCCGCGATCGAGTTGATGGATTACGGCACCTTCCCCTGGTATCCGGCCTCCGCCTGGGACGGTGAGCGCGCATTGGTCGTCTGGAACGCCGGCATCGGTGACGACGGCGAAGGCTACCCCGACCACTACCGCTTTGTGATGCGCACGTACTGCCCTGAATAACCGTCTCGGCCAAGCACAACGACAAAAAAACGCCGGCGTCCCTCCAGGGGCGCCGGCGCTTTTCTCTTCTTGCTGCCTGCAAGAAGGCTATACGTGATCTTGAGTCACCCGATGTTACTTGAGCAACCACTCGTCGATAACCATCACCGAACCATGATGACGATCATCGCCCGCGTTATTCGCGACCAACACCATATACTCGCCAGGCTCCAGATCGAGCACGGTGGGTTCCGGCTCAAGCTCCGGGGATGACTCATCCCACGTATACAGATACGCGAAAGGCTCGCTGTTCTCGATCTTCGGCAGCTGGTCGGTGTTGATCACAAAAACCGTATTTTTACCCCGCACCCCCCTCAACACATACGTGTAGCCCTCCCGTGCCTCAAAGGTCTCGCCGCTGGCCTGTCCCGGTCCCAGAAAACCGGCATAGTCCCCGATGGTACCTTCGTGATCAGCCACCGACGCGAGCATGCGTGGAGTCGAGGCGATCTTCACCGCCAGATAATTGTTCACGTCCGTGCCCGACGCCCCTCCCAGGTTTTCCAGAAAGGCGTCATAACTTCCTCGCGGCAACTCCTCGCGATCCCAACCAGCCTCCGGCCCCACAAAGCTGGCGTCATTTACGGTCATCACCACGCGCTCGTTCTCGGTGTTCTGCACCTCGTTGTAACCTCGGAGCTCCCGCACTACCAGCAACTCCACCGGCGTCGAGAGCTCCTCGAGTTGAAAGAGCGTGCGCAATGTCGTCCCAACAGGCAGCGTAAGCGCAACCCGGTGGTAGTCCTCGTAGAAAAGCTCGATCGGCGCCGTCCCACCACCGTCGGGATCATCACCTGACGCATCGACGTCACCGCTGACATCAGTCGCCACGTCCTCTTCGGAGTCGCCTCCCGCGTCGTGCTCCTCGCCGGAGTCCCTCTCGTCGCCACTGCCGGCATCATCCGGCAGGTAGAGCGGAACATCCGCCCCTTGCGGCGAACCACACCCGGCCAGCAACGCCGACACGACCATCACGCCCGCAAGCCCGCTCCGCATCAACCACATCTTCGACACCATCACTTCTCTCCTGCTCCTCGGCCCTCTGCCTTTACGGAGTCCATACAAAAGGTTGGTCGGTCGGGGCCTCGCCACGTACCGCCTCCAGGTGCTCTACATAATCCTCACCCAGCGCTACCGTGCCCTCCTCTCCCCCGTGTTGCCCCAGGATAAAGGTGCGTTCGGGCGCGATGCCCGCCTCGGCGTACGCAAAGATATCGGTTGTTGCGTTGCCATAGGCCATCACGATCTCAAAGCCCAGATCCTGCAAGAACGCCAGGTACGCCGCTTTATACGCGCCAACGCCCGTATTATTCGGCAAAGACTCGGCGTTGGAGCCCGTCAGGCGAAGATGCCCGTGCGCCACGCCCTGATCATCCAGCCAACCCCGGCTCTGCTCCGTCAGCCAGTAAGGTCGCCCCGTGATGTATACGAGCTGATAGCCATGCAGCTCGTTTCGCACCTTCGTGATATCCACCGCCCCCACACGCGCCTCCGGCACAAAATCCCCATCGAGTAGCGGCTCAAACAGGTCGTTAAAGATGTCCTGAAAGAGCTCACTGTCCGAAGTCGTCAGCGTCGCGTCGATATCAAAGACGATAAACCGCGTCTCTTGAGGAAAGACACGCAGGTACGAGCGCGCCGCTGTATTATCGCCCATCACCCGCTGCACCAACGCGTAGGTCCCCACCGGCGGCAAGGCATCAGGGGCGAGCGTCAACACTGAGCGCCCGTCGCTATCGGTCAGGGCCTCCCCCAGACGCACGTAGCTCCCCGAGCAGTCGTCCATCCATACCTCAATGCGCTCCCCCTGCAGGTCTTTGCTCGTCGGCCCGTACGTGAACTTCCCCGTGATCAGCGCCTCGCGCTCCGGGTGCGTGATGACGTCCTGCGCGCTATGCCACTCATCCAACGCCGTAATCGCCCCACTGCCAAAGCTCTCCCAGTCCACCGTCTCGCCAAACTCCGGCAACGGAGCCTGATTGCAGAACGCGAGTTCTGGCAAGTCCACATCACCACCGGCGTCCCCGAGCGCAACATCCATCTCCGCGCCCACATCTCCGGCGTCATCGAGATGCACGTCTGCATCCTGACCCGCCACATCCGGAGTCCACGTCTCCGCGGTGCTCGTCGACGTGCCACAACCGATCAACAACAGCGCCACCAGCGGCGCACACACATGCCAGACCACGTTACGCTTGCGCATACTCATTCTCCTCGATCAGGGGGTTGCCCCGAAATCCTTGTGTTCTCCATCCACGCATTCACCGCACAGGCTGGCCAGAAGTCCCCGGCTTTTCAAGTTCAAACGACCGCCATGTTTGGCCAACCACGTCGCGCGAACACATTTAGGCCCGACGCTTGAACACGTCTCCACGACCTCGGGAAAGCCATGCCGCCCCACGAGCCGAACTCACCGATGGCCTTCGACGCCAGCGCACCAGGTGAGACTTTCTGGGCCTACTTCGATGCCACGCCCAACCCCATGAAAGTCCTCAACGCCGAGGGGCGCATCTTGCGCGCTAACCCGGCCTTCTTCGCCTTTTTGCAACGGGATCATCGTCACATCGTCGGCAAGACCATCTTCGAGCTCATGCATCCCGAGGATATGCCTGAGGCGCGCGAGCATCTGCGCGACCTCGTCTCTTCCCCACCTCCTCCATCCGACCACCCCACGCAATGCAGCTACTACGCCCGCCAGTTCATCACGGAGCGGCGTTACAAACGCACCGACGGCCAACACGTCTGGGCCAACCTCTACCTTATGGTCCTCTGGAACCCCGACCGCACGTTTCGTCATGTGCTCGGCGAGATGGTCGATATCACGGGACGCAAGCTCGCGGAGCAGGCGCTGGGTGACCGTCGCCGGGAGCTCCGCGCCATCCTGGAAACCGCCAGCGACGCCATCATCACCTGCGATGCTCACGGAATGATGAAGCTTTTCAATGACGCCGCCGAACGCATCTTCGGACTCACCCAGGACGAGGCTCGCGGCTGCCCTGTTATCACACTCATCGATGCTCCCGCCCTCGAAGCCCGCGCGACCATGCGCTCGATCGCCGACCAACTCAGCGCCCCACCCCACTCTGAGCGCGCATCGGTACGCCTGACAACCCGAGCCCGTCGATTTGACGGCACCTCGTTTCCGGTCGACGTCGGTGTCGCACGCGCGTCGATCGCCGATGAACTCACCTTCACGATCATCGTCCGTGACCAGACAGAGCAGCACCACCTCAAAGAGCGGGTGCGCCGCACCGAGCGCATGGAGGCCTTCGGACAACTCGCCGGCGGCGTAGCTCACGACTTCAACAATGTGCTCACCATCGTTCGCAGCTACGCCCAGATGATCCAGGACAAGACGCCGCAAGGCGATGAGCGCACCGAACTTCTCAGCAAAATACTCGCCGCGACCGACCGTGGCGCGCGTCTCACACGGCAGCTTTTGGTGTTCAGCCCCGATACTTCCAGTGAACGCAGCTGCATCAAACTCAACGAGGTCGTCGCTGCGCTCGACGCGCTCTTCCAGAGCGTCATAGAGGAGGATATCGACTTAAATGTCGATCTTGCATCCGACCTGCACCCCATCGACGCGGATCTCAGTCAGATGGAGCAGATCATCCTCAACCTCGTCATCAATGCACGAGACGCGATGCCCGATGGCGGCGCACTTACCGTGCGTACGCGCAACATCCATGTCGGTGCCGAAGATCGTATCGGCCCGGAGCGCCTGCCCTCGGGCGACTATGTGGTGCTCGAAGTCGAAGACAGCGGAGAAGGCATGCGTCAGAAGCTCGTCGACCGCATCTTCGAGCCCTTCTTCACCACAAAATCTTCTGGCACCGGCCTGGGACTCTCCACCGTCTACGGCATTGTGCGGGGCCACGGTGGAATCATTGATGTCGACAGCGCGCCGAGCCGGGGAACACGCTTTACCGCCTTCCTGCCAGCGTCCTGCCCTGAACCATCCTCTCAATGGGAGCCGGACGGCCCCCCATCTACAACCCAACGCACGCCGGAAGATGAACCACTGCCCTCCCTCTCGGCCTACACCATCCTCGTCGCAGAGGATGAAGACGACATCCGCGCCTCCCTCACTCGCAGCCTGCGTGATGAGGGATATACGGTACTTGAGGCCCGCGACGGCCGTGATGCACTTAACCTTGCACAAGAGATCGAGGGCACCATCGACCTCCTCATCACCGACATCGTCATGCCTCACCTCAGCGGATGGGAGCTCGCAGGACGGCTCCCGAAATTTCACCCGCGAATGCGAGCAGTCTTTGTCTCCGGCTATGCAGGTGAAACCCTCCAGCGAAAACGCCTCAGCGGTGGCGACGTGCGTATCACCAAACCCTACGATCTCAGCTACCTCAAGACGGTTGTGGCCCGAATGCTCACGCGAACGCCCTCCTCCTGACCCGCACCTTCCACGCATCCTTGCCCCTTAAGCCCGTTCTCGGGTATCGATCAGCCTTCGTGAGCCCACGCTAACTTCGATCCTGAGAACAGTATGACGACCTCCACACTGACCATCTGGCACAACCCGCGATGCAGCAAATCTCGCCAGACCCTGGCTCTGCTCGAAGAACGCGCCGTCGCGCTGACGGTACGCCGATACCTCGATGATCCTCCTTCTCTCGCGGAACTTCGCGAGGTGCTGAGCAAGTTGAACATCAAAGCCAGTGACCTCGTACGTAAGAAAGAAGCCGTCTTCAAAGAGCTGGGCCTGGCCGACGCCGACGACGATGCCCTGATTGAAGCGATGGCAACCCACCCGAAACTCATTGAGCGTCCGATTGTCATCGCAGAAGACGACGCCGCCATCGGTCGCCCCCCTGAAGATGTTCTTCGCCTGCTGAGCTAATCGTTCGATCGCACCGACTTCAGTCACTCGGGAGACGGAATGACCCCACCGAAGATGAGCGCTGACGCGGTTCAGAAGGCGACCGGTCACTCCTGGGACCACTGGTTTTCCCTGCTCGACGACCTTGGCGCGAAGCAGATGAGCCATAAGGCCATCGCCGACCACCTGCACACGCAACAGGGAGTCTCCGGCTGGTGGGCGCAGTCGATCACCGTGGCGTACGAGCGCGCCCGCGGCATGCGCGAGGTCGGGGAGACCACCCGGGGTTTTCAGGCATCCAGGCAGAAAACATTCCTGCCGAACCCTGCGGCCGCATGGGAACTGCTGATCTCGACCGAGGGACTCGGCGCCTGGCTCGGATCTGGCGCACCGGATGCGTTGCACGAGGGCCAGACATTCGACCTGCCCGACAGCGTGCACGTCGAAGTCCGTACGATACGCGCCGGCGAACAACTCCGCCTGGGTTGGACGCCGACCAACGCCGACCGCACCCAGGTCGTCATTGTATGGGTCACCGCAAGCGCGTCCGGCAAGGGCACCATCGGCTTCACCCACGAGAACCTCCCCGACGCTGATGCCCGAGAAAGCGCCCGCACACGCTGGAGCGAAGCCCTCAACTCCCTGCAAGCCCTCACTCGCCGCTGATCCAACTTCGATGGTCCTCTTAGAAGCCAGACCTCCCGAGCCAGATGATGATGTATGACTGAGCCCGCCCCTCCATCCGACACGGACGACGCAGCACGCACGGAGGAACACTCCTCCCCGAAAGCACGCACTCGCAAACAGGTCGCGATCTTTATCGTCGCGCTCCTCCTGGTCGTGGGATGGACACTCTTCTTCATCTACACCGAGCCTGAGGCCGTCATCCAATGGATGGGCGTTGAGAACAGCTATCTGGTCGGCTTCCTTATCTCAGTCTTCGGCGCGCTGGGCTCCGTCACGCCCTTTTCCACCTATCCGGCCGTCTACGCGATGGCCACCACCGAAGTGAACCTCTTCATCCTCATTCCCCTGGTGGCCATCGGGTTGACTATTGGCGATGCACTCTTTTTCTACTTCGGAGTCACCGCCCAGAGCGTGATGCCCGAGTGGCTAGAGCGCTGGATGGAGCGCGTCTGGAACTGGCTTCAAACCAAGCCGGAGATCTTTCTGCAGGTCTTCATCTTTCTCTACGTGGGCTTCTCCCCCTTCGCCAACAACCTCCTCACCGCCCCCCTGGCGATGGCCGGCTACCGCTTTCGTAAAATCGTTGTGCCGTTGACCCTGGGCAACTGCTCGTTGCCCATCGCGGCAACCTACCTGGCAAGCGTCAACGCCTGAAACAATGCGACGATCCGCGCCTCAGACCTTGACACCGTCGAGGCGGGCGTCCACCATCGCCGCGCTCGAAATGGCGACGCAACCTGACTTTAGGATAAAAGAATGAGCAAGCACCCCGAGTTTCACCAGTTTCGTCCCCACCCCTGGCACGGTCTCTCCGTGGGCGAAAACGCCCCCGAGGTCGTCAACGCGTACATTGAGCTGACCCCTTTTGATTCGGTCAAATACGAGATCGACAAAGAGACCGGCTACCTGCGCGTGGACCGCCCCCAGCGCTTCTCCTCGCAGCCGCCCACCCTCTACGGCTTCATCCCGCGCACCTACTGCGCCGACCGCGTCGGCGAGCTCTCCCTGACGACCGATGAGGGCGACCTCGATCCCCTCGACATCTGCGTGCTCAGCGAGCGTCCCATCACCCGCGCCGAGCTCCTGGTCAGCTGCCGGGTCATCGGTGGCCTGCACATGGTCGATCACGGTGAGGCCGACGACAAAATCGTCGCCGTTCTCGAGAACGACACCGTCTGGGCCGACGCCCGAGACATCGGCGATGTTCCCGGCGTGCTCATCGAGCGCTTGCGCCATTATTTCCTGACCTACAAGATGGTGCCTGGTGAGACGACATCCAACGTCCAGGTCGATACCATCTACGGCGCCGAACACGCCCAGAAGCTGGTGCGTGCGGCCATGGCCGACTACCAGGAACACTTTGGCAAGTAAGCGCCGGGACGCTCCCGACGCCACACTCGGGAGAGAGACGTGCTTCGCACCCCTTCGACGCTACTCGCACTGGCCGCGCTCAGCCTGAGCGCGGCCTGCTGGCCCACCAATGAACCCACCCTCGGGTTAGGTGAGGCCAGCCCCTCGGGAGGCCCCCGGGTCGACTTTGACCTCGACGAGCGCCCCTTCCCTGACATCCCCTTCCCCAACGATCTGGCCACACGCGCTGACGCCACCAGCCCCACGGGCAAGCGGCTCAACGTGTCCACGCTGGCGGCCAGCGCGGCCGAGGCGAAGGTCCGAAACGCCATCAATGAGCAGACCGGCTTTGCCGTCTTCGCTCCGATGCACGTCTCTTTTGACGCGCCCCTGGATGTTGACAACCTCATCGCGCGCCATCAGCAACTTACCCCCGACTTTGACGACGACGCTGTCTACCTGGTCAACGTCGACCCTGACAGCCCCGGCTACGGCGATGTCGTCCTCCTGGACATGGGGCTCGGCAACTTCCCCATCACTCTGGAGCGCGCCAACAACTACTTCCTGCTCGACCCGCGCGCCGACGACCGTAATCTCCTCTTCGAAGAGAGCGCTGAGCAGGCCACCGGCCCCGGCGGTGAATTCACCTGGGTCGATGACACCGACGACGACGGCAACCTCGACCGCCCCAACACCCGCGATCCTGACGGCGACCCGACCGTGTTTCGACAGGTGTTCGATTTCTACGAGCGCGAAACCAACACCCTGATCCTGCGCCCGGTCAACCCGCTGGAGCCCGGCACCACCTATGCCGTCGTACTCACCGACGCGCTGGTCGGCGAAGACGGGCAGGCCATCGACAGCCCCTTCGAGAGCGTCAATCACCTCGACCAGAGCCAGGCGCTGGAGCCCCTGCGCGAGCTTCTTCCCCAACGCTTCCCGGAGCGCTTCGACCGCGACCTCTCTCAACTTCGCTTCGCCTGGAGCTTCACTACTCAGGTGCCTACCGAAGTCCTCGAAGGCGTGCGCGCCGGCCTCTACGGGCATGGCCCCCTGGCCTGGCTCTCCGAGCGCTTCCCGGCTGAGTTCCTGGCCGTCCACAACGTCAAAGCCCCCGACGCCGCCGAGCCGATGACCTTTAAGCTCGACGCCCTGCTCTCCTTCATTGTCCCGCTCGCCAACGAACAGCTCGGCCCGTCGGGCACGCGTGCCATCGAGGAGGCCTTTGAAGACGTCGACTACGTCGTCAGCGGCACCTACCTCTCCCCGCATTTCCTCATCGACCCCAAAGGTCTGGCTCGAGAAGGAAATGAGGCCAACGACGACGCCCTCTTCCAGATCGACCTCGCCAGTGGCCGCGCCGAGGTTCGCCCCGCCGAAGTACATTTCATCTGCACCGTCCCAACCTCCGAGGGCACCCGCCAGGCTCCCTTCCCCGTAATCATCTACAGCCACGCCATCAGCTCGACGCGCTTCGAGATGCTGGCCTTTGCCGGGGCCATGGCCAAGTTCGGGTTTGCCACCTGCACCATCGACGCCGCCGGCCACGGGCTGGAAGTCCCCGCCGAATTCCGCGGCCTCCTCGAAGGTGTTGGCGAGAGCGAAGGCCTCGACAACCTGGCCGACGTCATCGGGCTTCACCGCGCTCGCGACATTGACAACGACGGCGCCACCGACTCCGGCGCCGACTACTTCTCTGCTGATGTGCTTCACTCCCGCGACATGATTCGCCAGACCACCATCGACCAGATGCAGCTCATCCGCATTCTGCGCTCCTTTGACGGCCAGAGTCGTTTTGACGCGGCGAACACCGAGAGCGACTTCGCCCGGCGCCTGCCCCATCTCATCGCCAACCCCGATCAAGATGCTGACGGCCAGCTCGAGCTCTGGGGCGACTTCAACGGCGACGGCACGGTCGACGTCGGTGGCGATCGCCCCTACGCCGCCTGGGGCACCTCCCTGGGAGGCATTCAGGCTACGGTCCTCTCGGGCATTGAACCCACCATCGTCGCCGGCGCCTCCAACGCCGGCGGCGGTGGCCTCCTCGACATCGCCACCCGCACCACCATCGGCAACGTACGCAACGGCGTCATCTTACGCATGATGGGTCCTCTGGTGATTGGCCGACCGGTCGAAGACGGCCAGCGCACGCGCCTTGACTGGCTCTTCCCCCAGGGCGACAGCTCCGTCTCCTCGCCCATCGCGCTGCTCCCGGCGCTCGACGACGGCGATCGCATCGTCGTCCGCAATCTCACCCGGGAGGCCAATCCAAACGTCCCCGACGACGAGGCCTACGCCCAGACCTATGTGCGCGATGGCGCCTTCCGCGTGGGCATCGCTGCCGACGCACTGGGCGCGTCGGCGCGCCGTGCGCTCATCGGCTTCGACAACCAGATCGATGTCTACGAAGACTTAATGGGCTGCAAAGAGGTGCAAACCTGCGGACGCAACAACTGCGACGCCGGTCACTACTGCAGCGACGCTGAGACCTGCGAGCCTCTCTCCGGCTGCTTCTCCGCCTTCGACCTGGAGCGCGTGGCCGAGACCGACCCGGAGCGCGCCGCACGTTTTGAACATCGCATCGTCCACGACCCCACTCGACTCGGCGACCCGATCGTCATCGAAGTCTACAGCGCCGACGGCGAGCTCAAGCACAGTGTCGACAAACTCGGCTACACGTATACCTCGCAGAACCTTTACTACCCGGCCGGAGCCCCGCTGGCCGCCCCGGCCGAGGGCTGGGGACTTCGTCGTCAGACCCCGCGTTTCCGCAGCTTCATGGGCCTCTCCCAGATGCTCCTGGAGCAGGCCGACCCCGCCGTATTCGCCTCCCATTTCGTCGGCAACGCGCTTCGTTACCCCTACGAAAGCGAAGCCTTCCGGTCCGGGCAGACCAACTTCCTGACCATCGGCACCCTGGGCGACCAGGTCGTACCCATTAACGCCGCCCTGGCCATCGCGAGGGCCAACGGCGTGCTCGAAGTGCTCGCCAGCGATCCCCGCTACGGCATGCCGGAGAACCAGTTCCTCATCGAGAACTTCGTCTACGAAGGCATCGCCACACTCAACCGCTTCCCCTCCCACCCCGACACCCTCTTCGACCCGGACAACCTCGACGAGGGCAAATGGCGGCGTGCCGACCAGCCCGACAACGACGATCCCAAGCCCGTCGCCGACGAGCCGCTTCGCGCCACCATTCAAACCGAGTCCGGCATCAGCGCGCTACGACTGGGCTACCTCGATCACCGTGGCACCCACACCTTCAACGCCCCCAACCCCGACGCCGCCTTCGACATCCACACCTTCCTCACCAACCAGGTGGGCTGGTTCCTGGCCACCGGCGGACAGAGCATCTCCGACGACCACTGCCTCGAAGAGATGTCGATGGCCGGCTGTGAGTTCTTCGATAAACTTGATTATGACAACCCCCTTTAACGGGCTGCGACGCTCCCCCCCCTGGGGAGCGCCTCCCGGGAGTAACCCCCTATGACTTTTGGAATCTTTGAAGCCTACCCCGACGTCGAGCCCGAGCGCGGCGTCTTCTGCAACCGCACGCTCAACATGCGCTCGATCAAAGCCATCGGCTACGACATGGACTACACCCTGGTCCATTACCACGTCGACGCCTGGGAGGGCCGCGCCTACGAGCACATCAAGCTCCGCCTCCTCGCCGCAGGCTGGCCCGTCGAAGATCTGCACTTCGACTCCCACTGGGTCAGCCGCGGTCTGGTCATCGACCTGAAGCTCGGCAACGTCGTCAAAGCCAACCGTTTCGGCTACGTCTGGCGCGCCGCCCACGGCACCGAGATCATCCCTTACGCCGACATGCGCGAGGCCTACACCCGCACTTTGGTCGATCTCAATGACCACTCCCGCTGGGTCTTTCTCAACACCTTCTTCTCCATCTCAGCGGGCGTCATGTACGCACAGCTCGTCGACCTCCTCGACCGCGGCGTGCTCCCGGAAGTGCTCGGCTACGCCGACCTCTACTGGCGCGTCCAGGAGGTCCTCGACGCGGCCCATATTGAGGGCGAGCTCAAGGCGGAGATCATGGCGAACCCCGAGGTGTATGTGGATCGCGACCCGGAGGTTCCCCTCACGCTTCTCGATCAGCGTAACGCCGGCAAGAAGCTCGTGCTGATCACCAACTCCGAGTGGGCCTACACCCTCTTCATGCTCAACTACACCATCGATCCCTTCCTCCCCGATGGTTTGACCTGGCGAGAGATCTTCGATCTGGTGGTGGTCTCCGCGCGCAAACCCGCGTTCTTCTCCGGCTCCGCTCCCATCTTCGAGGTCGTCAACGACGAGGGCCTGCTCAAACCCTGGGTGGGCAAACTTGAAGAGGGCCGCGCCTACCTCGGCGGCAGCGCCTCCGATGTCGAGGGCGCGCTCGGCATGTCCGGCGACGAGATCCTCTACGTCGGCGACCACCTCTTCGCCGACGTCAACGTCACCAAGAGCGTGCTACGCTGGCGCACAGCCCTGGTGATGCGCGAGCTCGAGCAGGAGCTCTGCGCCATTGAAGCCGCCGCCGAGAACCAGGTCGAGATCCGCCGCATGATGCTCGAGAAGGTCAAACTCGAAGATGAGTTCTCCACCCGTCGACTCGCCCTTCAGCGACTTCGCCAGGGTTACGGCCCCCAGACCGACGCCGACCCGGAGGTCCTGGAAGCTGAGATGGCCCGCATCCGGGAGCAGCTCGTCGAACTCGACAGCAAACTCGCCCCGCTGGTCATTGAAGACGGCGTCGCATTCAACCCCACCTGGGGTTACCTGATGCGTACCGGCAACGATAAGAGCCACCTCACCCGCCAGGTCGAGCGTTACGCCGACATCTACACCTCGCGCGTCTCGAACCTGCTGCGCTACTCACCCTTCATGTTCTTCCGGGCACCGCGGGGCAGCGTCCCCCACGATCCGGGACATCCCTGACACGCGCATCACTCTTCATGATGGTGTTTGGGGCGAAGGCGCTCGCCAGCCTTCGCCAGCACCGTCTGCGTAAGCCCCGGGGTGTGGTAGGCCAGAAAGGTCGCCACTTTTCCGTGGCCGGTGATGACAGCCTCGCGCTTGCGCGAGGCGATGGCTTTGAGCATCTCCCGCGCCGCCTTATCCGCGGGCCACATCAGCTGCGCCGGCCGCCGGTCCTCCCACTCTTCGTGGACCTGGTTCTGGTTGTCGACGCGGTTGATGTCGCTGTGCACAAAGCCCGGCTGCAAGAGCGTGCAGCTCACGCCGCTGCCAGCGAGCTCGGCACTGAGCGCCTGCGCCATGCCCCGCACCGCGAACTTCGACGCGCAGTAGGCGGCGTTACCCGGTATCCCCAGGGTGCCGGCGACGCTGCCCATCACCACCGCCCTCCCCTTGCTCGCGTACAGATGCGGCAGCGCATAACGCAGCGTCATCGCCGCGCCGGTCACGTTCGTATCGAACTGACGACGCCATTCACTGGCGTTCAGCGCTTCGAGCCGACCTCCCACCGAGAAGCCCGCGTTGGCCACCGCCACATCGAGCCCGCCGAAACGCTCCGCAATCGCCGTAACAGTCGACTCGATATCGCCGACCCGCGTCACGTCACATCCGAGCGCTATCGCCTCCGCTCCATCGCTCTCCAGGGCGGCGACCACCTCCTCCAGCGGCTCCATCCGACGCCCACTCACCACCACGCGCGCGCCCTGGACACCAAACTCCCGGGCAAGCGCCGCGCCGATACCGCTTCCCCCTCCGGTGATCCATACGACTTTATCTTTGAAGACATCTGCCATCATCGCATCCTTTTTTTCTAAGCGTTGACGCGTTAAAACTCACGCTCTGCTGCGCACCTTAAGCGCCACACACCTTGCTCATTGAGAAGCGCCATGGTCACCGATCCTCGCCAGACCGTCAAAGACGCCTCCGCGCGCTCCTGGGAGTGGGTCAAACGCAAGACCTTCAACCCGCTGCCCTTCTACCGCCGCGCCTGGGAGATCCTCAAACACGACCCCTGGGTCTTCCTCTGGAAGATGCTCGCCGACCTCCTCGGGCGCACCGCAAATCTGGCGCTCCTGGCTGTGGCTGCGGCGATCGTGGCGCTCGACCTCCAGCACTTCGCTGCCAGCGGAGGCGCGCTCACCCAGTGGCTGGACCGCTTCACCGCGATCGCCTCCAGCCCCGCCTTCATCGCCGGGCTGACCGGCGCCATCTTCTGCGTCGCCCTCATCGGCGCCGCGCTCGAAGCTCTGGTCACGGGCGGCATCTGGGGAATGCTCGCGGCCGGCCTGCGCGATGAGCCCATTGAGAAGTTACGAACCTTCGGGCGAGTGGCGCTTCGACGCTTCCCTGACGTATTTGCCCTCTTTCTGCTGCGCTTTGCCGTGCGCCTGGTCACCATCTGCATCGCTGCCGCCGTCGCGATTGGCCTGGCCAACGCCTTCGCCTCTCCGGAATTCGCCGGTCTGGGAACGTTTGGAAAAGCGCTGACCGTCGCCCTCCCTCTCAGCTTCATCGTCAGCTGGTTCGCGCTCACTCGCCTCGTCCTCGAAGTCATCGGCGCCCCGATGATCATCGACGATCTGAGCCTGGGCGAGGCCGTCCTGGAGGCGGCCGCCTTCGTCCTGGATAACTTCTGGCCGATGTACCGCCTCTTTATCTATGCGTTGGGGCTGCTGCTGGTCCCCCTGGGGCTCTACTGGGTCGTGTTGATGGCGCAAAACTTCGCCATCACCTGGCCCGCCCTGGCCGCCCCGCTCGCGCTCTTGCGCTTTGCCGGCGAAGTGCTGATGTGGGCGTCGATCAGCGTGCTCGGCGTGCTCTTCTATGGTGCGGTGTTCGCGTTCTACCGCAAAGACGATCGCTTCGTGGAAGAGGAAGAACGCCGCAGCGGCGCCCATGCCGCGGTCTCAAACCCCGACCCACAGCGCAACCCCACAGAACCCACCTTCCATGAAGGCGTCACCCTGGCCGATCTTCTGCCGCAGGAAGCGCCGCACCGCTTTGCGATCGACGACCTCCTCCCCCCCGATGAAGCACCACCCTCGCCAGCGCAGGACCACGACGACAACGATTCCCGCGCAGACGAGCCCTCCGCATCGCTCAGCAGCGGCCAACCTTCGGCCGAGGACGACGCCTCCCGCAAGGACGCCGACGCCACCGAGACTCCGATGCCACCCGAGGATGAGGACACCTTCTCTCCTGACACACCGGAGCGTCTCCCGCACTCAGAAGGCCGCGACGCTCAGGCCGACGATGACGGGTCTTCCGAACCTCGCTGACCCCCGTCTTCTGGCGCTCTCGTTCGCGCTCCTCAACGGCATCTGACGCGATCCCTTCGTGCCCCGCTGCGAATTTTTTGGTCTCGGACGCGTCTCCCTCTATGCTGAACCCCGCATAAGACAAGGTTGAGCAGCCCCCGCGGCACTTTTCTCCCTCCCGGGGTTGGACTTTTATTACAGTCTCCTTAAAATGATTCAGGAAGACTGTAAGTCCCTCGCTCGTTAAGTCTGCGGAAAGGCAAGAGAAGAGGTGGCTTTTCAGTACCGCCCGGCCCCCCGGCCCGGGCAACCGTATCGAGCACCGAAGGAGTCGCGCCATGCTGTCGGATCAGATCATCTACGACGAACTCAAACGCCAACGCGAACACGACACCAGCTGGCAGCCGGAAGCCCTCCGACTGCCCCTCTACATCCCCCGGCACGACGATACCCGTGATGAACACGACGAAGACGAGGCCGAAGAGACCTCGCGCGGCGTGGTCATCATCGACATGAATGATGGCTACAGCATAGTGACCTGAACGCACCCGGGAGCCTCAACGTACCGGACGCTGATGATGATGCGCCGGCGCGCTCCTCCGCTGTTTAATCGCCCTTCCGAGCACTCGGAGGGGCGTTTTTTTTGGCCCATCCCTCGCCATCCCATAAAAGTTTGAGCCTCCCGCCTTGCCCCACACCCGATCGCGACGCATACATAATGGCGAGACCAACACCGCACGCGCCACGAGGAAGAGATGGGAGAGTCGATCAGCGCCACCTGGACCGAAGTCTTTGAGAGCCGTGGGATGGAACTTCATCCTGCACCCGCCCCCGCCGGAGTGAGCGGTGCGGAAGCCTGGTTTGAAGGGCTCTCGGCATTTGAAAAGCATAGTTTTGTGCGCCTCCTCATCAGCGCCCACGGCGACGAAGCGCACGTCTTCGTCGAGCTCGCTGCGGGACCTCCCGAGGGCCAGGAGGCTTTGCTCGCCAGCGCGGCGAGTGCGTGGCTCAACCGCGCTACCCCTGCCACCTGGGAGACCTCATCGACGGGGCTTCCGGCCCAACTTCGTGCCCGTCTGCCGCATACCGACGCGCTCTTCGCAACCCTGGACGCCCTGCTGAGCTTTATGGCGCGCGCCAGCGAGGTCGACTCCGCTGAAGGCTGGCTGAAGTTCTTCGGCCACACCACGGGCGCCACACCGACCTCCCCGGCAGCGCAGAAACCCGCCACCTCAAAAAGCGCGGGCTCACCATTTGAGACCATCGGGCAGAGTGAAAGTTCGCCAGCAGACGCCGACGCACCTTCCCCGGCCAGTGCCCAGCGCCTTGAGGTGGTCGACTCCGGTGAGGGACCGCTCAAATTGAACGTGCACCTGAGCGATGTGCTCGGAAGCGCTGAGACGCAGCGCCTTGTCCATGCGCTCTCGCACTACCTGCACGCTCGCTATGACGTTCAGGCCCATCACGCCACAGATACATCAGCCCCGCGTACACTCTCGCTGGCCATTGAGCCGGAGCGCTACCTGGGCAGCCGGAGAGAGCTCACCGACGACCTGCAGCGCTTCTGCAAACGCCTGGGCGACTACATTGAAGCCGGTGGCGATCTTCAAGACTACCTGGGCATCAACGACGTTGTGCTCTCCACACTGCCGTCGACCGAAGCTCCATCGCCAGCTCCATCACCGTCGGCAACCTCCTCATCGTCGCGGCAGCCCCGGTCCAGCGACGCCGACACCGGCGTGGTCTTTGACCTGAGCAGCGCCAGCGCCACGACAGCCCGCGAGCTCGTCCAGGGCGACTTCACCGACAGCCGCCTCAAGCGCGACGACGCCCAGACGGCCCTGGTAGACCTCGTGCTGCGCCACCCGGGCTACTCCGAGCGCCGCATCAACCAGGTCCTCACCATCCTGCTATCCATCGACTACGCCGCCGCCGAACGGCTCGCCGACAGCGCCCCCTGCGTCATCGCCTGGGGCATCTCTCGCGAGCGAGCGCTCTCCTTTAAAGACGTGCTGCACAGCGCCGGCGGAAAAGCCCTCCTCGTCGAACCCGGGACCTTTGGCGAGTCCTAAGGCGCGAGGGGCTCAGGCCGGGATCATCGCGAGAAAGTTCCGCAACATCCCCAGCCCCGCCGGACTCAGAATCGACTCCGGGTGGAACTGCACCCCGTGTGTGGGGTGAGTCTCGTGGCGCACTCCCATCACGAATGCATCCGTATGAGCGTTGGCAACAAGCGGCGCTCGTACCGGCGCGCGCGCGACCAGACTGTGGTAGCGCGCCATCGGCAAAACCTCATCCATCCCTTTAAAGATGCCGCTGCCATCATGGGTGATGGCGCTGGCCATGCCGTGACGCGGCTTCTCGCTGCGAACCACCGGGGTTCCAAACACCCGGGCAATGGCCTGATGCCCCAGACACACCCCCAGAATGGGCACCTCACCGGAGAGCGCCTCGATCGCCGCCTCGCTGATGCCGGCATCGCGCGGATGGCCCGGCCCTGGCGAGACCACAAGCGCCGAGGGCCTGGCCTCAAGCAGATCTGATAGCGAGATTGCATCACTACGCACCACCGCCGGCATAACCCCGGCGCGCGCCAGTCGGTCCGCCAGGTTGTAGACAAACGAGTCCCGGTTATCGAGAAGCACCACCTGCCCGGGCCCTCGAATCGCCCAGTCGTTAGGGTCGCGGCGAGTCCATCCCATTACACATCCTCAAGCATCGCTTTAAGTTCGGCGGTGCATCCCATTTCCAGCGCTCGCTCATCGATGGAGCGAGCTTCCAGCACGCCGACGCCCGTGGAAAGAAGCGCCAACGCACGAGCCTCACCTAAACCCTTAAGTGTAACTTTAGCTTCTTTAAGCGGGATCTCGGCCGCAGAAGCTCGCTCCAGCAGCACCTCGCGGGTGATACCCGGCAGAATGCCTCTCACCGGCGGCGTGACCCATCTATCCTCAAGCAGCACAAGAAGGTTCGCTGCGCTGCACTCCCCCACCTTCCCGTTCTCGCTGACACCCACGCCATCGTCAGCGCCGGCGAGCTGTGCGCGACGGCGAAGCTCCACCGAGCGTAGCCAGCTTGTGGTCTTGTGTTCGGCCAGCGCGTCGCCGGGCATGTAGAACCCGGGCATCGTGACCAGCGCAGGCGGCGACAACGCGGGCAACCCGGGCCGCCACCTTCCGCACACTCGTCCGCTCCCGCCAAAATCAATCGCCGGGTCACGCCGGCTCACCGTGACCCTCCAGAGGCCCTCGGGCCCCGGCGGCGTAGCGAGCAGCGCGCAGCCCTCCTCAATCTGAGCCTCATCAAAGCCCAGCGCCCGCCCCGAGCGCCGAAGTCGGGCGCAATGACGATCGAGAAATCTCACGTGCGACGCCTCGACACGCACCGTCTCAAAAAGACCGTCCCCGTAGAGAAAGCTGCGATCATCCTCCATCATCATCCTCCCCGCCGCGCCCTGGCCCCTCACTACGGGGCGACTTCTCCCCATCCAGCCCCAGGGCTTTGAAGAAGGGGCGGGCCTTCCAGCGGGCCTCTTCCCACTCGCCGGTCGGGTCAGAGTCGGAGACGACCGCCCCGCCGGCGCCATAGCGCACTTTTGGGCCGGTGAGCGTCGCAGTGCGAATCAACACGTTGCTGTCAAAGCCGCCCGCGGCCGACCAGTAAAACATCGAGCCGGTATAGGGCCCGCGCGCGCTGGCCTCATGTTCGGCGATCCACTCCATCGCTCTCAATCGAGGTGCGCCCGTGATGCTTCCGGCGGGAAAACACGCGGCAAAGACGTCCAACGCGTCCGCGCGGGCCGGAAGTTTCCCTTCGACCGTCGAGATCAGATGATGCACCGAGGCAAAACTATGCAGCCCGCAGAGCTCGCTCACTTCCACACTTGCGGGCACACACACCCGCGTGAGGTCATTGCGCATCAGATCGACAATCATCACATTCTCAGCCCGATCTTTTTCGCTGGCGCAGAGCTCTTCGGCCAGCGCCGCATCCTCCTCAGCCGACGCGCCCCGGGGGCGCGTGCCCTTGATCGGCCGGGTCTGCACCACCCCATCCTCCCTGACCTCAATGAACTGCTCGGGGCTCACCGACGCGATCGTGGTCTCACCGGCGCGAATCAAGCCACCGAAAGGACCGGGCGCAGCCTGACGCAAACGCCGGTAGAGCTCCCAGCCCCCGACGCTCCAGCGGGCCTCCCACCGCTCGCTGTAGTTCACCTCGAAGAGCTCGCCATCAAAGATCGCATCGACCCCGGCCTGCACGCCGCGTTTATAACGCTCCCCCTCGACCTCCCGAACGTCCACGCGAAGTTCCCGCGCCGCCTCAACCTCAGCATCGTCCGCCGGGTCCACGGCGCCCTGCGTTTCGATCCACGCCATCGCCCCCTCGACCCACGCCTCGCTCCCGCTGGCCCACCAGCTTCGCTGCGCGTGATCGAAGATCAACGCCCCATCAAACGCGCCGACCCAGAGCAGTGGCGAGTCATCGCGCGGCAGCTCCGCGCGTAGTTCATCGAGGTAGGCGCCACACTCATAGGACCAGAAGCCGGCAAGCCCCCCACAAAAAGGGAGCGCACCGCCCTCCCCCGACGCCTCACATCGGGCATGGGCCTGACGCATCCAGGCGGGCACATCGTCGACCACGACGCCTGCCGGCTGCTCGACGATCCGGCCCGAACCCACGGCTGACTCTTCGAGCCAGCGTCGGGGATTCCACATCAACATCGACCAACGCGCATGCGGGCCGGAGCCGCTCTGAGAATCAAAAAAAAGCACGTCCCCCTCCACACTGGTGAGCAGAGCCCGCGCAAGCTGGAGTGGGGACGTGCCGATGGTGAGACGACGCGACATGACCACGCTCATTTGCCGCTATGCCTCAAGATGATCTCGACGCGATCGTTATTCTCGGCGTCATCGCTGAAACGCACACGCTCCTGACCAAAGCCCTCGGTGGAGATGCGCGACGCGTCGACGCCCCGCTCCACCAAAAAGTCCCGCACGCGGTGGGCGCGCAGCTGCGACGTCGCCAGGTTCTCGGTGACGTTGCCACGACGCTGGGTGTAGCCCTCGATCTGAATCGAGAACTCATCGTACTCTTTGGTCAGGCGAGCCAGCACATCGAGCATCGCGTCGGTGTTCTGGCGGAAGTTCGCCTCCTGCGGCACGAACATCCGCGCCATCACGATGCGGATACCCTGATACTCTTCCTCGGTATAAGGCCCACCGAAGTTGTCGCGAGCCATCTGCCGCAGCACCGAGATGCGGTTTTCAGGGCGCATCTTCTCGACCATCTCCTCGTGGATGGGCTTAGCCGTTGACTCGGCCTCCTCAAAGAGCTGAACCGCGAAGTTGACCTGCTGCAAGATGGTGCCGGCCGCCCCGGGCTGGCTCTGCAGCAGCGAGCGCGCGTTGCTCAGCTGCGACTCCGCCCGGTTAAACACCGCGCGGCTGCGCTCGTACTCATCGGCTTTGTACTCCAGCGCCGCTGCGCGAGCCGCCTCCGCGGCCTCAATGCGCGCGTTGACCTGCTGGAGGTTCTCCGAGGTGGTATCGGTGCTCGTGGACTGCGCCGCCTCAAAGGAGCTCTCGCGTCGCGAGGCTTCGGCGCGTCGGCGTGCTTCCTGCTCGCGCACCGCGGTGCGAATTTCGCTGTCGAGCTGTTGAATCTCCCGGGCAAGCGCGTTGCGGCTCTCGTTGGTCGCACGCAGCTCCGGGTTGACCTCTTCGATCTTCGCGTTGGCGGCCTTAAGACGCTCGGCCGATTCAAACTGCGTGGCCACGGCCACCGCCGTGCGGTAGCGCAGCGTGCCCAGGATCGCGTACTCGCGGGAGAGCTCGTCGCGCCGCTCCTCGCGGGCCTCCTCCGAGACACGACGAAGCTGGCGGGCCTCCTGGTGGTAGCGCGCCGCGTTGGGAATCTCGCGCAGCTCCTGGGCCGCCGGGTCCTGAAGCATGCGTTCCAGCTCCACCAGCTCATCGGACTTCGGGCTGGGAGCACACCCGGTGGCCAGCATCGCGCTCGCTGCCCCCGCCGCTCCCAGGGCGATCATCTTCCCAAACTTGCTCTTAAAACTGCCTGACATCTGACTTCTCCCGGGCTGATTCGTTCGGGTCGTTTCGTGTGTCGAAGGGGATCGCTCTACTGCTGCGAGACGCGGTTGAGCTCTTCCTGAAGCTCGGCTTTGCGTCGCTCCAGCGCGCTGATCTCAGACTGCAGCTCTTCGATCTCGGCGCGCGCCTGATGGTAGCGCTCCTCCTGACTCTCGGCGCTGGCGTCGATATTGCCGGCCTGCACCATCGCGCGGACCATATCCAGCCCGTACTCCACGCGGCGCATGCGCATCGTCACCGCTTCCTGCTGCCCGTTGGCAAGCAGCACTTCAGCTTCTTGCAGCCAGCCCTCGATCATCTCGACGTCGCGCGTGGCGACCTCGTTGCGATCGCTGGACTCCAGCTCTTCGAGCTGCGCACGAAACTCCCCGATCTGCTGACGACTGCGCTCCGGATTGTTGGCAAACCCGAGTTGGGCGACCAGCGTCACTGCCGCAAGAACGGCCACCCAGAGCATCTTCTGCCCCACTGCTCTCATCCTGCTCTCCTCGTACACGTCGTGTCGTTGGGACTCTGTGATCCTTCAGCTCTTATACCGATTCGACAGCAAGAAGGCCACCGCCTCCCGAGCGCTCTCATCACAGTAGCCGTAGCGCGACTTCAGGTTGGTGAGCGTCGTCTCCACGCTCTGGCGCTCCGAACTACTCAACGCCCCGTCTTCGCTCTCGAAGTAGGTGAGCAGATTCTCCTCAATACGCTGAATCTGCCGCTGCCGCTCCTCAAAGAACGCCTCCTGGAGCGCCTCAAAGAACATCGGGAAGATCTGCTGGTAATCGACCTTCATACCCGGGTTATCGATTGAGAACGCGGCGATCGAGGTGATAAGTCCGCGGCGGAAGTCTTCCGGGTCTTCCTCGTGGTTGATGGTCTCTTCCATCTCGGCCATCAGCTCCTCGTCGGGCTTCTCGTACTTGCCGGTGATGCGGTTGTAGACCTTCTCTCCCTTGAGCCACTGACTGACGTGGTCGATGTAGCGCGCAAAGAACTCGCCATACTGCTCTTCTTCCACCAGCCCCATCGCGCTGCGGATCTCCAGGTCGATGATGTCGAGGTAGCGCTCTCGCACCACATCGATGAATTGATCGTGGCGGTAGTAGGGCCCGTCGGGCTTCATCTGCAAAAAGGGGAAGACGCTGGGATCACGCACAAGTTTGCCCAGCTCCTCGAACACCGCCAGCGGCGAGAGCGTCGGGAAGCGCTCGTTCTGGCTGGCGTTGAGCAGGATCATCTTCATCTCACGCGGGCTCGCCCCGTAGCGCCCTTCGTAGTCGGCGCTCCCCTCCCCCTCGGCCATCAGACGCGGCACGATGGCCTTGAGCTCACGGGCGCGCTCCGGCCCGATATTCGAGGGCACCCGACCGTGGGCGTAAAGATCGGCCTTCTCAAGCGGTGAGAGCCTGCCGACGATGTCGCGAATCGTGGCGCTGTATTGGTCCGCCTGGGGGCGTTTCAGCCGCGTGAGCACCGCCCACAACGCCGCCACAAAGGTCGTGTGCGGCGCGATGCGCTTGGTGAAGTTCACGCTGGCGATCTGCTCGCGGTAGATGATCTCCTCGACGGTGTAGTCGAGCAGGTAGGGCACCCGCACAAGCTCCACCCGACCCTTAAACGAGGAGTAGTCCGCGGTCTGCTTGTAGGCGTCGAGGTAATCCTCGTTGGCCGTGGCCATCATCACCGTATCCAGGTGAAGGATGCGGTTCTCCAGCGAGACCGTGGCCTTCTCGCTGGTTGCCAGCAGGTATTTGTTGAAGTCGGGGTGACGTTTAAACAGGTCGTCGTACTCGATGATGCCCCGGTTCGCGTCGACCAGATCGCCAAAGGGCTCAAAGATCGTCTGGTTCTGCAGGCTCGCCGGCAGCGCCGAGAGGCTGCGGTCGACCGTCAGCTGGCGCAGCCCGGCGTCGACCCGCATCTGCGGTTCCACCGTGACGGCGCCCGCACGGTAGCGGCGGCTGATATAAAAACGCTCCACCTGCACATGCTTCATCACCCGGGCGAAGTCGCCGCGGTAAGCGGTCAGGAGCGCATCGAAGATCTGGCGATTGGTGTGGCTGAGATCGCCCCGGAGGATCGTATCGCTGAAGGTAAATGGCGCGTCGCCCTCGTCGTCGGCATCTCCGTCAAGGCGCTCGCGAAGCGCGTCGCTGTCGTTGTTGTCGCTGGGAATGATCCACTCGTCGACGAACTCCTGCAGCAGCGCCTGGCGTTGCTTGAGCGGGATGAGAAGGAGCGGATGATCTTTGAGGTCGCTGGAGATCTTCGCGTCGATGTCTTCTTCATCGAGAAATGCAAAGCTCTCCAGCGTCGACGCGTCGACGGTACGGGTCTGGTAGCCCCCGAAGCCGATGGAGCTGCCACGAGCGAGCTTCTCGGTCGGAAAGATCCAGTTGAAACGGTAGAGCGCGCCGTCTTCGGTCTGTGAGTAATGCTCCATCGCCCGCATCACCGTGTCGACGAAGGTGCTCTTGGCGCTGCCGTTGGGGCCGTGAAGCAGGATCAACTTGTTGACCTTGCCCTCGCGCACAAAGTTCTCGAGCAGCTTAAAGACCTGCTCCTGGGTGCGTTCCTGGCCCACCAGACGATTACGCCCCTTATCAAAAGGCGTGTTAAAGAGCCCGAAATGGGTCACCTCGCCCCAGAACTGCGGCTTGGTCTCTCGCCCGAAGAAGTCGAAGCAGTCGCGCACGTACTGGGCGCTGCTGCGCGCATGACGCCGGGGATGTTGCGCAAAGGCTTCCATAAACTGCGGGAAGCTCATGATGCGATGGTTGTCCTGAAAGTCGTCCTGGACCTCGGAGGCCACGCGCTCTAGCAGATCTTTGCTCGCCATCATGATGTCCTTTGCCTCAGCTCATTAACTGGCCCCTGACCAACCCACCTCTGCCACCCGAGACTGCAGCGTCAGGAGGCCTGGTCGGCTTGCTGGACCTTCACCGTAAATTGAAGCGCTTCGTCGCGCAGAATGTCACATCGGTCGTCGTTGCACACGCTGAAGTTCCCCACCGCGTTGAGCGTATAGTCGCCGGCCTCTTCAGCCGTGACCTCAAGCGGAATCGTGGCGCGAGCCTCGGTGAGCTGCAACGCCTCGCGATTCAGAACTGTGGTCCCAAGGCTTAAACCTTCAACCTCTTCAAAGGTGATCTTCCAGGGGTACTCCAGGTTGATCTTCAGGTTAGCGCCGGGCACCACCCCCAGATCAACCCGGGAGGCCGCGCCGGCGGCGATCGGCTCCGAGGGGGACTCCAGACGGTAGTTGGTGGCGCGCGCACGCGAGCCCGGGGGCGCCTCAGAAGGCGCAGCGGCCATGGGTTCCGGCGCCACGGGCGCGGCCTGCTTTGGCTCACAGCCCATCAAACTCGCGCTGCCTACAAGGGTGAGCGCCGCCGCGCTCATTGCCAGAGAGATTCGCATCATCAACCTCAAGGAGGGTCAAGCGCTCGCCATACTGGCGAGCGAGAAATTGCTGCGGCTCATCCGAGCCCGGGTCGCATCAGGGCGCTGAAGGGAGTATTCAGACCGTGCACCGGCCCTCCCGCGTGGGGGCGGCGCCGGCGCGTGCGCGACGATCGTCTGCTTACACAGCACGCCCGGCGGCGTGCTTGTTCCCGAGAGCCCGCTGCTGGGTGCCGGAAATTCGCGATCGCGCCCCCCTGTTATCTGCGCTCAGGGCCTCCTCTGGCAAGCGCCCGCGCTTGCGCCGGGGGCCGGTGGCCTGCATGCTGAACAGCGATGCGTCCGCTCGCCACCTCAACTTCTCCATCACGAAGCCATTATGGCCCTTGAGTCACGTCGACAAACCCGGTCGTTTATGACGCCGGCATCACGCGCGCTTCGGGAAAAGCGGCTGCGTAAACTCTTCGACAACGCGCTCTTCCAATACGGCGCGTTTGCGATCTTTGTCGCCGCTGTCGTCGCGATCATGAGCGGCGGCATGGAGAGCCGCGACCGCAGCGTCACCGAAGACATGATCGGACAGGTCGCTCCGGTGACGGTGCAGGCCACCCGCGACTTCCCCTTTGTGGAGCGCGACGTGGCCGCCTCCGAGCGTCTGCGCGAAGAGGTCGCCCTTGCCGTGCCTTCGGTCTTCGACTGGCAGGAGGGGCTGGGCGATGAGCTGCGAGCGCAGGTCAGCGCGGCGTTCGGCGCGATGCGCGCGCATCTGGCCGCCGTGGCCCGCGAGCGCCTGCAACGCGACGATCCCGAGCGTCTCGAACAACTCGAGAGTGGCGCGACGACGCCGGCGCTGCTGGAGCGACGACTGATAGGCACGCTGTCGGCCTCCGAGCGCGTACGGGCGGCGTTTGAAGCGCGCAACGAGCATTTTGAAAAGCACATCAACACGCGCATCCCCGAGCAGGACTTCGAGGTCCTCGCCCGGCAGGGCTTTCCGCTGGACGCCGAGAACGCCATCGGCACGATCGTGGCCGAGGTGATGTCGCGCTGGATCGTCAACAACCCGCTGCGCATCGAGCGCGAGCGCGACAACGGCGTGTACCTGCGTCGTCTTCGTGGCGAGCAGTTCATTCTCGAGTACCACGTCACCGATCTCGATGGTCGCTTCATCGGGCTGGAGGCCATTCCCCGTCAGGTCGAGGAGGCCGCGCGCCGCGATCTCATTGGCATCAGCGATCAGGAACTTCGTCAGGCCATTTTAACGACGGCCTCAGCCCTGGTGCGGCCTAATACCACCTACAACGAAGCCAAAACGCTGGAGAAACGCCGCGCTGCCCGCGACTCGGTGGCCGACCAGGTCATCAGCGAGGAGTTTCGTCGCGGCCAGATCCTCATCGATCGCGGCCATATCATCACCGAGCGCCATTACCGCATTGTTCAAGAGATGCTTGAAGGTGACGACTCCTTCCAGACCACCCAGGTGCTCACCGGCGTGGCCATCTTCAGCCTGCTCTTGCTTCTGGTGTTCTACGGCTTTGGCCGGCGCAACATCCGAAAGTTCCGCCCCCAGCCCCGCGATATCGTCTTTATGGGCACCACGCTGCTGGTGATGCTCCTGATCACGCGGGTTGGCGTCGCGCTGAGCGCGGCGCTCGCTGAGCAGATCGCGGTGATTCCCGCCCAGGCCTGGTATTTTGCGCTGCCGGTGGCCGCCGGTGGCATGCTCATTCGCCTGGTCCTCGACAGCGAACACGCCGTGATCTTTACGCTGCTCTTCAGCGTGCTGGTGGGCGTGATCGCCGACAACTCCCTCTTCTTTTCGGCCTTTACCGCCATGGGCACCCTGGTGGGTGTGACCACCGTGCAGCAGGTCAAGCACCGCATGGCGCTGATGTGGTCGGGCCTTGCGGTCGGCGTGGTCAACGCCTCGGCCATCATCGCCTTTTTGCTCCTTCAGGGGGAGCTGCTGCAGGTCTCGGCCATCTCGCATGTGGTGCTGGGTTTTGCCGGCGGCGTGGCCTCGGGCTTCTTCATCTCGGCGGTGCTCCCGCTCTTTGAGGCGGTCTTTGGTTATACCACCGACATCAAGCTCCTGGAGCTGGCCAACCTCAACCACCCCCTCCTGCGCGAGCTGGTACTGCGTGCGCCGGGCTCCTACCACCACAGCATGATGGTCGGCTCGCTCTGTGAGGCGGCCGCCGAAGAGATCGGCGCCAACTCCCTGCTCTGCCGCGTGGGCGCCTCCTACCACGACATCGGCAAGGCCAAAAACCCGCAGTATTTCGCCGAGAACCAGAAGCTGGGCGAAAACCCCCACGATAAGCTCAAGCCGAATATGAGCGCGCTGATCATTAAGGCGCACGTCAAGGACGGCCTGGATATGGCCCGCCAGCATCGCCTGCCGGTCGAGATCCAGGATTTCATCGTCCAGCACCACGGCACTAGCCTCATCGCCTACTTTTACCATAAGGCCAAACAGGCCGAAGATCCGGACATCCCCGAGGTTGATGAGAAGGACTTCCGCTACCCCGGCCCTCGCCCCCAGAGCCGCGAGACGGCCATCTGTCTGCTCGCTGACGGCATCGAAGCGGCCAGCCGCGCCATGCCCAACCCCAGCCCGGCCCGCCTCAAGGGGCTGGTGCAGACGATGATCAACAAGGCGTTTACCGACGGTCAGCTTGACGAATGTGACCTGACGCTGCAGGACCTGAACAAGATCGCGCGCGCGTTCACTCGAATCCTCAACGGAATCTACCACCACCGCCCCGAGTATCCGGGCGGCAGCAAGCGCGAGAGCGAAAAATCCACCGACGCCGGCGATCGCGGACGCAAGACGCGCCCCACCCGGCCCAACGAAGCCAAACCGGCCGCCGAGCGCACCAAAACGCCCACGCCGGCCGCTGACGCAAGCTCCGAGGTCTGGGAGATCGACGACGATGCCCAACCTCAGGACGGAAAGGACGACGATGCCCGTCGAGATCATGAGAATGGGAAGCGCACAGGATCATCCCCAGGCCGAGGCGATCGCAAAGACGATAACTCGCGCCCTCGAGACGACCTACCGCGCCTTGGAACTTCGTGACCCCGAGCTCTCGGTGGTGCTCACCGACGATGACGAGATCCGCCAGCTCAACCGCCAGTGGCGCGGCGAAGACCACGCCACAGACGTGCTCTCCTTTCCGCTCTACGAGGCCGACGAGCTCCCGGAAGACCCGGTGGCGCTGGGAGACATCATCATCAGCCTGCCCTACGCCGAGCGCCTGGTGGCCTCGGAGGAGCATCGCCATCGCCTGGCCGAAGCCGCCGGCGTCGACCCCTCGGAGCTTCGCTGGACATTGGTCGACGAGGTGAGCTTTCTCTTCGTGCACGGCCTTCTCCACCTCATCGGACACGACCACGCCGAGCCCGAAGAAGAAGCCGTGATGCGCGCCGAAGAGCGCCGCGTCTTCGAGCTGATGACCTCGGCCCTTGAGACTTCCACCGCCCCCTCCTCGCCATGAAGATTCAACATCTCGACGATTACACCGCCGCCTGCCCCGGTTGCGACCGCGCCCGCTACACCATCGGCGCGCGCGGTGAGGTCGCCCACGCCGAGATCTGTCAGGACTGCTTTGCGGTCTGCCCGGCCTGCCAGGGCCAGGAGTACACCTACGAGGTCGACGAGCGAGGCTACGAGGTCGCCCGCCAGTGTACGGTCTGTGGGGCGCTCAAGCGTCGTATTCAGGCCTTCAACGATGCGCGCGTGCCGTATTTGCACCGCCGCGCCACCCTGGAAGGCTTCCGTACGCACCGCGCGCGCCAGGGTGACGCGGGCGCCGGCGACGCCATCGGCAACCTCCCGCGCGTGCGCCTGAGGCTCTTTCACTGGGCCAAAAACTTCTCTCCCGGGGAGCGCGGCTACCTGCTGCACGGAAGCGTCGGCACCGGCAAAACCCACCTGCTCGCCGGCACCATCCGCCACCTCACCCTGGAGAAGGGCATCAACGCCCGCTTCATCGAGTTCACCCACCTCTTGAGCGCCATCAAAGAGGGCTTTGACCAGGGCCGCGGCGAAACGAGCATCCTGGGGCCGCTCTCCGAGGTCCCCGTGCTGGCCATCGACGAGCTGGGGAAGGGGCGCAACACCGAGTGGCAGCTCTCGATCATCGATGAGATCATCTCCAAGCGCTACAACGCCGGGCTCACAACCCTCTTCACGACCAACTACGACGTACGCGAGAGCGCCTCAAACACCCTCGATGTGGGAAGCCCCGATTTTCGAAAGATGGCCACCGCCGCGACGCTCTCCGAGCGCGTGGGCGACCGGGTCTTCAGCCGTCTCCATGAGATGGCCGACTTCGTGCACGTCGACGCCCCCGACTACCGCCGCGCCGAGGCGCAGCGCCGCTAAAGCCCCACCGTCACGCTCGCCAGGCAGGGGTTGGTGAACGCATTTTCATGATGTGAAAATCAAAACGCCCCGGCACATCCGTGCCGGGGCGTTTTCGCGTTTCACTCACCTCACCATCAACTCGCTGCGCGCAGATGCACCAGCAAGGCCGAGATGGCTGCCGGCGTCACCCCGATGATGCGCGAGGCCTGCCCGACGCTGCGCGGGCGAACCTGCGCAAGCTTTTCGCGCACCTCGGTGGAGAGCCCGTGCACCGCCTCGTAGTCGAGCTCCGCGGGAAGCTCCTGCGACTCCAGCTCGCGGTGACGCGCGACCTGCTCAAGCTGCCGGTCGATGTAGCCCTGGTACTTGACTTGAATCTCCAGCGCCTCGCTGGCGATATCATCAAGCTGCTCCAGCTCCGCGGTGAGCTGCGGCGCAAGCGTCGCGCTCAAGCGTCGCACCATCTCCAGCGAGACATCCGGGCGGCGCAACAGCTCTTCGAGCGTCGCGCCGTTTCCGAGACTTCCGATGCCCACCTCCGAGGCCAGGCGCTGGTTATCGGCCGAGGCGCCCACCATCTGCCTTTTCATCCCCTCCAGGCTGGCCTCCATCGCGTCGCGCTTGGCGCAGAATTTTGCCCAGGCGTCGTCGTCCAGAAGCCCCAGCTCGCGGGCATGCCCCGAGAGGCGCAGGTCGGCGTTATCCTCGCGAAGAAGCAGGCGATACTCCGCGCGGCTCGTAAACATCCGGTAGGGCTCATCGACCCCGCGCGTGACCAGGTCGTCGATCAGCACGCCGATGTAGGCCTCGTCGCGGCCCAGCACGAAGGGCTCTTCGCCCCGAAGCTTGCGCGAGGCGTTGATCGCCGCCATCAGCCCCTGCGCCGCTGCCTCTTCATACCCGGAGGTCCCGTTGATCTGACCGGCCAGATACAAGCCCTGCACCGCGCGCAGCTCCAGGGTGTGGTCGAGCTGCACCGGGTTCACAAAGTCATACTCCACCGCGTAGCCCGGGCGCACGATCTCGGCGCGCTCCAGACCCGGCACCGTCTTCAAAAACGCCATCTGCACGTCCAGCGGCAGGCTGGTGGAGAGGCCGTTGGGGTAGACCTCGACGGTGTCCAGGCCCTGGGGCTCCAGGAAGACCTGGTGGGAGGTCTTGTCGGCAAAGCGCACCACCTTGTCTTCCAGGCTCGGGCAGTAGCGCGGCCCCACCCCTTCGATCACCCCGGTAAAGAGCGGAGAGCGGTCAATCGCCGCCTCGATCACCCGGTGGGTCTCGGCGTTGGTCTGGGTGATGTAGCAGTCGACCTGCTCCATCATCTCGCGCTCATGGTAGAAGCTGAACCGGCGAGGCACGGTGTCGCCGGGTTGTTTTTCAAGCGACGCCCAGTCGATGGTGCGAGCGTCCAGACGCGGGCAGGTGCCAGTTTTGAGCCGGCCCATCTCCAGGTTGAGATGCCCCAGGGTCTCGCTCAGCCCGTAGGCCGCCTGATCACCTGCGCGCCCCGCCTTAAAGTTGTCGAGCCCCACATGGCACAAGCCCTTGAGGAAGGTGCCCGTGGTCACGATCACCGCGTCGGCCTCGTAGAGCACGTTGAGCTTAGAGATCACCCCGGTCACCCGCGGGCGCCCGTTATCGTCGACCACCTGCAGGTCCTCGACACTGCCCTGCTTGATGTCGAGGTTCTCGGTGTTCATCAGCTTCCACTGCATATGCTTGCGGTAAGCCGCCATATCGCATTGCGCACGGCTGGAGCGCACCGCAGGCCCCTTGCTCGTATTGAGCCGCTTGTAGTGAATCGCCGACGCATCAGCGATCTCCCCCATCACCCCGCCCAGCGCATCGACCTCCCGGGCCAGATGTCCCTTGGCCACCCCGCCGATGGCCGGGTTGCAGCTCATCTGCCCGATGGTGTCCACGTTCATCGTGATCAAGAGCGTGGCATGGCCGCGTTTGGCCAGCGCATGCGCCGCTTCTGAGCCGGCGTGGCCGCCACCAATGACAATCGCGTCGTAACGTTTGGGATTCTTCAACATCGGGTGCTCTCATTCCTTAAGGGGCGTCTCGGGCGTGGGCGCGCAAGGATTTCGCAGGCGGCCAACAGGCCAACCTATAGGGAATCGCAGGCATTTCTACAAGCGCGCCGATTCCTTCGGGCGTCCGCATCTTTCGTACATTGGCCCCCTCGCGACCGCGGCCGGGCCTGACCTCGGGTTCTCGCTATCCAGATCGCCAACTCAGCCTCCTTAGCTCCGCTTCTGGCTACCCAGATCGCCAACTCCGCCTGCTGACCTCCGCCACTCGCCACCCGAGAACGCCAACTCAGCCCCCTTACCTCCGCTTCTCGCTATCCAGATCGACAACTCAGCCCCCTTACCTCCGCTTCTGTGGACCCCAGAACGGCTACTCAGCCCCCTTACCTCCGCTTCTCGCTATCCAGATCGACAACTCAGCCCCCTTACTTCCGCTTCTGTGGACCCCAGAACGGCTACTCAGCCCCCTTACCTCCGCTTCTCGCTATCCAGATCGACAACTCAGCCCCCTTACTTCCGCTTCTGTGGACCCCAGAACGGCTACTCAGCCCCCTTACCTCCGCTTCTCGCTATCCAGATCGACAACTCAGCCTGCTGACCTCCGCCACTCGCCAGCCGAGAACGCCAACTCAGCCCCCTTACCTCCGCTTCTTGCTATCCAGATCGACAACTCAGCCCCCTTACCTCCGCTTCTCGCTATCCAGATTACCCACTCGGCCTGCCGGGCTTCCCATATCTGAAGATCGAGAACGTTGGACAAAAAACCCTGCGCTGACTTAGCTTGCGGCACGTCACGCTGTGCGCCTTTGAAGTGAGCCGAATCATGGATCTGCAACTCCACCTTCTCAACCCCCAACAACGTCAGGCCGTCGAGCATATCGGGGGCCCGCTGCTGATCCTGGCCGGCGCCGGCAGCGGCAAGACCCGGGTGATCATTCACCGCATTGGCTACCTGCTCCAGCAGGGCATCGCCCCCGGGCATATCCTGGCGGTGAGTTTTACCAACAAGGCCGCCCAGGAGATGCAGGAGCGCGTGGCGCACCTTGTGGGTCCGGGGGCACGCGAGATTTATCTCTCGACCTTCCACAGTCTGGGCGCCGACATTCTGCGCCAGGACATCGACGTCATCGGCTACAAAAAGCCCTTTACCATCCTCGACCAGGGCGACCAGCTGGCGGTGGTCAAAGACGCGATGGCCGAGCTCAAGCTCGACCCGAAGATGGTCGACCCGCGCAACGTGCTCGCGCTTATCAGCCGCGCGAAGATGGCCTTTACCGACCCGGAGCAGGTCGAAGAGCTGCGCACCAACCCGCTTCTTCCCTTCGCCCAGCGCATCTTCCACCGCTACCAGAGCGCGCTCCGGGGCCTGAACGCCGTGGACTTCGACGACCTGATCTGCCTGCCGGTGCGCGTCTTTCAGGCCAGCGAAGAGACGCGGCTGAAGTGGTCGCAGCGCTTCCATTTTGTGATGGTCGACGAGTACCAGGACACGAACCACACCCAGCTCCTCTTTCTCGATGAGCTTGTGCGCGACCACCAGAACATCGTGGTCGTGGGCGACGACGATCAGTCCATCTACGGCTTTCGCGGGGCGGTGGCCGAGAACATTCTGGAGTTCGAGCACCAGTTTAAGAAGTGCCGGGTCATCAAGCTCGAGCAGAACTACCGCTCCACCAACACCATCCTCAAAGCCGCCAACGAGCTGATTGCCAACAACTCCGTGCGTAAGGAGAAAGCCCTGTGGAGCGCCAACGGCGACGGGGAGCCGATCCTCTATGTGGAGTGCGCTCACGAGCGCGAGGAGGCCGAGTTTGTGGGCGCCGAGATCGAGCGACTCAAGCTCAACTTAGGCCTTGAGTACGACGATTTTGCCATCCTTTACCGGGTGAATCCGCAGGCGAGGCTCTTTGAGGAGGCGCTGCGCGGATTTCGGATCCCGTACACGCTGGTGGGGGGCACGGAGTTCTTTGATCGTAAGGAGGTCAAAGACTTTCTGGGTTACCTCAAGGCGGCGCTCAACCCCAACGACGAGATCAACGTGCGGCGCATCGTCAACGTGCCGCCGCGGGGCATCGGCCCGACCCTTCTGGAGCGCATCAGCGATCTGGCGCATGAGCGCGAGTGGGGCTTTGCGCAGGCGCTCGAAGAGGTCGCCGGCGATCCGGATCTCGTGCACGGCATCGGGCCCACCAGCGCCTCGCATCTGAGCGAGCTTGTGCAGATGCTCAAAAGCTACCGCGCTCGTTTTCGCGAAGCCGAGAAGAACGGCACCTCGCTCACCGAGGTGGGCCGCGCCTTTCTCAAGCGCACCAAACTCATCGAACACGTGCGCAACACCGAGAAAAACCCCAAAATCGCTCGCCGCCGCGTCGACAACCTCGAAGACCTCCTGGGCTCCATCGCCACCTTTGAGGAGCGCGAAGGCGGCACGCTGGAGGGCTACCTCAACCGCATCTCGCTCGACCGCACCTACGATAACGGGGAGGAGGAGAAGGCGCGCGGGGTCAAGATGATGACCCTGCACTCCTCCAAAGGTCTGGAGTTCAAGGTGGTCTTCTTTGTGGGGCTGGAAGAGGGCTACATGCCGCACGAGCGCAGCAAGACCAGCGAGGACGGCATCGCCGAGGAGCGCCGCCTGGCCTACGTCGGGCTCACCCGCGCCAAGGAGGTGCTCTATCTGACCTCGGCCGCCGAACGCACCCGTTTTGGCCAGAAGGAAGAGCGCGAGCCCAGCCGCTTTCTCGACGAGATTCCGCTGAAGTTGCTCAAAACCGTCAGCGCCGCGGGCGCAAGCTCGCTGAGCGCGAAGCGCGAAGATCAAAATCTGCGTTATCTGGCCGCGCTGCGCTCGGCGATCTTCGACGACTGAAGCGATGGAGACGCCAGAGCTGCCCCGCAACCTCGCGCCTTGACGAGAATTCGCAGCGGAGCCCTTTTACCGTCCCGGGCCATCCGTTAGTCTTTCGGCCGCAGCGCCCGGGCTCTCGACATCGACGCCGGCGCGCGGCCCACATTGTTGACGACGTTCACGCATCGCCGGGCCTTCGGCCCGGCCTATGAGGTACATCATGTCTCGCTGGTTTTCTGCTTCTCCCCTTCTGCTGACGCTCGTGCTGGCTCTGCCCGCCTGTCAGGACTCCCAGACTCGACCCGACCAGGCCACGGCCACCTCGCCGACCACCGATGAGCCCGGTCAGATGGCAGAAAAGAAGGAGGAGGCGCGAAACCTCCACGCCGAGCTCCGCGCGCTCTTCGGCGGCTTTGAGTACGTCCCCACCCGCGAAGACCTCTTGCAGGTGGGTCCTGGCGAGGAGGTGGTGCCGGTGCTCCTTGAGCTTTACCGCTCCGAGAAGGTCAGCCCGCACCAGCAGCACCACGCGCTGCGCGCGCTGCAGTTCTACCCGGAGCACCCGGAGGTCGCCCGCACCTATGAGACGGTGATTCGCGGCGAGGACACTGCGGACCAGGACCGCCGGGTGGCGGTGCGCGCGTACGGCCGCGCCTTTGGTGACCAGGGCCTGGAGCTGCTTGGCTTTGCTCTGGCCCACGACGACTACCACACCCGCGCCTCGGCCATCGCCGCGATCGAGCTTATTGGCAGCGAGCCCTCCCTCGAGCTCCTTGAGAGCCGCATGAGCGAGGAGCCCGAGGTCGAGCTTCAGGCCGAGATCAAACGTGTGCTGGACGCCGCCGCCAAGAGCGAGGCCACCCGATGATGCGCACCCTCACCACCCGACTCGTGGCGCTGCTGGCGCTGACCTCGGCGGCCGCGCTGGGGGCCTGCGTGCCTCAAGAGCCCGCCGAAGAACAGCCCCTGATCGTCATCGACGAAGATCCGGAACCCACCGAGAACGACGCCGGCGATGAAGACACATCTTCAGATCCCGACGCCGATGGCGAGCCCGCGACCGTCTGCACCAACACCTGCTCCAGCGCCCGCGATGGCCAGTGCGACGACGGCGGCACCGGCGCCCTCTTTGAGAGCTGCGACTACGGTACAGACTGCGCCGACTGCGGCTCGCGACCGGTGATTGAAGAACCCGATCCCGACCCGGATCCCGAGCCCATCTGCACCGACAGCTGCCAGTACGCCAACGACGGCGAATGCGACGATGGCGGCGCCGGCGCCCAGTACGACGTCTGCACCTACGGCACCGACTGCGGCGACTGCGGCTCGCGTGACGCCCGCCGCAGCTGCAACTCCAACGCCGAGTGCAGCGAGGGGCGCGTGTGCAACGCGACCGGCCAATGCGTGAGCAGCCAGGGCGCCTCGTCGATCGAGTTTGTGACCATCACCGACTTCCAGGCCAGCGCCCAGGACGTCTGGGACTCGGAGTTTGAGGTCGGTGGCGACGTGCGCTCGGTCTCGCTGATCGTGGAGATGATGGATCCCGCGGCCACCGCCTACATCTGGGAGGTCATCACTCCACAGAACACGCTGCTCTTCGATTTCGAACGGCAAGATCAGTCATTGATGCACGTTTATCCCGTCACTGCTGGCGGGCAGATGGGCATTCTTTTGCCCAACTCGCCACAGTTTGCGCTGAGCGCGGGCACCTACCGTGTTCGCCTCTGGACCGAAGACGCCTCCCGGGTGCGCGTGCACGCGCTGATCAAACGCGGACCGCTTAACCCCCAGGGTGGCAGCCTGCCGGTGAACTTCTGGTTTACCGAACAGGATTATATGGACGCTGCCCAGGCCCAGCAGAGCGCGGACTTTCAAGAAGGCCTGGAGGTCTTCCGTCAGATCTACGCCAACATCGGCATCGCACTCGGCCCGGTGCGCTACCGCGATGTCGAGGGCACTCTGGGTCGCCAGATCGCCGTGCCGCAGGACGAAAACGTACTCTGCGAGGGAATCCGTCAGGTGGCCACCGAGGCCAATCTCTCGGGCATCAACCTCTTTATGATCGACGACGCACCGAGCCTGGGCATCCTGGGCATCTCCTGCGGCCTGCCCGGCGCTCCCACTCGCCCCGGGGTGGCGCGTGCAGGCGCGGCCATTGCGCTGGCCTATCTGAACTACTCCCCGGAGATTTTCGGCGAGACGGTGGCTCACGAGGCTGGCCATTACCTGGGTCTCTTCCACACCACCGAGCGCACCGGCGCGGACTTCGACCCTCTCGACGATACGCCGGAGTGCCCGGCACCCCGTCCTCTTGGCGAGGATGAGTTTATGGGGCCGGATGATTGCATCGGTCGGGGCGCCGACAACACCATGTTCTGGACCTCGTTCAGCCAGGGCGGTCGCCAGACCACGCTGACCCCCCATCAGCGCTTCGTGCTGATGAACAACGCGCTCATCGAGACCTACTGAGTATCGGAGATTTGCGGGCGGTCGTCGGTTTACACAACCCAACACTTTGCGATAAGTTACATCTCGAACCCGGGCGAGCTCTCGCGCAGTCTTTTCTCCTGATGAATGACTCGGCACACGCGTTTTTGGGGAGAGGCGCCTAAAACCTGATCATCCAGGATGACTCGATGTCTCATTTAGGTATCGCCATCACCGGTCTCTTGTTGCTGGTGTCGTTGGCTCCCGGCTGCGATCGCGTTGAGGTGGCGGCAACTTCGGTGCAGGAGCAGGCTCGTTCAAACCCACCACTTGAGCCTGAGCCGTCGGTCGACTCCCCGGCCGGCACCGATAAATCTCGAACCCAACTCATCGAGCTTTTCAGCGGGTACGAATTCGTCCCTGACGCCAGCGACCTTAATCGGGTTGGCACTCCTGACGAGGTTGTGCCAGTACTCATTGCGCTCTTCCACTCTGAAAATATATCCCCCCAGCAGCGACATCACGCATTGCGGGCGCTACGACACTATCCAGATCATCCCGATGCAATGGCCACACTCGAAACGGTCATCGTCGATGACGAGGGCAACGCCCTGGCGCGCCAGGTCGCGGTGCGTGCCTACGGGCGAGCGCTGAACGATGAGGCCATAGACCTGCTAGCGTTGATGCTTGAGCACAAAGATGACCTCATCCGAATAACAGCACGGGCCGCGCTTGAGCACATTGACTCGGAAGAAAGTCGACGCGTGTTGGCAGAGGATTCGAGTCTCGATTCGAACGTTTCGGCAACATCCAATTCTTCCTTCGCCGAGGATCCGTTGCCATGAAGTATGTACATCAGCGCCCTAACGCCATCTCCTCTTCCCTTTCGATGCTGTGTGCGTTGCTGCTCTCGGCGTGTTCACCTCCAACAGAGTCTGATCCATCTCTCGTAGCGACTCCCCCCGATGTATCCTTCGAGCCTGATAGCTCGTTAGACGATGTTGGACAGGACGTCGACGCTCCCGAAGTACCGACTATTTGTGAGAATTCGTGTGCTACGTCGGGAGACGGCGTGTGTGAAGATGGCGCACCCGACGCACCGTACAGCTATTGCGCCTATGGCACCGATTGTATCGACTGCGGCCCCAGGCCCGTGCTTGACGAACCCGAGCCGGAACCCGAGCCGGAACCCGAACCAGAACCCGAGCCGGATCCCCTGTGTGCTAATCATTGCCCTCACGCTGGCAATGGAATCTGTGAGGACGGCGCTCCGGATGCAAGTGGTGCGCTTTGCACCTACGGTACCGATTGCACCGATTGTGGACCGCGCGATGCACAACGCCACTGCCTGGAGCAAAATGATTGCGCCGAAGGGTTGCTGTGCAACGCCACCGGTCAATGCGTGGCAAGCCAGGGAAGGTCTTCTCTTGAGAGGCTGACCCTGAATGAGTTCGAGTCGACAGGCTACCGCAACTGGACCACGGAGTTTGAGGTAGGTGAAGGCATCCAGTCGGCAACGCTTCTCCTGGAGATGAGCACGTCGACCGATACCGCCTGGGTTCAGGAGATTCGCGCTATCGACGGCCCGCTCTATTACCTGAATGGAAGCCCTGAGCAGTCGTTGACCTCCGTCTTCAGCAGCAGCCGTGGGGGGCTCCTGGGGGTGTTGATGCCAAACACGCCACGCTTCACCCTGGAGCCCGGGCGCTACACGGTACGTTTGAACACCTACGACCCCGGTACAGTGCGGCTGCACCTGCTTCTTAAGCGTGGGCCGGAACATCCCCAGGGAGGCAGCCTCCCCATCAACTTCTGGTTCGCGAATCAAGATTTTGTGCAAGCTGACGACGCCCCCCATGACGACGATTTTGTTCGTGCGCAGGAGCGGTTCTTCGAGCTGCTTTCCCTTGCTGGCATCTCCCCCGGCCCTGTCACGTACAACGAGGCCACTGGCACGCTGGCGCGGACAATTGCCGCGCCTTCAGACGGTCCCGCAAGCTGCGGTCACCTCCGCGAGATTCTCTCGGAGGGATCACAGCCCGGGATCAACATCATGATGATCAGTCACTACCCGGACTCCGGGGTTGAAGGCCACTCATGCGGTATCCCTGGTCCCCCCAATCTTCAGCTCAATTCTCGCTCCGGTGTACTGGTCAGCCTACAAAACCTGCGTTACTCGCCTGGGTATGTTGGAAATGTCATGGCCCACGAGGTAGGGCATTATCTGGGACTCTTTCACCCGTCGGAGCGCGGTGGCACCAGTCACGATCCTCTCGGCGATACCGAAGAGTGCACAACGGAACATGACCTCAATGAGGACGGCACGATCAGTCGCGATGAGTGCGTTGGCTTAGGCGCTGAGAACGTGATGTTCTGGACCGGCTCGATGGTTAACTCGGAGGTCGAATGGACCCCCCATCAGCGCTTCGTGCTGATGAACAACGCGCTCATCGAGACCTACTGAGCCTTCGGGGCGCTCCTCAACGGGGAGCGCCCGTTTTTCTGGCCAGGGCAATCGCAAAGTGGGCCCCCACCACCCGCCACCGTAGGGGGACCCCTTGTGGGTCCCCGCCCTGGGAGTTCGGGAGGGGCACAAGACCCCTCCCTACGGATTGGGTGGGTTCTCCATAAAAAGTCTTGTGAGACTTTGCGATTGCCCTGTTTTCCTGGCCTGCCTGGCTTGACAAGAGGCGCGCTGGCCCCGAAAGTTCCCCGCCACCCGAGCACCCGCCCGCGAGCTAAGTCGTGGCGCCCGCGGTGTTTCTCACTACAGTTTTGTTCCGGCGCGCTGGCCGGGGGGCAACCTCAGTGCGCCCCCCTTACTCTTCCCCGGATCTTGCATGTACGACGCGACACTTCCTCCCCTGAAACAATTTGCTTTTCTGCCCGACTTTCCCGACCACCTGGCCGAGCTCGAGGAGCTGGCCGAGCCCGAAGACTGGGAGTACCGCTTCACCGACAGCGACTTCCCGCGCCCCATCCTCTACTCCTACATCATTCACACCTTCAATCGGATCGAGGAGGAAGGCAAAGTCGTCACCACCGACGACGGCACCGGCGCCTGCTTTGATACCGGCCTTGTGACCGAGCATCAGGAGCCCATCTACGCGATCTTTGGCGACAATAAGATCCCCGACCGGCAGCCCTGGTACTTTCAGGGTTTTGTGCGCAAAGGCGACACGCGTATGAACCGCTTTCCCACGCTGCCGGACATCGCCACCTACTTCGAGGATCCCACCGACGTGGTCTTCGATCCGCGGATGGAAGTGCGCAAAAACATCGAGCACATCATCGCCGAGAACCGCGAGCGGCTCCCCGAAGAGTTTGATGGCATGGGGGACTTCCAGCTGCAGACCCTGCTCACCGGCGGCTTTGAGAACGCCCTGGCCCGCGTGCGCCGCAACTACCGCATCGCCGTGCCGCAGTACCACCGCGGGCGCATTCAGCTCCTCTTGCCCCTCTGCCTGCGCCAGCCTTCGGAGGCCGACCTGGCTGCCGTGGTCGAGCGTCGCGAAGGCTACTACCGCGTGGCCACCTGCCTGACCCTCGACCAGGCCTACTCCAACGCCCGGCTCATCGGGCGGCTGGATGATAACTGGCTGCGCAACTGATTCATCGGTACCAGCGCTTAAAACGAACGAAGGCCACCTCCCAAAAGAGGTGGCCTTCGTATTTGCACCCTGAAACGGGCTGGCTCGCGTTGTGTTTCAATCCGCTTTGGCGATCACCCAGATGGCGTGAACGATGCCCGGGATAAAGCCCAGAATGGTCAGAAGAATGTTGATCCAGAAGGCCGTGCCCAGACCGACGGTGAGGAAGACGCCCAGGGGCGGGAGAAAGATTGCGGCGATAATTCGGATCAGGGACATCTACGGCTCCTTTCGTCATTCAGTGTGACGAGGTGCAACGGTTTTTGGGGGGGCATTTTTGCGAACACGTCGCGAAACTAGACGCAGGACGCCGCGATGCAACGTATGTGCGCCTACCCGGCCTGCTTCTTCTGGGATTGAAAAAGCTCGCGCAGGTAGCGCCCGGTCACGCTCCTCTCCACCGCCGCCACCTCCCGGGGGCTTCCGCTGGCCACGAGCTCACCGCCTCGCGGGCCGGCATCCGGGCCTAAGTCGATGACCTGGTCGCAGCGGGCGATGAAGTCGATGTTATGCTCCACCGCGATCACGGTGTGGCCGAGCTCCACGAGCTTGCGCAGCGCCACCAGCAGCACGGCCACATCTTTAAGGTGCAGACCGACGGTGGGCTCATCGAAGATAAAGAGTACCGGGTCGGTGTCGCCGCGCTTTCGGCCATCGGCGATGTAGGTCGCGAGCTTGAGGCGCTGCGCCTCACCGCCCGAATAGGTGGCGGTGGTCTGCCCCAGGCGCAGGTAGCCGAGCCCGACCTCCAGGAGCGGCTTGAGCTTTCGCTGGAGCGCGGCGTGCCCCTCAAAGAAGTCGACGGCTTCGAGCACGGTCATCTCAAAGATCTGGTCGATGGTCTTTCCGCGGTAGCGCACGCCGAGGACTTTGGGGCCAAAACGCTTGCCGCCACAGTCGTCGCAGGGCACGTCGACGTCGGCCATAAAGTGCATCTCGACGGTGACCGTGCCGGTGCCCTCGCAGACCTCACAGCGACCGCCGGAGGTGTTGAACGAAAAGTCGCCCATTGTCAGGCCCTGCCTGCGCGCGTCGTGGGTGCCGCTAAAGATTTTGCGGATGTCGTCGTAGGCCTTGGTGTAGCTCATGGCGTTGGAGCGCGAGGAACGGCCGATGGCGGACTGATCCATCATCTCGACCTCGGCAAAGCCCTCCAGGCCTTCCAGAGCGTCGAAGTGGCCGGCCTCCACCCCGCCCTGGCCGCGCAGACGGCGCCAGCCGTTAAAGAGCACGTCTTCCATCAGGGTGCTCTTCCCCGAACCGCTGACGCCTGTGATGGCTGTGATGCGCTCGTGGGGGATGTCGACGGTGAGGTCTTTGAGGTTGTGATGGCGCGCGCCCACGATGCGCACAAAGCCGGGGATGTCGGCGGTGGTCTGCGGGATCATCGCCTCACAGGCCGAGAAATCGACGCGCTCATCGAGATCAAAGCCCGAGAGCGGACCTTCGTAGGTGAGCTGCCCGCCGCCCTCCCCGCCCACCGGGCCGATCTCGAGCACGTGGTCGGCGCCCAGGATGATCTCGGGGTCGTGTTCAACCACGACCACGGTGTTGCCCAGGTCGCGCAGCCCCCGCAGCACTTCGAGCAAATTTTCGGAGTCGCGGGCGTGCAGGCCAGCGGTGGGCTCATCGAGCACATAGAGCGTGTCGGTGAGCGCGCGGCCCAGACTTGAGGTCAGGTGAATGCGCTGCATCTCCCCGCCGCTCAAGGTGCGGGACTGGCGCCCGAGCTCCAGATACCCCAGCCCCACCTCGTGCAGATAAAGCAGGCGGTGGGTGATCTCGGCCAGCAGCGGCTCGATGCGGGCGCGCACATGCGGTGCGAGCTCCATCACGTCGAAGAAGGCCAGGGCCTGCTCGATGCGCATCTCCCAAAAATCGCTGATGAGGCGTCCGGCAAAACGCACGTTTCGGGCGTCGGGGTGCAGGCGCGTGCCCTCGCAGTCTTCGCAGGTGTCGTAGCCGCGGTAGCGCGCCAGCATGATGCGCACGTCGGTGCGGTGCTGCTTCTTCTGCAGAGCTTTGAAGAATTTTGCGATGCCCGGGTAGCCTTTGCCCCCGAAACGCACAAAACGCTTATGCTCCTCGGCCAGATCGCCGTAGGGGATGTCGATGGGGATGCCGGCGTTGCGGCAAGCTTCCATCATCTTTTTATGCTGGGTTTTGTATTTCGGGGTCTGAAAACAGGCCACCGCCCCGTCTTCCAGGGTCACCCGGGGGTTGGGGATGACCCGGGCGTAGTCCACGCCCATGGTTTTGCCAAAACCGGTGCAGGTCGGGCAGGCGCCCACCGAGCTGTTGAAGCTAAAGAGCGCCGGCTGGGGCTCGACCATGTCGCGGCCGCAGCTGTTGCAACGAAAGGCCTGGTCGAAGACCCGGGGCGCCTCCTCCTTGCGGTGCTCAAAGACCTCCACGCGACCTCGGCCGAGCCCCATGGCGGCCTCGACGGCCTCGGCGATGCGCATGCGCTCGTCGGCGCGCAGCACCAGGCGGTCCACGACCACCGGGAAGGCCTCCATATCGAGCAGGCTCTCCACCCCACTCTCGGTCACATCGACGGTCTCATGGTCGATGTAGAGGCGGCGGTAGCCCTGCCCCACGAGGTGTTCCAGCAGCAGCGCGCGCTGCGAGGCTTCTTCGGGGGCGACGCTCGCCACCAGGATGAGGCGCGTGCCCTCCTCAAGTTCATCGAGCAGGCGATCGACGACCTCGGCCGGGTTATCGCGGCTTACCTCCACGCCACAATCCGGGCAGCTGGTGACGCCGACGTGGGTGTAGATCAGGTGCAGGTGATCATCGATCTCGGTGACCGTGCCCACGGTGGAGCGGGCGTTGCTCACCTCGTTCTTCTGACGCAGCGCGATGGCCGGTGGCACGTTGCTGATCGCGTCGATGGGCGGCCTGGGCAGGCGCTGCAAGAACTGGCGCGCGTAGGTCGAGAGCGACTCGGTGTAGCGCCGCTGTCCCTCGGCGTAGAGGGTGTCAAAGGCCAGGCTGGATTTGCCCGAGCCGCTCACCCCGGTCACCACCGTCAGGCAGTTATGGGGGATGGTGCAGCTGATCTGCTTGAGATTATGGGTGCGAACACCTTTAAGACGGACGGCGTCCATAGACTGCGCTCACGGGTACGGAAGGAGGATCGTTCGGGGCACGTCCGGCACACGGGCGCGCTGCTACGGGCGGCTAACGGCTCAAATCGCTCACAGATTCCAGCGCCTCGCGCTCATCGCTAAGCTCCCCGGCGTCGCCTGCGAGCGCGGCGGCCTCCTCAAGGTAGACGCGGGCCTGCAGGGGCTGGCCGAGCTGAATGTGGGCATGGGCCAGCAGCCGTTTTGCGCGGGCCTGCTCCACCGGATCGGAGGAAGGGGCCTCGGCCAGGGCACGCGACGCGTAGGCCAGCGCCTCAAAAGGTCGGGCCTGGGTGACGAGCGCGCGCAGGCGAAGCTGCACCAGGCGAGCGGGCCCGTCGACGACCTCGTCATGGTAGAAGGCCGAGGCCTCCGACTGCAGAAGGCGCTCCAGCTCTTCGAAGTGGCCCACGTTGAGCAGGTAATCGCCCAGACGGACCAGCACCTCCAGATGCTCCACCGGGCCGGGGGCAGCCGCGAGTTCTTCGCGCAGCGCGGCTTCCTGCTCGGGAGCCGGCGTGGCCAGCGATGTGGCGAGCGCGTTGATCAGGCGCAGCCGGCCCTGCTCAAAAGGCGCGAGCTCCGCCGCGTGGTATTGCAGCAGATGGTTGGCGAGGCTTGCACGGTAGGCCAGTGAGGCCTCCGGGTTGCTCAGCGCCATGACCAGAAGTCCGCGCGTGGCCTGGGCCTCAAAGGCATCGGACTGGGCGCAGCGCTCCAGGTGGTAACGGGCCGCGGGCGTATCGCCGGCGTAGGCGGCGACCTCACCGGTGAGGCAATGCGAGCGGTCGCGGAAACCAAAGAGCGCGTCGCCGCGGGCGTGCACGCGCTGGAGCACATCGATCGCACGCCGGGTCTCATCCAGGGTGAGTAAGAGCGGAGTGAGTCGGCGAGCGATCTCGCGGGCGGCTTCGCGTTCATCGCCGCGGGAGGTTTGTGCAAAAAGCGCGTCGAGCGCGTCGACGTGAGCCTTGAGCTCATCGAGGGTGCGGGCCTGGCGAGCGGCCACCTCCAGGACTTCGGCGCGCACCATCGGGGCGACCTCGTCGGAGAGTTCTTTGAAGATGGCCAGCGCGCGTGCGCTCATGCGCCGCGCTTCATCCGGCGCTCCGGCTCCCAGATGGGCGCGGGCGGTCAGCGCCAGCGCCCGCGCGCTTAACACGCGCCCCCCCTCACTGATGGCGAGGTTTGTGGGCAGATCTTCAAGCTCTCGACCGATGCGCTCGCCAAGCTCCTGCGCGACGGCGAACTCGCCACGGGCCAGCGCGAGCTCCAGCGAAAGGAGGTTGACCGAGATGCGTTGCAGCCCGCCGAAATCCCGGGCTTGCTCCAGGGCCTGCACCTGCAGCTCGGAGCCAAGCCGGGAGTTGCCACGCATGATCTCGGCGTGAGCGCGGTAGAGGTTGACGCGGGCGGCGTGCAGCGGGCTCTCCGGGGGCTCAAGCCCGGCGAGTTCTTCGAAGCGGCGGGCCTGGTAGAGACGCTCGGCCAGCGCCAGAGAGGCGTCAAACCCGGTGGTGCGCTGGTACTGCTGACGCGCCGCGCTCATCGCGCTCTCGGTGAGCGAGATGGCGATGCGATCGAAGCCTCGAAGATCGAAAGAATCGGCCAGCTGCAGCAGCACTCCCGGCGCATAGCCACGCTCCAGCGAGACGTTGAGCAGCTTGAAGGCCTCATCGAGCTGCGCGGCGACCTCTTCGGGGCGCTGCGACTCCACGTCGATGGCCGCCCCTAAGAGCTGCGCCTGGGCGTGGGTGATGCGCCAGGGCCCTGAGCGAGGGGCGCGCGTGGTGATGAACGCAAGCGCCTCGCGCGCCCGGCCGAGCTCGCCGCGTTGCAGAAAACGGTAGGCGGCCCGAAAGAGCGGCTCCACGCTGGCCGGCTCGGCGAAGTAGCGCCCGGCGACGCTCTCGCAGAGGTGGGCGAGCTCGGAGGCGGTGCCCTCCTCGCCAGCAAAGAGGGTCTCGGCGCAGATGCCCGAGAGCGCGCCGTCGATGCGGTCATCGAGCAACGCGAGCGAGCTGCGGGCGCTGGCGCGTAGCACGGTCTCGCCAAGCTCCACGACCTCCTGGCCGCCGTAGGGGCGCGCCTGGTAGCGCTCCAGGGCGGCCAGCAGCAGCGCGTCCCAGGCGCGCAGCGCGTGGGCGCGGGCCTGAAGATCGGCCCAGGCGCGCTCGCCAGGTGCCGGGGCGCCTTCGACGCCCAGGACCATCTGCAGGGCGCGGGCCATCATCTCCTGCTCGGGTCGGCGAAGCTCCTGATGGTCGCGTTCCCAGCGGCGGTACGCCCGGAGCGCGGCGTCGGTGGCCCCGCTCACATAAAAGGCGTAGGCCGCATCAAGGGCCAGTTTGCTCTCCAGGCGCTGGCTGCCGGCGTCGGCAAAGCCCTGCCTGGCGAGCTCCAAAAGCTCTTCGGCCTGCTGAAAGTCGCCATTTTTAAGGGCGATCAGCGCGCGGATGCGCGCGACTTCGCCGGCGCGCAGGGGATCTTCGATGCGCTGCACCTCGACCAGCGCGCGGGCCATACGGGCCTGCGCGCGCTCCAGACCGCCGTCGCGGCCGGCCCAGATCGAGGCCAGCGCGCCGAGCTGGTAGGCGCGGGCCCGGCCCAGCTCGCGCTGGGGGGATGGCCAGCGACCAAAAAGCGACGCGGCACGCTCAGCATAGATCACCACCGCGTCCCACTGCCCTTCATAGGCATAGGCGCGAGCGATAGCGAGCGCGGCGTCCGCCCCGAACCCCTCCACTCCGATAGCCGCCCCTCGCCGCATCCAGGCGCCGAAGCCCGCGGCGGCCTCCAGATCGAGCAGGCGCAGCTCGGCGCCCCGCTCCGATCCATCGACGTTAAGCCCGGGGATCTGGCGCAGGAGGTAGGCGGCCTTGAGCGGGTGGCCCTGGTACATCGCCACAAGCGCCTGCAGCGCCTGCCGGCGATGCGCTAACGTGGCGTCGGCGCCCAGCCGAAACCCCGACTCGGCCAGCGCCGGACGTTGGGCGGCCGGTCCAAATCCGGGCGCCAGCGCACCGGAGCTCAGCCCGAGCATCAGGTCGTTGCCGGCGTCGGCGACCAGCAGCTCCGCGCCGCGCCCTGCCCCAACCTCTCGCAGCTCGGCCATCGTGCGCACATTCAGCGCTTCGCCGCTCTCCACAGCCTCCAGGAGCCCCTCGGTGGGCATGCCCATCGCGGTGTAGGTGGCCATCCGCGGAAGCGCGTCGCTCACCGGGCCTTCGCGAAGCACCAGGTACGGCCCCTGGCCCGCGTCAAAGCGCTGGGTGGCGTTAACGACGCCCTCGGCGTCCACCTCCAGGGTACCCACGATGCGCTCGGCCAGGCTGGCCTCGGGCGCGTCGCCCTGCGCGCGCAGGACTACCGCGCTCTCCACGCCCTCGGGGAGCGGCCCCACCCAGCGGATCTCCTCGCTCTGGCCCCCGGCCCACAGCCCCACCGTGCTCGCCAGGAGCTCATCGTCGAGGGTGTCGGCAAAACGCACCTCCGGGGTGCCCACCATCGCCAGGTTAAACCACGCGACAGGCACCTCGGTCAGCGGCAGAAGCTCCCCGCTGCGCTCACCCGTGGGAACCACCTCAAAGGCCTGCACCGCCTCGTGATGGGTCACCAGCGCGTAGCGCTTAAGGGGCTGGCCCTGGGCGGCGACCACAAACCATCGCCCCGAGGGGTCTTTGGTCAGCGAAGCACCGAGCTCTTTGAAGGGCGCTGCGGCAAGATCGCCCTCCACGCGCACCACATCACGGCAGCCGCCGAGCAGGGAGACCGCAACCACGCCGCAGAGCGCGGCGCGTGAGAGGCGCGCAAGCCACGTCATGCCGAGACCTCGTCTTTGAGTTCTGTGTCAGAAGTCGGTGCTGCGGATGCCGCCGGTTTTGATGCGGCGTTGGCATCTTTGGAGGCGCCGCCTTTGGCCATCGCCGTCTTAACGCGCTCGCGGCGCATCGGCTCGTCGATGAGGTGGCAGGCCACATAATGGCCCGGCTCGGCCTGCTCAAAGCGCGGGACCTCCATCGCGCAGCGCTCCCAGGCGTAGGGGCAGCGCGTATGGAACACGCACCCCGAGGGCGGGTTCAAGGGGCTGGGCACATCGCCCTGCAGCACGATGCGCTGGCGGGTCTTTTCCACTTCCGGGTCGGGGATGGGCACCGCCGAGATCAGCGCTTCGGTATAGGGGTGAAGCGGGTTGTCGTAGATCTCGCGACCGTCGGCCAGCTCCGCCATCTTGCCCAGATACATCACGGCGATGCGATCCGAGATATGACGCACCGCCGCCAGGTCGTGGGCGATGAAGAGGTAGGTCAGGTTGAACTCTTTTTGCAGATCCTCCATCAGGTTCATGATCTGCGCCTGAATCGAGACATCGAGCGCGCTGATGGGCTCGTCGCACACGATAAAGCGCGGCTCACAGGCCAGCGCGCGCGCAATGCCGATGCGCTGGCGCTGCCCGCCGGAGAATTCGTGGGGGTAGCGACGGATAAAGCGCGGGTCGAGCCCCACGATCTCCATCAGCTCCTGCACGCGCTCGCGGGCGGCCTTGCCGCTGGCGAGCTTATGGACCTTGAGCGGCTCGGCGATGATATCGCCCACGGTCATCCGCGGGTTGAGCGAGCCGTAGGGGTCCTGGAAGATCATCTGCAGGTCGCGGCGCAGCGGGTGCAGCTCGTTCTCCGGAAGCTCACAGAGGTTCTTGCCGTCAAAGACGACCTTTCCCTCGGTGGGCCGGTAGAGCTGGATGATGGAGCGACCGGTGGTCGACTTCCCGCAGCCCGACTCACCCACGAGCCCGAGGGTTTCGCCCTCGTAGATCTCAAAGTTCAGCCCGTCGACGGCGCGCACCCGGTTGACCTCCCGGCGCACCAGCGCGCCGCGGTAGACCGGAAAGTGCATCTTGAGGTTTTCGATCGATAAGAGCGTCTCTGCCATTACGACCTCCCTTCGGCGTCGAGCTCGGCCAGCGTCGTTTCGTTGATGGAGCCGCGTCCCGCGAGCTCCTCGACCCGGGTTACCCGGGCGGTGGAGGCCTTGGAGCCCAGGCGAGCCTGGTAGACCTCGGAGGCGCGCCAGCAGGCCGAGCGGTGACCGGGGGCCACCTCAAAGAGCGGCGGCCGCTCGCTGTGGCATTTCGAGACCGCCCAGGCGCAGCGCGGCGCAAAGGGGCAGCCGGGGATCGGCTTGGAGGTATCCGGCGGACGCCCCTCAATGGGGATCAGCCGCTCCTCGTGGCCGCGGTCCAGGCGCGGCACGCTTTTCAGAAGCCCCACGGTGTAGGGGTGCCCCGGGCTCTCAAAGAGTTTGTCGGCGGCGGTCACCTCCATCACGCGACCGGCGTACATCACGATGATGCGGTCGGCCATGCCGGCCACAACGCCTAAGTCGTGGGTGATGACGATGACGCTTGTGCCCAGGTCGGTACGCAGGTCTTTGATGAGCTCCAGGATCTGCGCCTGAATCGTCACGTCGAGCGCCGTGGTGGGCTCGTCGGCGATCAAGAGCTTCGGCTCACACAGAAGCGCCATCGCGATCATCACGCGCTGGCGCATCCCGCCGGAGAACTGGTGGGGATACTGGTCGATGCGCTCGCGCGGCCCGGGAATGCCCACCTTCTCGAGCATGGCGATGGCCTTCTCGCGGGCCTCCTCCTTGCTCAAGCCCTGGTGGGTCTGCAAGGGCTCGATGAGCTGACGCGAGATCTTCAAGAAAGGGTTGAGGCTCGACATCGGGTCCTGCCAGATCATCGAGATCTCATTTCCCCGAATACTCCTCAGCTGCTTCTTACTCGCCCCGAGCAGATCGCGCCCATCGAAGGTCACCTCCCCGCCGGCGATGCGGCCCGGTGGTGAGGGGATCAGCCCCAGGATCGAGATCTGGCAGACGGATTTGCCCGAGCCGGACTCACCGACCACGCCCACGCATTCGCCGCGCTTGATCTCAAAGCTCACCCCGTCGACGGCGCGAACTTCACCGTCGTCGGTATCAAAGTAGGTCTTTAAGTCGCGGACCTTCAGGAGCACGTCGTCGGTGCCCGGGGTGCCGCTGGTCTCGTCGCTCTTCACGTCAGTCCTTACGCAACTGCGGGTCGAGCGCGTCACGCAGCCCGTCCCCTACGAAGTTCAAGCTCAAGAGGGTGATCGCCAGCGCCGCCCCCGGGTAGATGATCAGCCAGGGGGCCGTCTCCATCAGCTGGCGGCCTTCGCTGGCCAGCGCGCCCCAGGAGGTCATCGGCGCCTGCACGCCCAGCCCCAGGAAGGAGAGGAAAGCCTCTTCCAGCATCACCGCCGGCACCGTCAGCGTAGCGTACACGATGATGGGGCCCAGGGCGTTGGGGATCAGGTGGCGGAAGATGATGTTGAATTTGGAGACGCCGATGGTCTGAGCGGCCTCCACAAACTCCTGACCTTTGAGGCTGATGACCTGCCCGCGCACAATGCGCGCCATGGTCAGCCACTGCACCGCACCCAGCGCGATGAAGAGCAGGAAGATGTTTTGGCCAAACACCACCATCAAGAGGATGACCAGGAACATAAAGGGCAGCCCGTACATGATGTCGACCACCCGCATCATCAGGTTGTCGACCTTGCCGCCCACAAAGCCTGCGGTGGCCCCGTAGCTCACCCCGATCACAAAGGAGACGAAGGTCGCCAGGAGCCCTACCGCAAGCGAGATGCGCGCCCCGAAGAGCATGCGGCTCAACAGATCGCGGCCAAGCTGGTCGGTGCCCAACCAGTTGCGCTGGGGCCGGGGCAAACCCTCAAACTGCTCGGGGGTAATATAGCCCTGACCCTCGGTGTCCATACGCGCCAGGATGTCGCGGGCCTCCCCGCGGCTGACGATATCGACCAGGCGGCCGGCGTCTTCAAAATGCAGCAGCCCCGCCTCGTCGGCGTCGCAGGCGAAGACGTCGGGGTGGTCGATCGGCGCCATATTGCGCTTGATCACCGACCACTGCCGACACGCCGGGATGAACTCGGTTGGCGAGGGCATTGAGAAGGGAGCCGCGGCGTACTCGTCGTAGTTCAGCGCCCCGTCGCCGTCGCGATCGATGCGCTCAAACTCCCAGTGTTTGTACGCCAGCTCGATCTCATCGGCGTCGACACGGCCGTCGCCATTGGCGTCGATCTTCTCAAAGGACCACACCTCTTTGCTCAGCCGCCCGTAGTGGGTCGAGGGCACGCTGTAGGCCCCCGGGGGGCGCGGCACCACGTAGCTGTGCTGCTCCTCCTGGGTAAAGCGCGTGCCGTACTTCACAAAGAGGGGGTAGAAGATGGCGAAGCTCGCCATGATCGCCACGATGATCAGCCCGCCCATCGCCGCGCGGTTTTTCTTGAGCCGGCGAAAGGCGTCTTTCCAGAGGCTGGTGCCCTCAACGAGCTCGTCCTTATGTGGCGAGGGCTCGGGGGCGGCGGAGGCAGGACGCACATCGCCGTCGCTGCCTGTGGGGGGAAGATTTGCCGTCATAATTGCTCTCTCAGTCGTCGTAGCTGACCCGCGGGTCGAGCACCGTGTAGAGGATGTCGACGACCAGGTTCAAAACCACCAGCAGCGAGGAGTAGAGGATGATCGTACCCAGCACCAGGTTGTAGTCCCGGTTGAGCGCCGAGCGCACAAAGTGGGTGCCCACGCCGGGCAGGTTGAAGATCTCCTCGACCACCACCGAGCCCGTCAGAAGCGCCGCAAAGGCCGGTCCCAGGTAGCTGACCACCGGCAGAAGCGCGCCCTTGAGCGCGTGGCGCAAGACCACGATCTGCTCGGTCAGCCCCTTGGCCCGCGCGGTGCGGATGTAATCCTTGCGGATCACCTCCAGCATGCCCCCGCGGGTCAGGCGCGCGATGTAGGCCGCGTAGAAAAGCCCCAGTGTAATGGAGGGCAACACGCTGTCGGACCAGCTCTCCCAGCCCACCGCGGTGAACCACCCCAGCTTGAGCGAGAAGAGCATGATCAGAAGCGGCCCCAGCACGAAGTTCGGGATGCTCACCCCGACCATCGCCACGGTCATCACCCCGTAATCGGGCATTGTATTCTGGCGCAGCCCGGCGATAAGCCCGGCCGGCACGCCGATCAGAAGCGCGATGAGCAGCGCCTGAATGCCCAGCTGAATCGTGTAGGGGAGCGCCGAGCCCAGGGTCTCAATGACCGTGCGGTCGGTGACCATCGAGCCGCCCAGGCTGCCCTGAAGCAGCGTGGAGACGTAGATCACGTACTGCGTCTCGCTCCACTCCGAGAGGGGCAGGACCTCGATCGGGCCCAGCACCAGGCTTCCGGCCGACTCCCAGTACTGGCAGCCCTCCAGAGGCGTGAGCGGCGGGGGGTTATGCACCGGAAAGATCGGGCGGTCGAGCGCGTGCTCTTTAATACAGGCGCAGGCGTTGGCCTCGCGCTCCTGCAGACAGGGGTTACTGGGGGCCTGGCGGGTGATCCACAGCGAGAGGGTGATGATGATCAAAATCACCACCACCGAGCTGAGGAGGCGCCGGATGATAAAGCGGGTCACTGCACTCTCCGCGTTCGTCCAGGGGGGGGAGCAGGCCGACCGGAACGGTCGGGCGCTCAAAAAAGCGGGCCGCTTCAAGGGGCGAGTGACGCCCCTTTTGGGGGCTTACTCGGCGGCTTCGTTGCCTTCGGCGGCGGGGGCCTCGGGCAAGCTCATGTACTTCAAGAGGTGGATGTCGCGGTTATGGGGCTCAAAGCCTTTCAAGAATCGCGAAACCAGCACGTTGTTGGTGTAGTAGTAGACCGGAATGACCGGGCCGCGCTCGAGCACAATCGCCTCGGCCTGCGCCAGCAGCTCCATGCGTTTTGCCGGGTCGCGCTCGGCGCGGGCCTGGTTGAGCAGCGTGTCGTACTCCTCGTCGCTCCAGCCGGTGTTGTTGTTGCCGTTGCCCGTCTCCCACATGTCCAGGAATGTCATCGGGTCGTTGTAGTCGCCAATCCAGCCGGCGCGCGCGATCTCGTAGTTCATCGAGGAGACGTCCTGCAGGTAGGTGCGCCACTCCTTGTTCACGAGCTGAATGTCGACTCCTAAGTTGCGCTTCCACATCGACTGCACGGCCTCGGCAATCAGCTTGTGGTTCTCATCGACGTTGTAGAGGAGCTGAATGCGCGGGAAGCCCTCCCCGTCCGGGTAGCCGGCCTCGGCCAGAAGCTCTTTAGCGCGGGCCACATCGTAGGTGATGCCCTCACCGGGCGACGCGTAGCCGGGCAGGCCCTGGGGCACGAAGTGGTTGGCCACGGTGAAGAGGTTGTTCATCGTGTCTTCCACCAACGAGCGGCTGTCCACTGACATCGCCAGCGCCTGGCGCACGCGATTGTCGGTCAGCGGGCTCTCCTCGTCGGTGACGTTGATGCGGTAGTAGTAGGTGCCCAGCATCGGCTCCTGCAGATAATCCGGGTGCGTCAGAAGCCCCGTGATCTGCGCCACCGGCAGGCTCGTCCCGCTCCAGTGCAACTCGCCAGTACGGTACGCGTTCACCGCCGCGTTGGTGTCCTGGATGATGCGAATGCGCGCCTGATCGAGCGCCACGTTGGCCTTATCCCAATAGTTCTCGCTCTTCTTGAGCATCAGGTCCTGCTGCTCGCGGTAGCTCTCCAGCTCGTAGGGACCGTTGGTGATGATGTTCTCGGGGCGAGTCCAGTCGTTGCCCTTTTCTTCGACAAGATCCATGGGGACCGGGAAGAAGGTGTAGAAGGCCACGAGCTCCGGGAAATAGGGAGTGGGCTGGGTCAGCGTCACCTCCAGGGTGCGGTCATCAACAACCTTAACCCCAACCTCGCTCCAATCGGTAACCTCGCCCTTCGAGAAGCCCTCGGCGTTTTGAATCACCCACATAAAGCTCTGGTAATCGCTGGGGAAATCGGGGGTGAGCACCCGGCGCCAGGAGCGCTCAAAGTCGGTGGCCGTCACGGCCTTGCCGTTGGACCATTTGGCGTCTTCGCGCAGCTTAAAGGTGTAAGTGCGACCGTCTTCGCTGAGCTCATACGACTCCGCAACGCCCGGCACCACAAGCTCGCTCGCGTCGTCGAGGCCCTCGGTGGTCGGCCCCGGCATCATCAGGCCCTCAAAGAGGTTGAAGGCGATGCGCCCTTCCGGCGCGCCGCTCATCCGCCCCGGATCGAGGGTCTGGGGGTCGGCGGCCACCGCGAAGGTGAACATCTCAGCCTCGGAGCCGGCCACGAACTCGGCCTGACCGCCTTTGGCCTGCCCCTCACCACCGGCGGTGGGCTGCTTCTTATCACAGCCCCACACGCTCAGCGCCATCGCCCCTACCAGCGCGCCAGCCAGCGCGCGCTTACCCATCGTCTTTGCGGAAATTCTCACCATCGTCTCAACCTCAGCGCCGTTGCGATTTGACTGAATTTTCTCTCAGTTAAGCGGGCTTGGTTGTACTGGCAGCGGGCCTCGGGTGTCAATCCGGCGGTGTGGGTGGTGGTGAGGCGTCGGGGTACTCTGGGAGAGCGCGAGCCTCCGGGGTGGTCACGGGACGCCGCTCGCCATAGGGTAAGGATCCCTGCCACACGACCTCATCCGGGCTTCGGATGTGCCCGCTCCCATTTCTCGAGATGCCATGATGATTTTGGAAAACCGCCTCAGCCTGCCCTCCTCCTCCGCAATGGGTCGTGCCGTGTTTGCGGCGCTCGTAGGGACGATGCTCGGCGCATGTTCGCACGCCTCCCGCGCCCCGGAGGCTTCATCCGGGCCGAACGCGTCACCGCCTGTGCCACTGCCACCCGCTGAAGCGAGCATCGATGACGCAATCCTCGTCAGCTGGGTGGACGCGCCAGACGCCTTGAGTCCACAGGCCCGCCAGGAGCTTCTGGGTGCAGAGTGTGAGCAGGGAGACGTGCAAGCCTGCATCTACGCTGGCGCGCTCGTTGAAAACTGGGAGTCGCTGCGCGGCTACTGCGCGATGGGCACCCATGAGGCCTGCGCGATCCTGGGTAGCTACGCGCCCTACGACGCTACGATGGCCAACGCGCACGCAATGACCGGCGCGCATATGTTGTACCGCACGTTGACGCTGGCCAGGCCCGCCGATGCGCCGGGGACGTTGGATACTGACGTGCGCCAAGCGCTCTACGACGCCACGATTCATACCGACGACCCGTGGATTCGCCGTCAGATGAACTTTTTTGGACATCGCGCGCTCCTCGGTCGCTGCCAGGCGGCGCTCGACCGGCTCGAAGCCGAGCCCGGCAATCAGGACGCTGCTGCGATGGCCGGAAACCTCTGCGGCTACGCGCTCGACGCCATGAACGCGACCTCCGTCATGGTGGAGGACGATGCGTTTACGGTGGCCGCCCTGGCCGAGACCTCTCGCATCTACGGACGCCTCGCCAGGGCCATCGACGCGATGCTGCCCGCCAACGCCGCCCGCGCCTCCGGTGAAGCGGCCGACGCCGATGAGCGGGTCGCGCAGTACTATGAAAACTCCGATGAGGCCTACGCACGCGCAGCAGAGGTCATGAAGGCGTGTGGGTGCGGGCATTGGGCGTTGATCGAGGATTTTGTTCGCTGAACACGATCCAAACACGTGACCCGACGACTCGTCGCCTGAACATGCTCCCCCACCCGGGGTGGGGTCGAGGCGATGCCTTATCAAAAAACACCCATCCGATGGGGGGTCGAGGGGGTGCTCAAGGTCTCCAGCTCTCATTTTATGCGAGCCGAAGGCCCCCATTGTGCCAACCTGTCACACTCAGCCCCCCCCCCTGCTGACAATGCCCGGTCAAAAAGACCCCATCTGGATGGGGAGCCAGCGCATCGCCTGTGCCAACCTGTCACACTCAGGCCCCCCTTTTCCGATGGCATGTCGCAGAATGCCACATCCGATGGGGGGTCGAAGGCGATGCCTTATCGGAAAACACCCATCCGAGGTGGGGTCGAGGGGGTGCTCGAGGCCTCCAGCTCTCATTTTTCGCGAGCCTGAGGCCTCGACCACGCCAACCGGTCACACTCAGCCCCCCCTGTTGGCGAATTTTGGTCAAAAAGACCCCATCCGGATGGGGGGCCAGGGCATTGGCTGTGCCAACCTGTCGCACTCAGCCCCCCCTTTTCCGATGGCATGTCGCAAAATACCACATCCGATGGGGGGTCGAAGGCGATGCCCGATGTGTTTGCCTCGCGTTCTGGCGGGTTCGGGGGGATGAACGATGGCCTGCACCTGTGTTTCGAGCCGGGGAATCGTCAGAACGCTCTTGCCGCAGGATCTGGCGAGCCGAAGCTCTGGCGCGCCTATCGCCCGCAAGGTGGCCCGGTTGGCAGCCCCCCTTTCGTGGTGATAGACCTGCAGCCCTGTTGGTAGTGCCCGATGATGCGCTTTGATGGCGCATGAGCGTTGACTCACATTTCTCGAATTTTTTGAAAACGGAGACGGCATGACCTCGTACTCGATGGCCTCTGCCCCCTGGCGCGCGGCGCTTGTGGCGGCCGGCGCGCTGGCGCTGAGCCTGACGCCCCCGGCAGCTTCCCCCGCCCTGGCGCAGGATTCGCCCGACCCGAGCACCCAGAAGACGGTCGAGGCCGGCGACCTGATGGAGAGCCGCACGCTGGAGAACGGTCTCGATGTGATCGTGATCTCCGACCCCACCCTGCCGATCGTCACGATCGAGCTCACCGTGAAAAACGGCGCTTACACCGAGACCGCTGAGCTCAACGGGTTGAGCCACCTCTACGAGCATATGTTCTTTAAGGGGAACGCCGTTATCCCCAACCAGGAAGCGTACCTGGAGCGGATGCGCGAGCTGGGGATTGTGTTCAACGGCACCACGAGCAGCGAGCGGGTCAACTACTTCTTTACGCTGCCGGCGGCGAACCTCACCCCGGGCCTGCAGTTTATGTACGACGCCACCACCTCCCCGAATTTCGATGAGGCGGAGTTTGAGCGCGAGAAGCAGGTCGTGCTTGGCGAGGCCGACCGGGCCGAGTCGAGCCCCTACTACTGGCTCAACCGCGGGGTGGAGCAGCTCCTGTGGCATACCTACCCGGCGCGCAAAGATCCGCTGGGCTCGCGAGAGGCGATCATCAACGCCACCGTCGAGCAGATGCGGCGCATGAAGGAGCTTTATTATGTGCCCAACAACTCGGTGGTGATGGTCGCCGGCGATGTGGAGCCCGAGGCGGCGTTTGAGGCCGTTGAGGCCGTGTTCGGGCAGTGGGAGCGCGCCGAAGATCCCTTTACGATTGAGCCCGTCCCCCCCCACCCTCCTCTTGCCGACGATAGCTATGTGGTGGTGGAGCGCGAGGTGCAGGTTCCGGTCTTCCAGTTCAACTGGCACGGCCCCTCGGTCGGCGAAGACCCGGTGGGAACGCATGCGGCCGATGTGCTCAGCTATATTCTGAGCCAGCCCACAAGCAAGTTTTATAAAGCGCTGGTCGACAGCCAGCTCACCCTCGGCGCCTCAAAAAGCTATTACACTCAGGCGTTTACCGGGCCCATCAGCCTGACGGCCCAGGCCCTGCCCGAGCAGTTCTACGCGGCGATGGAGGCGGCGCTCATTGAGGTCTCGCGCTTTGCCGACCCCGACTACTTTACTGATGAGCAGCTGGAGGCGGCCAAGACCATCCTGGCCGTGCAGGAGATCTACGGTCGCGAGCAGACGAGCTCCTTTGCCCACACCGTGACCTTCTGGTGGGCGGTGGCCGGCCTGGATTATTACCGCAGCTACATCGCGGATCTGGAGGCGGTGACCCGCGAGGATATCGCCAACTACGTGCGCACCTACATCCTCGACCAGCCCATGGTCGTCGGCGCGCTGGCCAGCCCGGAGCAGGTCGAGAGCCTGGGGCTGAGCGAGGAGCGCCTGCAGGAAGTCGTCGAGAGCGTGCGCGCTCGACTGGAAAATGAATCGAGCGACACGAGCGATAGCGCTGAAAACGAAGGAGGCCAGTGATGATGAACGCTTCGAACCTTTGGATGCGCTCGTGTGTCGCGCTTGGCGCGGCGGCTGTCTTTGCGGCCTGCTCCGGCGGTGCCCCCACCCCGGATGAGACCCCGACGGAGGCGCCGGCACCCAACACCGCCGCCTCCGATCGCCCGATCCCCGAGCTGCGCGAGCTGAGCTTTATCGAGGGCTCGCCAGAGATCACCGAGCTGGAGTCCAGCGAGACGGTGCGCGTCACGCAGGTCGGCGAGCTGAAGGTGATTCATCGGATCACGCCGGCCAACCAGGTGGTGGTCGCGCGGCTGATCACCGAGGGGGGGCAGGCCGGCCTCACCGAGAGCATCGCCGGCATCGAGCGCCTGGCGCTGGGTGTGGCCGCCGGTGGCGGCACGCTCTCGACGCCCAAGGACGCGTTTAACGCGCGTCTGGACAGCGTGGGCGCCTCGGTGGGCTCCTTTGCTTCCGCCGACTACTCCGGGATGTCGATGCGCTCGGTGGTGGAGCATTTTGACACGACCTGGGAGCTCTTTACCCAGGCGGTGCTTGAGCCGGCCTTCCCCGAAGAGGAGGTCGAGCTGCAGCGCACCCGCCAGATCGCCTCGATTGAGAGCATCAAAGATGATCCCGATGCCCTGGTCGGTGAGCTTGTGAGCGACCTCTATTTTCGCAACCACGCCTACGAAAACCGTCAGATCGGCACGGTGGAGTCGGTCAGCGCGCTGAGCACCGACGAGCTCAAAGCCTGGCAGCGCAGCCTGCTTGAGCCCGAGCGTATGCTGCTTGTGGTGGTGGGCAACATCGACCACGACCTGCTGGTCGAGCGCGTCGCGGAGAGTTTCGGGCGCCTGGCGCCCGCCGAGGGCGACGTGCCCGGGGTGGCCGAGGTGGAGCATACCGAGCCTGCGCTGGAGGTGATCGCGCAGGAGCTTCCCACCAACTACATCATGGGCTACTTCGAGGCGCCGGCGCTCAACGAAGCCGATTATCCGGCGATGCTGCTGGCCACGCGTTATCTGCGCGATCGCCTCTTTGAGGAGGTCCGCACCCGTCGCAACCTGACCTACGCCGTCTCGGCGGGCATGGCCTCGCGTAAAGAGAATTTTGGTTATCTCTACGTGACCGCCACCGACCCGGCCGCCACCCTGCCGGTGATGTTCGCCGAGGTGGAGCGGCTGCAAGACGAGATGGTCAGCGACGCGGCGCTCGAGAAGATCCGCAACGTCTTTTTGACCAGCCACTACATGAACCTGCAGACCAACGCGAGCCAGGCTGGCATGCTCGCCGACCACGAGCTCCTGGGTGGCGGCTGGCAGGAGGCCGACGCCTTCCTCGACGCCATCAATGCGGTGACCCCGGCCGATATCCAGCGTGTGGCGCAGGTCTACATGGGCGACTACCAGTTTGCGGTGGTTGGTAACCCCGAGGCCGTCCCCGGCGAGCTCTTCGGCGTGGAGGACGACGCCGTGGAGGAGACGCAGACCGAAGAGGTGGTGGGCGAAGAGGCCGATACCTCTGACGAGTCCGCTCCTGCGGAGGCCGAGCCCGAGTCCTGATGTAACACTTTAAAAACAAGCGCCACCCCCGACGATGACGGGGGTGGCGTTTTTTGTTTTTTTCGCTTTTGTTTCATGCGCTTCGGCGTCTCCTCCCTCCCCCATCGTGCCATGCCTTTCTCCCCCGCTCATGCCATTCGCCAGCGCGTTCCGCTGGGACTTGATTCGCCCTCATCGGCCGACGTGCTCATCGACGCCACCGCCCTGGACACCGGTCACCGCGACCGGGGCATCGGGCGCTACGTTCACGGCCTGGTTCAGGCCATGGGAGCGCTGGAGCCTTTGCCAGAGGCCGCGCTCCTGAGGCTGCACCCCGAGGCCACTCCCCTGCCTCAGAAAGCCGAGAGCAAGGCCCGGGGGCCCTCCGACGGCGAGCTCGCCACGCCATTTGCGACCTGGAAGCTGCGCCGCCCCCGCACCACCCACCTCGGGCGGTTTTTGATCAATGAGCTCCGGCTGGCCCGGGAGCTGCGCCAGTCCGGCGCAAAGCTCTACCACGCCACCGAGCCCTGGTCGGCGCCGGTGGGGCCGGGCTTTAAGACGGTGATCACCTGCCACGACCTGATCCCGCTGCAGTTTCCAGAGCATTATATGGGCAAGGGGCATCGCTACTGGCAGGTGTATCACCACTACATGAGGCTGCGGGAGCGGTGGGGTGCGCTCGACCACATCATCGCCATCAGCGAGGCGACAGCCACAGAGCTAAAGCAGCGCTTTAACGTAGCCGATGAGCGTATCACGGTGGTGCCCAATGGCATCGATCACGGCCATTTTAAGCCCTCTGCGCCGGAAACGATCAAAGCTCTCAAGCAGCGCTTTAATTTAGAAAACCCATTCGCGCTCTATGTGGGGGGCTATGATTTTCGCAAAAACACCGAGCTTTTGATCCGCGCGCTGGCCCAGCTTCCCTCCTCCACCGAGCTCACGCTGGTGTTGGCCGGGGGGGGCGACGCACAGGCGCGTAAGGCCCACGACGCGCTGGCGGAAAAACTCGGCCAGGCCCACCGGCTGCGCTGGCTCGGCTTTGTCGATGATCGCGATCTTCCGGCGCTCTACGGCGCGGCCGAGTTTTTCGTATACCCCTCGCTGGCCGAAGGGTTCGGGCTGCAGGCTCTGGAGGCGATGGCCTGTGGCTGCCCGGTGATCGCCAGCGAGCGCTCCAGCCTTCCGGAGGTCGTGGGCGATGCGGCGCTCCTGGCCAACCCGGGCTCGGCCTACGGGTGGGGTGAGTCGATGAGCGCGCTCTTGAAAGACGACGCACTTCGCGAGAGGCTGCGCCGGGCCGGGCTTGAGCGCGCGCAGAGTTTTTCCTGGGAGCGCTGCGCCCGAGAGACCGCCGCGGTCTATGAGCGCCTGCTGGCCTCCACCTAATGAGCTGTAGACGATGACTTCTTCAACGATGGCGCTTCCCCCCGAGGCCCGGGTGGCCTTTGTGGCCGACCAGTTCGCCGACGCCCCGCGCACCCCCGATGAGCCCTACCCGGGCGGGGCCGAGCTCACCGACGCCGCCGCGCTGGAGGCCGCGCCGGTGGAGGTGACCTGCCTGCGCAGCGCCGAGCTTGAACCTGAGCAGGTTGGCGAGTTTGATCTTTTGATCCTGGGAAACACCGAGGCCCTGGGAGCAGCCCAGGTGCAGGCGCTGGTCGCCCATGGCCGCCACGTGCTCTTTGAGCATGACCTGCGTCTGTGCCGCTGGCGTGGCAATTTTCCGTCTGCCCCCGACCGCATGCATCGGCTGGGCGCGACCTGCACCTGCCCCCACCCGGTGGCACACGCCCTTCTTGACTCGGCGCTGGGCGCGATCTTTTTGACCGAGAGCCAGCGCCGCCATTACGCGAAAAATCCCTATTATAAAGGCGTGCCCTACGCCGTGCTGGGGAGCTCGCTGATGAACCGGGATTTTTTCGATGAGGTAGACCGCCGTCGCGCGGAGGGCAAAAAGGAGCGCGAGCATCGGGTCACGGTGTGTTATTCGGGCTCGGCGTCGAAGGGTTTCGAGGAGGCTCGGGCCTTCTGCCGGGAGCAGGGCGAAGAACCCTTTGTGATCCGCCACCTTCGCCCCGATGAGGTGCTGGAGGTCCTGGCGAACTCCAGAAACTTTGTGTACCTGCCCCAATCCTTTGAGGCGGCCGGCCGCCTGCCCCTGGAGGCCCGTTTTCTGGGGGCGAACGTGATCACCAACCGGGTCACGGGCATCGCCCGAGAACCCTGGTGGCAGCTGGATGACGCCGCGGCGCTGCAGCATGTGCGCCGGGCGCCGGAGCGTTTCTGGGAGCACGTGGCGCGTTTCTACCAGCGTCCAGCGCGCGCCGGGCGGCCGGCAGAGACGCTGGCCGCACTCACCATAAAAAGCGTGGCGCGGCGCCCCCTGGCCACCCTGCTTGCGGCCAGCCGCGCCGCCCTGGAAGCCTCACCCCTCTATCCCAATCTGGGCCTTGCTGCAGAGACGCTGGAGCGTGCTCAGGCAGACCACCGCCGCGCGCTGGCCCCCCTGGAACCCTCGGAGCTCGTATGACCATGCTCGTCACCGGCGGCGCCGGCTATATCGGAAGTCACGTGGCCTGGGCGCTGATCGACGCCGGCCATCAGGTCTTAATTCTCGACAACCTCTCCACCGGCGTACGCGAGAACATCCCACCTGCGGCCGAGCTCATCGAGGGCGATGTGGGCGACGCGGCCCTGCTCCGGAAGATCTTTTCGGAGCACGGCATCGAGGCAATCCTGCATTTTGCCGGCAGCATCGTGGTGCCCGAGTCGGTCGAAAATCCGCTCAAGTATTACGATAATAACACCGCCCGCACCCGCACGCTGATCGAGGAGGCGGTGCGCGCCGACGTGCCCCGCTTTATCTTCTCGTCGACCGCCGCGGTCTACGGCTCCCCCGATGAGCTTCCGGTCACCGAAGACTCACCGGCACAGCCCATCAACCCCTACGGGCGCTCCAAGCTGATGACGGAGTGGATGCTCAAAGACGTGAGCGCGGCCCACCCGCTGAACTTCGTGGCGCTGCGCTACTTCAATGTGGCCGGGGCCGACCCGGCCGGGCGCACCGGGCAGTCCACCCCTCAGGCCACGCATCTGATCAAAGTGACCTGCCAGCTTGCCAGCGGTCAGCGCGAGTCGATGGCGATCTTTGGCACCGACTACCCCACCGCCGACGGCACCTGCATCCGTGACTACATCCACGTCAGCGATCTGGCCGACGCCCACCTGCGCGCGCTCGACTATCTCTCCGGGGGCAACCCCAGCGCGATCTTCAACTGCGGCTACGGCCACGGCTACTCGGTGCGCGAGGTGATCGGGGCGGTGGAGAAGGTCGCCGGCACCCCGCTTAACGTGCGCGAAGAAGGCCGCCGCGCCGGAGACCCCGCCGAGCTCATCTCCGACCCCACGCGTCTGCGAGACGCCACCGGCTGGACGCCCCGCTACGACGACCTGGAGCTGATCGTGAAAAGCGCCCTGGCCTGGGAAGCCAAAACCTCCCCCTGATCTTTTCAACCAGAAAACAAGAGCGAAGCTGTGGTGGAGAGGGGGTCTGGGGGCTTTTTGCTCCGACACGCCCCCCCACTGCTTCAGCTGGCCGCGAGGGCTTCGAGGCGTTCTTTTAAGTGATCGTTGAGCTTTTCGATCGAAAACTCCGCCTCGACGATCGCGCGCCCCTGCTGGCCGAGCGTCTCCCAGAGGTCGGGATCTTCAAGCAACACTTCAAGGTTTTGAGCCAGCCCCTCCACGTCGCGCTCCTCGGCGATGAGGCCGGATTCGCCGTGGCGCACAAGCTCCGGGATGCCACTGTGGCGCGTGCTCAAGACGGGCATTCCCGTGGCCAGCCCCTCCATCAGCACGACCGGCAGGCCCTCTTTATCACCGTTTTTCGCGGTGACGCTGGGGGTGAGCAGGATGTGGTGATCGAGCAAAAGCGCGATGATCTCATCCTGATGTTTCCAGCCTAAAAACTGCACCGAGTCGCCCAGCCCCAGGGCCTGCGCGCGGGCTTTGAGCTCGTCGCTTAAGGGCCCGTCGCCGGCGATATGGTAGCGCGCGTCCGGAAAACGCTCGCGGACCCGGGCGAAGGCCTCCAGCCCGTAGGCGATGCCCTTCTTTTCGACCAGGCGCCCGATGGTCAGCAGGCGCACCTCGCCATCGGCCTCGGGCCGGCGCACCTTGAACTCAAAACGCGTCGTGTCGATGCCCATCCGGTGCACGGCGATCTTCTCGGGGGGCGCGCCAAGCTCAATGAGCCGCTCTTGCCAGTGCTCGCTGATCGGCAGAAGCAGCTCCGCGCCTTTAAAGAGCTCGCGGTAGACGCCGGGGCCGCGTTCGATGGGAAAGACGCTCATGTCGTAGCCGTGAAAGAAGACGGCGAGTTTGCCGCGCAGCGCGCCCATCTCCCTCAAGATCTGGCACTCGCGGCCCAGGTTGCCGAAGTGGCAGAGCACCACATCAAAAGGCTCAAGCCGGCTTAAGTGCGCGGCCTTGACCATCAGCGAGGCCGAGAGGGTTTCGTCGTGGCGGCGGGCGGCGCCCACACCCTTGATCATGCCCGGGAGCAGGCGGCGCTTTTTGGTGCGCAAAAACGCGCGCACGCCGTCCAGGGCCTGCTCTTTTGCCGGGCGGCCGTGGCGCGTCCAGTACACGGTGCGCGTCATCAGGCCGTAGCGCTCCACATCCGGGTGCACCTTCTCGGCGCGGGCGGGCGGATCGGCCAAAATCGTCACATCGCAGCCCCGATCGATGAGGCCGGTGATCTGGTTGAGCACAAAGGTCTGACTTAAGGCCGGGAACTGCCCGGTGACAATGGCAACGCGCATACAAACTCCTGGGTGAATCGCCAGGGCCTACCTACCAACCGGACCGTCGGCGGCAAAGTCCAAAGCGCGGGCTTTTTGAAGATCCGGCGATCGCCGCAGCAGCAAAGGGCGAGTCGGGGAGGAGGGATCTTTTTGCGAAAAAGACGTTGCCAGAAACCTGAAAGCACCTACAGTTACTGAACACCTGTAGCGCACCCTGCAGGATGTCGATGCATGCCGCCAGGCATGTCGAATGCCGTGTTTTTCGCTGATGCAACATCTGAAATGAATGGGGTCGTGTAATGGCCAGCCTGACATCGCTTCCACATATTCAACGCGCCACCGATCTGGAGCGCCCCGAGCACGAGGCGCGCTGGGAGCTGAGCACGCTCAAGGGCAAGCTCAGCGAGTTGAGCGGGCACTCTGCGGCCGGGGTCTCGGTGGCGCTACGCCTGATCGCCCAGACGCAGCGGGGCGGCGAGCCTGCGGCGTGGATTGGGTCGACCTCGCGCTTGTTTTATCCGCCGGATGCGGTGGGCTGGGGCATCGACTGGGAGGCTTTGCCGATCATCGGGCTTGGCGACGCAAGGCAGGCAGCGCGCGCCGCGGATAAGTTGCTGCGCAGCGGGGCGTTCGGGCTGGTGGTGGTCGATCTTCCGCCCCGCGCCTTTGTGCCCGCGCCCCTCCTGGGCCGGCTGATGCATCTGGCCGAGACCCACAACAGCGCGCTGCTCTTTCTGACTCAGAAATCGCCCACCGAGGACTCCTTAAGCTCGCTCATCGCGCTGCGCGCTCAGGCCCGCTGGGCCAGCCTTGATGCGCGGCGGCTGCGCGCGCAGCTCGACATCATCAAAGACAAACGACGCGGCCCCGGCCACCAGATCCTTGAGGACTATCATGGACCGCTGGGCCTGCATTAACGCCGCCGACTTCGCGCTGCAGGTCCTGTTGCGCGCGCATCCGGACTGGCGCGAGGAGCCGGCCGCGCTCCTCGATCGCGACCACCCTCAGGGGAAGCTCGTGGGGCTGAACCTGGTCGCGCGCCAGGCCGGGCTGCGCTCCGGGATGCGCTACGGTGAGGCGCTGGCGCTGATCCCGGCGTTGCGCGCCGGCACCATCGCCCCGGAGGAGGTCGAGGCGGTGGCCGACGCCATCGCCCGCGCGCTGATCGACTATGCCCCCCAGGTGGAGCGCCACGAGGAGCTCGCCGGGCTCTTCTGGCTCAACGCTTCGGGGCTGAGCAAGCTCTACCCGAGCTGGCGGCTGTGGGCCGAGCCCCTGCGCGATCGTTTGATGGAACGCTTTGAGATCCGGGTTACCCTGGTGGTGGGTTTTCGCAGAGCGCTGACGTATGTGATTGCGCGGACATCGCGAACCTCCGGGGCCTTTGATACGCCGGAGGCTGAGGCCCGGGCTGCGGGAAAGGCCCCCTTGAGCGAGCTCGACTTAAGCCGCTCCGACCGCGATCTTCTGGCGCACCTCAACCTGCGCACCCTCTCCGATCTTCTAGCGCTCCCGGCGCACGGGCTGGAGCGGCGCTTGAGCCCGGCGCTGGTGGCGCTCTACCACCAGGCCCGCGGCGATCGGGAGCTTCCTATCCGCCCCTTTCGCGTCGAAGAGCCCACGCAGAGCTCCCAGCACCTCGACTACGCCGAGCGCGACACCCACCGCCTGCTCTTTCTGATCAAAGGCCACCTTCACCCCCTTTTAAGGCGGCTGGAGGAGGCCAACGACAAGCTCATCGCCCTGGAGCTGCACCTGGAGCTGGAGCGTCACCCTGCGCTGACCGAGCGCATTGAGCCGGCCCAGCCCACCCTCGACGCGCTCACCCTCTCGGACTTGATCCGACTTCAGCTCGAGCGGCTGGATCTTCCCGCCGGGGTCACCCAGCTCACGCTGACGGCGCATAGCGAGAAGACGCGCACCGAGCAGCTTCGTTTGTTTCTGGGGGGTGACGAGCCGCCTGCGCGTGACATTGAGGCAGCCAATCGCGCGCTGGCCCGCCTGCGCGCGCAGTTTGGCGTGGAGGCGGTCCAGCGCGTGCGGATGCGGCAGGCCCACCTGCCGGAGGGCCGCTTTCTCCTTGAACCTTTTGATGCGCTGCCCCTGCCGACCCCCACAGCGCTGAAGACCTCTCAGGCGGTGCGTCGCTTCTACCCTACTCCGCTGCGCCTCCGCGGGCTGCCGCCGGCCCGCGAGCGCGAGGGGCCCCACACCATCTGCGGCGGCTGGTGGGTACGCGAGCTTCACCGCGACTACCACCTCATCGCCACCAACGACCACCGCCTGATCTGGGTCTTCTACGACCACCGACGCCACCGCTGGTACGTGCACGCCGAGTTCTAAACTCGCCACTCGCCATGACCTACGTCCCCCTCTTCAACAAATCCAACGGCTCCTTCCTCGAAGGGGCAAGCCACCCCGAGGAGCTCGTCGATCAATGCGCCGAGCTCGGCCTCCCAGCGCTGGCGATCTGCGACCGTGACGGAGTCTACGGCGCGGTACGTGCTTTTCAGCGCGCTCAACAGCTCAACATCAAACTCATCGTCGGCTCGCAAATCACCCTCGACGACACAAGCACCATCATCCTCCTGGCCCAGACCCGGCAGGGCTACGCCAACCTCGGCGCGCTCATCACCCGGGGGCGCCTCCGCTCCGAGAAAGGCAAAAGCCAGGTCAGCTGGCAGGAGGTCGCCGACCACGCCGAAGACCTCATCGCGCTCTGGGGCGGCCCCGAGAGCCTGATCTGGCAAAACGAGCTCCCCGACGCCGTAGCCTCACTGCTGCGCGAAGCCTTTGGCGATCGCCTCTACGCGCTCATCACCCGCCACCAGACCGAAGACGAACACGCCCGCGAGCCCCTCATCCTCGCCAGGGCTGAGCGCTACGGCTTGAGCTGCGTCGGCGCCACCGAGGTGCTCTACCACCGCCCCGATCGCCGCCCCCTCCAGGACATTCTGACCTGCATCCGCCACACCACCGAGCTCTCAAAGGCCGGCAACCTCCTGCGCCCCAACGATCTCTATACCTTGACTCCGCCGACCGATATGGCGCGGCGCTTTGCCGACCGCCCCGACCTCCTTGAGCGCACTCTGGAGGTCGCCCGCCGCTGCACCTTCAGCATGGGCGAGCTGCGTTACTCCTACCCGATTGAGGAGCTCCCCGAGGGTCACACCCCCGACTCCTGGCTGCGCGCCCTCACCCTGCGAGGCGCCCGCCAGCGCTACGACGGCATCATCCCCCACGAGGTCCTCACCCAGGTGGAGCGCGAACTGGGCATCATCGCGCAGCTCCACTACGCCGGTTATTTTCTGACGATGAAAGAGATCGTCGAGTTCTGCCGCGCGCACAACATCCTCTGCCAGGGCCGCGGCTCAGCGGCCAACTCCGCGGTCTGTTTCTGCCTGGGCATCACCGCGGTCGACCCGGTGCGCATGGGCCTTCTTTTTGAGCGCTTTATCTCCCCGGAGCGCGCCGAGCCCCCCGACATCGACCTGGACATCGCCCACGAGCGTCGCGAAGAGGTCATTCAACACGTCTATGCCCGCTACGGCCGCCAGCGCGCGGCCATGGTCGCCAACGTCATCCGCTACCGCCCCCGCTCGGCGGTTCGCGATGTTGGCAAAGCCCTCGGACTCCCGGAGGCCCTCGTCGACAGGCTCGCCCGCCTTCTCGGCCACCGCGGTCAGCTCGGCACCGAGACCTGGGAGCAGGCCGAGCTCGACCCCACTCTCCCCCTTCACCGCCACCTGGAGACACTCACCAACGCCATCCTCGACTTCCCCCGCCACCTCTCCATCCACCCCGGTGGCTTTATCTTGGCGGAAGAGCGCGTAAGCGACCTCGTCCCGGTCGAAAACGCCTCCATGGAAGACCGCACCGTCATCCAGTGGGATAAATACGACGTCGAGGCGCTGGGCCTCTTTAAAGTCGATCTTCTGGGCCTGGGCGCGCTCACCATGATCGACCGCGCCTTCAAACTTCTGGAGCGCCACCACCAGCGCTACCTCGATCTGGCCAGCATACCCACCGAAGATCCGGCAACCTTCGACATGATCTGCCGCGGCGACACCCTGGGCGTCTTCCAGATCGAGAGCCGCGCCCAGATGGCCATGCTTCCTCGCCTCAAACCCCGCACCTACTACGATCTGGTCATCGAGATCAGCCTGGTGCGCCCCGGCCCCATCACCGGCGACATGGTCCACCCCTACCTTCGCCGCCGCCAGGGGCTTGAGCCCGTCGACTACCCCCACGAGAGCCTCGTGCCAGTGCTTGAGCGCACCCTCGGCATCCCCCTCTTCCAGGAACAGGTCATGAAGCTGGCCATCGTCGCCGCCGACTATACCCCTGGCGAAGCCGACCAGCTGCGCCGCGACATGGCTGCCTGGAAGCAGCATGGCCGCATCGAGCGCCACCGCGAACGCCTCATCACCCGCATGATCCAGAAGGGCATCGAGCCGGACTTCGCCGAGCGCGTCTTTAGCCAGATTCAGGGCTTTGCCGACTACGGCTTCCCCGAGAGCCACGCCGCAAGTTTCGCGCTCCTGGCCTATGCAACCTCCTGGCTGCGCTGCCACCACCCGGTGGTCTTCGCCGCCGCGCTGCTCAATTCCCAGCCCATGGGCTTCTACAGCACCTCCACCATCGTCGAAGACGCACGCCGCCGCGGCGTGGAGGTTCGTCCCATCGACGTGCACCTCTCCGAGTGGGACTGCACCCTGGAGCCCACCGACACCCCGCCCTTTGCCTTCGCCCTGCGCATGGGGCTTCGCCAGCTACGCGGCTTCTCCCGTCAGGCCGCCGAGCGCCTCATCGAAGCCCGGCGAGTCAAACATTTTGAGAGCGTCGAAGATCTGATGCGCCGCGCCAACCTCGCCACAAACGACCACCAACGCCTCGCCCGCGCCGGCGCCCTCTCCACCATCGGGGTAACCCGCCGCCAGGCCCTCTGGGAGATCACCGGCCGCCCCACAGAACTCGACACCCTCTCACTACCGATCGACGCCCGCGATCCCGTCCCCACCTTCGAGAAGCTCAACCGCCTGGAAGCCATCGAGTGGGATCACCGCACCTCCTTTCACAGCACCCGCGGCCACCCCCTCCAGGAACTTCGTCCCCTGCTCCGCGCCCGCGGCCTCCCCAGCGCCGAGCAGCTCAACGATCTGCCCCACAAGACACGCACGCATTTCGCCGCACTCGTTATCTGCCGCCAGCGCCCCTCCACCGCCTCCGGCGTCGTCTTCATGACACTCGAAGACGAGACCGGCCTGGCCAACATCGTCATCTACCCCCGCGTCTTCGAGCGCTTCGCCGTGCTCGCCAGGACCACACCCTTTATCGGCATCTCCGGCACCATCCAACACGAGCAGGGCGTCACTCACCTGATCGCCGACCAACTCTGGCGCCCTCGCCTGGAGAGCGGTCCTCCCAAAGTCCGCTCGCGGGACTTCCACTGATCGTATCTCCCGCGATTTAACCCCGGCGCCCTCCCCTTGATCCTTCGACCTCAACTCGCTACAAGTCACCTCGCAGGCTGCAGCCCGGCCTCCCTCCCACCCCTTCACCCCACCCAGTTCACACAGCTGTGACAGCAAAAGCCCCCCGCTTGCGCTACACACCCCCCGTTCACCTGCGAGCCAGTCGAGCTCCCTGATATGAACTTCGACTGAGATTTCGCTAAGTTAACATCAGCAAAACGCGTCGCCCCACGGAATGACTCACTTGAGGTATCTCCCCATGTTGAATGCCCGGTCCGTACGCTCACCGCTGCTCTTTCCTCTAACGCTGCTGCTCGCAGCCTCACTGGCCCTGGGTGCCTGTGGCGACGATCCCGAACCCGAGGATCGTCCCGACGTCGAAACCGACGCAGGCCCCGACGCCGATGTTGGCCCTGACGCAGACGTCGACCCGGATCCCGACGCTGACGTCGATCCCGATCCCGACGTCACCGACCCGACCGATCCCCCCGAAGGCGCCGTCGCCTGCGACGAGCGCATGCCCGCTCCCCCCACCGGTGAGCGCTGCATCGTCATTCCGGGTAGCTCCGACAACATCCTGATCCGCGGCACCATCCTGGCCGGCGGCGAAGTCTACCACGAGGGCTCCCTGCTCCTCGATGACCAGAGCCCCAACCGCCAGATCACCTGCTCCGGCTGCGGCTGCGCCGATGAGCCCGAGGCCCAGGACGCCACGATCATCTCGTGCCCCACCGGCGTCATCTCCCCCGGCCTCATCAACCCCCACGATCACATCACCTACTCCCTCTCGCGCCCCCAGCCCCACGGCGAAGAGCGCTTTGACCACCGCCACGACTGGCGCCGTGGTCTTCGCGGGCACGACCAGATCGACACCAGCCCCGGCTCCGACAACAGCCACGAGGGCATCCTCTATGGCGAGCTGCGCATGCTCTTTGGCGGCGCCACCAGCATCGTCGGCTCGGTGGGAAGCGGCGACGCCGACGGCATGCTGCGCAACCTCGACAACACCAGCTACACCGAGGGCCTGAGCGGCGTTGACGTCCTCTACCGCACCTTCCCCCTGGGCGACGTCAACGGCACCCTGCGCGCCTCCGGCTGCGACTACCCCGGCATCGACGACGAGAGCCGCCTGAGCGCCGGCACCTACCTGCCGCACGTCTCCGAGGGTATCGACCCCGAGGCCCAGAACGAGTTCCGCTGCCTCTCCGGCGGCTCCGGAAGCGATCTTATCCAGGACAACACCGCCATCATTCACGGCATCGGCCTCTCGGCCCGCGACGTCGCCCTGATGGCCCAGCGCGGCTCCACGCTCGTCTGGTCGGCCCGCACCAACGTCGACCTCTACGGCAACACCGCCCAGGCCCCCCTCTTCAAGAAGTTCGGTGTCCCCATCACGCTCGGCACTGACTGGTCCGCCAGCGGCTCGATGAACATGCTCCGCGAGCTGCAATGCGCCGACTACCTCAACCGCCTCTACTTCGATGAGACCTTCACCGAGCAAGAACTCTGGGAGATGGTCACCGCCAACGCCGCCGACGCCATGGGCGCCGGCGACCAGATTGGTCGTCTTGAAAACGGCTACATCGCCGACATCACCATCTTCGACGGCGCCGACCGCCTCCCCTATCGCGCGGTCATCGACGCCGAAATCGCCGACATCGTGCTCGTGATGCGCGGCGGCGAGCCCCTCTACGGCGACGCCGAACTCATTGAGGAGCTTGTCGACAGCGCTGAACTCGACGGCTGCGAGATGATCGACGTCTGCGAGCGTGACCGCCGCCTCTGCGTCGAACTCGACGCCGGCAAATCCCTGAGCGACATCCGCTCCGCGGTCAGCTCCAACGCCTACGAGCTCTTCTTCTGCGGTGAACCCGAAGATGAGCCCAGCTGCATGCCCTTCCGTCCCAACGAATACACCGGGCTCAGCGACACCACCGACACCTCCGGCGACGGCATCCCCGATGCGGTCGACAACTGCCCGGCCTTCTTCAACCCCATCCGTCCCATGGACGGCTCAACACAGGCCGACACCAACGGCAACGGCCTCGGCGACATCTGCGATCCCTGCCCCTTGAGCGAAGATCCCAGCTGCACCGGCATCGACCCCGACGACCTCGACGGCGACGGTCAGGCCAACGACGTCGACAACTGCCCGGTCCACTACAACCCCGACCAGGAAAACTCCTCCGGTGATGAGTTCGGCGACGCCTGCAGCCCCTGCCCCGACACCTTCCTGGGCGACGGCGCGGCCTGCCCCGGCTCGATCTATAGCCTCAAAGACGGCAGCGTCGCCCCCGGCGCCCTCGCCACCTTTGAAGGTGTTATCGTCACCGCCGTAGCCGAGGGTGAGAGCTTCTTCGTCCAGGTCGACCCCAACAACGAAGACGACTACGAAGGCGCCGAGTACAGCGGTATCTACGTCTTCAACCGCGGTGGCACGGTTGAGCCCCAGGTGGGCGACCGCATCAACCTCACCGGCTCCACCTCGCTCTTCTTCGGCCAGATTCAGGTCGCCAACGTCGCCAACATCGAAGTCCTTGAGAGCGACTACCCGCTGCCTGAGCCGGTCGTCGTGTCCCCGGCCGACGTCGCCAACGACGGCCCCCTTCAAGAAGCCCTCGAAGGCGTGCTCGTCCGCGTCGAAAACGTCACCGTCACCGACAACGCGCCCGCCGCCGGCCCGGGCCAGGGCGACAACGCCTTTGAGTTCGTGATCGACGGAGAGGTCCGCGTCAATAACCTCATCTACACCATCAATCCCAAGCCGGACGTCGGCGAGGAGTTCGCCAGCATCACCGGCGTGCTTCGCTGGGCCAACGAGAACTCCAAGATCGAGCCCCGCTCCGAGCTGGATGTCATCTCCGGTCCGCCCTACCTGGCCTCCATCGAGCCCTCCCCCATCTTCGTTTCCACAGACGAGGGCGACGTCACCACCGTCACGCTCACCTTGAATCGCCCAGCCGAAGCCGACACCGATGTCACGGTGAGCTACTCCGACGAGAGCATCATTGCCGGTCCGGTTGGGGTTGTTTTCACGGAAGGCGCAGATCGGCTGGAGATTGAGCTTATGTCCATTACCCCGGACACCGAGACGACCATCAGCGCCACAGTCGATGACGTCACCCTCACCGCGCCGGTCTTCACCTACAACAGCGCGAGCCCCCGTCAGATCGAGTCCTTCTCAGCCTCCACCGAGACCGCCTTCATCGGCGACCAGGTGCAGTTCGACCTCGCGCTCAACATTCCTGCGGGCGATGCTGGCGAGACGGTGAGCATCAACCTGCTCCCCATTGAGACCACGCTGACCTACCCGGCCGATGTCACCATCGCCGCCGGCGAGCGCAACGCCAGCTTCTCGCTGACCTTCGATGAGGGCGCTGGCGACTACACCGTCGAAGTCACCCTGGGCGGCGACACCCTCAGCATACCGGTCTCCATCGTTGAGCCCCCCAACGAGCTCACCGAGTCCTTCGACAACTTCGACGGCCCGGGCAACACCTATGCCTCCGGAAGCTTCGAAGGCGATGCAGGGTTTATCTGGAACTACACCGAATCACGCCTGACCGATGACATTGTTAATGCTGATGAGAGCATCGACGGCACGGGCGTCATGTTCGCTCGCTCCGGCGACAGAGCCCTGAGCGCCGAGGGTATTGAAGGCGGCATCAGCTCGATTCGTTTCGACATGCGCAAGGCTTACACCGGCCAGGGCGCGCGACAGGTTGAAGTCTTCATCAACGGTGCCTCGATTGGCACCTCCGAGACCTTCGGAAGCGGCAGCGGCGCCGACCCCACCATCGTTGAGTTCTTCGTTGAAGACATCAACGTCTCCGGAGACTTCGATCTGGAGATTCGCTCCATCGGCAGCGGGCAGCTCACCATCGACAACCTCGTCTGGACCGCCTACCTCCCCTGAATCTTCAGCCGGCTCGCCAGCAGGCGGGCCGGCTTCAGGGGTAGCATCATCGAAAAAGGCCACGCGAACATCGCGCGGCCTTTTTCTATTCCCCCATCAAGAAAGAAAGTTGCACCGCGCTCACATCGGCGTTAAGACTCACCCGGCGGTCCGCTGTTTCCAAACTCGATGGGATACCTCTCATGGCCATGACCTGAATTGCTCCCGACCGCTCTAATTTGCGATGGTGTTGATTGTATAAACCCGGCCCTCGCCGGGTTTTTTTGTTCTGAAGCCCACCTGCGCAGCCGCTCGCGAGTTGACCGCACGCCGGCTTTCCTTGCTATGCTGCAAGTGCCCTCTGAGCCTACCCGCACCGGCCCGCCCCGATGAACGCTAAAGACCCCGCGCCCACCCCCGATTCGCGCTCCCCGCGCGATCCTCGCGCCACCGGTCGACTCAGCGCGCTCACGTCTCCTGCCGAAGCCATCAGCTCCCCCCAGCCTCGCGAGACATCGCGGAGGTTCAATCGCCGCCTGGCACTGGCCTATATCCTGCTCGCGGCCCTCTGGATTCTCTTAAGCGACGCCCTGGTCAACGCCCTCTTCACCGCCCCGGCCTCCCGCGAACTCGCCCAGACCCTCAAGGGACTCTTCTTCATTATCTCCAGCGGGCTTCTCCTCTACGTCCTACTTCGTCGCCACCTCGCCGCACTCCACACCGTCGAACGCCAGCTCGTCACCCGCGACGCGCACATCGGGCGAATCATCGACACCATGGCCAACGGCGTGGCGCTCATCGATCTCAATGGCGCCCTGGTCGACGTAAACCCCGCCCTCTGCCGCCTGCTCCACCAACCTGCCGACGCGCTCCTCGGGACCACACTGGGTCCGCTGATACTTCTTGAGAGTCGCGACACACTGACACTAAATCTCGCGCTCGAGCGCGCGCGTTCCCGGGGCACCTTCGCCGCTGAGCTCGCCTACCCCTCCGACAACGACCGTCACGTCGAAGTCCACCTCACGCTCGCTCCCCTCTTTGATGATGACGGTCAGCTCACCGGCTACGTCGCCGACTTTCTCAACATCGGCGAAGTCCGCCGCGCCGAGGCCCACCTCGAGGGCATCGGCGCCGTCATCGAAGAACTCGCCAGCGAAAACGACATCGCCACCCTCGGCGACAAAGCGCTCCGCGCCGCCTCCGACCTGACCGAGTTTGAGCTCGGCGAGATCGCGCTCTTTACCCCCGACTCGCCGACCTTGCGCGTGTTCTGGAGCCGCGGTCTTACGCCTTCCGGCGACGCATCCGCCCGGAGCGCCCTCGACTTCGCCACACACCTTGTCGAACGCGGCACCTTCGCCTCGCGCGACCTGTCCGACCTCTCCAGCACCTACCGCGATCAGGGCGTACGCCACATCGCGGGCGTCCCCATCGTGCGTGACGAAAAAGCCTGCGGAGCGCTCATCGTCGCCACGCGCGATCCCCGGCGCCAGCTCGCGCCGCGCCACATCACCATGCTCAACGCGGTAGCCCGTCAGCTCGGCGTCGCCCTGCACCGCCACGCCCTCCTGCTGGAAGCACGCACCTCCGAGGCCCGCTTCCGCGACGTCATCGACACCGTCCCGGACATCCTCTACCGCACAAGCCTCCCCGACTTCGCCACCACCTTCATCAGCCCGGCCACCGAGCGCCTGCTCGGCTACCCCGCCCGCGCCTTCTACGAAGACACCCAACTCTGGCGTTCCCGCATCCACCCCGACGACCGCGACGTCATCACCCACACCATCGAGCACGCCATCGACCACGACGAGACCTACGTCGTGCGCTACCGCAGCATCCACCGCAACGATGAGCGCACACGCTGGTTCGAAGACCGCGGCCACGTCGAACGCGACGCCAACCACAATCCCATCGCCATCACCGGCGTCATCTCCGACATCACCGCCCAGAAGATCGCCCAGGATCGCCTCACCTTCCTGGCCTACAACGACAGCCTCACCACCCTGCCCAACCGCCACGGCCTCATCGAAGCCATCGAGGCCCACATCGCCCGAAATCCCGACGCCAGCGCCGCTCTCTTCTACGTCGACCTGGACCGCTTCCACCTGGTCAACGACATCCTGGGCCATGACGCCGGCGACGCGCTACTCCTCGATGCCCGCGACCGCCTCCAGTCGCTGCTGCCCGCCGACGCCGTCCTCGCCCGCATCGGCGCCGATGAGTTCGTCGTATTTATGCCCTCCTCAGACGACCTCTCCCTGGAGTCCCACGCCCACACCATCCAGAGCGCCTTCAGCCGTCCCTTCAGCATCAAAGGCCAGGACTCGTTCCTGAGCGCCAGCATCGGCATCGCCTCCTACCCCCGCGACGCCGCCGACGCCACCACGCTGCTCAAGCAGGCCCACCGCGCCCTCTCCCACGCCAAAGACACCGGCCCGGCCAACTTCTCGCTCTACGCCGGCGAACTTGCCGAGCGCCAGCAACGCCGCCTCGCGCTGCAATCCCAGCTCCACGGCGCCGTCGAACGCGGCGAACTCCGTGTGGCCTACCAACCCATCATCGATCTTCAAAGCGGACGCATCACCGGCGCAGAAGCCCTCCTGCGTTGGACCGACGCCCACGGCCAGCATATCTCGCCAGCCGAGTTTATCCCCGCCGCCGAAGAATCCGGGCTCATCGTTCCCCTGGGCGACTGGGTTCTTGAGCGCGTCTGCCGGCAGATTGCCACATGGCACGGCCGGGGCCTCGACGTCTCCGTCGCCGTCAACCTCTCCCCCCTGCAGTTTCTGCGAAGCGACATCGTCGACCGCATCCTCGCAGCCATCGCCAACGCGAAGATCCCCGCCCACCGACTCGCCTTGGAACTCACCGAATCGGCCATCCTCGCCGACCCGGAGCACACCGCACGGGTCGTGCGCCAACTTCGCGACCACGGCCTGCGCGTGGCCATCGACGACTTCGGCACCGGCTACTCCTCCCTGGAGCGCCTCAAGCAGCTCCCGGTGCAGACCCTCAAGATCGACCGCTCCTTCGTCAAAGACCTCCCCGGCGATGAGCGCGACACCAGCATCGTTCGCTCCATCGTCACCCTCTCCCAGAGCTTCTCCATGCACTCTCTGGCCGAAGGGATCGAGACCCTGGAGCAGTGGCACCTGCTCCGCGAGATGGGCTGCCACTACGGCCAGGGCTTCTACTTCAGCCCGGCCATCCCGCCGGAGCGCCTCTTCGAGCAGGCCACCTCTCCTCCGGCCTGGGCTGCGCTACCCGAGCCCCTCTAACCATCTCATTTTCAAGACGATCCTCGTCTCAACAAGGTTTTACGCGAACCTCATCGCCGCCTTGACCGCCGACACCCCCTCGGTATACTCACGGCTAACCTACAGTATAAGCTCAGCAGGCAGCGACCTTTTCTGCCCGCGCTATGCTTCGCTGCTGCACTTGCACCTGGATTTACGTTTGCGCGTCGTACGACGCGCCAATTCACCACGAACAACACGCCGCTCGCGGCGCGTTGCGGAGGAAAGAGATGATGGGAAGCTACACAACAAAGTTGCTCGCGTTGCTGGCCGCCGGCGGCCTCTCGCTGACAATGGCCTGCGGTGAGAGCACGGTAAACGTGCCCACCGACGAAGATCCTCGCGATCACGAGCAACCGGACATCCCCGGCACCAGCCGCCTGGAGCACGTCGAGCCCTGCGACCCCGCACAGCTCGCCTGCACCCGCACCCTGGCGGTGGAGGACTCGGCCACCATCTCCGTGCGCCTGGTCGACGCCGACGGCAACCCCATCCGCAACGCCATGGTCGGCTTCGCCCTGGAGACCGTCGTCGGCGCTCAGGGAGCGACCCTCTCGGCCGCCAACGACATCACCGACGACAACGGCATGGCCTCGACCACCGTGCGCACCGGCGGCGACCCCAACACCGCCACCGGCACCATCCGCGTCGAAGCCACCGTGGACCAGGAAGGCGTCAACGCCCTTGAATTCAACATGGGCATCAACGCCAAAGACTCCGCCTCCTACATCGTAGAGTACGAGCACGCCGGCTCGGCCGTGCTCGACACCGTCGAGACCCTCTTCCTCCCGCCCACCGTCACCTGTGACGCGGCCGAGGAAGCCTTCAACCGCGACGGCCTCTGGCCCAGCGCCGACTTCGTGCGCAACGCCACCGTCAACGCCGATGGCTCCATCAACGACGTCATCCTGCCCTCGGTCGCCAACAACACCGCCTACACCATCATTGGTTCGGCGATTCAGAACGTCGGCACCCGCGAAGTCAGCGTCGCCGTCGGCTGCTCCGAGAACAACCCGCCCGTGCAAAACGGCGTGAGCACCGTCGTCGAGATCGAGCTCTTCGACTACTTCCCCACCATCGCCGGCACCTACCAGGTCACCCACGCCTTTGACCTGCGCAGCGGACTTCCGCCTTCAGTGCGCGACGTCATCGACCTTATTGGCACCCTGGCGGAGAGCCCCGCTCGCTTCATCCTGGGTTGCCCGGCCACCATCGATTACTGCGAAGGTGGTACCCGCGGCCTGCTCGACTTCCTGCTCGACTTCGCCGGCGATTCGCTGGGCGGCTTTGCGGACACGCTTCGCGACTTCCAGAGCAACGGCACCCTGCTGGCGCTCGCGCTCGACTTCCTCGACGATACCCTCGAAGGCCTCCTGCCCCAGTGGGCCGTGGATGGTCAGCAGATCATCGGTGACGTTGTCAGCATGCTCGAAGCCTTCGTCGTTGAAGGTTCCATCATCATCGACGAGCAGCCCGTCATCGACCTGGCCAGCGGTCAGGCCACCGCGGTCCTTCTCCCCGAGAACAACCGCCAGCTCTGGAACGACATCGTCCTGACCTGGAGCCGCGGCTGCGAAGGCCAGCCCGCTTCCTGCTCCGAGGTCCGCATCCGCTCCTTCGATGTGGGTGAAAACGGCAGCGCCGTCTTCGGCAACTTCGGCGCGACCATGATCGGCGCCACTGCCCTCGAGATCGACAAGCACCCGCTCACCCTTCAGTACGGCAACCTCATCCTTGCCGTCATCGAGAAGGTTCTGCTCCCCCGTCTCTTCGCCGACGCCCCGACCCCCATCGACTCGCTTGAGGCGATGCTCGGTGAGCTCATCGACTGCGAGGGTCTCGCTGATAAGGTCTCCAACCCGGGCGACACCATGTACAACGCCATCGTCCAGGCCTGCGAAGTCCTCCAGGACGAAGCGGCTGACACCGTCCGCGACTACGTCAACGACAGCCTGGTTGCCGACTCCGAAGACAACTTCCGCATCGGCACCCCTGCCGGCGAGCCCTGCGAGATCTACCAGCCCGCCGTCTACCCGCCCGGCTCCTCGGCGAGCAGCGGCTGGCCTGGATACCCGCTGCCCTTCATCCAGACCCTGGGCACCCCCGAGCTTCGCTGCAAGTGGGAAGCTGAGTTCCGCTTCAGCACCGAGAGCCAGCCCTCCATCCTGGACGGCACCTTCTACGGCAACCGCTCCGACAGCGGGAACTGAACGCATCACACCCACAACCTCCTGAACAGGAGGTTGTGAACCCAACAAAAAAGCCGGCCCTCTCGGGCCGGCTTTTTTGCTCTGAGATTAATCGAGATTTCAGCAGCGCGCTCAGCTCGGCGCGCCCTTCACCTCAATCCCCATCTGACGGCAGGTGAACAAAAAGACCTCCATCTCCACCTCACCGAGATGCTCCTGGGGAAGCGCCTCCAGAATCTCACTCCAGGTCAGCTCGCCCTTCTCACGACCACGCCGCAACAACTCACGCTTGTTATCGTGGTAGGCGGTCTTCTCGGGATTCGACTCAAACTCGCTCTGCTCAACCATGGGACACTCCTTTAGGGCGAGCACGAAGGGTGGCTCATGCTCTCCGCTGCAATCCAACTGTGGACTTGGGCGAAGATAAGCACCGGAACTCCCTGTTCAATCACCCGCCACAGCGCGCTCGGTGACCATATCGGCTGCCCCCAGTCCCAGCGCCTCATAGAGCTCGCCGAGCAGGTAAATCGACCCGAAACAAAGCACCGTTTTGCCCGCTTTACAGCTGGCCATCGCCTCGCGCAGACACCACCCGGCATCCCCCACGCCCCGCAAATGCAACTCCGGCACACGAGCCCGAAGCCCGGCCTCATCAAGCGCCCGCGGCGTAGCGATCCTCACAGCCCAGACCCCCACTCCCAGCTCCGAGAGCAACGCCTCCAGCCCCTCCTGCTTCTTATCTTCGAGAGCCCCCCACACCACAGCCCCCACCTCCCCGGTGCTCCCCGCCCCCAGCTCCGAGCGCAACGCCGCAATCCCGGCCGGGTTATGCGCCGCATCCAGCAGCAGGTCGTTCACGCGACCGTCCGACCCGACGATCCTGCGCCGCTCCATGCGTCCCGGCCACTGCCAGCGCTCTAAACCTCGCTGCGCGACGTTTTCATTGTACGCTTCCCCCAGAAACACCTGCGCCGCGCATCGCGCCGTCACATGATGCCGACGCGCCACCCGCGAGCGACCTTCGTGTGTGACCTGGCCCGCGTCCCAGGCCAACGTCGGCGCATAACGCGACCCTTCTGAGGCCCGCGCCCACAGCACCTCAAAGGCCTCCGAGTGCTCCTGCTCCCCGATCACCACTGGCACCCCCGCCCGCATCACCCCGGCTTTCTCGCCAGCGATGGCCTCGAGCGTATCTCCCAGATACGCCTCATGATCGCGGTCGATGGTCGTGATGATACTCAGCGCCGGCTCAATCGCGTTGACCGCATCAAGCCGCCCGCCCAGGCCCACCTCGTAAATCGCCACATCAACGCGCTGCGCCTCAAAGAGTCGAGCGGCCATCAACGTCGTCAGCTCGAAAAAGGTCAGCGCATCTTCCCCAACGTGCGACACGTCGCCGTAGCGCGCATACACATCCTCCAGCACCGGCATCACCTGCGCCGGTGTCAGCGGCACCCCACCCACTCTGAACCGCTCTTCAAACCCCACAAGATGCGGGCTCGTATACAACCCCACCCGAAGCCCGTGCGCCCCCAGAATCGCGCTCAACGAAGACGCAACCGTACCTTTGCCGTTGGTCCCGGCCACCACGATCGCCGGCGCACAACGCTCTGGATGCCCCTCGGCCTCCAGCGCCGCGCGCATGCGCTCCAACCCCAGCTTGATCGTAAAGCGATTCTGCTCAAAAAGGCGTTGCTTTAACGCCTCCCAGCGCTGCAAATCGCTGCCTGCGTCGCTCAATGGAACGCGAAGCGGTCTTGCAACTCCAGATAGCGCAGGTAGCGGTCGTAGGCCTCGCAATCCAGAATCTCAAAATACCCGCGGCGATCGATGAGGATCAGCTCATCACGCACCAGCTCGTTGAGGATCTGCTTAACCTCACCGATCTCCAGGGCGAGCACGTCGGCCAGGTTCGCAGGAATCGGCGCCGACTCCCCGGCCCCCTCCACGCGCTTAACCCGCTGAGTCTCCGCACGAAGCTGATGCAACACACGCGCCTTATTGGTGCGCAGCACAAGGTTCGAGACGCGGTACTGCGCCTGGGTAAGACGCTGGGTCAGCTTCTTGAGCATCCGCAGGGCGATGTCGGAGTTGCCCTTGATCATCCCCTCGAATTGCTCCGTATCCACCTGAATCACGGAGGCATCTTCGGTCACCACCGCGCTCACCGGCCGACGCGGCTCACCGAGCATCGCCAGCTCTCCACAAAACTCGCCAGCGCCGAGGTCTTCAACCACAACCTCGGTGTCATGAATCCGCTTGGTCAGGCGCACACTCCCGGACTTAATGACATACATCCGGTTGCCCTCCTCGCCTTCACGAAACAAGACCGTCCCTGCGGCGCACTGACGAACACCTTTTTCACTCACGAGCTACCCTGACCGATGGAGGAAGTTGAAAAGCCTGCTGACTCAGGACAGCCAACGCGTATCTCAGCGCGTTAACCGACCGCTTTTACGCCACGTTAAAAGCACCTCTCGGGTATGTCGAGCCCCTTCAAACCCCTGGCGCTCTAAGTACTCCAGGAGATGAAATTCGAGCATTTTGACGTCCTCGAAGGTGTCGACATCGTACCAGAAGCCCAACAAATCCGACAAGAGACCCGCCTCGCTGGCCCGCTCCCAACTCTCGGAGAGCACCGACGCTGTACTCCAGGAAACATCCTCAAAGATAACGCGCTCCGCATGCCCCCCTCCCGGCTTATCCTCGGTGTTCACGCCCACCAGATAATAGCCTCCGTCAAACGACGGCCCCCACACCACCTGCCGCCGCCCGAGCACATCAAACGCCAGTTCGAGATGCTCCCGCGAGAGCGTCGGTGAGTCTGTGCCCACAATCACCACTCGCCCCGCGCCCCGCGCCCGCGCACCTTCCACCGCGCGCCGCATCCGCGCGCCCAGATCCCCCTCCCCCTGAGCGACGGTTGCGATGCCGAGCTGCTCGGCCCACCGGAACGTCGCGCCATCATCCGCTCCGCTCCACGCCAGCGTCGCACGCCGACGCTCCGCTTGAGTTGCCCAGCCGCCCACCATCTCAAGCACGTCGTTTAAGAACGCCCGGTACACCACCACGCTCTCATCCGCGCTGAGTTCGGGCTGCAACCTCGTCTTTACTCGCCCCGCGATCGGTGACTTTGCAAAGATCACCACCTCGTCGTGCATCACCTCACTCATCGCTTCCTCCTACGCTCGACCGCGCTGACCTCTAGCGCATACTGCGCAAAGAGCGTGTAGAGGATCTTGTAGCTCGCGAGCACGCTCCCCTTAAGCGTCCCGGTGACCTTCGACACGCCGATACGCTTGCGATAACTCACCGGCACCTCCACCGCCCCGATGCCCTGGCGTGCGGCCTTGATCTGCATCTCCACCGTCCAGCCAAAATCCTCATCGCGCATCCGCAGCGCCTGCAGCGCCTCCCAGGTGATCGCGCGAAAAGGCCCCAGATCTGAGAAGCGGTAGCCGTACATCAGCTCCATCAGCACGCAGGCGAGCTTGTTGCCCACCACCGCCTGGACAAGCAACGCGCCCTGCTCTTGCGCCCCCAACGTACGGCTGCCAATCACAAGCTCGGCTTCCCCCGTCAAGATGGGCTCAACCACCCGCGGAAGCTCCGCAGGAAAGTCGCTAAAATCACCATCGAGAAACACCACAATCTCGGGCGGATCCTCGGCCATATAACGAAGTCCCCTCAGACACGCCGCCCCGTAACCCCGCTGTGGCTCCTCGACAACTTCAGCGCCGCGCTCCCGCGCGCGCTCCGCGCTGCGATCATTGCTGCCGTTATCCACCACCACCACCCGACGCACCCACGCTCCGGGGATCGCATCGAGCACGAGGGGCAGACTCTCTTCCTCGTTGAGCACCGGGATCACCACATCGATCGTCGGAAGCTCCCGGGGGCGCTCTACCTCGCGATGCGGCCACCACACCCCGCCCCGCCGCAACCGTTCATTCTCTCCCGCAACGCGTGCCACTGTCTCACCTCATCTTCGGAAACTCAGGCGCGGCACCCTGCCGCGACCCGGCGCATCCTAGACGCGAGACGTCCCACCCTCAACCCGGCGAACCCATTGTTTCGCAAGGCTCAACGAGCGCTTCAGGCTACCGCGTCGCGCTCCGAGAGCCGCGCGGTCAGCGCGATGAGGCTGAGCAGATCGACCCTGGCCCGACGCTGACGTCCAGCGCGAGACTCATCGGCAACCCCGCCCTCTCGGGTCACACCCAGCACCCCCTGCTCCAGGGCCTGAAGTCGCGAAGGGCTCACCTCGATCGCAAGCTCCGCCAGCGGCTCGCCATTCCCCAGGGTGCTCAGCCCCACGCTTCGAGAACGGCCCGAAGAGCGCGCCTGCCACCAGGCCTCCAGCGACTCATCATCGCCCTCGATCCACTGCTCGACCGTGAGGAAGTAGTCTTCAAACCTCCCGACCGTCACGACCTCACCAAGCACCTCATCACGCACGCGGCTGACAAAGATGGCCTGCTCCAACCAGCGCTCCCCGAGCGTGGTGTAGGCCTCGCCAAGCGTCACCTCACCGTGGGTGTAGTCCGGGGGAAACTCCCACGTTCTGCGCTCCTCTCGCTTCATTTGACGCTCCAGGATTGCCCCCAGCGAACGTTTCGGTCGTGCGATCTCGGCTGCTCGCTCTTGATTCTCGGTTTGCATCTTGACGCCTCCATCCGTGGATTCACGAAGATACCGCTCACTCGCTCAGTACTGAACAAAGAATTACTGCACATATCCACAGAGTCAAACAAAAAGTGGAACCTTTGTTCAGGTATTGCGGCGTACAGCGTCACAACACGCCGAAAACCTCCTCGCTCAGACGACTCAGACGCAGAAATCCCCTGCGCTGAACTCGCACTCCAGACAACGGCGCAGTCGAAGTCGCTCATGGCGACCCGACGGCGTACAACCCCGGAAACTTCTTGAATGAAGCGACCTTAGCAGGACCTCACCGCCGAAGCAACGCCTCCACGGATCGACTCGCCCCCCCTTACTTCATGTCGTTTCGAGCGATGTTCAGTACTCGGAGATCACAAACTCGTACGCCACGCGACGCCGCGACGTCACGGGCTCGCAGTTGCGTGTCGCAGGCTCAAACCTCCACTGACGGATCGCCGCCTCGGCCGCCTCATCCAGCCCGAAGCCCAACCCGTCGACCATCTCCAGCGAGGATGCGCGACCATCACGACCGATGGTCACCAGGAATACGACCTGCCCCTCAACACCCCGACGCCTGGCGAGCACGGTGTACTCCGCCTCCACCTGATTGAGCACTTTCGCCTCAGTGTCCTCACACCCCTCCGACGAGGCCGTACCATCACCCATTCCCGTGCCTCGCCCATCACCACGCGCGCCGGGACGGGTCTTTATCTTTCCAAAACGGTTCGGATCCACATAGCGGTCTGTAATCCGCCCGGACTCAATCCCCTGGCCAATCTTCATCGCCGGCCCCTCGCCACCTTCCACGGTCGACTCCATCGTCAACCCCTCCAGGTGCACCGGATCCATGGCGCCCGCGGCTTCATCTTCCACGTCCTCAGCCTCAGCCTGTGGCTCTGCCTCGGGTTCGGGCTCAGGCTCGGGCTCGGGCTCGGGTTCGGGCTCAGGCTCGGGCTCGGGCTCGGGTTCGGGCTCGGGTTCAGGTTCCGGCTCGGGTTCAGGTTCGGGCTCGGGCTCGGGTTCGGGCTCGGGTTCAGGTTCGGGCTCGGGCTCGGGTTCGGGCTCGGGTTCAGGTTCAGGCTCGGGCTCGGGTTCCGGCTCGACGTAATCAAAGTCGACTTCAACGAGCTCGTCCTGGGGCTCTTCGACAGCTGGCTTGACGTTGAGCAGAGGTGCAAAAGTCACCAGCCCGAACCCCGCCGCAGCGTGCGTCAGCAGCGTCAGAATCACGCCCACCACAATGCGGCGAGTGCGCTGACCTGCGCCGACTCTGGACTCCTGGAGCGGGTCCGCCAGATGGTGCAGCGATCGCGTCTCCGATGACTTCTCAGCGCTCACCGTCTGCCTGCTCTTTGCGGTCGATGTTAAGGGCGAACTTCGCGATCCCGTTGAGCTTAATCGTGTCCACAAGGTCGATCACCTTGCCGTACTCCACCTTCTTATCGGCAGCGATCACCGCACGAAGCTCTTCATCCTCGCCAGCCTGTGCCCGCACCTGCTCGGCGATGGCCTCCAGGCTCAAAAACTCGCCGTCCATCGCGTATTGCCCGTCCGCGGTGACCTGAAAGGCCAGCGTCGTGCTCACCTCGGCCTGCCCCGAGGCGGCCTTGGGAAGGTCGATCGGGATCTGCGACTGCACGATATACGTTGCCGTCACCATAAAGATGATCAGGACCACCAGGATGATATCGACAAAAGGCGTGATGTTGATCGCGGAGATGACGTCGTCGTCATCGCCTCCAGACATGCCTGCCATGACCTCTCCTTACCTCAGTCATTGCGGCGCAGGTGCGCCAGCAAGGTCCGCGACATCAACTCGGTCTGTGCCCCGCTCTTCTTCACGCGCTGGCGAAAGACGTTGAACATAATGACCGCCGGGATCGCCACCAGCAGCCCCACCCCGGTCGCCACCAGCGCCTCGGAAATGGCCGCCATAACTTCCTGGTTGGCCTCCTCGGAAGCCTCGCCCAGCGCGGCAAATGCGCCGATGATCCCCAGCACCGTGCCAAAGAGACCGATAAAGGGGGCGTTGTTGCCCGTGGTCGCCAGCAGGCTGATCAGCCGCTCATAGCGCGTACGCTCCGAGGCCATCGCCCCGTTCATGAGGTCTTCAACAGCCTCCGGCCCGCGGTCCAGCCCACGCATCCCGAAGAGCACCACGCGGGCCTCCATCGCGTCGTTGCCCTCAAGCAGCTTCGCCGCCGCATCGAAGTCGTCGGCACGCAGGCGCTCCTCAAACTTCAAGCGCAGCTCATGCACATCCACCTTGCGCTGATGGAAGAAGCGCAACTTCTCAATCACCACGTAGATGTTGGCAAAGCTCAACAGGATCAGCAGCCACAGCACCCACTCCGCGCCGATCAGCGCGAAATCCAATAAGATCTCGGTTAACATAGTCCTCTCTCAACGCCTCTCGGCGACTTCCTCAAGGGAGACGATCCGCACACGCTTTCTTCTCAAAGGTGCATCGGGATACCATAGTGCAACGCGGATCGTAATCCGCCGGGGTGAAGATTTATTCACCCACCTGCCGCTGTCGAACACATTTGTGGAGTTTGCATGCATTCCCCCAGACCTCCGGCCCCCCCCGCCATGTCTCCTGCCATCGCGGTGGCCCTGGCGGGCTGCGCGCTGCTCATCATCGGCGCGCTGCTCTGGAAAGTCTTCGGCCCCCCTCCTCAACCGCAATGGGCGCCCGAAGACACCGCCCAGATCCGCAGCGGACTGGACTTCCCCGCGCTCACCATCGACGCCGAGGAGCTTCAACGCGCCCGCAGCGTGCATTATGAGGAGAGCGAACTTTCTGGCGATCTCGACGCCCGGCGCCAGGCCCTGCTCGACGCCATCAAAGAGGCCAACCGCGCGCAGTTTACCGATGCCGACCCGATCGACGCTCGCACCCTTCAGGCCCGCATCGACGAGCTGAGCGCTTCGCTGGTGCCCGCCACCGGACCGCGTGGTTTTGTACCCCTGGGCACGCCCATCTTCGAGGCCTGTGCGACCTCCCTCGAAGCGCTCCTTGAGGCCGTGCGACGTGGCGCCCTCACCCTGGAAGAGGCTTCCAGCGCCCCGGCCCTGCCCCGCTTCGCCTCTTACCGCGAGAGCTGCGGCAACGTCATCCCGGTGCTGCGCCAGCACAACCTGCTGACCGACAAAGCCGTCTGGAAGAGCCCCTCCAGCCACCTGCTCTTCGACATTCTGCAGCGCTACCGCTTCGCCGAGATCATTCACACCATCCAGCCTACCCGTCTTCAGCTTGCCCCCTACGAGTTTGAGATGCTCACGCGCTGGCGCATCGAAGACCCACAGGCCTTCGACGTGCGCACCCGTCGCCGCTTCCTCTCGCGCGTCTCCACCATCATCCCCGACTACGATATTGCGCTCGCACACGCCCGCCTCGATGTTCATGGCAAAAGCCCCGAAGAAGCCCTCCCTCGCTTCCAGCAACTCGTGAGCGAACACCCCGACTCCGCACGCTACCGCGACCTGCTCACCGAGCTCCGCCGCAGCGCCGGCCTGCCCGCCCGTTCCACCACCTCCGCACCCGCCCCCTGAGCTCGCTGACAGCCCGGCGTCAGCCACCGCTGCGCCGGGCATTCCACCTTCGAAAAAAACTCCTCAAAAACCCGTTGACACCCCGAACGCCCATCCGTATACATGCTCCCCGTTGGCGCACCGAGCCAACCATCCCTTACCGGGGCCGTAGCTCAGCTGGGAGAGCGCGTGACTGGCAGTCACGAGGTCGTGGGTTCGATCCCCATCGGCTCCATACAACTTAACACCTGTTCCAAAACGGGGCCGTAGCTCAGCTGGGAGAGCGCGTGACTGGCAGTCACGAGGTCGTGGGTTCGATCCCCATCGGCTCCATAAGAGATTCAACGAAGAGGGCGTCTCGCATTCAAGCGAGACGCCCTCTTCGCGTTTTGTCGCGATAAGCCCTCCCCTTTTAGGGGGCTGCAACACACAAAAAAGCCCCCGGCGCCCTGAGCACCGGGGGCTTTTTCATCGTGATAAGGCCACGAACGCTACTTAGCCGCGTTAGTCGCGCGTAAACATCAAGATGCGCAGGATGTACCAGAAAAGCATCCCGATGGAGCTGAAGAGCGCCAGCGCCGCAGCAACATGCTGATCGGTCCGATAGACGTGCACCATATTCGAGGTCTGGTACACGATCATCGCCGCCGACAGGCCCACCATCGCGATCGAGAAGCCCAGCCCCAGGTTAAAATCAAAGATCGTGCCGGCCACAATCGCGCCCAGCGCCACCAGACTTCCTACGGCAAGCCCCACCCGTAAAATTGAAAAGTCTTTGCCCGTCACAAACACCACCGCGGTCATCCCGGCAAAGACCACCAGCGTCAAAAACGCCGCCTGCATCAGGATCGGCTCCCTGACCGTAAGTTGAGCGATAAGAATCATCGGCGTCAGCAAGATCCCGTAGGCCGACACCCCGATCGCAAGCCCCAGATACTGCAGCCCTTTCGACTTCACGTTCAGGGCCATCCAGTCCCCCAGCCAGCTCGCTCCGATAAAGAGCCCCAGCACGAGCAGCCAGTTCGACGAGATCATGAATTGAATCGCCGGCTCGGCAAAAGGTGACTTCAAGAAGAGCGCGATAAACGCCACGCATCCAAAGATCGCGCCGGCCAGGTGCATGTAGGTGCGGCGCAAAAAGCTCAACCGCTCCTCCGGCAACGCCTGGCTCACAAGGCGTCCACTCCCACTGGAACCATCATATCCAAAGTCTTGACTGTGCATATCTACCCTCGCTGAATCGGTCGATGAGCGGCGTTTTGCCACCCGAAGTAGTCTTTTATTGACGCACACCGGCTATCATCTGGCGCAAAACCGGGTCGTGCAGACACTTTATTTCGCTGCTATGACGAGTTCAGCCAATGCCATACCACGCCGGCGCCCCGGCGGGGAATGCCCCCGCGCCGATCCGACGTTGTCCTCGCCAGACGCAGCGCTCCTCTCGCTACTCTCAGGCTCTTAACGCATGAACCGTCGAACCTTCCTTCATCTCTTAGGCGCCGCAGGCCTCAGCCTCACGATCGCGCCGACAGCCCTGGCCCTGGACGAACAGCACCGCGTGGGACTCGCGCGCCTTCGCTACCGCGGCGGCAACGATAACCCGCGTCCCGGCGCGCTGCGGCGCATGCTCCAGGAGGTCGGTCGCCACACCAGCGTCGAGATCAACCCCGACGTCGCCGAAATCTGGGGAGAGCGTGAAGAGCTCTTTCTTCATCCGATGATCGTGCTCGCCGGCGACCGCGCCTTCGAGCCTTTTCCCGAAGACGTCATTGAGAACCTGCGCCTCTACTTAAGCTCCGGCGGCTTCCTCTACATCGACTCGGCCGAGGGGCTCACCGATGGCCCCTTTATCAACTCGGTGCGACGGGAGCTGCAGCGCATCTTCCCCGACCGCCCCCTTCGCACGGTGCCCCGCGAACACACGGTGCATAAGTCCTTCTACCTTATTGACCGACCGATGGGGCGACTCGACATCGCCGGCAACTTCGAGGGCATCTTCGATGAGGAGCGCGCCTGCGTGCTTCTCAACGCCAACGATCTTCTCGGCGCGCTGGCCCGCGACGCCTTCGGCGGCTGGGAATTTCAGGTCAGCCCGGGCGGCGACCGCCAGCGCGACATGGCGCAGCGCCTGGCCGTCAACATCGTGCTCTACGCGCTGACGATCGACTATAAAGCCGACCAGGTGCACATCCCCTTCATCCTGCGCAGGCGCCGTTGGCGCGTCGACTAAGTCCCCTGTAGGCCGGACGCTTGCATGCTTGAACTCTCCAAATACAACACCCGCGACCTGCTCTGGCTGGGCGACTGGAGCCTGGGCTGGATCATCGCTCTGGGCCTGCTGGGCCTGGCCGTGCTGCTCTTCAGCGCCTACGATCTGCGCGATATGCGCCCGCATCGTCGTCTCACGCTGCTGGGACTTCGCGCGGCGGTGTTTTCCCTGGCGGTGCTCATGCTCCTGGAGCCCGCGCTCGATCTCAAACAGGTCTCACGCGTTAAGAATCACGTCGCCGTGCTCGTCGACACCAGCCAGACGATGAACCTCAACGTCGCCGGCGAGAAGCAGCGACGCATCGACCGCGCCCGAAAGGCCCTCGAAGAGCTGCGCCCCACCTTTGAAGCTCAGGCCGAAGATCATCACTTCGACATCTTCACCTACGGCGACGCTCTCACCCCCACCACTCTTGAGGCCGCCCTGACCACCGAGGCCGATGCCACCGAAGCCGATCTGAGCGCCGCTCTCCAGGCTCTCCCCGAGCATTACCGCGGCAAAGATCTCGGCGGCGTCATCGTCTTAAGCGACGGCATCGACACCGGGTCCATCGGCCGCCGCGTGCGCCGCGGCGAAGACCTCGATGAGGCTTCCAAAGACATCCTGGCCAGCCTGCAGGCTCCGGTGCACACCCTGGCAGCAGACGCCGACGCCGGCATGCGTGATGCGGCCATCACCCGGGTGCGCCACGATGATTTTGCCTTCGTGCACAACTCGATCACCGTCGAGGTCGACCTCTTCTTCAGCGGTATTGAACCCCAGCCGGTCCCGGTGACGCTGCGGCGAGATGGTGAGATCCTGCAATCCCAGAGCGTGCAGATCGACCCGGAGGAGCGCCGCTACACGGTGCAATTCGAGTTTGTCCCGCGTCAGATCGGAAAAGAGGTCTACACCGTCGAGGTGCCCCACTTCGAAGACGAAGCGCTCTTACAAAACAACACCGAGCACTTCGTGCTGAGGGTGATCCGCGACAAGGTGCGCGTGCTCCAGGTCGTCGGTCGCCCCAGCTGGGATCAGCGCTTTCTGCGCCAACTTCTCAAGCGTAACCCCAACGTCGACCTCATCAGCTTTTTCATCTTACGCACCGACGACACCCCGCAGCTTGTGCCGCGCGATGAGATGAGCCTGATCCCCTTTCCCACCGACGAGCTCTTTAACAGCGAGCTGGGAAGTTTCGATCTGGTGATTTTTCAGAACTTCAACTTCGGCCCCTACAACATGGCGCGCTACCTGCCGGCGATCGCCGACTACGTGCGTCAGGGCGGCGCCTTCGCCATGCTCGGCGGCGACCTCTCCTTTGCCAGCGGCGGCTATGCCCGCACCCCCATCGAGTCGCTGCTGCCGGTCGAACTTCCACCTGCTGGCCCCGGCCAGAAGATCACGCACAGCGAGCACTTCTCCCCCCAGCTCACCGAGGCCGGTGATCGTCACCCCATCACCCAGCTGGCCTTCGACCCGGCCCAGAACCGCGAGCTCTGGGAGGCCCTCCCCCCTCTTCGCGGCACCAACATCGTCACCGGCCCCTCTGAGGGCGCAACCGTCCTGGCCACTCACCCCACGTTGACCTACGGCGGTCAGCCCATGCCCGTGATCGCGGTGGCCGAGCGCGGGGAAGGCCGCGTGCTGGCAGTGACCAGCGACTCCACCTGGCGCTGGGGCTTTGAACACCTGGCCGACGGCGGTACCCCGCGCGAGTACCAGATGTTCTGGAACAGCGCGATCCGCTGGCTGATTCAGGATCCGGAGCTCAAGCTGGTGCGCCTGGACGTGCACGCCGACATCGCCGCTCCGGGCGCCCCCATCGACGCCTCGGTGCGCGTCTTTAAGAGCGACTACAGCCCGGCGGCCAACGCCACAGGCAAAGTCCTCGTTCGCCATCGCCCCCTGGGGCAGAACGCCGACGACGCGCCCTCCGCACAGGAACCTCGCCAGGTCGACTTTCAGACCGATGCGTCTGGCGAGCATGCGCTCGACCTGAGCTTTGACGAGCCGGGCATCTACCAGATGGAGGTCGAAGTTCAGGGCCCCGGCAGCCCGCTGCGCGACGAGAACCTGGTGCTTGTCACCCCAAACGTCGCTCAGCTACGCGACATCGTGCCGCGCAACGCGCTGCTGGAGCAGATCGCAGCGCACACCGAGGCTCACCATACCCTCCTTCCCGAGCTCGACGCCGACGAGCTCCACTTCAACCCGCCGCGCTTCGTCGAGATTCATCAACGCCGGGTGGTCCAGCTCTGGGACAGCGCGCTGCTCTTTCTTATCGTGCTGGGGCTGCTCGCTGCCGAGTGGTCCCTGCGCCGTCGCTGGGGCAGGCTCTAGGCCATCGCCCCTTCCGACGATTTCATTGAGCACACCCCATACGTGGTGTAGAGTGGCGCCGAGGTGACGACCCGCTCTGCCCTCGTTGCAATGTCTTTGCGGGTGCGCATCCCTCACCAGCCGTTGGCGAGTCCCGGTCCTGAGCCCCTCGCGGCCAGGTCGGCCCATCCTAATCTTCGCGCAGCAGGTACCGTTCATGGGAGAAACCACTCCCGACGCCGTTGAGCTCAAATGCCCTGGCTGTGAGACGTACTTCCGACTCACCCCCAAAAAAGGGCGCCTTCCCACCGGGGAGGTCTCCTGTCCGAAATGCTTCACGCAGATCCCGGTCGAAGATGGCCGCAAGATCTACCGCTCCGACCAGAGCGGTGTGGCATCAGAAGATACCAAACGCACCAGCGCCGCGCCGGGCTTTGGCGTCATGTCCAGACGCTCCTCCGAGGAGCCCCTGGACGACGCATCCGAAGACGCGATTGAGCGGCTCACCCGCCTCGCCGGCGATCTTCCCGGAGGCTCCAAGGCGACGATGGCCGGGATCCCCGGCGGGTTTGCCAACCCCTTTTCGCGCGGCGGCGAACTCGACAAAACCGCTGCGGTGGATGCCTCTATCCTCAGCGCCATCGCCGAGCAGCACGGCAACACCACCAAAGGCCCCTTTGACACTCCGAAGGCCCCCGAGCCCGTTGTCGAAGAAGCAGACGATGGACTCGCCGAGAGCACCGACGCCGGCGCCTGGCGCCGGGCCCACGAACACCAGACCTCTCCGGGGCTCAGCGAAGTCTCCGATGTTCTCACCGCCGAGAAGGCCGCCAACCAGGCTCAGACCCGAAAGACCGTCGATCTGACGCGCCAGAACCGGCCGAACCCCGCCCAGCTCCGAGAGACCGCCGAGAACAAACGCGTGCCGCGTTCGATGATCGGTCTGCGCTCCGGCAAAACCCCCGACGAAGACACCGTCGAGGGCGAAATCGGCCTCTCCGACGCCGAGCTCAAAAGCCAGGTGCTTGCGCGCATCAAGAAAAAGCGCGTGCTCTCCCGCGCCGGCGACGATGTCACCGGCACACCAGCTACCGGCGCCGGAGGCACCAAAAAGCTCAAGCTCGACAAACTTCGCCCGGCCCTCTCCGGCTCATCCGCAGCCGAAGATGGCCCGGAGAGCGACGACTCCGGTGACGACGAGACGCCCTCCCTGGCGCATCTTTTCAAAAAGGCTCAGAAGCGCCGCACCAGTCAGGTGGGCGGCACCCCTGAGGATCTTCCGGCCCCGCGAAGCGAGAGCCCCGCACTCCCGCAGCCGAAAACAGCCGCCCCGGCGCGCTCCCCGGAGTCGTCTGCAACCCCTGGCATCGACCTGCAAGACAGCGAAGCCCGCGAACTCGCCGAACTTCTTCGCGACGTCCCCGATGATGCCGTCGCCGCCACAAGCGACGAGCCCCACTCCGGCCTCTTCGACGGCTTCGGCGCCCCCGAAGGCGCATCGTCCCCCGGACGCGCCCCCCTTCCGGGCATCTCGCGCGAGCGCGGCCAGGCCACAAGTCAGTCGATGCTCGCCAGACTCCAGGCCCGCCGCCGCGGTCCCAACGTCGACCCCATCGAGCTTGGCGCCGCCGGCGAGAGCCGCGGCAGCGGTTACATCCGCCTGCCCACCGCCGAGATTCAAGACGTGCTCGGCCGCGGCCAGTACCGCCTGCGCATCGAAGACGTGATCTACGAGCCGGTCGATGAGGCCGGACTCACCCAGCTCATCAAAGGCGGCGTGCTCCTCGGTGCTGAAGAGCTCGCCGAGGCCGATGGCGACTGGATGCCCGTCTCCGAACACCCCGTCTTTGGCGAACTTCGTCGAAAGATGGCCGCCGAGGCACACGACGTCCTCTCACGCATTGGGACGCCTCGTCGCAAGGCGCCGGCCCGCGAAGCGGCCGCGCCGGAGCCTGCGGCCGAGCCCTTCTCACCGCCACTTCCGGTCGACGCCTCGTCCAACTCCCTGGATTTCAGCCTGCTCGATGTTGAGCAACAGGGCGCCGACAGCGAAGAGGCTCCTGCCGACCACGCTCCCGAGCCTGCCGCTCCCGTCGAGCCTGCCGCTCCCGTCGAGCCTGCCGCTCCCGTCGAGCCCTCCGAGCCTGAGATCGATCCCTTTATGGCGCTGGAGAGCCCGGAGCCCGAACCGGCCTACGCCGCGGAGGCTTCCTCTGCCGAGGTCAGCGTCAGCGACATTGTCGCCGAGGAAAACGACGCACCTTCGCCCCTTCGGGACGTCTCGGCCGAGGTCAGCGTCAGCGACATCGTCTCCGAAGACGTCGACGCCACAAACGACGATGTCGCCAGCGCTACGGCCGCCGCCGAACACGCCATAACTGAGGATGTTGATCAGGCCTCCGTGGCACCTGCAAGCGTCTCCGCAGAGTTCCAGGCCGCGCCCGCACGCAAGAAGTCGGCCGGTGGACTTGTCGCCGGCCTCGCACTGGGCGCCGGTTTGCTCGCCGTGCTTGGCGCCGGCCTCACCGCCCCCGGTCAGGCCATGGTCGAGGACGCAACTGGTTGGAACCCCGCCTCGCTCTGGACCACCACCGGCGGCGGCGAAGATGCCCCCCTTCCGGATCGCCCCGAAGTCGTCGACAAACCGGAACTAGCTGCAGCCGACGCCGTCGTTACCGACGAGAGCAACGCCCCCGAAGAGGTCGCCTCTCCCGAAGCTGAGGCCGAGGCTACCCCGGACGAACGTTTGAGTGACCTACAGCAGCGCTGGCGCTCCGGCGAGGCTTCCATCGACGAACTCGCCGAACTCACCGAGCTCGCGAGCGCCCAAGAGCAGTGGTCACTCACCCGCCAGGTGAGCCTGGCCGCCATGGCCATCGCACCGGACGACGAGCGTTTCACTGCTGCGCACAAACGCGCCGTCGAAAAAGACCCGGAGATGGGCGCCTACCAGCCACAGGTCCTCGACACCTCTTCCGGACTCTCCTTCGCTGGCAACTACAGCGTCGACACCCATCGCGGCTGGATCTTCAAACTTCCCGACTCCGACGATGAGGTCATCTTCAAACCCTCCCGTCAGGGCTGGGAAGATGGCTGGCAGATGGAGATCGCCTCCTGGCGTCTCTGTGAACTCATCGCCTGCAACTTCGAGATCATCAAAGCCACCCCGGCGCTTCTCCACGAAGACGCCCTGCTCGCTGCACTCGAAGCTGCGCCTGAGGAGCTCGACTCCGCCCAGGCTCAGCAACTTCGCGAGCTCGCCAGCTGGCAAGAGGGCGAAGGTGAAAATGCATCTCGCGTCGTCCGCGGCAGCCTGGAGCGCCTGCCGGCGTCGACCCGCGCGCCCTTCCCCATCGAATACCGTCCGCTGTGGATCGACTGGCTCACCGCCACCTCCTCCCCGGCTCCCCTGGAGCGCCCGCTGGCCGAAGAGCTCACCAGCATCGCCTCACTGGCCGACGGACAGTTTCAACAGCCCCTGGTCGACGCGATCGGAGCGCAACCCACCGCCGAGGTCGCCCGCGAAGTCTCCAGTCTGCTGCTCTTCGACTACTTGACCAACAACTGGGAGCGCTTCTCCACCCGCTCGGAGACCTACGGAATCAACAACCCGGTCATTCGAGGTGGTATCGTCTCTCGCCATAATGGCGACGCCTTCCAGCCCCGGGCCTCACGCCGGGTCCAGGGCCGATTTGAGTGGACGACCCGCTTTAGCCGCAGTACGGTCGCCACGATCCGGCTCCTGGAGCGCGAGACCCTCGAGTCGATCCTCTTCCCGGAGGCCGGCCCCGTCGATCGCGCGCGCCTCAATGTTCTCTGGTCCCAGCGCGATGATCTTCTGGAGCGCGTCGACCAGCTCGTCGCCCAGCATGGCCGGGACGACGTCCTCTACTTCCCCTGATTTCTCTGAGCACCTCTGGCTTATGACAAAGTTCTATTACGCCTGCGACCCTGTCCCCGGAAACTGGGGCGATACCTTTGCCCTCTGCAACGCCGCCGAAGTCGATCTGGCGCGGCTCGACAACGCCCCCAAGATCGCCACGCTCAACCGCTGGCGCGTCGACTCCCCGAAAGGCTTTGGCTTTGTGCTGCACGCACCGCCTGTCATCGGCGAAGCGCTGGTGGATGGCTACGAGCGCGACAACGCCGAGCTCAGTGTAGCGCTGCGCGACGCCTGGACGCTCGCCAGCGAACAGGCCCACGCCCTGGCAGCAAAAGCACTGCTCTTCTCGACTCCCCTTGAGTTTCGCCCCGGAAGCACCAGCCGCGCGCTCATCGCGGCGCTGGGCGACACCCTGGCTGCCAACGCCGGCCGCCCGGTCATCTGGCAGGCCGAAGGCATCTGGGACGTCGAGGCCACCAGCGCGTTTGCCCGGGAACATAACCTGACCCTGGCCTTCGACCCCTACCTCGCGCTGCGCGATGAGATCGATCTGGGCCGCGGCGACGGCGCCTTCATCCTCAATGAGCGCGCCGGAATGCGACGCGAGTTCGACCGCTACGACCTCGAAGAGCTGCTCGGCGAGATGCGCTCTTTTAACCGTGTCTTCCTGCTGCTCCGCGGCCGCTTCCAGCGCAAGCACGCCGAGCTTCTGCGTGAAATCCTGGGATGATCGCAGCGTAAACATCCAAACGACCTCTTTCAGGCCGCGACTCTTCGGAGCGCGGCCTGTTTTTTTAACGCTTGCTCGGCGTTTCGACGCGAGCCCCTAAGCCCCTCCCGTGGCATCTGTGCCCCGGGTTGCTCCGAACACCTGCGTCCCCCCTTAAATGAGCTGACGCCTTTCAGCTTTGCTTCCAAATGTCACAGCGCTGATCACATGACCCCGCTATCCAATATCGACCTTCAGCCTTACCCTTTTCGAGTTAACCCCAAAGCTCGCGCGGCACGCTTTTCATGATGTAAGGTTCCGATGCATCTGGCAGACGACCTCAAATATGATGCTTAATCATCGACATATGTCATATAATCGGTTGACACCTCTTGCTTCAGGGTGCACATTCCGGCCGAGAGATGCCGTAAAGTCATAACTTCTCTGGATAATGATCAACACTTTTCAACCTCGCCGACGGCCATCAACGAAGTCGATATAACGGATACGACATCCACGATAGCCCGCAGCGTGCTAACCCCGAGGATTCCAAATGAGTGTAAACTTTGGCGACGAGCTGAAAAAGTTTGAGACCGCCCTGGCTGAAAAGCGCCAGGAGCTCGAAGAGCTTCGTAAAAAGCGCGACACCCACAATCTACAGACCACCGAAGCCCGTAACGCGATTGAACATCTGCGAGCGGCCCTTCGAGGCGAAGCCCCCCCCGGCCGCGGGCGAGGCCGCAAAAAGGTCCGTGGCGTCAGCTCCCTGCCGGTGGACCCCGAGACCCAGCGTCCGCCCCGCGGCGCGCGGCGTCAGCAGATCCTCGAGATCTGCCGTCAGCTCGGCACCAGGCATGAGCAGTTCCGCACCGCGGATGTCCTCAAATCACTGGGACGCATTGAAGGCGAAGTCACCGACGGCATTCGCAGCTACACCTACAGCGTCGTCAATACCTTCGAGAAAGAAGGTCTGATGGAAAAAATCGGCCGCGGCCGCTGGAAGTGGAACGGTTGATCCCCTCCCCGCCCACACGCCCTCAACGTTAAGGAATTACGACCATGTCTCAGTCCAACGAGATCCTCGAAGCCGCCCTGGCCAGCGCCGAAAAGAAACTGCGTGATCTGGAAGAGTCCCAGGCCAAAGTCGAAGAAGATATCGAGCGCACCCAGCGCGAGATCGCGAGTCTGGAGAACGCTGTCAAAGTCTTCTCTGACCTGCAGAACCAGATGGACAGCTGAACCTCCGCCTTCAAGCGGTCTTTTGACGCCCGGTGAGCTTGAGCTCACCGGGCGTTCTCGTTGAAAGGCGGGAACACCCACCTCCCGCTCCTCCCCCTGAATTCGGGGCCGGCCGCTGGATTTTCAAACCCCTTCACATTATGCTGCACCCAACTGGAGCATCGCGACCGCACTATCTCCGCCAGATTGAGACATGTTGACACACCGACCGGTTAGTCAGCCCTTCTCAACGGGTGTTTCACCGGTCTGGCGCGGACTTTGCTTTTATATGCCCTAACGCAGCGAAGACACACGTCTCCTCGCTGATCCTGACTGATTTCAATGAACCTGTTGCCTGTAACGCCCTGGAGGTTCTCCATGCTTTTCCGCCCTTCATCTCCCGGCAGCGCTCGCCATGCCTTCTGGCTGGCGCTTATCGCCGCAGCCTCCCTGACGGCCGCCTGTGGGGAAGTCGAGCTCAGCCGCGGAACCATCGACGGACAGACCGCGCCTGGTCAGTCATCACCCGATGATGATGAGCCCGGTAACGGAGACTCTCCCGACGCCGGGACACCGGGAGACACCGGCAACCTGGAGCCCGACGACGACGGCGTCGTCATGGTCCCCTGGTCCCACGAGATCTCCAACGAGCTCCTGGCTCAGGCAACACTCGCCGATGGCTCCATCGCCTTTCCCCTGGAAGGCAACGACTTGTTGCTCGATGTCGCCATCGCCGACATCATCTACAACTTCGACAGCGTCGATCCCGAACCCTTCATCTATCGGGTCGAGGCGATCGATAACACTCCGGACACGATCACGTTTTTCGTGACCGACGCTCCCCTCACCGATCTGATCATCAACGCTAAAATCAACGTTGATGACGACGGCGCGGACGACACCTCCGATACCGCCAGCCGCGCTCAGGGGCTGCAGCCCGAAGGCGGGGCCATCGGCCAACGCCGCCAGCGCGTCGACGAAGAGCAGTTCGAGCCGATTCAGACCACGGTGAGCTTCCCCACCGTTGAAGCCCGCATCTGCGACAACCACTCCGGTGTCTCGGTCGAGGTGGACCTTTCGGCAGACGCCATTGAGGGCACCGTCGGTTCGGTTGAGCCGGGTATCGGACTTGGCGTTGGCGAAGAATGCCCCTCCAACACCATCGGCGGGCGCATGAAAGCCACGCCCACGCTGACCATCGACATCTACGATGTGGACGCCGCCCTCGACATCGACACGTCCTGGTTCGGGGAAGACAGCGACATCAATGAGAACAAGTGCGAGTGTTTTGCCAACAACTACCCCAACTACAGCGTCTGCGGCATCCCGGCGAGCATGGAGGATGAGTATAAGCGCGGGTGTAACGGACGGCTCAAAGAGTTCCGCTTCCTGGTCAACGCCAGCTTCATCACCGCGCTCTCCGACCTTCTGCTCGAGCTCTATTACGAGTTCGAATTCGAGAAGACGCTCTTTGAGGTCAACCTGGTCAAGGTCCCCTTCGCCCTGGGCCCGATCCCGGTAACCGCCAACGTCGACTTTCTGATCAAGTTTACGGCGACCACCGATGGCGGCCTTAGCGCCTCCTGGGAAGGTAAGAACGCCCCGGGCTTCCAGATGGATACGATGTTCGGGATCGAATACGTCGGCAACGACTTCCGAGAAATCGAACAGGAGCCACTCTCGGAGCCCTACGTCATCGACGACCCCGATCTGCTCGGACAGGTCAACGCCTCGCTCAAGCTCTCCTCGGACATCAAATTCTCCGGGTTGATTCTCAACTTTGCCGGTGTCAACGCGACCCTGCCGAGCGTGTACGCCAAGCTCGAAGCCGGCTTTGAGCGCAACTTCACAACGGGCGAATCCGAATGCACTCTGGAGCTCTCGATCGGCGCCGCGGTCAAAGTCGGACTTGAAGCGGATGCCGGCTGGCTCGGCGACCTGATTGGCCTGAACGCCTCCGTCGACTGGACCCTCTTCGATACCTGCGAAGAGCCCGAGGGCTCATTCTTGCGCAACCTCTGCTTCTACCGTGACTTCAGCGACAGCCTCGACTTCATCTGCCCTGAGCCGATGCCCGCGCGCATCAACCGCGTGCGGCTTCGCGTCGATGATCCCGACTACCCCACCGGTCAGAACACCCCGGGGAGCGTCCCGGTCGATGCCCTCTTTGTGCAACGTGTGCCTGTGAGCAGCGCGCCCTATTACATCGCTCCGACGCGTGTAACAGTCGACGGGGTTGAGAGCGCCGAGGCTCTGGCGAAGATCCACGGCATTCAATTCCTGACCTGCGACCCGGTGCTCTGGGAAGATAAAGTTATCCTCTTCGACGATGAGATCGTCGTCGATTACGCCGACCCCTTTGAAGCCGGTGACCTTATTCGTGTGCACCGCCAGGGCTTCAACCCGGGCAATGCCGCCAATAACCCCACCAATCCGGAGGACCACGGCAAGCTCTGCGTTCCCAACGGAAGCTTCCACATCGACGTGGGCCGCAGCGACAAAGAGCAGTGGGAGAACCTCATCCTCAACGTGCATAACTCCAGCGACCACCGCATCACCGAAAGTTTCCTGGAGCTTTTCAGCGAGGAAGACGCGGGCTCGGTGGGCAACTAAGCCCCACGCTCGTTGAGCATCAATAAAAGCCGCCGCCCCATTTCGGGGCAGCGGCTTTTTTGATCGCCCTCCCCGATTGCTCCCATCGCCCCACTTCGATAGCGTCTGGCCACAGGCCCACCCGAGCCCCGAGCCCGCCCGATGCCCTCATCCATTCGCACCAACATCGTCTCCGGCGACCGCGTCATCCTGGCGCCCGAGCGCGCCCGACGCCCCCGCGACCATAAGCTCGTCTCACCCGCCGCCGCACAAACTGCCGGAAGCTGCCCCTTCTGCCCCTCGGAGCCCTCGCGCATCCCCGAGCCCATTCGCACCCGCAGGAGCGCGAGCTACCCCAACCACGAACACGCCATCACCGTCGTCCCCAACCTCTACCCGGCGCTCACCCCGGACGGTGACGACCTCGCCATGCCTCACGGCCCCTACGACGCCTTCGGCGGTGTGGGCGCCCACGAGGTCGTCATCGAGGCCCCCGAACATATCGAGCATTGGACCGAGCTCGACGCGGCGCACATCGCCAACATCTTCGAGACCTGGCAGGAGCGTGTGAGCGACCTGCGCAACGACCAGCGCGTCAAAGACATCATCCCTTTCAAAAACGTCGGCCCTCGCTCCGGGGCGACCCTGGCGCATGCGCACAGCCAGATCATCGCGCTCCCCCAGGTCAGCCCCCGTCAACTTCAACTCCTGGAGCGCGGCCAGCGCTACTTTGAGCTTCATCACCGCTGCCCCCTCTGCGACGCGCTCCACCACGAACGCCTCAGCGGCGAACGCCTCATCCTCGACGATGAACACACCGTGGCCTGGACACCTTTTGCCTCCCGCGCCCCCTTTGAGGTCTGGATCGCACCAAAAACACATGGCGCCGACTTCACCCGCGCCTCCCGCGACCAGATTCAGGCCCTGGCCGAGCACACCCTGCGCATCCTCGAGCTCTGGGAGTTGGCCATCGGCCGCGTCGACCATAACCTCGTCCTGCACAGCGCCCCCTTTGCGTTCGCCGACAAAGCGTACTATCACTGGCACCTGGAAATGCTCCCCCGATTGAGCACCCACGGAGGGTTTGAGTGGGGCTCGGGCGCCTACATCAACGCCACCGCCTCGGAGGTGGCCGCGCGCCACCTGCGCGAACTGAACAGCTGACGGAAAATACGATGGATTTGAGCCGCTACATCCGAACCAAAGACACCAACTCCCAGATGGGCCGCCGCCGGCTCAACGTGCTCTTCGCCTCCAGCGAAGTCGCCCCCTTCTCCAAGACCGGGGGCCTGGCCGATGTCGCCGCCAGCCTGCCTCAGGCGCTGGCGCGCCGCGGCCATAACGTCTCCATCGTTACCCCGCTCTACAAGCACCTCGATCCGGAGGCGATGCGCCTGAGCCGTCGCCTCAACCCGCTGGAAGTTCCCCGCAAGAGCAAAAACCAGTCCAAGCTCGAAGTCACCGTCTGGGAATCTCGCCTCGACAGCGGCGTGCGCGTCTTCTTCATCGACGCCCCCGAGTACTTCGATCGCGACGGCCTCTACGGCTACGACGACCAGAGCTTCGACGATAACGCCGAGCGCTTTGCCTTCTTCAGCCGCGCGGTCGTCGAGCTCGCCATCAGCTCGCCAATGGCCATCGACATCATCCATTGCAACGACTGGCACACGGGCCTGGTGCCCATCTACGGCAAGCATTACTACGCCGAAGAGCTCGCGCAGACGCGCTACGTAATGACGATTCACAACCTGGCTTTCCAGGGCAAGTTCGATGCGAAGCAGTTCAAGGCCACCGGCCTTCCCCGCAAGTACAACGCCGATGGCGAGCTTCAGGACGAGAGCGGCTCGCTGAACTACCTGGCCGGCGCGCTGCGCTACGCCGATCTGATCACCACCGTCAGCCCCACCTACGCCCGGGAGATTCAGACCGAGGAGGCCGGCTTTGGCCTCCACGAGATCCTGAAGTCGCGCAAAGAAAGCATCCAGGGGGTGCTCAACGGCGCCGACTACGGGGTGTGGTCGCCCGATATCGACCGTTTCATCGAGGTGCGCTACACCGTCGAGACGCTCAACGGAAAACGTCAGAACAAAGCTCACCTCCAACACAGCCTGGGCCTACCGGTTCGCCCCACGCTGCCGCTGGTGGGCATGGTCAGCCGCCTCACCGAACAAAAAGGCATCGATCTCGTCGTCCCGGCGATTCGCTCGCTGCTCTCCGATCTCAAGGACGAGCGAGACGGATTCCAGCTGGTGATTCTCGGCGACGGCCCCGACAAGGTGCTCAAAGAGCTCAAGCAGCTCGAAGAGGAGTTCCCGCGTCGTGCTCGCATCATCGGCGGTCACGATGAAGCGATGGCCCACCGCATCCAGGCCAGCGCCGACATGCTGCTCGTGCCCAGCCGCTTTGAGCCCTGCGGCCTCACCCAGATCTACGCGATGCGCTACGGCACCGTCCCGGTGGTGCACGCCACCGGCGGCCTGGCCGACACGGTGACCGATCTTCGCGACGATCCCGAAAACGGCACCGGCTTTGTCTTCACCGAGCATAACGCCGACGCCCTGGCCGGAGCCATCGAGCGTGCCGGCTCCGCCTACCGCAACTACCGAAAGTGGCGCCCCCTGATGGTGCGCGACATGGCCCGGGACTTCTCCTGGCGCGAATCGGCGATTCGTTACGAGGAGCTCTTCCTCACCACGATCACCGCCGAATAACTCCCCAGAAGACTCCGCTCACCAGCGCTGCCGGGCCTTTTATGGCAAAGGAAGCTGATGAGCGGAGCTCTCCCCCCGCATCGAATTCATCAGACATCTTCGAATCCACTCACGGTATCTGTCCACGTCTCTCTGATCAGAGGTTGTGCCCATGACCACCAAGTCCAACGCCGAACGTCTCCAGGAGCTTAACGACGCCGCCGAGCTCGGCGGCGGCCAGGCCCGCATCGACCGACAGCACGAGGCCGGCAAGCTCACAGCGCGCGAGCGCATCGACCTGCTGCTCGACGCGGGCACTTTCGTGGAGCTCGACAAGTTTGTCACCAACCGCTGCAACGACTTCGGCATGGCCGACCAGAAGATCCCCGGCGACGGTGTGGTCACGGGCTACGGCAAAGTCGACGGCCGCCTGGTCTACGTCTTCGCCCAGGACTTTACCGTCTTCGGCGGAAGCTTAAGCGGCGCCTACGCCGAGAAGATCTGCAAGGTCATGGACCTGGCCACCAAATGCGGCGCGCCGGTCATCGGGCTCAACGACTCCGGGGGTGCGCGCATCCAGGAAGGCGTCGCAAGCCTGGCGGGCTACGCGGACATCTTCTACCGCAACGTGCGTGCCAGCGGCGTCGTCCCGCAGATTTCGGCGATCATGGGCCCCTGCGCCGGCGGCGCGGTCTACAGCCCGGCCATCACCGACTTTATCTTCATGGTGCAGGACACCTCCTACATGTTCATCACCGGGCCGGAGGTCGTAAAAACGGTCACCAGCCAGGAGGTCACCAAGCAGGAGCTCGGCGGCGCGCACGTACACAGTGAGACCAGCGGTGTCTCGCACTTCGAGACGCAGACCGAAGAGGAGTGCATCGCCAAGATCCGCGAACTCCTCTCCTTTGTGCCCTCCAACAACGCCGAAGACGCCCCCTTCGTGCCCACCGACGACGCCTTTGACCGCCGCGACGCCGCGCTTGATACGCTCGTGCCCGAGAACCCCTCCAAGCCCTACGACATCAAAGAGCTCATCGGACATGTCGTCGACGATGGCTACTTCTTCGAGGTTCAGGAAGCCTTTGCCCGCAATATGGTCGTGGGCTTTGCGCGTCTGGGTGGCCGCTCGGTCGGCATCGTCGCCAACCAGCCCGCCCACCTGGCCGGCTGCCTCGACATCAACGCCAGCCTCAAGGGCGCACGTTTTGTGCGCTTCTGCGACGCCTTTAATATCCCCATCGTCACGCTCGTCGACGTCCCCGGCTTCCTTCCGGGCGTCGACCAGGAGTACGGCGGCATCATCAAGCACGGCGCGAAGCTCCTCTTCGCCTACGCCGAAGCCACCGTGCCCAAGGTCACGCTGATCACCCGCAAAGCCTACGGCGGCGCCTACGACGTGATGAGCTCCAAGCATATCGGCGCCGACATCAACTTCGCCTACCCCACCGGTGAGATTGCCGTGATGGGTCCGGACGGCGCTGTGAACATTATTTTCCGCAAGGAGCTGGCCGAGGCCGACGATCCTGTCGCCCGCAAAGACGAGCTCGTGGCCGAATACCGCGAGACCTTTGCCAACCCCTTCAAGGCCGCCGAGCTCGGGTACATCGACGAGATCATCTTCCCCCGCGACACTCGTCCTCGCCTCATCCAGGCCCTGGAGATGCTCGAGAACAAGCGCGCGGAAAACCTGCCCCGCAAGCACGGCAACATCCCGCTCTAAATTTTCAACTTAGCTCAAGAGAAAGCCGCGACCCTGCAAAGGTTCGCGGCTTTTTTGTTGCTCTGTGGCGCTATCGACATCGACCGTTCCGTTACTTCCCCACCCTGGCAATGCTCCCAGGCGGCGGTACGACGCCCGATCCATGGCCGAAAAAAACGGGCCCCGATGAGTCGGGGCCCGCTTCTTGTGTTTCTAAACCTCAATCACCGGCGACTCAGCGCTCGGAGATCGGGGTGACGGCGCGCTCGGTGGCGCCGGTGTAGATCTGACGCGGGCGGTGGATGCGACCGGTCGGGTCGTTACGCATCTCGTGCCACTGCGCGATCCAGCCCGGAACGCGACCCAGGGCGAACATCACGGTGAACATCTCGGTGGGGATGTTCAGCGCGCGGTAGATGATGCCGCTGTAGAAGTCGACATTGGGGTAGAGCTTACGCTTGACGAAGAACTCGTCTTCGAGCGCGACCTTCTCGAGCTTCTTGGCGATGTCGAGGAGGGGATCGTCAACGCCCAGCGAGTCGAGAACGTCGTCACAGGCCGCCTTGAGGATCTTGGCGCGCGGGTCGAAGTTCTTGTAGACGCGGTGGCCGAAGCCCATCAGACGGAAGCCCGACTCTTTGTCCTTGGCCAGACCGACGTACTTCTCAAAGTCGCCGCCGTCGTTCTGGATCTCTTCGAGCATCTCCAGAACAGCCTGGTTCGCGCCGCCGTGCAGCGGGCCGGAGAGCGCGCCGACACCGGCGGAGATGGAGGCGTAGAGCGAGGCGTGGGCGCTGCCGACCATACGCACGGTCGAGGCGCTGCAGTTCTGCTCGTGGTCGGCGTGCAGGATCAGAAGCTTGTTGAGCGCCTGCTCAACCGCCGAGTTGATCTTCGGCTCACCGGTGGGCTCGCCCCACATCTGGTGAAGGAACTGACCGGAGTAGCTCAGGCCCCTGGCCGGATAGACGTAGGGAAGGCCGCGGCGGTAGCGGTAGATGTAGGCCGCCAGCGAGTTCATCCCGGCGATGATGCGCAGGATGTCTTCCTCGGAGTCACCGGTGGTCTCCACAAAGGAGCCAAACGCCGCCATCACGGCGCCGAGCATCGCCATCGGGTGCGCGGTGCGCGGGAAGCCCGAGAGGATGGTTTTGACGCCCTCATCAACGATGGCGTACTCCTCAAGACGCGCCGTAAAGCTCTTGAGCTGGTCGGCGTTGGGCAGCTCGCCCCAGATCACCAGGTAGGCGACCTCTTCAAAGGAGACCTTCTCGGCCAGCTCCTCAATGGAGTAGCCGCGGTAGCGAAGGATGCCCTTCTCGCCATCGATGAACGTGATCTCGCTCTTGCAAGAACCCGTGTTGCCGTAGCCGCTGTCCAGGGTCACCGCCCCGGTGGTGCCCCGCAGCTTGGCGATCTCGATCGCGACCTCACCTTCACTGCCCACGAAGGTGGGAAGTTCGTATTCGTTGCCGTTCAGGGTCAACTTCGCTGTGCTCATTGACTATCTCCGTCGAAGACTGTGTCACTAAAACCAACAGATATGCTTGCTTGCGCGGGCCCAACAGTAGGGACCAAATTTGGGTGCGCCAGGGCGCGCAGAGCGTAACAGCAATGCCCCCGATTGGGAAGGCGCCCTAAGCTGTTGAGAACATTGACATCGCTGCGATTAACGCTGCGCGTCACTTTTAAAAACGCGGGCCTTTTAACGCTCCGCGTCACTCTCCTTATCGACGCGCGCCGGGTCGTCAGGCGCACACGGGATCTTGGCCAGCACGAACTTCAGGTTCTCGTCGTGCACAAGGCAGGCCTTGCCCTTCCAGCGGGCGGGAAGTTTGCGCTGAAACTCCCCGCGGTAACGCACGTTCTGCATGATGGCGTAGATCGGTCCTTCGGTCTGCTCTTTCTTATACTTCTCCCAGTCCTCATCGCTGCGGATGGGGATGACCAGGTTATGGGTGTGGTAGACCTCACCACGCCAGTTGAGACGAAACGCAACGACCGGCTCTTCGCAGTAAGTCTTGCGGGTATCGGCGCCGGGCGGCGGCTCCACCTCGGTGCAGAGCTCGTAGTAGCGGTCCCAGAGCTGCTTCTGGCTCATCGTCGAGCTGATGGTCGGCATGTAGATGTTCAGACAGAAGAAGGCCATCGAAAGCGCCCCGAGCGCCGTTACGCCCAGCGCCACTTTGCGCACGCGTTCGGTGCGGGCAAGACCCAACCCCAGCGCGCCGACCACACACACGGTCACAATGGGTTTGAGCCAGGTCTGGAAGTAGGGATCCCACTCCGCGTGATTCCACTCGCGATCGTAGCGGTAGGAGAAGAGGTTTTTGATCTGCTGCGGGTCGAGCACAAACTCCACCGCGATCACCGCCGCGATCACCGCCCCCACCCCGAAGAGCGCGCCCCCCAGGGGAAGGTCGCCGTCGAGCAGGTCGTCGATCGCCAGGGCCACGAGCATCGCCAGCGCCGGCACCACCGGGAAGATATAATGGTGGAACTTCGTGCTCGAGAGCGTAAAGAGCGTAAAGGCCACAAGCGCCCACATCAGCAGCATCAGGCTGGCGCGCCCCTCATCGCTGTTGAGGCGCACTTTATGGCCGCCGAAGAAGCGCGCGATGGCCGCCGGCACAAAGCCTACCCAGGGAAAGAGTCCGTAGCCCAGCCAGCGCAAGAAGTGCTCAAAAGACCCCGTGGTCAGCTGGTGCACGCCGCTTGTGAGGCGCTTGAAGTGGTCGTGCACAAAGAAGCGGTTCCAGAAGCCCGGGTGATGGCGAATCAACATCGCCGCATACCAGGGGAAGGCCACCGCGATGAACACCAGCACGCCGCGCCAGAACTCCACGCGCTTCATCAACGACCACTCCCGGGTGGTCAGGATATAGAGGAAGAGCACCGCGCCGGGCAGCATGAAGCCCAACAACCCCTTGGCCAGCGTGGCAAGCCCGATAAAGGCATAAAAGGTGAGCATGTAGATGCGGCCACGTCGCACCGTGGGTCGCTCCAGCGTCAGGTAGAGCACACCGAGCACACACGAGGCGTAGAGGGCAGCCTGCGTCGGCCCCCACACAAACCAGCCGAGCAGCGCGCGGGGGCGGTCCTCGGCGGTGATCAGCACGCCGAGCAGGGTCGCAAAGAGCGGCGCCCAGGTCAGCAGCACCCCGGCCAGCGCGATCTTCTTTCGTCGGGGGTGGTTCCAGACCAGCCCGGCGACGATGAGCAGCGCGCTGAGAATGAAGATCACGCCAAAGACGATCACCACCAGGTTGACCGAGTCGCCCAGCGCGTCCATCAGCGCGTTTTGCGATCCTCGCCAGCGCGAGAGCCCGATGAGCACGAGCGATATCTGCGGGATGGTCAGCGCGCCGATCCAGCCCAGGCCTAAGGCGTAGGTGAACTTGCTGGCCGGAAGGTCGCGATCTTTACCGAAGGCGCCCATCATAAAGAAGCACATGCCCACGGTCATCATGCCCACAAAAGGCATGTCCGTCTGGGCCTGACGCCCGAGCATAAACCAGAAGGGGGAGCTTGCCAGCACCAGCGCCATCAGCGCGCCGACGCGGCGCTTAAAGACCGTGGCGCCAAAGGCGTAGACCGAGATGATGCCCAGCGCGCCGGTCAGCGCCACGCCCAGGCGCACCGCGAAGGCGTTGACGCCAAAAAGCTCCATGCCAATGGCCATCATCCACATCAGGAGGATGGGCTTGGAGTAGAAATACGAGCCCTCGGTGCCGCCCTTGGAGTCGACCCAGTGGCTTCCCCACCAGGTGCTGATCCAGTCGTTGCGCTCGGTGATCTGGCGGCCGACCTCCCCGTAATGCGTCTCCCAGGGGTCCCAGAGCCCGAAGCTGCCGACGAAGGGCAACACCACGGCCAGGGCCAGAAGAAAGACCCAGCCGTGGGTTTTAAAGAAGTCGGTCGGGCGTTGTACAAAGCCGTCGAGCTCTCGCCACCACTGTCGGGCGGGGGTGGCGTCAGAAGAGCGCTCAGTCATCGGTGTGTCCGTCGCTAAAATGCGTTGCAAAATGCGCCCTAATTTTCGCCGGGCGAGAAGCCTGCGGAGTGTAGGGAAGCGCCCGAGGCGGTGTCAATCACGCCTGCCTGCCGGTGTGATGTCTGCGTCTTCCAGCTGCGCTCAACAATCGCGACAATCATGGACCTTTTCTTGCCCGGGAAGAGATGGTGCCCTCTAATGCATTCTGCGGAGGCAGGCATCGGCGCTGCCGCTCGCACGAAAGCATCTGTTTTTGACGTTGGAGAGAAGGAATGGTCGGTCGACATCTATTCGCCATCAGCGCCGCCGCGATGCTGGTGTTCGGGGCATCTTCGGCCTCGGCGCAGCTCTACTCCTACGAGACCCCGTCTGGCGAGGTGCTGATCACGAGCGAGCGTCACCCGGAGTATAAGCTGCTCGAAGTTCTCAGCGAGGGACCGTCGGCGCGGGCCCAGCGCGCCTCGTCCGCGTCGTCATCAAACACCTCTCCTCGCCAGGCACCCGAGGCCGACCCGCGGCTCTCCGGCGCCCGGGAGGCGGCCCGTCGCGGGCTGCCGGACTCCTTCAGCGCGCGCGAGGCCTACTTCGACGATCTCATTGAAGAAGCCGCCCTGGCCTACGACCTGCCCTTCGGATTTATCAAGGCGGTCATCCGGGTGGAGAGTGCCTTTCAGCCCCACGTGGTCAGCCACGCCGGCGCCATGGGGCTGATGCAACTGATGCCCCGCACCGCCGAATCACTCGGGGTGACCAACGCCTTCGACGCCCGACAGAACGTGTTTGGGGGCGCAAAGTTTTTGCGCATCTTGATCGAGCGCTACGATGGGGATATCAACCTGATCCTCGCCGCCTACAACGCGGGCGATGTGGCCGTGCGTCGTTACGACGGCATCCCCTACCCGCAGACCCGCGAATATGTCGCGTCGGTCTATTACTGGTATCAGCTCTACTCAGCCCAAGCGGAGACGCCGTGAGCGCCTCAACCATCCGGCAAGACATCGTCAACATCCCCAACGTGTTGACGCTGATGCGCATCGCGCTCATCCCGATCGTGGCGATGTTCATCTACTACGGCGACCCGCTCAGCTGCGTGATCGCGGTGGTGCTCTTCGGGGTCGCCTCGTTCACCGACTGGGTCGACGGGTACCTGGCGCGCAAGCTCAACCTGGTGAGCATGACCGGGAAGTTTCTCGACCCGCTGGCCGACAAGCTTCTGGTGATGACGGCGCTGGTGATGCTGATCCCGCTGGGGAGGTTGCCGGCCTGGATCGTGATCGTGATCGTGGCGCGCGAGATCTCCATCTCTTCTCTACGCAGCCTGGCTGCCGGCGAGGGGCTGATCATTGCGGCTGGCGAGGGCGGGAAGTTTAAGACGGCCTTTCAGATGCTGGGGCTGGTCTTTCTGATCCTGCACTTCACCTACGAGGTGAACTACGGGATGGGCGCGGTGATGCTGAACTTCCACGCCATCGGCTTCTGGCTGCTGGCGATCTCGGTCTTCTTCAGCCTCTGGAGCGCCTGGGAGTACTTCTGGGGCTTTCTGAAGGCCATCGGCGCGCGGGCAGACGATGCCGCCCCGTCCGCCCCCGAAGAACTCGCGCTCTAAGCTCACGCGTCACAGGCCCCATTGCGGCTCAGCGCGCGCCCTCCCCTCTCAGCTCATCGGGCCCGACCAGGGCCACGGGCACGCCGAGCGCCTCAACCCGGGACGCGATGCGCGCGCGATCATCGGCCTCGGCGATCGAGAATATCTCGCGGATGCGCTCATGGTGCGCCTCAAAGGGGATATCTTCGCGGCCAAATGCCGGCGTAAAGGGAGCCACCACACGCGCATCGACCCCGCGCCGGCGCGCCAGCCGCACGTAGCGCTCCAGCGCGTCGATCTCGTTAAGCCCGCAGAGGTCGCTGTAGATCACCAGCTGCAGCGGGCCGCGCCCCATCCTGAGCGCTTCTTCAAAGACAGCCTGCAGGCCGCTGACCTTGGTGCCGGCGCGCATCTCCGAGGGAGGCGGCAGCTCCAGGCCGCGCAGCCTGGCGAAGCGGCGCGCGTCGCTGACCTGACTGGCAATCACGCCGTGCGACTCGGCGTCGCTGGCCCAGCGGGCCAACTCCCAGGGGAGCTGGGCGCGGAGCCAGCGCCTTAGAAGACGCGTATCTACCGCGGCCTCAAGCCCCTGCTGACGCCGAAAGTCCAGGCGCTCCTGGATCAGAAGATAGTCGGCGATAAAACGCTCCACAGCCGCCTCATCCCAGGCGCTGCGCTCGGCGTCGACGATGGAGCGAAGTCCCACGAGATGGCGCAACATCCGCTGCAGGTGGGACGCGCCCGATCCCGAGTCCACTCGCCCGTAGATGGCGTGATCGAAGGTCAGGAGCGCCACCTCATCGCCGCGATCCAGGTACTCGCGCGCCTGCTCCACAACGTGATGAATCACCTCGTCGAGCTTGCGGCCCGGGGGCGTCCCCGAGTGCATCGAGGTGGAGATGTCCAGGGCCAGCACGCGCCGATGGGTGCGCTCGTCGTCAAACTCGCGGGAGATCAGGCGGCGCTGACGCACCGTCGCCTTCCAGGCGACGGTGCGCAGCGGATCGCCGGGCTGGTAGTCGCGAAGCTCCCGCAGGTCGGTGCCCGAGGCCGACGGGCGAGCGACCGCACGCCGCGGCCGAGCCGCGCTGGCCAGGCCCGCACGCACGCGGCGCTGCGCGCTGCGCGTGAGCTGCGGAAAGATCTCAACGACCTGCACACAGGGCAGATAATCGCGGGTCTCCACAAGCCCCAGTCGGCCGCGCAGCACAACCTCGAAGCCCTGGAGGCTGGCGCGTCCGACATGGCGTGCGTCCAGCTTTACCGGCACGCTGAGCTTGTGGCCGCGAGCAAGCCCCCCGAGCGTCGGGGTGGTCTCCACGCGTATGCCACCGCTGGTGACCGGCTCCAGCGCCAGCGCCCCCAGGCGGTCGCCGGAGGCGTTGGAGACGCTGATCTCAAGGGTGTGCCGCTGGCCGTAACGCATGCGCAGCGGCCCCTGGGCGCTCTCCACCCCGAGCACCACCTGGCGGCGCTGCAAGGCTCTGGACTGCGTCAGGATCAGCATCATCGCGCCGAGCAGCACCCACCAGGGGATCTGGCCCAGGAGCACGAGCACAGGCTCGCGCGCCAGCGCGCCGAAGATCGTAAAGAGCGCGCCGCTGGCAAAGAGCCACTTCCCCGAAGGTGTCAGATAGGGGCTCATCGGCTCATCCGTAGCGCACGGCTTTCAGCGCGCTCTCCACAAGGTCCTGGCCCCGGGTGCCATCGAGCTCGGCGTCGGGGTGAAGCACGATGCGATGCGCCAACACAGCCACCGCCATGGCCTGGATATCATCCGGGAGCACATACCCCCTGCCGCGAATCAACGCGCGCGCCTGGGAGGCCTTCAGTAGCGCCAGGGAGGCACGTGGCGACGCCCCCAGAAGGGCGCGGGTATCGGTGCGGGTCTGGCGCACGATCCCCAGGATGTAGCGCATCAACTCATGGCTGATATGGACCTGCTCGACCAGACCGATGATCGCCTCGGCCTGCTCGGCGCTGATCACCGCCTCGACCGGCGCCCTGCTCTGGCGATGGGTCTTGAGCACCTCCAGCTCCTGGTCGGCGCTGGGGTAGCCGATGGTCAGTTTTAGCAGAAAGCGGTCCAGCTGCGCCTCCGGCAACATATAGACCCCCTCCTGCTCAATGGGGTTCTGGGTGGCAAGCACCACAAAGGGTGAGGGCAGCATGTGGGTGACGCCCTCGATGGTGACCTGACGCTCCTGCATCGCCTCGAGCATTGCCGACTGGGTCTTGGCCGGCGCGCGGTTGATCTCATCGCCCAGGAGCACGTTGGTAAAGACCGGCCCGCGGCGCAGATCAAAGGCGTTCGTGCTCAGGTTGGGCACATACGTCCCGGTAATGTCTGAGGGGAGCAGATCCGGGGTGAACTGCACGCGTCGGAAGGTCGCGTCGATCGTGCGCGCGAAGGCCCGGCAAAGGGTGGTTTTGGCCACCCCGGGGACGCCCTCAAGCAAAATATGACCGCGGGCAAAGAGCGCGACGAGCAGCGCATCGACCACCTCCGGCGCGCCGATGAAGGTCGCACTGACCTGCTGGCGCATCGCCTCACAGATGGCGCGGACCTCCTTGAGTCGCTCCTCTGCGATGGAAGCCGCCGCCCCGTCCGGGGTCTGAACCCGCGGGAGGTTCGACCCCTCAGCGGAGGTCTCCGCCCGGGGGGCGCTGGTGGCGGGAGCTGCGGTGTTGGCGGGTGCGTCGCTCATAGTCGGCCTCTTTGCCCATCCAGCCTAAGATCTCATGGGCCTGTCGATGAAGTCGCGCCAGATCGCGGGCGCTGTAGTTGGCGTCATTCTCTAAAAAGACCCGATGGCGGGTCGGCGCGGCCGCAAGGTGGCTCAGAAGCTCCAGAACGTACGCTCGCCGGCGCTCGCGTTCGGGGGCGGCCAGACGCGTGCAGTGCTTCTGCTCAAAACGTCGCGCCAACTCGGCGATCGGTGGGCGCTGCTTGCTTGTTGAGGGCCAGAGCCCCAGGTCGTCTAAAAAGATCTCCTCAAAGACCTCTTTGAGGATCGCGACCGGAAGCGCGTAATTGATCCCGCGTCGGCCGCGGGAGAAACGCGCCACGTTCCAATCAAATTCTGTCTGCGGCGGCGCGAGCTCACTACGCTCGCGCTGCACAAACTCACTGAGCCGGCGCGATCGCTGCCAGGGGAGCACCGTCGCCAGGTAGGCCGCGCTTCCCAGCGCCAGCAAGAGCCCCAGAAAGTAGAGCAGCTCGGTCTTCGCCAGCTCATCGAGGACCTCGCGCACCCGCTCGTTAAACGCATCGACCTTCGAGACGAGATCGTCACCGGTGAGCGCGTTGGCGCCGGGGGCCTGATAACGGCCCTGCTGCTCAAACGCGCCATGCACCAACCAGACCCGGCAGCTCTCACCGGCGGGCTCGCAGAGGTAATCGATGGCGTTGGAAGCCAGGCGCGCGTTGTCGGCGATGGTCAACATACTGTTGATCAGCACGCTGGGGTCGGAGAGCACAATCGCCCGCCCCTCACCCAGGGTCATATCGTAGACCAGCCCCCCACCCTCATCAAAGCTCAGGACGGGGCCGCCCTCATTGAGCAAGACCGCCGGCACGTTGGAGACGACCTCGCTGACCCCTTCAAGCAGCGGGTGTCGCCCCCGGGCACTGTGGCGCGGCCAGTCGGACTGGCCATCAACAAAACGCCGATGCGGGAGCGCTCCGACCCTCGGTTCCACTCGCCGCAAGGAGAGTCGCTCCATCAGCGCCGCGCCCCCGCCGAAGTCGTCAGCGAGCAGCAGACGACCGCCATCGACTACGAATGAGGCAAAGGACTCCGGCGTGAGCGCATCCTGCGGGTAAACCACGACGATGACGTCGTCGGATGTCACCTCCTCCCAGTCGAGCGTCTCGGTGGCGCGCAGCTCGGCGCCCTGCGCGCTGGCCAGCGCCACAAAGCGGGAGAGCCCCTGCCAGTCGGTTGAGGTTGGCTCATAGTCCTGCGCCAGAGCCGTCGGCGTGCTCACGCTCAGGGCAAGCAGAAGCACGGCCAGCGCAGCCCCGTGACGATGCAGAACAGAAGCGCTCATGGGCCCTCCTTCTGCAGCGCGCCGGGCTCGGTGGCCACCAGTCGATCCAACTCCATGACGATCTCACGCACGCGATGCCAGAGCGCCACATCGTAGTCGTGACCGCTGAAGTTCGTCTCTTCGACCGCCGCCGTCAGAAGTCGCAAAAGCTCGGCGGGTCGATCTTCGGCGCGGAGCTGCGTCCAGCGCTCCAGCCGCGCATACCAGTCGAGGGCGGTATCGGTCGTCGACGCATCCTGGTGCGCGAGCGCCTGTGCGATCTGCGCCGGTGTGAGGCTCCCCCACAGGTCCTCGCCATGGGCGCGTTGAACAAGCCAGCGGTAGAGCTCGCGGATCTTCAGCGGCACCGGACTCATCTTCAAACGCAGGCGTCCGGAGCGCGCGCGCTCCAGCGTGGCGCGTGCCTCGACAAACCCCGGCGCGGTGGCGCGCAGTGTGAGACCGACGGCGCCGGAGACCGAGAGCGCATACGCGCCCTCGCCCAGCTCCCGGGCGTCTTCGATGGTCCCGTCGGCCCCTTCCACCCTCAGCGTGGCGCCCGCAATGGCCCGATCGCGCCACCGATCCCAGAGTTCCACCACAAGCGTCGAGGCGACCTCAGCGCTCTCATCCGGCGCTTCCCGAACCTCTTCGAACTCAAGCTCTTCGTGACCCCGCGCCACATCGCGGGCCATCGCATCTTCGGTCGCCCGTGCTCTGGAGCGCCTGGCCAGCACCCGGCCCCACCACGCCCGCACCACCACCAGGGCCCGCCGCGCCACACCACGCCCCACCCACAAAAGCGCAAGCACCACCGCCACCATCGCCGCCATACGCAGCGCCTTCTCCTGTGGCGCCTCCTTAACCTCCCAGCGCTCTCCGGACCACACAAGCGCCACACCGGCCGGTGGCTCAACCCGGGCTTCCACCGCGTAGACGCCCTGAGCCCCCGGTGGGCTCTCCACAAAAGTGCTCGCGCCGCCGCCGGCGTCGGTCCTCCCCTCCACCTTGACCGGCTCCTCGCCCTCCCGGCTCACCCGCCAGATGACGTCCAGATCGGGCACCCCGCCCCGCTCATCCTCGACCTGCAGGCGCACCTCCCAGCCGCGACGCATCCGCAGAAAGACCCGCTCAACCTGCCCGCTAACCTCGACCCGATCGCCGCGACGCACGTTCTGGGAGACCCGCACCGCCTCGCGGTAGGCGGTGCCCTCGATCACGAACTCAAAGGCGTTGTCGCCCTGCTCCACAAAAGGCTGCAGGTCGAGCGTGGTACGCCCATAGGTGTCGAGCTGAGCCGCGGCCACCGGTTCCCCGGCGCGGTACACCGAGACAAAAGTCGACACGCCCTGACCGGCGCTGCTGGCTTGAAAACGCGCGGGAACCTCCGCCTCCCCGTGCACAAACGAGGGCACCTGCACCTCCAGCGCAACCGGCTCCGCGACCAGACGCACGCTCGCCGAAGCCTGCGATGCCGGCAGATGCTCCGAGCCTGCGAAACTGGCCGTGACCACGTAGCTTCCGGGCACCTCGTCGCTCGACCAGCTAAATCGCCCCTGAAAGTCGGTGTACACACGCGCCTGATTGATCGTGGCGCGTTGCTCATTCTCGACCAGAAGATCCACTCGGCGCTGGGCCAACCCCCGGCCCAGATCATCGACGAGCAACCCGCGCACATTGAGGTTGGTGCCGGCGCCCACGGCCTCCAGCTCGAGCTCCGCGCTGCCCAGAACGCGCACCTCGTAGGCGGCCGCAGCCGGGAGAAAGTTCAGCCCACCCTCACCGAGAGCGATGAGGCAGAAGATGAGTGATGCCAGCGCCTTGAGCACGGTTCTCACTCACGATCCTCCGAACCATCGCTGATCCCGGCGAGCGCAAATTCGTCGCGCAGTGCTTCGGCACGTTGCGGCCAGGGGGCGCGGGCGCCCAGCGCCTCCAGGCGCTCGAGATGATCTTCGGCGCGCTCCCGATCCCCGTCGGCCAGCGCCAGTCGCGCAAGCCCCCAGTGCGGGGCCGGCAACGTGGGGTTCTTCTGCAGGGCCAGCGCGAAATGCTCCCGCGCCAGCGACGCTTCCTCGCGCGCCAGATGGTAACGACCCAGCTCGACGAGCACGTCGGCGCGATCGCCGACCTCCTGACGAGCGCGCGCGAGAAAAGGTGCGGCAGCCTCATCGCCCCGGCGTGCGCCGTGCAGGATCGCGAGCCACTTGTTCATCTCGGCCACCGCCGGCGCATACGTCGGCGAGCTGGAGTAATCGCGCAAGAGCTGCCGAAGATCGCGCCGTCCACGCGCCGGATCGCCCAGCTCGTAGGCACGGCCCAGCCCGGCCACAGCGGTCACGCTGCGACGATCGCGGAGCACCGCCAGCAAAAACGCCTCGCGGGCCATCTCGTAGCGTTCAAAATCCAGGTGAACTCTCCCAAGCTCAATGAGCAGCGAAGCGTCATTCTCATCGCCTCGCCAGGATTTGCGAAAGTATCCACGTGCGCGCGCCGTGGCATCATCGAGGCGGGCGATCAATCCCAGGTGCCAGTTGACCTCCGGGTGGTCAGGAGCGATGGCGTGCGCGCGCTCAAAATAATCGCTGGCCAGCTCCAGGTCGCGGCGCCAGAAGGCCGCCGCGCCCAGATCCACCAGATGCGAAACGCCACGCGGGTCGACTTGATTCCAGCGCTCCATGGTCGCCTCAAAGCTCTCCGGGAGCTCCCCCAGCCGGGAGTAGACCCGAAGACGTGTAGGCTCCAGGGCCAGCTGACCGTCCAGGGCAGCCGCGGCGTCGCGCCCCCGCTTCAACGCCAGATAGCCCAGCGCACGGCTGCGGCGATCATCCCAATGGGACGCTCCGGTGCGGTGTTCGACGACCTGATTAAAATCACCGGTGGCCAACGCAAGTGCAGCGCGGGCTCGACCTTGAAGTTCGGCGTCCTTAATCTGCCCGGCGACCAACCTCGCGGCGCGCTGACGCCCTCCCACCACATGCACGCGGGCAAGCTCCAGACGGGCGCGATCGGCCCACCCCTCAACCCCGAGCAACGCCTCCAGGGCGTGCACGGCGTGCTCAGTCGCTCCCATCTCCCGAAGCACCCGAGCGCGCGCAAGGAGCGCGCGGGCCTCAAGCTCACCGCGACGCTCGGGGGGCGAAATCAGATGGGCCGGACGCGCCGCCTCCCGGCGTGCGATCGCCGCGGCGCGCGTCTGCGCATCGGTATCCTCGGTATCGGTGAGCAGCGCGGCGCTCTCTTCGACGGCCACGGTTAAAGCCAGCGCAAGATCCGGTCTTCCCACCGCGACCAGCGCCTCCGGCCCGACAATCTGCACCTGTCGGTAGAACGCCGGCCGAAGTCCCGGATCGGCCAGGGCGCCTGCGAAGTAGTCGCGCGCCGCCTCCGGATCGTAATCTTCCGCGCTGGCAAGCCCCGCGACCACCTGGGCGACGGCCAACGCCGGCGCACGCCCCACCCCCGCCTCGACCAGCGACGCCTCCCACGCCCCACCCTGCTGCCTGGCCTCCACCGCCGTTGCCAGCGCCTCAAACGCCCTGCAAAAACGCTCGTCGATGCCCGGCGCCTCAACCTTCTCCCCGGCCGAAGCATCGCCACCCGAAGGCGCCTCCGCGACCTCCCCAAAAGGATCCACCCACCTCAGCGTCGTGTAGCAATGCTCGCCGGAGAGCTCGGCGCGATGATGCTCCCAGAGCTCGCGATCGTAGCGATGCGCCGCCAGCCGCATCATCGCGGTGCGCGCGGCCTCAAAGTCCTCATGCTGCCCGAGCACCCGCTGGTAAGCGCCCTGCGCGCAGCTCCACTGCCCGCGCGCCTCACAGAGCCTGCCGCGGGCATAAAGCGTCGCCAGGCGGCCCGGGTGCGTGCGCTCGGCGAGCACCGCGTACTCGGTGGCCTCCTCCCACTGCTCCGATGCGCTGGCCAGCAGGGAGCGCGCCGCCATCCCCCACTCGGTGAGCACCTCATCGCCCAGAAGATCGCGCAACGCCTCGCGCTCCACCGGATCCTCCATCGATTCCATCGCGCGCAGCGCGCGGGCAAATGCCTCGCGCTCCACAACTTCCGGGCTCTGACGGTCAGAGCGACGCGCCTGGGCCAGCACTTCATCAAGTGCCCCACCATCGAGGTGATTCAGGCGAACGAGCTCCGTATCGAGCGCGGTGATAAGCCGCGCGCGCCGGGCATGATCCCACCCTGCCCAGGCGCTCATCCCCGCAACCAGGATCACGATCAGCAGCACACCCACCAGCGCGGCGCGCCGCTTCTTCGGGCGGCGTGGGTGCCGACGCTCGATCTCATCGGTCGTCGGCAGCCCGACCTCGCGGCGCATCACCCGGGCACGTTGCACAGCCACCGGATCATCGCGCTTGGCGCCAACCTCCGGCGCTCCGACCGCCCCCGAGCTCTCCTCTGCAAGCGCGTCAGTTCCGCCCACCTCATCAGCCGCCGCTGACGCGCCAACCTCGACGCCTTCATCGTCATCGCCTGGGATGTCCGCGTCGCTCCGCTCCTGTAGCTCCTCGTCTGGCGCCTCATCGTCCGGAGTCTCCTCCTGCGGGGGCACCACCGCCACGCCCTGCTCACGCGCAAGCTGCACCAGCGCACGGGCCATCGAGACCTTCTCACGCGCGTGCAGCTCCGCCTCCAGAAGCCCCAGCAGCTCGCCGCGCGCCGGATTCCCCTCCAGCGCGCGCAGCACATCGGACTCCACCCCGGGATGTTCGATCTGGCGGGTGTAAACGTAGAGCAGAAGATCGAGCGCGTCGTCGCGCTCCGGGTTGCGGCGCAACCCCTCGACCAATTGCACAAGCCCTCGAACCGCGTCTCCACGGTCGAGGGCTTTTTTTGCTCGGTGCAGGAAATCCATGGCGCTGACGCGTCCGGGCCGCCCTCAACGGGCAAGAACCCTTCAGCGCGAGATCTTAACCTCGCCCGGGAGGAAGATCCCCAGGCCCACCGAGAGCATCACGGTGTTTGAGAGCTGCGGGTTGGCGTTGCCGCTGCTGATCTCGGCGCGATTGTAGAGGTAGTTACGAACCTGAACGTTGAGCGCGAGCATATCGCTCATGAAGAAACGAAGACCGCCGCCAAAGTAGCCACCCGGGCGGGTGCCGGCGATACCGTCATCGACGATCACGCCTTCCGAGCTGCCCTCGACGCCTTCATTGACAATGACCATGCCGCCGAAGAGGTGCAGGTCGTAATGCGAGAAGAGCGAGTTCATCACCGAGAACTTTCCGAAGATCGGCACGTAGGTAAAGCCCACGTCCGCGGCCCACCCCAGGTAGGAGTAACTCAGCGAATCAAGCCGAGCGAGCTCGCCATTGTCGGCAAGTGTGGCCTCAAGGTTCTCGCGCAGGTTGGTCGCCGGGTGCATCGCGCCGTACTGAAACGAGGCGCCCAGCCCGAAGACGTTATTCAAGTAGTAGGTCCCGCTGACTCCGGCCATCACGTTGCGCACGTAGGCATCGTTCATGCTGAACGTGGCCATCGGCTGCAATTCCAGGCGCGCGGAGCGGTGCAAGAGCTGGCGGCGCACGATCGGGCCGCTGTCAATCGCGGCGATCTCATCGCCCTCGGCAGCTTCAGCAGGAGCGTGCGGCAGGTAAAACGCGCACAGGGCAAGGGCGAAGACCAGGGGCCAGCGTCGATTCGACTTCATCATGAGCTTCTCAACCAGACAGGCGTCATTTCGCAACACACATACGCATCAGCGCTGCGCGGGCTCTTCGCTATCGGAGTATTCAAAGGCGGTGGGCACATACAGGCTCACCCCGGCGCCGACCGACACCGAGTGGGTCAGCGCGCCATCGGGCAGCCCGCGCAGCTGGGCGTTGTAGATGGTGTCGCGAACCTCCAGGTTCAGCGCCATCCAGTCGTTCAAAAACACCCGGGTGCTCAGCGCCGCGGTGCCCGCCAGGCCGCTCTGGCCCGAAGGACGCGCGATCGACGCGGAGTTCGCAAAGAGCACCCCGGCCGAGACCGACACATCGTAGAAGAAGAGCCCGCGGTTAAAGAGCGCGAACTTTCCGACCAGCGGAGCAAAGCCCAACTCGGCGCCGCCCGCCCAGTTCAGGTAGGCAGCATCGGTGCTCGCCCGCGCCTCCGTATCCACGTCGCGGAAGCTCTGGGTCGGACCGCCAAGCACTTCGCCAAAATCGTACCAGTCAAAGATCGCCCCGGCGTAGAAGCGCTCGCTGAAGTGGTAGTTGAGGTTCGCCCCGACGCGGAAGTTCCGGTAGATGGCGTCGTTGACGTTGACCCCGAATCGCGGCGTCAGATCCACACGTTGCTTCTGCAGCACCGGCCGGCGCTGGATGACGTGAATGGTGTCAGAGAACTCCTGCACGGTCTCCTGAGCGCTGACAGAGGCACTCAAGACGGTGGCGCTGCCCAGGGCAGCCAACGCGAGCAGATGGCGAGCGGCGAAACTTCGGTGCGGCATGGTCCTTCCAGAGGCTGGGGCTCGAGCGCATCGCGCCAGCGGCCCTCTACAGCTCGACCGGGGTGTGATCCCCGCGTGGGTTTACCTTCGATTCGCTGCGGCGAGGTATATCACAGGGATTTTTAGAGCGGCAAGAGCCCCTCTGCCCCGTGTGGGGGTTCGCCGGGCGCGCAACGCCGCTGTGGACGTTGCGCGCTGCGCCCGGCGTGCACTTGTAAAAAGACGCACACCGGGCCGCAGCCGGCGATCACATAAAGAGCGCCTCGACAAACTCGCCGGAGTTGAAGGCGCGCAGGTCTTCGACGCCCTCCCCGATGCCGATGTAGCGCACCGGCGCGTCGAGCTCATCGCAGATGCCCAGAATCACGCCGCCCTTGGCCGTGCCGTCGAGCTTGGTGAGCACCACACCGGTGATGTCGCAGGCTTCTTTAAACATCGAGGCCTGCTGAATGGCGTTCTGGCCGGTGTTGGCGTCGAGCACCAGGATCGTCTCATGCGGCGCGCCTTCGAGCGCCTTGCCGGTGACGCGCCCGATCTTGCCGAGCTCGTCGAGCAGGTTGACCTTGGTGTGCAGGCGCCCGGCGGTGTCGCAGATGATGACGTCGGCGCCCTCGGCGATGCCCTTTTCGATGCCGGCGTAAATCACCGACGCCGGGTCGGCGTTATCCTCACCGCGGTGGATGGGGATGTTGGTGCGTTTGGCCCACACATCGAGCTGCTCGACTGCCGCGGCGCGGAAGGTGTCGCCGGCGACCAGCATCACGCTCTTGCCCTCGCGCTTGAGCTTGCTGGCAATCTTGCCAATCGTGGTGGTCTTGCCCACGCCGTTGACGCCGATGACCAGCATCACAAAGGGTTTGTGCGCATCGAAGTCGATGGCCCCCTCATGCTTGCTGAGAATATCTTCGCAGTACGCGCGGATCTTGCCCCAGATTGCGGAAGGATCGCGCTTCTCATCGCCGGAGAGCTCATCTTCGACGGTGTCGATGATACGCTGGGCGATCTTCGCGCCGATATCAGCCGTAAAGAGGATCTCTTCGACTTCGTCGATGAGGTCGTCGGGGATGGTCTCGGCGCTGAAGAGTTTGCCCAGGCGGTCGACAAAGCCGGTGCGGGTCTTCTGCAGACCGTCGCGAAGCGACGCGGGCTCGGGTGCCGAGGGCTTATCAAGCTCAGTGGGTTGTACCGCCGGCGCCTCAACCTCGGTCGCCACATCGGACGCGGTCTCCTCAGCTTCAGCTTCGGGTTTTGGCGCGGGCTTCGCGGCGGGTTTGGGAAGTTTGGGCTTCGGCAGGGTGCCGGCGCCACTCTTCGCGCGCTCGGCCTGCGGCCGGGGCTTGGGCAGCGAGATGGAGCTCTCTTCGCCAAGCCCGGCGCCCTCTTCCGGCGCTTCGATCTCGGGCAACTTCGCTTTGGGGCGCGGAAGTCCGGTGGACGCTTTCTTCAACGCCTCTTCGGCCGGCGCTTCGTTCACCTCTTCGGAAGGCTCCTCCGCCGGCGCTTCGCTCACCTCTTCAGCAGGCTCCTCCGCCGGCGCTTCGCTCACCTCTTCGGAAGGCTCTTCGGCCGACGCTTTGGCCTCCGCATGATCACGCGCCGAGCGCTCGGTGGCCTCGGCCGCCGTCTCACGACGCGCGCCCTCGCCCTTGACCCGCGCGCGCTTCGCGCGCTTGATCTCGGCAAGGGTCATCCCCTCGTGGATCTCCACCGGAGCATCGACCTCATCGCGATCTTCGAGAAGATCGGCCGTCGGCGCCTGACTGCGGTCCCGAGGCTCGGCGCGGGGCCGATCGCCGGGTTTTTCGCCGCCTTTTCGCAAAAAGAGCAGCAGCGCCACCACCGCGATCAGCACCACGGCCACCAGCACAATCGGAAGCCAGCTGACCGGCTCCACCTCGGCGGCCTGCCCAATCAACGTCAAGGTTGTCGCGCTGCTCAAAAGCGTCTCACTCATCCGTCCATCCATGCTTAGAGTTGATCCTGGCCTGTCTGCCCGCCGCACAAGCTCGCAAAAGGTCGGTTCAGACGGCGCGTTTGATCGTACCGGCCCCTTTTGCCCCGCCGATGCGCCCTGCGTCAACCGGGCGCGCCCGGCGGATATGCCCTCAGGAAGCCATCTGCTCGTCGACCTCCGAGAGACGCACTGAGACGATCTTGGAGACCCCCGCGTCTTCCATGGTCACCCCGTAGAGCATCTGCGGGGCCTCCATCGTGCGGCGGTTGTGGGTGATCACGATCATCTGGCTGGTGGTGCTCAAATCGCGCACCATCTCCGCAAAGCGGCCGACGTTGGCCTCATCGAGCGGCGCGTCGACCTCATCAAGCACCGAGAAGGGCGTGGGCTTGAGCATGAAGATCGAGAAGATCAGGCTCACCGCCGTCAGCGCCTTCTCACCACCGGAGAGCAAGGTCACGTTCTGAAGTTTCTTACCCGGGGGCTGCACCTCAATGTCCACACCGGTCTCCAGCATATTCGCCGGATCGGTGAGCACGAGGCTGGCGCGACCTCCTCGGAAGAGGCGCGGAAAGACCTCCTGGAACTTCGCGTTGACCGCCTCAAAGGTCTCCTTGAATCGCTTGCGACTCTCGTTATCCATGCGCGCGATGACGTCGCGAAGATCTGCCACAGAGCGCTCCAGGTCGGCCTGCTGCTCGGCCTGGAAGCGGTGGCGCTCCTGCGTTTCCGCAAACTCCTCGATGGCCAGCGGGTTGACCGGCCCGAGCCGCTCGATGCGCTTACGCAAAAACTCCGCGCGCGACTTACGCTCCTCCGGTCCCAGCGCAATATCGCGCACCAGGGGCTGAGCCTCAGCCAGGGTGAGCTCGAAGCGTTCGGCGAGCTGCTCGTCGATGTGCTCCATGGCGAGCTCGGCCTCGCGGGTGGCGACCTCCAGGGCCTGGAGCGCCTCCTGAGCCTCATCGAGGGCCTTACGCAGCGCGCGCACCCTGAGCTCCTGCTCCTGCACGGCCTGCGCCACGACCTCAAGTGTTTCTTTAGCCTTTTTGACGTCGTCGCGGTGGATGCCGTGATCGCGCTCGACCTCCGCCAGCTCCTTTTTGAGCTCTTCCACGCGCATGGTGGCGTCGCGGGCGCGTTCGCCCTGCTCTTCGATCTCGCGGGCAAAGCGCGCGATCTGCCCCTCGGAGTGGCCGATGGCGCCGCGCAGACGAGCGGCGCTCTCTTCGAGGTGGCGGCGGCGTTCGCGCACCTGGGCCACGCGCACCTTCTCGTCGGTGAGCTCGGCGTTGCGCGCCTCGACCCGCGCGTTGACCTCATTGAGCTGCTGCATCAGCTCGCGCAACGCCTTCTCCATACCGGGAAGCGCCCCGGCGTGTTCTTGCTGGCGTCCGGCCAAAACCTCACGTTCTGCTTGAAGTCCCTGGTGGAGCTCTTCGTGCTCTTCGAGCTCCGCCTGCAACTTCTCCACACGCGCAGTGGCGCGCTGGCGCTCACGCTCCTCATTGTCGCGCTCCTGCATCAGCCCGCGCGCGCGGTGCACGGCCTCCTGCAGGGCTTCGCGCACCGACTCGACCTCATCTTCAGCGATGACGAGGTCTTCTTGAGCGACCTCAAGTGATTCTTGAGCTTCCTCATCGGCGACGATCAGCTCGGCCAGTGAAGATTTGCCGGCTTCAAGATCGCGAGCCTGCTTGAGCAGCGTCTCGGTCTGCTCGCCAACCCCCCCGCCGACGACCCGGCCGTCGGCAAAGAGAATGTCGCCCCGGGGGGTTGCCCAGGCGCGCGTGTTGCCCGCGTCCGTGTTTTGAGGGGCAAGGGCGAGCTCATCGACAATCTCCAGCCCTTCGAGCCAGCCGGAGAGCGCCTGGCGCGGATCGGCGTCGGGCGTGGGGAGCACAAAACAGCCCACTCGCCCCACATCGGCGCTGGCGAGCATCGCCAGGGCGTCGAAGGCCGCCTGGCGCGTCTTCACGACGATGTCGCCCAGGCGATCCCCCAGATACGCCGCGTAGGCGGCTTCTTTGCCCTCGGGAACGGCCAGAAAGTCGCCGGCCGGGCCAAGCACATCGTCGCGACCCTCCTCTTTGGCCCAGGTGAGCACGCGGCGCACGCCCTCCTGATAGCCCTCGCCGCGCTCGCGCATCTCCTCGAGACTTTCGACGCGGGCGCGGGTGACCGCCAGCTGGCTTGCGACCTCGCGGGCCTCATCTTCGGCTTCTTTGAGCGCTTCGCGGGCCTCGGCGTGGCGAGCCTGGGCGTCGCCGCTCTTGCGTTTGAGCTGCTCGACCTCCTCGGCCACCCGGGCGTGGTCCATGGTCAGACGGCTGAGCGCGCGCGTCAGATCCTCAACGTCCTCGCGCGCCGCGCCCAGCCCCTGGCGGGTGGTCTGCGCGCGCGCGTCCATCTCACTGAGCTGCTGCCCGACCCATTGCAGACGGTCGCTGACGCGATTCGCATCGCTTTGCGCCTCGTTGAGATCTTTGAGCGCCTGGTCTCGCTGCGACGAAAGCCCGTCGCGATCCTCCCGAAGTCGCTCCAGCTCCTCCTGCACCCGCAGCACCGCCTCGTCGTCGTCCTCGGGCTGCATCACAAAGGCTTCAAGCTCTTCTTCAACGCGCAGCAGCTCAACTTTGAGGTGCTCGCGCCGCTCTTCCTGGCTGCGCTTCTCATCGGCCAGGGTCAGCGCGCGCTCTTCGGCCTGGGAGATGGCGTCGGTGGCGTGCTCCAGCTGCGAGCGCGTCAGGTTGAGGCGAGTGTCGAGCTTGTAGAAAGACTCGGTCAGATCGGCGTGGCGCCGCTCAGCCTGGTGCGCGTCGACGCGGGCCACGCGCAGCTGCTCTTCGCCGGCCTCAAAGTCGACTTTGGACTGATGTTGGGTGCGCTTCGCCTCGCCGAGCTGGCGCCGGGAGTCTGTAGCTCGGGCCATGGCGTCGCGGCGCTTGTCGAGCAGAAGCGCGATCTCCAGCGCGCGCAGCTCCTCGCTAAAGCGCTGATGCTCCTCGGCCTTTTTGGCCTGGCGCTCCAGCGTGCCGAGCTGCTTGGTGATCTCGTCGAGCACATCGCGGGTACGCTGCAGGTTGAGCTCGGTGCGCTCAAGTTTGCGCTCGGCCCGGTCGCGCTGGCCTTTGTATCGGGTGATGCCGCTGGCCTCCTCAATGATCAGGCGGCGCTGCTGCGGCTTGGCGTTGACGATAAAGCCAATCTGCCCCTGCTCGATGATCGAGTAGCCCTGCTTGCCCAGGCCGGTGCCTGCCAGCAGGTTCTGAATGTCCATCAGCCGGCAGGGGATCTTGTTGATCAGGTACTCGCTCTCACCGCTGCGGTGCAGCCGGCGCGTGATGGCGATCTCGGCCACATGACGAAGTTCGCGCGGCAGGCCGTCGCCGGTGATCCAGCCGGGCGCGGCGCTCTTATCTTTCGCGTCTTCATCCGCTTCTTCAACATCGACGGCCAGCGCGCCCTGCAGGGGGGCGTCGTCCTCCGGGGCCTCTTGCACCTCCTCCGGCGATTCAGCGTCTTCTACCGCAGCCTCGCTGAGATCGGCGCCACTGGCGTCGACCTGCTCCTCGTCGGCAGCCTCTTGCACCCGGGCGGTGTTCTCAAACACCAGGGTGACCTCGGCCAGCCCCCCGGGCCGGTGCTTCTCGGTGCCGGCAAAGATCACATCCTGCATCGAGTCGCCGCGCAGGCTCTTGGGCGACATATCGCCCATCGCCCACTTGATGGCGTCGACGACGTTGCTCTTGCCGCAGCCGTTGGGCCCGACGATGCAGGTCATTCCGTCGCTGATATCGACGGTGACGCGATCGCGAAACGACTTAAACCCCACAATCTCAATTCGACGTAGCTTCATGCCGGCGGCTCAACCCCAGGGTAGGTGCGCGCTCCGCGCGCTTCCATTAAGCGCGCCAGAGGGGGCGCACGTTAACCCCAAGTCGGCGTCCGGTTCAACCGCCGCAACACGCCGGAACGTAACGCCAGATTCACACGCAAAATCAGACACTTACGCGCGACGCACAAATCGGAGCGGCACCTCCCCCTTCGGTCGAAGGGTCACCGAGGGGTCAAGCTCCACCGCCGACTCCGAAAGATCTTCGACGCGATACTCGCCAAGGATCGTCGCGAGCACGAGAACAAGCTCCATCATCGCAAAATGATTGCCGATACAGACCCGCGGCCCGCCGCCGAAGGGGAAGTACGCAAAGCGCGGCAGGCGCTTCTCCAGCCCGTCGAGCCAGCGCGAGGGCGCAAAACGCAGAGGATCTTCAAAAAACCGCTCGTTTCGATGCACCACAAAGGTGGGAATGATGACCTGGTCGCCCTTCTCGACGCGCCAGGGCCCGACCTCGACGTCGACGAGCGCCTCGCGCCCCACGATCCAGGCCGGCGGGTAGAGACGCAGCGCCTCCTGAGCGACGGCTTTAAGGTAGGGCAGATCGTTGGCAGCGTTGGCGCCGAGATCGCCGCCCCGAAGATCGAGCTCATCGTGAACGCGTTGTTGCGCGCCCGGGTGGTTGGCCAGGAGGTAGAGCGCGTACGTGATCGCCAGCGCGGTGGTCTCGTGGCCTGCCAGAAAGATCGTGAGCGCCTCGTCGCGAAGCTGGCGATCGCTCATGGCGTGGCCCTCATCGTCGCGCGCCTGAATCAAGCGCAACAAGAGATCATCGCCCGGACTCTGGTCGCGCTGACGCTCGCGGATCAACTCTCCGATGACGTCATCCAGCGTCTCCACCGCCCGGTTGTGCACCGGCTGCAGCGGCGGATCGACATAATCTTTGATGAAACGCCACATCGTATGAACGCGCTCATGAAACGCGTCCATGCCGTCTTCAATCGCCCGGCCGATGCGGTCGATCTCGTGGGCCATCTCCAGGTTGAAGAGGGTCTTGACCACAATACGCAGCGTCAACTCCATGCTGTCGTGATGAAACGCGCGGTCGCTTTGTTCGCCCCACTCTGCCGTCATGGCGCGGGTGAAACGCACCATCGCCTCGGCATAGGCCTGAATATGGCGCCGCTGCAGCGTGGGCGCAGCGAGTTTGCGTTGCCGGCGCCATAGCTCGCCCTCGCTGGTGAGCAAACCCTGGCCGACCAGATCGTCGAGCTCGTGGGTGATCTTATCTTTCACAAACTCGCCGGCCTTGCGCAGCATCACCTCCTCGATGAGCTGCGGGTCGCCGAACTGCCACATCGTGCTGCCGGCGAATCGAAAACGCGAGACGTCGCCAAAGCGCGCCTGCAAGCCTTCGATCATCGGGATCGGCCCGCGGGCGAAGTCCCGCAAGGTCATGGCCATCGTCAGCCCGCTGGGGCCGGGAACCTCAGGGCCGGGGCTATCGGGAGGAGAGGACATGGCAACATCCTGTCTGCAGCGCGAGCATCACAGGCCCACGGAAAGGTGATCAAAACGTGGGTCAAGATTCGCACAGCACTCGCTCCGGTCAAGCCCCGCCCCGGTCTATTCAACGCGCTCGAAACATCGCCTCGACCGAGGCCCGCTCTCCATCAGCAGCGCCCGTCGCGCTCTGCGCAGGCGGCTGCGACACAGCGCTCGCCGGCGCGGGTGCCGGCCATAACGACAGGGCCAGGGCCCCGATCAAAAAGATCATCAACCCCAGCGCGGCCAGCTGTGGCTGCGGCTGAAGCGCCGTCTTCTCCCCCTGCATACACGCTCCGTGTGCACACGTGTTGACGCCGGACATCGAGTGGTCCGCGTCGCCCGCATGAAGATGTCATCCCTGAGACTACCTTTAAACGTAATCACGACACCGCCCACCACGGAGCCAGCTTTGACAGACCTTTATCTCGGCCCGGGCTGCCGCGCTGCACTCCCCGGTGACGCCGAAGCGATCGCCACCGGAATCTGGATGCGCCCCTCCCCGCTCTGGGAGCATCGGCTGGTGGTCGCCGGCTGCTGGCGCGCGCTGGTTATCGGTGAGCCCGGGGCGATGTCGGCCGACTGGGAAGGGCTTCTCGACGCTTATGGACGCGGTGAGGGACTGGCGCTGAGCCGAATCCCCGGGGTGCACAGCGGGATCTTCTGGCGAGAGGGCCACAGCGCGCAGGGCTGGTGGCGCGATCGCTTCGGACGCATACCCTGGCAACACCGCTGCGCGCCGGACTTTGCCGCCAGCACCGATCCCGACCTCATGAGCGTGCTGAGCGGCGCCGACGGCTTGAATCTTTTGCGGATCGGCGACTTTCTGGCCGGCGGACAGGCCAACGACCGCGCCGACTTTGCGCTGAACGTGGAGCGATTGCGCCCCGGAGAAGTCGCGTATCTCGGGGCCCACACCACCCTCACCTTGCAAAGCTGGTGGCGTGCGCGCCCGGGCGTAGGGTCCACATCCCGGCCGACGCCGCAGCGCCGCGCCGAGGTGGCCCACAGGCTGCGCGCGCACCTGGAGCGCGGTGCGCTCGCGCTGGATGAGCCGGGCAGCTGGCTTGCGCTCAGCGGTGGGCTGGACTCGGCCACGCTCCTGGGGTTGAGCCCCCATCCGGCAAAGACCCGCACGCTGACGCTGGACCTTGATCCTGGCGAGCGCCGGCGCGCCCGGGCGCTGGCCGAGGCGATGGGTGCGCGCTGGGAGCCCCTGCCCATTGAGACCCGCTGGCCTCTTCGACTTCCGGCCCAACACCTGAGCGCGGCCGGCTGGGGGCCGCATGCCCACCCCGACCTCGGGTGGTTCTCCGATGCCCTCTCTCAGCTTCGATCCCGGCTCAACGAACCCCTCCTGACCCTGGTCACAGGTCACGGCGCCGACGACGCCCTGTGGATCCCGCCCCGGGTCTGGCTCGACGATCGCTTTGAGCACCTTGCGCCGCGCGATCTTCTGGCCGCGGCCCGCCACCTGGGGCTGAGTCGCTTGAGCGCCCCCGCGCTCGGCGCCGCGCTGCAACGCCTGGGCCTGCGTGCGGCCCGCGAGCACCTGCGGCCGGCCCCCGCCCCGACGCCCCCCTGGCTTCTGTGCCCGCCATACGCCTCGCCAGCCGGCATTGAGCCCGCCTCCAGGCGCTTTGCGCGCTTTCGCGCCGCGCGCCAGCACACCTGGAACTGGGAGCTGATCATGCGCAGCCTGGCCCGCATCGCCCGTCAGGCCAACCTGCGCCTTCTGACTCCTTTCCTTGATGCCGAGGTCTGGGACTTATCTTTAGAACTATCCCCTGCCGAGCTGGTTGAGGGGGGACGCCAGAAAGCGCCGCTGCGTCGCCTCGGTCGGCACTTACCCTCGGAGGTCAGGCGGCGTCCAAAGCTCGGAAGTTTCGACGCGCTCGTCGAGCGCGGGCTGGCCGATAAGGAGCTCAACCGCGCGCTGCGTCTGATGACCCACTCGCAGCTCGCCAGACACCGAGTGATCCATGAAGCCATCTTCCAGAAAGCCCTTGCCGACTACCTGGCGCGCCCCCTCTCAGGACCACCCTGGCGCGGCTCCTGGGAGATCTGGCGAACCCTTGCAGCCGAACTCTGGCTCCAGAACCAGAGCCGGTGGGCCGCAGCCGATGTCACCTGATGCTTCTCTGTTGGAGGTTCCTATGTGTACGCCGCAACCTGGCCATCGCTTCGATCGCCGTGCGCCCTCAACACCGCGCACCGACGCCACCTGCGCCTCAACCTATCAGCCCCCGCGTGTCGAGCCCCTGGGCTCACTCAAAGCCTTGATTCGGGGCGCAACCTCCAAAGGTGTCGATGCCACCGGCGGGGTCGATCTGGACATGCCTTACCCGGGCTGATGACAGCGCTCATTCAACAGCAGGCCAGCCCACCACGGGCAGCTCGCGAAGCGGGGAGCTGTAAAACTCCAGCAGCTCCCCCTTTCGTTTGCCAAAGACCCGCAGGTAGCGCTCGGTCTCTTCGCTGTTGAGCTCCGCCATCAACGCCCGCAGGTAGCGCCGTGTGTCCTGCACATGATCCGGTGCGACCAGAAAGGTGCAGTCGCTGGAGACCACCGCGCCGCTTAAGTCCAGCGCAAAGCAGGGATGTTTTGCGCGTCGCGGCACCACCAACTTCGGCGTGCGCATCGCCCGCGCATCGCGCGGCCAGTGCAGCCGATACCAGGGCATCTTTCCCAAACGCACCTCGCGTCGCGCCTCAAGGATAGGCCGGTAAGGCCCCAACACCGCCTCAACCGCCGGAAGATGCGCCGCGTCGACCTCCCCATCGAGGTAGAGCATCCAGGCGTGCGCCACCTCGGTCTCATAGGTCCGCCCCGCCTCCAACCTCCCGGATCGCAGCACCGGCCGCACATAGGGCAAAAGCGGCTCCCACCGCTCGGGAGGATGCGCGCTCTCACTTAAAAAGATCGGCGCGCCCACCTCCCAGCCATACTCACCTCCAAAGTTGCGCTCGTGACGCCGCGTCACCCGATCCGCACCGCTGACAACCCCCTGAAAATCACGCACCAGCTCACCGAGGGGCCGCCCCTGGCGTTTTCGGCGAGCGCCCCACCCCAGCACCTTCGCGTCGGCGCGCGGGCTCCAGCGAGCCTCACCGAGGCTCTGGGGCTGTACCTTTTGCCAGCCTGCAGACGCATCGCCCTGGGTACCGTCCAAAATAACCTCCGCACGCCAGCGTGGCTCGCGCAGCGCCTCACCACGGCGAAACGCGCTGAGCAGCACCTCCTGACCCGGCGTCGCATCAAAGACGCCCCGGGCCTCGCACCACGCAAAACGCTCCATCGCCCCGCGCTTTAGCAACCAGGCACGCAGCCGGCACGCGCCGTCGGCCCGAAGCCAGTGCGGCGGCGTCAGCCAGGCGGCCTGCCCGGCGGGTGCCAGCATCTCCACCGAGCGCGCCAGGAAGTAATAGAGAAGATCGGCGCGCGTGCCGCGCACATCTTCAAATCGCGGATGCGCGCGCAGCACCGCGGCAAGCGCCTCCCCGTGCCCTTTCTCCGGGACGTAGGGCGGGTTCATCACCACCGCAGCCACGCGCCCATCCAGTGCATCGGGCAAAGGGGCCAGGCCATCACCCACAACGATGCGCACCCCGGCATGTTCGCGCCCGCGGCGCGCGTCCAGAAGTCGCAATGCGGCGACCATCGCCAGCAGCGGATCACGCTCCACCCCTACCAGCGCCCGCCGGGGCCAGCGCCTGTCGGCGGCCAGCAATAAGGCGCCGGCGCCACAGGCCGGATCGACGATCGGCCCGGGCGTCGCAAGATCATCCAGCAGTCCCACCAGGCGCTGCGCCACCGCATCCGGCGTAAAATGAACGCCATGGGCCCGCCGCGCCTCATCGCTGAGATACCCGTCCCACGCCCCACCTTTCTCCCGATCTTGAACCTCCCCTTTACGCCCCTCGGCCGCCGCCCCCATCACCGCGCCAATCATCGACGCTACGTCTCCCTCCACCACATCGGCGATCGCCTCCCCAACCTCTTCCAGCGCGCAGCCCCACCGTGCCGCCGCATCACGCACCGCCGAGGCCAGCGCCGCACACAGCAACTCAGACCCCAACCGGGCCCCCAACCCCTCGACTTTTTTCTCCCCTTTCACGGCTCTTCCTTGCCTCGACACTCTTCCCTTTCCTATGCTGCTAGAGAGCATGTTAACGGCATTATTGGCAGCTTCGGCCCCTGTGCTCCGGCCTCCCGAACTCCTCCGGCATCACACACTATGACGACGCTCTCCCTCTCGACACCGGGCACTCGCCTGGCCGACCGCTACGAGCTCACCGAAGCCATCGGCGAGGGCGGCTTCGGCATGGTTTACCGCGCCCGTCAGCTCAATGTCGACCGAGACGTCGCCATCAAAATCCTTCCGCCGCGCTTCGCGTCGGTCGATGATGTCGTCGAGCGTTTCCGCCGCGAGGCCCGCCTGGCCAGCCGTCTTCAGCACCCCAACACGATCACGGTTCACGACTACGGGCAGCAAGACGATCTCTTCTTCATCGTCATGGAGCTCCTCCGCGGCCAGGACCTCGCGGACTGCCTCCAGGAGTCGGCCCCCCTCGATCTTCCCCGGGTCCTGCACATCGCTCGCCAGACCCTGGGCAGCCTCCAGGAAGCCCACGACCAGGGCATCGTCCACCGCGACCTCAAGCCCGAAAACATCTTCCTCACGCAGATCGGCGACGATCCGAACTTCGTCAAAGTCCTCGACTTCGGCATCGCGAAGATGGCCCAGGGAGGCCTGGAGACGCCCACCGAGCCGGGCGCGCGTCAGCTCACCATGACGGGCTCGACCGTCGGTACGCCTCCCTACATGTCGCCGGAACAAGCCGCCGGCGAAGAAGTTGATCCGCAGACCGACATCTACGCGCTGGGCATCATTCTGTTTGAGATGCTCAACGGCCACCCGCCTTTCAGCGATCCCAACCCGGTGAAGGTGATGCGCGCGCACCTCTTTGAGCCGCTCCCCGTCTTCTCCAACGCCGCGCTCCGAAACACTCGCCTGGAGTCGGTCGTGCGGCGCGCGCTGGAGAAAGACCGCGCGAACCGCTTTCAAAACGCCGCGGAGCTCCTCGACGCGCTCGCACAGCCCGACCTCACGCAGCGCGCGCCGGGCTTTGCGCCCCTGGGCGGCGGACGCGAGCACACATCGACACCCACACCCGCAGCGGCGTCCACGGGGGAAAATCACGCCGAAGACGCCGTCCCCTTTGGCGATATGCGCCGCCAGCCCGTCGAAACGCCTCCCCCGGGCATCACCCGAGGTGGGAGTTCTTCGACCTCATCGATCATCACTGTGCTCGAGCCGCCTGCGCCGCGCGATGAGGTCATTGTGCTGACCCGCCGCAAAGAGCACCCCACACCGATCGCCGCGAGCTCGCGCCAGCCCACGCCCGCCCCCCACACCGATCTCGAAACGCCCCACAACGCGCGGCCTCAGCAGCCGACCCCGGCCCCCGCAACCTCCCCCGACGATGTCTGGACCTGGGCCGATGACGCCACCCCCGACGCCAGCGGCTCGCAGCTGCTCGTCTCCCCCTACGAGCGCCCCCAATCGGGCGGCACCGGCCTGAAGTTCGCGCTGGCGCTCACGCTGATCATCGCGCTTGTCGCGCTCGTGATCCTCGGCGCCCTCGGCCACCTGCCCCTCTAAAATTACCAATTACCGCCATTCAATCGCCAGGGCCCCCTGCCCTGGCGACCCTCCTTCAGATCAAATCGAGCTGATTGCGCACCTTGATATGCGTCAGCCTCGAGGTGATGTCGGCTACCACCATATTGATGGCGATATCATTCTTGCCGCCGCGCGGGATGATCACGTCGGCGTAGCGCTTGCTCGGCTCCACAAAGCTGTAATGCATCGGGCGCACCGTGCGCTGGTACTGCGAGATCACCGACTCCAGGGTGCGACCGCGCTCGGCCACATCGCGCTCCAGACGACGGATAAAGCGAATATCATCGTCGGCGTCGACAAAGATCTTCACCTCCAGAAGATCGCGCACCCGCGCATCGGCGAGCACCAGGATGCCCTCGACGATCACGATGGGTGCCGGCTCCACCTCCACCACCTCGGAGGTGCGGACCGACTCGGCAAAGCTGTACACGGGCTTTTTGACCGCCCGGCCCGCCGAAAGATCCTGCAAATGCTGAATGAAGAGCTCTGTGTCAAACGCGTCGGGGTGGTCGAAGTTGAACTTGCGACGCTCCTCTTTGGGCATCTCGCTCAAGTCGCGGTAATACGAGTCCATATCCAGGCAGATCACGTCCTCGTCGAACGCCTCCAGAATACGGCGCACCACCGTGGTCTTTCCCGAACCGGTGCCCCCGGCAATTCCGACTAAAATAGGACTTGTACTGCTCACGCCTGACCTCGTTTGCCGCTTCTCGCGTTGAAGGTGGAGGCGCAAACAGGCTCAGGGCCGCTCCACCGTAACCTCGTAAGGCTCACAGGATGAGCCTCCGCTTGCGCTGACGGCCAGATAGTAGAGCCCATGGGGCAAGTCAATCGCTAACTCCTCATCCGCCCCCGGACCGGCACGATTGACCTGGGCGACCCGCGCCCGCTCATCGTCCAGCAGCTCAAAACGCAGGTTGAGCCGGTTGGCCTTCACGCGCACGCGCACCGACTCGGTCTCGGGCGGCTGCCAGCCGAGTGGATCCGCTGTAGGAGCGGCCGCCCCGGGATCCGCTTCAGCGATCGCACCGGGCTCGGTGGCCTCCGGCGCAACCTGCTGCTCGCCGGCGGCGTCATCATCGCTGCGCGCACCCTCTTCACGTTTCTCAGCCGGGGCGTCGGCCACCGCCGCGACCTCGGCCGGTCCGACCAGAAACGCGTAGTAGTCCACGTCGCCCTCGGTCGACACAAAACCCACCCGCGCCGCGGTGGGCACAAGGCGGTCGGCCTCCTCCGGGGCGTCATTCGGCTCGATCTCCAGCCCCGGGGTCTGCGCCACATTGCGCAGCCGCAGCTCATAGTCGTAGGAGCGGTTGACCAGGCTGAAGTTCGACTCCGCCGCCCGCACTTCCACATCGTAGGCGCCCGGACCCAGCACGTGGTTGCATACCGTCAGCGACTCGCGGGGCTCTTCGGCCTCCATCGAAAACTCCCGCTCACCGCTCTCCACATCGGGGAGCCAGCGCAGCGCCAGGCGATGATCTTCTTTAAGGGGGTTGAGGGTGAGCTGCGCCACAACCTCGGGCGCTTCCTTCTCGGGCACCGCCGCCCAGGGATCGGCCTCAACCTGTGGCGCGTCATCCCCGGCGTCTGGCGAGCTCCCGTCGAGCACGTACTCAACCTCGTCGTGCTCGGGCGCCTCGATCACAAAACGGTAGCGGTCCACATCCCCGGGGGCGTGCAGGTAGGCGCGGACGACCTCCTCGAAGTCCACGTTCTGCGCGCCCGCGGCGCTGTCATTGGGCTCGCGCTCCACCACAAACTCCGGCTCGGGCGGGTGCTCGATCACGCGCAGCCGATAGCCGCGCTGGCGGTCGTAGGCCTCGCCGGCGGTGAGCACAAACCACAGGCCCTGCGCGCCGCTGGCCAGCGCGATGTTGGGAATGATCGCGGGTCGATCTTCAGCGACCGTCAGCTCCAGGAGCGCCGCCTCCAGCTCGGGCGCCCCGTAGATGCGCAGGGTTTGGGAAATCCCGGCCACCGAGCTGACCTCGAGCGTGTAGACCTTGCTCGGGTCCAAATCATCGGTCTTCACAAAGAAGATGTCGCGGTCCTGGGGTCGATCGTAGACCCCCTGCACCTCGCCAGGCACCGCGAGCGGAGAGGCGATATGAGCAAAATCGTTGGGCTCAACTTCCACCGCGCCCGCACTCAGACGCCGGCTCACCTCCACGCGGTACTCACCAGCGCTACCGTCGGCGCCGCTCACAAAAAAGCGCCGCCCCTCAGCAGGCACCGAGATCATCGGCACCGTCTCAACCTCGCCAGGACCGGCCACCTGATAGAGCAGCTCGGGAAAATCCCCCTCCCCCTCCACTTCCACATAGATGGCCGCATCCAGCGCGTCGCCGCTCGGAATCACGCTTAAGTCGACCAGCCAGCTCTCCCCCTGCGGGGGCTCAAGCACAAACCAGTCCACGTCTTCCGCGGGCTCAATCGCCCCGTGGATCGGGCGCATATCCACGCCCAGCGATAGCGAGGTGGCCTGAGCGATGCTGTCGTTGGGCTCGGTCTCGCGAAGCTCGGTGGTCTGCTGGCGCTCTTCGGCTGCGATCACCCGCTGGTCTTCGCCCTTGTCCATCAGCGAGCGCACCTTGCTCTCCACATCACAGCCCGACGCGCCCAGCGCCAGACCCAGAATCGTCGCGGTATAGAGGTGCGCTCGCATCATCTTCCTCGCTGCCTCACCGGCCGGTTGCTGGCCGGCGAACAGAGCTCGGGCTCACTTACTGGTGAGCCGCGTTGTAACGACGCACAAGCTCGTCGGTCAGGTTCATGCCGTCGGCCGCGTAGAGCACCGAGGACTCGGTGCGCTCCAGAATCAAGGTGTAGTTCTGCTCGCGGGCCATCGTGCGAATGATCGCGCGCATCTTGTCAAAGATGCCCTTGGTGGCCTCAGCCTCCTGCTGCGCGAGCTCGTTCTGGAGCTGCAGGTAGAGCTCCTGAAGTTCCTGCATCCGCCCCTGAAGCGCCATCACGCGCTCCTGGCGGGCCTCCTCCGAGAGCATCATCGCCTGCTGCTCAAGCTCCTGACGCATCTCCAGAACTTCATTCTGCTTGGTGTCGAGGCGTTCCTGGCGCTGCTGAAACTCGCGCTCCAGACGAGCCTTTACGCGCTTGCCCTCCTCAATGGAGTTGAGCGCCTCCTGCATATCGACATAGCCGATCTTCACATCCTGGGCGCTGGCCGTCGACAGCCCCCCCAGAATCACGGCGGCGGCCATCATCAACGCCACCATCAGGCGGCCCATCGACTTGCTCAGTTGCATGCTGCTCATCACGTCTCCCTTGGTCCAGATGATTCTACGACGCTCGGCCGGGGCTCCCCGCCGGGTCGTCTAAACTTAAAATGCGTTCTGAATGCTGAAATCAAACACCAGCGGCTTCTCACCCGAGAGCTTCTGCAGGGGCACACCCCATTCAAAGCGCAGCGGCCCGATCGGACTGAACCAGCGCACCCCGAAGCCCACCGTCGTGCGCAGCGCATCGGCGTAGCGGTTGGCGTCGTCGCTCATCAGGTCGAGCTTGAGGGTGAAAGGGGTCCCATCGTCAAATGCATTCCCCACATCCGTAAAGACCACCCCGGTCACGTTGCCCGCGGCGAGGATCGGAAACTCGACCTCGGCGGTCAGCACAAGGCGTTTGTTGCCGCCGTAGTGGAACTCGCTCAGCCCGCCCGAGGGGTCATCGCTCGACCCGGGCACGCGCCGGCTCGGTCCGAGCGTGTAGCGATCAAAACCGCGAATGGTGTCGGGCCCGCCTGCAAAGTAGCGCTCGAAGATCGGCACGGGGCGCTCCGATGAGGTGCTCGTGACAAAGCCCAGGTTGCCGTTGAGGCGCAGCACCATGTTCCAGAAGAGCGGGAAGTAGAAGCGCGCATCGAGGTCATACTTGATGAACTCATTCTCACTGGCCGTCAGCGTGCCATCGGCAACTTCAACCCGCGCCGAGTGGTACATCCCGCGCCTGGGGAAGATGCGGTTGTCGCGCGTATCAAGGTAAGCCCCCAGGCGCACACTGCTCGTCAGACCGCCCGTAAAGAGTGGCGAGGCCGGCTGCACGTTGGTGCCGGAGTAGCCGCCCGGCTCCACCTGAACATCTTCGAGCTTGTAGGTCAGCGAGGTTGAGAGCGCGTCACCGATCTCCAGCCCCAGCAGCTCGCCAAGCGGGTAGCCGAAGGTGAGGTTGCCCCCGGTCGAGACGCGCGAGAAGTCCTGGTAGAGGTAATCGAAGTTGTAGAGGTCCACCGCAAACTGCCAGCGGCTGCCCAGCAACCAGGGCTCGGAGAAGCGCAGGTTAAAGAGTCGCCGAATCCCCGAGGCCTGAATGCTCAACGCCAGCGACTGACCGCGCCCCAGCAGGTTCTCCTGGGAGACCTGCCCCTGGAAGATGAAGCTCTCCTGGCTGGAGAGGCCCGCGCCGATCTGGAAGGTGCCGGTGGGGCGCTCTTTGATCTCGATGCGCAGGTCCACCACATCGGGCGAAGACGTGGGCTGGCTGGTCACAGTGACTTGCTCAAAATAACCCAGGCGCTCCACACGCGCTCGCGACTGCTCGATGGCGCTGGCCGAATAAAGCTGCCCTTCCTCAATCACAAGCTCGCGGCGCACGACCTTATCACGGGTCTTTATGTTGCCCACGACTTCGATGCGCCCGATCGAGACCAGCGGCCCCTGCGTGATCGTCAGCGCCAGGTTCACCCGCGAGGGGTCTTCCTGGGTGGGAATGGGCTGCGGCAGCACGCGCGCGTTGGCATAACCGGCATCCTGATAAAAACGCTGGATGCGCTGAATGCCCATCTGCATATCGCCCCAGAGCAACACGTCATCGGACTCAAGCTCGATCATCTCGCGGAGCTGTTCTTCGTCCGCGAGCAGGTCACCCTGAATGTTGACCTCATTGAGGTAATGCTGGACGCCCTCATCGATGCGGATCGTCAGGTAGAGGTCGCGCTTATCACGTGAGAGTCGAATCGTCGGCTCATCGACCTGAACCTGCAGATAACCGTTGTGGTAGTAGTAGAGCACCAGGCGCTGCAGATCGTCCTGGAAGTCCTGCTCCCGGAAGTTTCCGAACTTCGTCAGAAACGACAGCCAGTGCCCCTCGCGGGTGGCCATGATGTTTTTGAGTTCGGCGTCTTCGATCTCGGAGTTACCGAGGATCGTCACCCGTTTGACGCGAACCCTGGAGTATTCGCGGATCTCGAAGGTGACCACCGCCAGATCTTCGCGGCCTTCCACGCTGTCGATCTCGTAGTCGACCTCAGCCAGGTAATGGCCCTTCTCGCGGTAGAGCTCCTGGATGGCGGTGGCGCTGCGGTTGATGTCGGCGAAGTTCGCGATGGCGAAGCGCTGCAGCTCCACCACCTCTTCGATATCTTCGGTGCTCACGGCGTCGTTGCCGCGGTAGCGGATGGCGTCGATCGCCGGCTTCTCGTCGACGATGTAAGTCAGCACCACCCCCTGATCGGTGGCGGTCGCGTCGACCCGGACATCATCGAAATATCCCAGCGCAAAGATGCGCCGAATATCCTCACTGACCTGCTCGCGCGAGAGGGCCATACCGGCTCGCTGGCGAGCGCGGTCGAGGATGGAGGCCGCCTCCACACGGCGGTTTCCCTGGACGCGCACCTCGGCGATGTCCTGGCCCTCGGTGCCGGCTTCGCCGCTCGGCAACTGCGCCGTCTGACGCGGCGCCACCGGCGCACTATCCAGAATCTCGGGGCGCTCCAGCTGCGGCATCCCCTGGGCGTGCAGCGCCGTCGGCATCCCGATCAGCCCCACAAGTGCGCATAGCAGCAGCGCCGCCCTTAGCTTTCCATCAACCATCACATCTGTTCCTGAGAGCATTTCGAAGTGGGCGCGCGTAATCAGGCGTGCGGCGTCGGTGCGGAAGAAGCGACGCCATCGGCACCGACGGAGGCGTCCGCTACAGCCGCAACCTGGCGTGGATCGCGCGGTGCCTGATCAATCAAATCATCCGAAACTCGCCCTTTCAGCCGGTCATCCCCCGGAATCTGAGGGATAAGCTGGCCCTGATCCACCAGCACACGGATGGGCATGGTCTCGGCCAGGTTCGGATCGTGGGTGACCACCACCACGGTCACGCCGGTGCTCTCGTTGAGCTCACGCAGCACGGCGTGTATCCCAGCGCCCGTCTTAAGGTCAAGGTTGCCGGTAGGCTCGTCGGCCAGCAGAAGGCGCGGCTTTTTAAAGAGAGCGCGCGCGATCGCCACCCGCTGCTGCTCCCCACCGGAGAGCTCCCCGGGTTGATGCTGCACCCGATCTTTGAGCCCGACCTTCTCCAGAAGCTCCATCGCGCGCGCTTCGGCCTCGCCTTTGCGCATCCGCCCGATGAGCCCGGGCATCATCACGTTCTCCAGGGCGGTGAACTCCGGCAACAGGTGGTGAAACTGAAACACAAAGCCGACCTGCTCGTTGCGAAAACGCGCAAGCCCGCTGGAGCTGCGCGCAAACACATCTTCGCCGTCAAAGAGCATCGTCCCGGAGGTGGGCGCATCGAGCGTGCCCAGAAGTTGCAAAAGCGTGCTCTTGCCGGCGCCGCTCGGTCCCATGATCGCGACCTGATCGCCCGCGAAGATCCGGAAGTTCAGATCCCGAAGCACGTCGAGCTGCTGGCCGCGATGCTCAAAGCGGCGGTGAATACCCTTGAGCTCGATCAGCGGCGTGGTGGTCGTCGTCTCAGTCATAACGAAGCCCCTCTACCGGACGCATCTTCGCGGCCTGGTACGATGGATACAATGTGGCCAGGAAGCTGATCAGGATGGTGCTCAACACCACCGCCACAACCTCCAGGCGGTCAACCTCAACCGGAAGGGTCGAGATATAATAAACCTCGGAGTCCAGCGGCAGGCCCACCGTCTGGAGCAAGTAGCAAATCAAAAGCCCCATCCCCAGCCCGGCCGCCGCGCCCACCGCCCCGATCACCACCCCCTGGAACATAAAGACGCGCATGATGCCGCCGTCGCTGGCCCCCATCGACTTGAGGATGGCGATCTCACGGGCCTTCTCGATGACGATCATGATCAGCATCGCCACGATGCTAAAACTCGCGACCAGGATGATGAAGATCAGCACCAGGAACATCGCGATCTTCTCGAGCTTGAGCGCAAAGAAGAGGCTGCTGTTCATCTGCTGCCAGTCCATCACGCGAAGCTCTGGCGAGAAGATCTCACGCAGGCGCTCCCCCACCGCCAGAACCTCCTCGACGTTGTCGGTGCGAAGCTCCACGCCGGTGGCCCCCTCAAAGTCGAGCAGGCGCGCGGCGTCATCGAGCGAGGTAAACGCCGCGTTGGCGTCGTATTCGTACATCCCGCTGTAAAACACCCCGACAATGCGAAAGGGCCGGCTCCGCGGGATAGGTCCCGAGGGTCCCATCTCGCCACGGGGCGTGACCACGTTGACCTCATCGCCCAGACGCACCTGCAGCGAGGTTGCGAGCTCGGTCCCGATGATCAAACCGGGAAGCCGCCCATCATCCTGCGGCGCTTCATCAACAATGCCCGGCATCTCGCCACCGGCCTCATCGCCCTCCTCGCCGGGCAGCGCGGGCAAATCCCAGGCCTCTGCGCCGCTGTCGTCAAAGAGCGGCGGCATAAACCCCTCATCACCGCCGCGCTCGGCCTGCGGCTGCGGCGTCTCATCGCTGACCTCATCGAGGTCGATGAGCGGAGGCAGGTCCTCGTCGGGTGCCGGCATAAAGTCGTCGCTGACACCCGTCGCGCCGCGCTTCGCGTCGATGGTCTCGCGCAGCTCCTTGCTCTCCTTATCGAGCCGATCGAGCAGAACTTCGAGCTCTTCGTCACGCTCCTCCTCGATGCGTTCCATCATCCCGCGCGAATCACGCAGGTTGGAGAGCTCCCCTTTCTCAAGGTTTTCCAGAAGATCGGTGACCGTCCCCACCCGATCGACGTCGATGCCACGAAGCACCACGCCGCTCAGGTTGGTCGGCGAGGAGACCATCACCTCGCTCTCGATAAATGGGGAGGCGCCGACAACGCCTTCGACCTCCAGAGCGCGGTCGGCCACGGCGTTGGCGTCATCGAGCGGGCCAAAATCCGGCTGCTGGATGACCACATGGGCCTTCGCCCCCAGAATTTTGCTGGTGAGGTCGGCGCGGAAGCCTCCCATCACACTGAGCACGACGATCAACGCCGTCACGCCCAGCGCCACACCGCTGACCGCGATCAATGTGATGATCGAGACGACGCGGCTGCGCTGTTTGGCCATCAAATAACGACGGCCGACGAAGCTCTCATAAGACATCAGCTTCCCGTTGAGGGCATAGACGAGGGGAGCAGCACCGAGCGGCTGCAACCGGGCCACCGCCGCGTTGATTCCGCGCCGGTGGCCCGTTCTTTCTTACGCTTCGGCCGCTTCATCACCCTCAGATTGTCCGCCCGCCTTAAGCAGGTAGGCTTCCACGAAGGGGTCGAGGCCCCCGTCGAGCACCTTATCGACGTTGCCCTCGGTGTAGCCGGTGCGAACGTCTTTGATCTGCTTGTAGGGGTGCAGCACGTAAGAGCGAATCTGGCTACCGAAGGCCACATCCTTCTGCTCGGCGTGCTCATCAGCGGCCTTGTCGCGGCGCTCCTGCATCTCGCGCTCGTAGAGTTTGGCGCGAAGCATCTTCATCGCTGTGGCGCGGTTTTTATGCTGGGAGCGCTCATTCTGACAGGCCACCACAATCCCGGTGGGGATGTGCGTAAAACGCACCGCGGAGTCGGTTCGGTTAACGTGCTGACCACCGGCACCGGAGGCGCGGTAGGTGTCGATGCGCAGATCGCTATCTTTGATCTCGATCTCGATATCGTCATCGATCTCGGGGGCCACCGACACCGCCGCAAAGCTGGTATGCCGACGCTTCGCGCTGTCAAAGGGGCTGATGCGCACCAGGCGATGCACGCCGGCCTCGGCTTTGAGATGACCGAACGCAAAGTCGCCGGTGACGTGCAGGTCGGCGCTCTTGATCCCCGCCTCATCGCCGGCCTGCTGGTCGGTGACTTCCACCTGCCAGCCCTTCTGCTCGACGTACCGCAGGTACATCCGCAGGAGAATCGAGGCCCAGTCCTGGCTCTCGGTGCCCCCTGCCCCGGCGTTGATCGAGACAAAGGCGTTGTGGTCGTCGTGCTCGCCACTGAGCATCCGGCGCGTCTCCAGACTCTGGACCGCGCTCTTCGTCTCCGTAATAAGCTGACCGGCGTCGGCAAGGGCCTGCGGATCGCCATCGGCCTCAGCGGCAAGCTCCAGGTAGAGCTCCGCCTCATCCAGACTCTCGAGCTGCGTCTCGTAACGCTCGATCACATCGACCAGCTCACCGCGCTCTTTCATCGTCGTCTGAGCGCGCTCTGCATCGTTCCAGAACTCCGGGTCCTGGCTTATCGCATCGAGTTCTTCGATCCTGGCTTTCTTTTGAGCCAGGTCAAAGATACCTCCCGAGCTCAACCAGCCGTTGACGAAGATCGCTGATACTCGAGCGAATCTCTTCACGGGTCATGGCATGACCTCCATCTCGCCACGCAAAGACGCGTGGGTGGGTGTTTTGTCAAAAGGGGCGTATCGCCCGAAAATTCGCCACCTTCGGCGGCCGGGCGGTTGTAGCGCGCGGGCTCTCAAACTGTCAATCAGCCCTCTGCCCGCGGCGCATTTCCTGCAGAGAACAACGCGTAAACGAAAGCTCATCCCCGCAGAGTACGCGAGCGCCGCCCGCGCTGACGCGCGGACGACGCTCCTCTTCGGATTTGCCCCCTTTCTGGGGGCGCAACCTTACTTCTTAAAGATCGACGCGCCGGGGTAACTCGCGGTCGCGCCGAGCTGCTCTTCGATGCGGATCAGCTCGTTGTACTTGGCGACCCGGTCGGAGCGCGAGAGGCTCCCGGTCTTGATCTGGCCGCTGGCCGTGGCCACCGCCAGGTGCGCGATGGTGGTATCTTCGGTCTCCCCGGAGCGGTGGCTGATCACGGCGGTGTAGCCGTTGCGATGCGCGAGCTCCACCGCATCCAGCGTCTCACTGAGCGTGCCGATCTGGTTGACCTTGATCAGGATCGAGTTCCCCACGCCCTTTTCAATGCCGCGGGCGAGCGTCCTGGTGTTGGTCACAAAGAGGTCGTCGCCGACCAGCTGCACCTTCTTGCCCAGGCGGTCGGTGAGCTTCTTCCAGCCCTCCCAGTCGTTCTCGTCGAGACCATCCTCGATGCTGGCGATCGGGTAGGCGCTGACCAGCTCTTCGTAGAAATCAATCATCTTCGCCACGTCGAGCTCACGGCCCTCCCCGGCGAGCTTGTAGGTCTTGGACTCTTTGTCGAAGAACTCACTGGCGGCGCAGTCCAGCGCAAGCACGACGTCTTCGCCGGCTTTGTAGCCAGCCTTCTCGATGGCTTCCATGATGCGGTCGAGGGCCTCGCGGTTGCTCTTGAGGTTGGGCGCAAACCCGCCCTCATCGCCCACCGAGGTGGAGTAGCCCTGGCCTTTGAGCACGCTCTTAAGGGCGTGGAAGATCTCCGCGCCACAGCGCACCGCCTCGGTCAGCGAGCCGGCTCCCACGGGCATGACCATGAACTCCTGAATGTCGACGCTGTTGTCGGCGTGAGAGCCGCCGTTGATGATGTTCATCATCGGCACCGGCATCACCGTGGCCTGCAAGCCGCCGATGTAGCGGTAGAGCGAAAGCCCCAGCGCCTCCGACGCGGCGTAGGCCGACGCCAGACTCACCGCCAGAAGCGCGTTCGCGCCCAGGCGGCTCTTATTCTCGGTCCCATCAAGGCCAAGCAGAATGTCGTCGATGCGACGCTGGTTCGCGCTGTCCTCGCCGATAAGCTCCGGGGCGATCTCCTCGTGGATGTTCTCCACGGCCTGCTGAACGCCCTTGCCGAGGTAGCGCGCCTTATCCCCATCGCGAAGCTCAATGGCCTCGTGCTCCCCGGTGGAAGCACCGCTGGGGACCGCCGCGCGTCCCATCGCGCCACTCTCCAGATAAACATCACACTCCACGGTGGGGTTACCGCGGCTGTCGAGAATCTCACGGGCAACAATATCGACAATCTCAGTCATCATCTTCCTCAGTTTCAAAGGTGTACTCAGAGGGCGCCCCGCTGGCGGAGCGCTCTTTATCATCATGATCTTCAGGAGTGGAGTCGGGCGACGCGGCCGCCTCGGCGGTCTCATCATTATGATGAGGCGCAACGCCAGCCTCATCTTTGGCGCTGACCAGGTGAATCGCTGCGTTAAAGAACTTCTGCCGCGGCCCCCTGGCGTAAAGACCAACCTGACCACGCTCCCCGTCGCAGACAAGAATCGCCTGAAAGGGAAGATTAAAATAGGTCAGGTGCTCGCGCGCCGCGTCCTCGCTCAGCAACGCATCGCTCCCGGGTTCCGACCAGAACATCCCCACCACATGACGTCTGCCACTTCCGGGCTCTTCGCGACGGGTCAATGCGGCGAGCTGCTCCTTAACCCCGCGCTCCAGCGCGTCGGCGGCGTCATCGTCCTCCCAGACATAGGTAAGGTCCTCAAACGCGCTGACCTCGACAAACGCACCATCACCATCCAGCGCAAAATGCCCCAGCAAGATCGCCACTGCACGTTGCGAGCGGTAACGCGCCGCTTTGGTCAGCTCCGCGAGCACATCGGCGTAGATAAAGTAGCGAACCGGCTGGTTGCCATCTTCGCCAAAGACCTCGACGTCGACGACTTCGCCCGAGGTCGGGGGCTCGGCAAAAAGGGCCTTTAAGACCTGCCTCTCCAGCTGCGCAAACCGCTTCGGGTTAAGCTCCATCTCACTCGGATTACCCACGAGGATTCACCGCCCGTTGCGAGAGCTGGCTGATACGATCGGCCGCATCGACCTCTTCTTTGCGCAGGTTCACATCCCAGGCGATCGTCTGCTCCGTGCCATCGAGGTTGTAGACATACTTGATGCGGTAGACGCCCTCACCGCGCGCCTCGGGCATCCAGCGGCACTTGCGCTCTTCTTTGCAGGACTCGAAAGCCTCGGCGGTGTCGGCCTGAGCGGTCAGCAGCCACTCCAGGGTCTCGATCAGGTCAGACTGGTCGAGCAAGGTCGCCAGCGCCTTACATCCGTCGCGGTGGCGAGGCTGGCGGCACTGGGTGCGCGCCGGGCCCAGCCAGCGGTTGGCTGCGACGCGCTGCTTCGGATCGTAGGTGCCAGGCATGATGCTCACACGGTCTGTGGGCTCAAACTCCTCGCCGACTCGCATGATCTGCGCGGCCTGCAGGTTCACCGCACGAAGGGCGCGTTTATCAAAGTCGAACTCAAACTCGGCATAGGTCTGCTCGCCACCCTCGGTCCACTGAAAGTAGGCCCGAAAAAGGTTGTCGCGATCGTGATCGATGGTCCACCCCAGCACGGTATCGCCCTCACCGGAGCCCTCGCGCTGCTCGAAGTAGAGCAGCAGCGCGCCGCCCAGATTAATCCCGGCCGGGAAGCGGTGGTTGGTCATCGCCGAGACGACCTGCGCGGCCTTGTCGTAGTACTTCGACTCCTGGCCCTTCTCGGGGTCACTGGCGACCTGGGCAAGCACGTTTTTGGGCACCACTTTCTGGGTCTTCAGGTCCACAAGCCAGGCCGGTCCGATGCGGATATTGGCGTCTTGAAACCCGTAGCGCACAAGGAAAAACGAGGGCCCAAACTTCGTCTCCCCCCACCACTGAGCATGCCAGCCGGTGGACTCGGCCCCGGTGATTTTAAGTTTATCTTTGATGAACGCCTCGCTGGCGAGGAGCTCACCGACGGTGTTGGCTTCAACCTCACCGTCCTCGGATTGATTGACGCGAGAGCGCTGCACCAGCGCGATGGCGGCCTCACCCTGATCGGCCCAGGGGTTCTTGCGCTCTCTGGCTTCCCGCTGCTCGGCAACGGCCTGCTCGACGATCACCGTCTCGGCATCGCCTGTCAGCGCGATCACCATCAGCCCGCCAACCACGAGGATCAGCGCGACGACCAACCCCAATACGATCTGAAGAATTGTGCGTGTATCCATACAATGGCGCCGTCGTAGAGTTGGGTGTTGCGGCGCGCTGCGCGCGCCTGCTCTCATCCCGCTGAGCGGGTCTGAATTGCCGGAAACTTACTCGTCATCGTCGTCGACCAGGCCCATCAGCTCGGGTGAAATCATCACCTTGGCCTCCGGCGTCGGCTCGGCCATCCGCCGCGATGGCGAGCTGCGGACCTCCACCTCTCCGGCCAGCGCGGAAGGCGCAGCACTCGCCTCGGCCGGCTCCGCGTCCATCGGTGGAGCAGTCATCGAGACGTCGGCCTCACCACTTGCTGCGCTCGACGGCACTGGTGTGTTCCGGGCCTTCATGCGCTGGCGGAGACGCTCCTTCAGATCGAGGCTCGACTCGGCGCGCAGCGAACGAAGGCGCGCCAGGTCCGCGTCAATATCAACGGTCTTGCCGAGATCGTCGTCCTGGTCAGCGGGTGGCTCCGCGCCAGACTTTTCGGGGACGCCGCCGCCAAACATCGGCCCGGTCGTCGCCTCAATCTCCGCGCGGGAAAGCGGACGATCGAGCTGCACGGTCGCGCGAAGATCCTCTTCCGGCTCATCGAGATGAGCACCGCCGAAACTCACCGACGCCGACGCATTCTGCTCGGCGTCATCGCGCTCTGCGAACGCCTCATCGACACCCCCGATCACCCAGTCGTCTGAAGCGCCGCTGGACTCTTCCTGAGGCGACTCCCAGGGGCTGAGCGTCACATCCCCGTCGGCCTTCGCGGCATCGAGTTCGTCATCATCACGCATCGGCGAGAGACGGACCGTGGGACGATGCGCGACGGCTTCCGGGGGAAGATCTTCCCACTCATCTTCGCTGACTTCATCAACACTGGCCTCATCATCGCTGGCGACATCTCCCCAGCTCGCATCGGAGCCGTCCCAACCACCGAGGGAGGCGGCCAGCGGCGCATCATCGAGGGGAAGGCGATCGTACTCGCGCGTCTCCTCATCATGCTCCGACGCAGTTGACGACGCGACCTCCGGCATCACCTCAGGCTCATCGGCCTCAACGCTCTCTTCGACATGCCCGTCGCTTTCCTCTGCGATCTTCTTGAGGTCTTCGGTGAACACGAGCGAGCCGGAAGGGGGCGTAAAGTCAACCGCGGCGTCCGGGTCTTCACGCCACTGGTCGGGGCTGAAGCGATACTCGGCGGGCACGCCCTGGAGGCGGTCGGCAAAGACCTGCACGAAGTTCCAGAGCAGCTTGATGGCCAGCCCGGGCGCGCTGCGCAGGATGCCCATAAAATCATCACGCGCGATCGCAAAGAGCGTGGTCGGCTCAAGCGCCTGCACCCGAAGTCGGTTGTCGCTGTCATCCTGGGCGTCGATCAGCGCCATCTCACCGAAATGCTCCCCGGCGGTCAGGACGCTGACGCGTTGCCCGTCGAGGTGCAATGAGACAGAACCTCGCAGGATCACAAAGAGGCTGTGCGCCACATTCTCCGGTGAGGTGACGACCTCTTCGGGCTCCGCCTCGACCACCTCGCCAAGCCGACGGATGTGCTCAAGCTCGTTGGCCGCCAGGTAATGGAAATACGGGGTGCTGCGGAGCATCTCGAGCACCGGCGCCACGTCGTTCTGCTCAGCCTCGGCGTCGACAGCGTCCACCACGATCACGGTGATGTTATCCTTACCACCGCTCTCGTTGGCGAAGTCGATGCATCGCGTGATGATCTCTTCGAGGACGTCGCCCGAGGTCATGTCGAGCACGTCGATCTCTTCCTCGAAATACCCGCTGAGACCGTCGGAGCACATCATCATGCGATCGCCCGGCTCGATGCCAAACTCAAACGCATCGACCTCCACGAACTCTCGCACACCGACGGCGCGGGTGACCGCATTATTATGCGGGAAGTCGCGCTCTTTGGTGTCGGGGGGAAGTTTGCCCTGACGGATCATCTCGTTGAGCAGCGAGTGATCCATGGTGATCTGCTCAACATCGCCCTCGCGCACCCGGTAGAGGCGAGAGTCGCCGACGTGGCCCACAAAGCCATGCGCCCCGCTGATAAGCAGCGCTGAGCAGGTTGTGCCCATGCCGCGGCGGCTGGCGTCTTGTTGGGCCATCTCGAAGATGCGGGCGTTGGCGGTCTGCACCGCCTGGCGCAACAGCTCCACCGTCGCCTGCTGGACCTGCTTATCTTCCGGGGCCTCTTGAAGATGACTCAGAAGCTCGCCAGCCCCGGCGATGACCTCCCGCACCGTGCGTACGCACACCGCGCTGGCGACCTCGCCGGCGGCGTGGCCTCCCATCCCGTCGCAGACCACGAAGAGTTGCAGACGTTTGTCGACCAGGAAGTTATCTTCGTTATGGTCGCGGACGCGCCCGGTGTCCGTAGCGGCCCAGAACCGCAAATCCATGGTGGCTCCTCAACTATGTCGCGCAGGGCGATCGGTCGGGCGCATCATAACCCAAAGTTCCCGATTCATCATCCGGCCAGTTGGCTTTTTTGTCCGCTCGCGCCTCCCCCCGGTGTTCACCGCGCAGGACGCCAACACGTCCACGAACCCGGAGCGCTCACGCGCCCCTCTTCTCATCCCCGATCAGCGCATCGCGCGTCCAGGTCACGGGCAAAAGCATCAAAGAAATCGACAGCATCGTTCGGGCCGGGGCCGGCCTCCGGGTGGTACTGAACGGCGTGGACCGGCAGGCTCTTGTGCGAGAAGCCCGAGATGGTGTCGTCGTTGATGTTGACGTGGGTGATCTCCAGATCGTCGGGAAAACTCTCCCGTCGCACCGCGTAGCCGTGGTTCTGGCTGGTCATGGCGACGCTCTTGTCGCGCTGGTTCTGCACCGGCTGGTTGGGCCCCCGGTGGCCAAAGCCCAGCTTGAAGGTCTCGCCACCAAAGGCTTTGGCCAGCAGCTGATGCCCCAGACAGATGCCCATGGTCGGGTAGCGCTCGCTAAGCGCGCGCACGCCTGCGATGAAAGGCTCCATCTTATCGGGATCCCCCGGGCCGTTGGACCAGAGCACCCCATCGGGACGCTGCGCCTCGACATCCTCCACTGCGGCGTCGCGGGGCATCAGCGTGACGCGCATGCCGCGGGCCAGAAGATGGCGCAGAATGCTGAACTTCACCCCGAAGTCCATCACAACAACGTGCGGCGCCTTGCTCTCGTCATCACTCCCAGGGGCGGCCGGTGTCAGCACAAGCGGGCTCTGCCAGGCGTCTTCGGCGCTCACGCGGAGGGCGCGCGCGGTGGCGACTTCACTCACATAGTCCACGCTGCCGTAGCCCGGGTGCGCGGCGATAAGTTCCAGCGCTGCGGCGGCATCCTGTGCGGTGGCGTCGTGCACAATCGCAGCCAGCCCCACCCCGCCCTGCCGGATCCGTCGCGTCAGCTCGCGGGTGTCAATCTCACAGATGCCGACCACGCCGCGATCGACGAGCCAGTCTTCAAAGCCCTGTTCGCTGCGCTGGTTGCTGGCGCGCCGCGAGAGCGAGCGCACGATCACGCCGGCGGCCTGCGTCTCCACCGACTCGCTGTCGAGCGCGTTGACCCCGTAGTTGCCGATATGGGGCATCGTGTAGGTAATGAGCTGCCCGCGGTAGGAGGGGTCGGTGGCGATCTCCTGATAGCCCGACATGCTGGTGTTGAAGACCACCTCCCCCACCGTGGAGCCGGGCGCGCCGGCGCTCAACCCTTCAAAACAGGTGCCGTCCTCCAGCACCAGGATCGCGGGGCTACGCCCCGAGAGCGACTTCAACCTGGGTCGCGACTGCTTCAACTGCTGCTCCTTAGGCGTACTGCGCTTGCCTTCCAAAATACGCTGCGATCACTGCCTGACGAACGGCAACCCCGTGGGTTACCTGCTGCCAGATCAGGCTCTGCGGGCTCTCGATCACCGGATCGGCGAGCTCCACACCCCGTATCACAGGACCGGGGTGCAAGATCATCGTCGACGGCGACATATACTGCTCAACGACCGTCGGGTCGATACCCCAATCCAGGGCGTAGCGATGCGGATCAACCACTGAGCTACGAAGACGCTCCTGCTGAACCCGAAGCACCACCACCGCATCCGCCCAGCGTACGGCCTCCTTAAGCGAGGTCGAGACACGCACAGGCCACTCGGCGAGTCGCTCTTCGGTGGGGATTAACATCTTCGGTCCGGCGATCATGACCTCGGCGCCCAGCTCTGAGAAGATATGCGCGTCACTGCGGGCCACGCGGCTGTGCACGATGTCGCCGATGATCGCGATCTTCAGCCCGCCAAGCTGATTACCGGTCTTAAAATGGCGGCGCAACGTCAGCGCATCGAGCAGCCCCTGGGTGGGGTGCTCACCGCTGCCGTTGCCGGCGTTGATGACCGGGATCCGCACCCGCTCCGCGAGCACCTGAGGAAGATGGCGATCATGATGACGGACCACCAACCCGTCGACGCCCATCGCCGCCAGAGTCTGGCAGGTATCTGCGGCAGACTCCCCCTTTTCAACGCTGCTCCCCTCCCCGTTCACCGTCACCGACTGCCCGCCAAGGCGTTGAATCGCCAGATCGAAGCTCGCGCGGGTGCGTGTGCTTGGCTCCAGAAAGAGCAAGGCAAAGGTTCGTCCACTCAGAAGCTGCGCGTCTTCAGGCGGGGTGATCACCCTGCCCTCGTCATTCAGGTAGCGCTCGGAGGCGTCCAGAAGCGCGATCATCTGGTGTCTCGACAGGTCCTTCAGCCCAATCAAGTTCATCGTCGCTCCCGGCGTCTCGGGCCCCCCAACACGACGTGTGCGGAGCCTCGTTATGGTCACGTCACAGGTCTACTCGATCGCCATCCCAAAACGATCCCAGCGGATGCCCGGATCGCCGGTCTGGCCGTCTTCGAGCGAAAGCCAGATGATCATGGCGCGCCCCTTGATGTTATCCATCGGCACCTGGCCCCAGCAGCGGCTGTCGGCGGAGTTGTCGCGGTTATCACCCATCGCAAAGAAGTGCCCATCTTCGACGGTGATCGGGCCGAAGTCATGCCCCTCATCGTAGCCCGGCGGACTGTCTTCGCGGATCTGGTGGGTCGCCTCCCCCAACGTCTCCAGATAGTAGTACGCGGTACGCCCGGAGCGATCCGGGGCCGGGCCGCGGCGAATCGGCGTACGGTCCACCGGCTCACCGTTGACCAGAAGCTGCGCGCCTCGCCCCTCCACCACATCGCCGGGAAGGCCAACAATGCGCTTGATGAAGTCCTTCTCATCGAAGTTAAGGATGCACTCGACGGCTTTCTCCCCCTTGGCGGCGGCCTCCTCACGGCGCTTACGCACATGCTCGCGCGCCTCCTCGGAGGGGAAGCGAAACACGACCACCTCGCCACGTTGTGGCTCGGCAAAACGCATCAGAAACGTAGTCGTAAAGGGAACTCGGATGCCGTAGCGGATCTTGTTGACGAAAAGATGGTCCCCCCGGAGAAGGGTCGGCTCCATCGAACCGCTGGGGATCTTAAACGCCTCAAAGAAAAAGGCCCGCAGCACCAGCGCGCATAAAATCGCCAGTCCCACAGTCTCGACGTACTCCTGCCAGGCAGGCTTGACCGAGATGCCCGCCAGGTGCTCCTCAGCCAGCGCACGCACCGTCTCGCTGACCTCTTCGACATACTCGAGGTCCTCGCGCTTCATCCCCTGGCGAAGCGCATTGAGCTCTTCCTGAAGGCGATAGCGCGCCTCGTCGGGAAGCTTGCGTGCGCGGTCCAGACGCAGCTGAGTCTCGCGCACCAGCTCCTGCGCGTCGTCGATGATCTGCGCCTTGTCGTTTTGCCTGCTCACCGCAACTTACCTCACGCTGGCTTAACCCTCATCGACGCGCAGAACCGCCAGGAAAGCCTCCTGGGGCAGCTCCACATTGCCGACCTGCTTCATGCGCTTTTTGCCCTCTTTCTGCTTCTCGAGGAGCTTGCGCTTACGGCTGATATCGCCGCCGTAACACTTCGCGGTGACGTTTTTACGAAACGCTTTGACCGTCTCACGGGCGATCACACGGTTACCGATCGCCGCCTGCAGCGCCACCTCAAACATCTGGCGCGGAATGACCTCTTTGAGCTTCTTGGCCAGCATCCGCCCGCGGTTGTAGGCAAAGTCGCGGTGCACAATCACGCTGAGCGCGTCCACCGGCTCCCCGTTGACCATCAGGTCCAGCTTGACCATATCGCCCTTCTTAAAGCCGATCAGCTCGTACTCAAAGCTGGCGTAGCCACGCGACACCGACTTGAGGCGATCGAAGAAGTCAAAGACCACCTCGCTCATCGGCATCTCATACTTGAGGATGATGCGGTTGGCCCCCGAGTAGCGCAGATCCGACTGCGTGCCCCGGCGCTCCTCGCACAAGCCGATGACCGGGCCCACATGCTCCGGCGGCACGTGGATGGTGGCCATAATAAAGGGCTCTTCGATGCGCTCAATAAACTGCGTCTCGGGCAAGTCGCTGGGGTTCTCCACCATCAAGGTCTCCCCATCGGTGGTGATCACCTGGTAGACGACCGAGGGCGCGGTGGTGATCAGGTCAAGATCGAACTCGCGCTCCAGACGCTCCTGGATGATCTCCATATGCAGGAGCCCCAGGAAGCCACAGCGGAACCCGAAGCCCAGCGCCTGGCTGGTCTCCGGCTCATAGGTGATCGAGGCGTCGTTGAGCACGAGCTTGTCGAGCGCGTCGCGCAACTCATCATAGTCTTTGGAGTTCGTCGGGAAGATCCCGCAGAACACCGTGGGCTTGACGTCCTTAAAGCCCGGAAGTGCCTCGGCGGCCGGACGCCTGGCATCGGTGATCGTGTCGCCAACCTTGGCCTGATCGACCTCTTTGATCATCGCGATCACAAAACCGACCTCGCCAGGCCCGAGCTTGTCGACCGGAATAGGCGTGGGTCCGTAGACGCCGATCTGCGTCACTTCACTCTTCGCCCCGGTGGCCATCCATTTGATCTCCATGCCCGGGCGCAGCTCGCCCTCGACGATGCGGATCATGTTGATGACGCCACGGTACGGGTCGAACCAGCTGTCGAAGACCGACGCACGCAGCGGCGCCTGGGGGTCGCCCTGAGGCGGCGGGATGCGTTGCACGACCGCCTCGAGCGTCTCTTTGATGCCGATGCCGCTTTTTGCGCTGGCGAGCACCGCTTCGCTGGCGTCCAGGCCGATGACGTCTTCGATCTCTTCTTTGACCCGTTCCGGGTCGGCGGAGGGAAGATCGATCTTGTTGAGCACCGGCACGATCTCCAGATCGTTGTCGATGGCCAGATAGACGTTGGCAACGGTCTGCGCCTCGACGCCCTGAGCGGCGTCGACCACCAGAATCGCCCCCTCACAACAGGCCAGGCTGCGGGAGACCTCGTAGTTGAAGTCCACGTGCCCCGGCGTATCAATGAGGTTGAGCAGGTACTCCTCACCGTCGTCGGCGGTGTAAAAGAGGCGCACCGCCTGGCTCTTGATCGTGATGCCGCGCTCACGCTCCAGGTCCATGCTGTCGAGGAACTGAGCCTTCTTCTCACGATCGCTGACCGCTTTGGTCTCATCGAGAATACGGTCGGCCAGAGTCGACTTACCGTGGTCGATGTGCGCGATGATGGAGAAGTTGCGGATTTTAGATTGGTCGATCGAACGTTTCGCCATGGACGCTCTTGGCCTTCTTCAAAAAGTGACACTGCTCTAACGGGCCGAAAAGGATCATCCTTCCCGACGTGGCTACACTGCGTGCAGAAGATGATGGTGCTCCCTGCAGCCGTCGCGACATCACAGGGCGGCTCAAGGGCGTCACCCATCGCTGACGACCGACGCCAGCACGCGCGGCTCCCGGGGCGGTTTCATAGCTCAGCGCGCAGGTCGAGGCAAGGTAAGCCGCGCGCCGGACTCACCGGGTTAACTTTGACACCGGAGCGCTAAACTTCCATGCTGCCCGGCGAGGAGCCGGCACCTGACGCCTGAGCGCTGCCCTGATGAATGCCTCCGGCCTTTGCATGGATTCGTAACTATGAACGCTACCCGAACCCTTTTCGCTTCTGCCCTGATCACCACGTTGATGGCCCTGGGCCCTGTTGCTTGCGGCTCCGATGAGGCCGCCGAACGCGACATGGGCGAGCTGGGTGCGGCGCACTTCTCGCGCTCCAAAAACGAAGAGGGTCAGGTCGTGGAGCGCTACGACTCTACCGGCGACGGCGTGGCCGATGTTCTCAAGTACTTTGAGGAGAGCGCCGACCCGGAAGATCCTTCGCTGACCCAACGCCGGCTGGTGAAACTGGAAATCGACGCCAACGGCGACGGAAACATAAATGTGCGGCGGATCTTCGATGAGTCCAATACCGTGCGCACCGAAGAGTTGGACGTCGATCTGGATGGTCAGGTCGATGTCATCCTCTATTTCGATGGGGGCAAGCTCACCCGTAAGGAGCTCATCGACACCGAGAGCGGTCGCGTCGCCACCACGCGCCACTACTCCGAGGGGACACTCATCCGGGTCGAGAAGGACGAGAACGCCGACGATCGCATCGATTACTGGGAGTTCTACGAAGAAGGTGTGCTCACCCGGCTGGGACGCGACACCAACGGCGACGGGCAGGCTGACACCTGGCAGGCGCGCTGAGCGACACTCCGCACACTAACCCACCGCACTCATCACAAAGCCGGGCCGCCCTGATGGCGAGCCCGGCTTTGTCGTGTCCGTACGTTTTCCGCTTCTTCTGCTTCACTCCAGCATGCGTCACTCGCCAGAGTTCAACACTCTGCTCTTCACTCTGCGGCAGCCTGAGCGCTCAGCGCGCTGGTCAGCTCTCGCACCACCACCGAGGCGGCCATCATCCCGAAACTTCCGGTCACAAAGCTCACCGTGCCCTCGATGAGGTTTCGGTGCTCGCAGGAGTGCAGATCGTTGCCCTTGGTCGGGCAGATGCAACGGAACCCGGACGTGCCGTCATAGCTCAGCGACTGCGGCTCGTGGCGCGACTCACTGCTGTAGACGGTGGGGATTCCCAGGCGCTTGTTGCCCGAGAGCACCCCACGCTGACGCATGATCTTGCGCACCGCGCGCGCCAGCGGGTCGCCCTTGGTGCGCGCCAGATCGGCGATCTCGATGCGCGTCGGATCCACCTTACCCGCCGCCCCCATGCACGAGACCACCGGGATCCCCTGCTCCATGCAGGAGACCAGCAGGTGAACCTTCGCGCTGACGTTATCGATGGCGTCGACCACAAAATCGGGGCGCTGGCTCAGAAAAGACTCGCTGGTGGCCTCATGGTAGAACGCACGCCGCCCGACGACGGTGGCCTCCGGGTTGATCAGCGAGCAACGCTCAGCCATCAGGTCGGCCTTCCACTTACCGAAGGTTCCCTTCATGGCGTGCAGCTGACGGTTGGTGTTGGTGCCGCAGACGCGGTCAAAGTCCACCAGCGTGAGCTTGCCAAGCCCGGTGCGCGCCAGGCTCTCAGCGGTGTAACTGCCCACACCGCCAAGCCCGAAGACCATCACGTGCGAGCCGTAGAGCCGCTCCATGGCGTCTTCGCCAAGAAGACGGCCGGCGCGGTCCCAGCGCCTGTGCAGCGCCCACGACTTCATCGGGCGGCCCTCAAAGACCACGGTGCCGGCGTCATCCGGCTGGTTCTGTTCGTCTACGCTCAAACCATCGATGGGACAGCTCATCGTCGTGTCTCACTGCTCGTGGGGGGGATGCGATTGACAGACCTCATCGACGAGGCCTGAATCGAGGCGCGCAAACTACGCACTTTGCGCGAAAATCTCAACACTTAAGCATGATCACCGAGCGTGCCGGTGATGTTGAAGAGGCGGCGCGTGTTCTCGGCACATCGCGCGGCGACCCGCTCAGGAGGCTGCTGGATCGCGGCGGCAACCGCCCGAATCACCTCCACAAGATCAGCGGGCTCGGAGCGCTCGCTGCCCGCATCACCGGGGACCGGACCATCCGGGCAATCCGTCTCCAGGTGCATCCGATCGAGCGGCACCTGTTTTACAACCGCCTGAAGTTTCTCGGGATTTCGCGCCAGACGACCGCCCACCGAGATATCGAGCCCGTGCATCAAAAAGAGCGGCACCTGGCGCGCCGACCCGCTGTACCCATGCATGATACCGCCGGCCGGCGACGGCCCCTCTCGCCGCAGAAGATCATGGAGGGTGCTGTGGCAGCGCACCGCGTGCAGCACCACCGGAAGCTCGCGCTCCCGGGCCATGCGAAGCTGCTCCGAGCAGGCGCGAAGTTGCAACGCGCGGGCGTCGGGGTCGGTGGCCCGCACAAAGTCGAGCCCGAACTCGCCGACGGCCGCCCACCCGGGGGCATCAAGCGCCTCTTCGAGCAGCCGAAGCTCCTCGTCCAGCGAAGCTGCATCCAGCGCATCGACCGCCCAGGGATGCACCCCGGCGCAGATCGCCACGCCGGGACGCTCGCCCAACTCTCGCAACGCGGCCCGGCGACGCTGATCAAAGTCCGCGACGACGATGGCCTGCACGCCGGCGTCCTGCGCGCTGGCGAGCACCTCCGCGCGATCGCCGTCGAAGGCTTCAAAATGCAGGTGGCAGTGCGCGTCGATCATCGCGAATTCCGTCACCCTTCGCCGTGCTCAAACGAGCTGACGAAAGCCTCAAAGCCTTCGGCCTGCCCGTCGATCAGGGCCTTCGGCCCGACCATGCGGAAGAAGAAGAGGCCCTGGGAGGTCTCGGCGATCGCGCCCAGCATGCGCTGCTCATCGCGCGGGCCCTGCCCGCCCATCGCCATGCCGGCGTCGTAGGTCCCCGACGCATCGACGGTATGAACCTTCACGCCGTTGACTTCCCGCTCGGCAAACGTCGCCGGATCGCCGCCGTTAAACTGCCCGGCCCAGCGCTCCAGGTTGGCCTCGACGCCGCCGCCACCGCCCGGACCGAAGTAGAAGACCACAAGCTCGGCCGGCTCCTGGCCCGCCTCACCGGGGATGCTGTACTGGGCCTGACGCATCGCGTTGGTGGGAAGCTGGGCCTGCCAGCCCTCGGGCACCTGCCAGCGGATGGGACCGACCTTACCGTACTCTTCCGGCGACATCCGGGGAACTTCAGGCGCGGGAACACCACCGATCATCTGGCCGCCCTGCTGCCCGCCTTGCTGCCCCATCGGCGGATGCCCGGGCGGAAGCTCCGTTCCCTCCACCGGTCCCAGCCCGCCGGAGCGCCCCGGAGCATCCGAGGCCCCCGGCGCAGCAGCACCGCCCTGGGCCGGCGCCGAGGCCGACGCGCTCACCGAGGGCGCCCCCTCAAAGGGATCGTCCTCGCAACCTGCAAGTCCCAGCGCCACCACCAGCGCCACCGCACCCATCGTTACCTTCTTCATGATCACTACCTGAGTTCTTCGTGTTGAATCGTCTTCGTTGTCGGCGTCTCACTCTCCAGCTGCGCTCCCATGCCGAGAGCTGCGCAGTGGGAGCGCCCGCGCAACCCTTTACACCCTGTGGGGCATTCCCCCAACCCCTGCCCGCAGTGGTCGATCGTCACATCAACAGGTGGCCGGCATCGTAATCCTGAATCTGCGAGTCCCCACTGATGGAGAGCTGCGCAAACTGGTTGAAGCCGGTTCGCATATCGGTGGCCCGCACGCTGAGCATGCCGTTGGTGTCGACCTCAAAGGTCACCTCGATCTGCACCTCTTCGCGGGGGCCAGGGGGGATGTCCGTGAGCTCCAGCACGCCCAGCTGCTGGTTATCCTCGATACGACGGCTGTTGCCCGAGTAGATCGGCAGTACCACCCGGGTCTGATCGTCGCGCGAGGTCGAGAAGTAGCGCGAGCGCTCCAGAGGAAGTTGACCGTTGCGCTCGATGATGATGTCCATCACCCCGCCGACGGTGGCCACCCCCAGCGCGTGCGGGGTCACGTCGATAAGCAGCGGGCCGGCCTGAGCGGCCTGCTCGGCGGAGTCGATCTCTTCGAGCCAGCTCTCATCGACCTCGTCGATGCCCTCGTCAAACCCGGCGACCGCCGGAATCGCAGGCATCGGTGCCGGGGCGGCCTGCTCCTGAACCATGGAGGCTCCGAAGACCGCAGCACCCACCGCCACCACCTCGTCGGGATCAATGCCCAGGACCGGCTCGCGATTGAAGAACTCACGCGCGCGCCGCTGCACAAGGGGCACACGGGTGGAGCCGCCGACCAGCACGAGGTGGTCGATCTCGGCGCGCTGCAGCCCGGCGCTGCGCAGCGCGTCTTCGCAGGTCGTCAGGCTTTGGTCGACGATATCAACGCAGCGCTTCTCGAAGTTGTCGCGGGTCAGCGAGAAGTCGAGCTCCAGTTCGGTGACCGTGCCCGGGATGGTCTCGCGGATCATCATGCGCACGGCGTCCTGTTGGCTCAGCCCTTTTTTGATCTCTTCGGCGTAGACGCGCAGGCGCTGTCGCACCAGCTCATCGGCAGAAAGGTCAACGTGGTGCTGACGCTCAAAGGCGTTGAGGATCGCGCTGACCAGTCGAAAGTCGAAGTCGTCGCCCCCCAGGTAGCTGTTGCCCGCGGTGGAGAGCACCTCAAAGACATTGCCGCGAAGCTCCAGCAGGGTCACATCGAAGGTACCTCCGCCGAAGTCATAGATTGCCACGCGCTCGCGCTTGTCGCTGCCGTAGCCGTAGGCCAGCGCTGCCGCAGTGGGCTCGTTGATAAGGCGCAGAACCTCCAGCCCGGCAAGCTCCCCGGCGCGTTTGGTGGCGCGCCGCTGGGCCTCATCGAAGTTCGCCGGCACCGTGATCACAGCCCGGGTCACCGGTTGCCCCAGGTAATCCTGCGCCAGACCTTTGAGGTAATGCAGCACGCGCGCGCCGATGCCCTCCGGCGGGTGAAGCTGCTGCTGCACCTGAATGCGCGGGGTGTTGTCTTCGGCCGGAACGATGGGAAAGGGAAAGAGCCCCATCAACATCTTGATCTCGGGGCTATCAAAGGGCCGCCCAATAAGACGCTTGGCGCTGAACACCGTGTTCATCGGATCGCTAAGCCGGTAGGGGCGCGCGTCGTTACCCACGATCGCCTGCCCCCCCTCCATCAGGTGCACAATCGAGGGATGCACCCGGCGCCCCTGGGCGTCCGGGATCACGATCGCCTCGCCCTCCAGCACCACTGAGATCACGGAGTTCGAGGTTCCAAGGTCGATCCCTGCGACAATCTCCGACATCTGCATCTCCTGCGAGTTCGGTCCGGTTAGGTCGTTGCTGGTCTTACGCATCATGGTGACGCGCGCCATGCGCACGTCAGAATCGTGCGCCCTGCGTACACGGGGCGCGATGGTGCCACAGCCCGGCCATAGCGGCCAACCTCGACGTGATGATGCGTCGCTTCACAATCGCCTCGATTATGCTTGACCGGGGAATGGGCGAGTTGAAGATTGCCGGGCGAAGTCCCCCGGAGCCGGGGTTGCCGACTCGGGCCGGGTTCGCTATGAAAGGGGGTCTTTGCGCCGCCTGATTTTCGTGGCGCTACGCTGTGTATCAACCCGAAACGGACGCCCTTGTCGATCATCACCAACAGGGCGGCCCCCGCAACTTATCTGGAGTCTCCATCGTGGACAGCTTCCTCGAACTCAGCACGGGTCATCAATGGTTCCGCGTGGTCCTGGGCATTGGCGTGCTCGTGGGCTTTGGTTTCGCGGCCCGTACCGTCTACTGGCTTTTGCGCTATGTCGCCGCCGGCCAGGGTGATCTGAAAACCAGCCAGATCCCCGAACGCATCAAAGGCATCATCACCCAGGTTCTGGGCCAGGCGCGGGTTATCGCCGAGCCGGCCGGGGTCCTGCACCTCTTTATCTTCTGGGGCTTTTTGATCCTTCAGCTGGAGACGCTGGAGTACATCGCGCGCGCCTTTAAGTGGGACTTCCACCTGAGCGCACTGATCGGCCGAGGCGCCTACAACGGCGCGCTCTTTATGCAGGACGTCTTCGGCTTCCTGGTGCTGGTCGCGATCCTGATGTCGGCGTTTCGCCGCTATGTCATCCGTCCCAAGCACTCGCTGCAGTCGGTTGACGGCGCGGTGATCATCGCGCTGATCGCCTCGCTGATGATCTCGAAGTTCATCGCCAACGGTGCCGAGATCGCCTTCATCAGCGTGGAAAACCAGGCCCACGACGCGCAGTGGACGCCGGTGGCTCTCTTCACCTCCACGATCCTCCAGAGCCTGGGCGCCTCCCCGCAGTCCGAGGGCATGTTCTGGATTTACCACGTGTCCTACTGGATCCACATCGGCATCGTGGTGGCCTTTGCCAACTACATCCCCTTCGGCAAGCACCTGCACCTGATCGGGGCTATCCCCAACATCTTCTTCCGCAAGCTCGAGCCCTCCGGCGCGCTCTACCCCATCGACATGGAAGACGAGAACGTGGAGTCCTTCGGGGCGGCCCGCGTCGAAGACCTGCGCTGGAAGCAGCTGCTCGACACCTACGCCTGCACCGAGTGTGGTCGCTGCGAGCACTACTGCCCGGCGTACAACACCGGCAAGGCGCTCAACCCGATGGCCGTGATTCACAACATCAAAGAGCACCTTCGCGAGAAAGGCACCGCGGTCATTCGGGGCAACAACCCGGAAGCCGCCGAAGAGTTCCCGCCGCTGGCCGGTGGCATCATCACCAAAGAAGAGCTCTGGGCCTGCACCACCTGCGGGGCGTGTGTGGCCAACTGCCCGGTCTACATCGAGCACGTCGACACCATCGTGGATATGCGCCGCTACCTGGCGCTGATGGAGTCGGACTTCTCGGCGGAGGTCGGTCGTACCTTCCGCAACATGGAGAACAACTCCAACCCCTGGGGTATCTCTTCGTCTTACCGCGCGGACTGGGCCGAAGGCCTGGACATCCCGCTGATGAGCGAGATGACCTCGGCGCCGGATTACCTCTTCTTCGTCGGTTGCGCCGGCAGCTTCGACGACCGCCAGAAGAAGGTCACCCAGGCCTTCGCGAAGATCCTTCGCTCGGCCGGCGTCTCGGTGGCCATCCTGGGGCCGGAAGAGGCCTGCACGGGCGACCCCGCCCGCCGCATCGGCAATGAGTACCTCTACTGGATGCTCGCCACCCAGAACATTGAGACGATGAACAGCTACGGGGTCACCCGCATCATCACCACCTGCCCCCACTGCTTCCACACCATCGGCAAAGAGTATCCGCAGCTGGGCGGCAACTACGAGGTGATCCACCACACCGCCCTGCTCAATGAGCTGATCCAGCATCAGCGCATCCAGCTTAAGCCCTCGGCCACGATGAAAGTCACCTACCACGACTCCTGCTACATCGGTCGCTGGGACAACACCTACTCCAACCCCCGTGAAGTGCTGCAGTCGGTGCCCGGGGTGGTCATGCAGGAGATGGATCTTAATAAGAAGCAGAGCTTCTGCTGCGGCGCCGGTGGTGGCCGCATGTGGATGGAAGAGACCGAAGGCAAGCGCGTTAATATTGAGCGCACCGACCAGGCGCTGGCCACCACGCCGGATGCCATCGCGGTCAACTGTCCCTTCTGCCTGACGATGTTCGACGACGGCCTCAAGAACCGCGGCGCCGACGAGGTCAAGTTGCTCGACCTGGCCGAAATCATCGCCGATAACCTCGTGGAGAACGTCCCCGAGGAGACGACCGAAGCCGCCGCCGAGTAAGGCTCTGTGAAGCAAGACCTGCCGGGGCGCTCGCAAACGAGCGCCCCGGCACCTTCGAACGCCGCCGAAGCATCGCTGAGGCGGCGCTCTCGCATTGACGCCCTGCGCGCCACGCCGGCGCCACAACCCCTGGAGACGCCATGACCCAACGATCCCCCGAGATTCAGCAGGCCGATCCGGAAGTCTTCGAGATCCTCGAAGCGGAAGATCAGCGCCAGCACACCACCGTGCGCCTGATCGCCAGCGAGAACTACACCTCCAAAGCAGTGATGGAGGCCACCGGTAGCCGCCTGACCAACAAGTACAGCGAAGGCTACCCCGGCAAACGCTATTACCAGGGTCAGGAGAACACCGACCGCATTGAGCGCCTGGCCTGTGAGCGCGCCAAGAGCCTCTTCGGCGCCGAGCACGTCAACATCCAGCCCTACAGTGGATCTCCGGCCAACCTGGCCGTCTTCTACGCGATGCTGGAGCCGGGCGATAAAGTCCTCGGCATGGGACTCCCCTTCGGCGGGCACCTCACCCACGGCTGGAAGGTCAGCTTCTCGGGGCGTTTCTACGACGCGCACGCCTACGCCGTCGATCCGACCACCGAGCAGATCGACTACGACGCTGTCGCCAGACAGGCGCGGGAAGTTCGCCCGAAGATGTTGATCTGCGGCGCCTCGGCCTACCCGCGCACCATCGACTTTCAGCGTTTTGCCGAGATCGCCCGCGAGGTCGACGCGGTGCTCCTGGCCGACATCGCCCACATCGCGGGCCTGGTCGCCGCCGGCGTCCACCCCTCGCCCATCGACGTCGCCGACGTGGTCACCACCACCACCCACAAGACGCTCCGCGGTCCGCGCGGAGGCATGATCATGTGCAAGGCCGAGCACGCCAAAGCCATTGACCGGGCCGTCTTCCCGGGACTTCAGGGCGGCCCGCACATGAACGCGGTCGCGGCAGCTGCGGTGGCCTTCGGCGAGGCCAACACCGACGACTTTAAGGCCTACGCTCAGCAGGTCGTCGACAACGCCCGCGCCCTGGCAGAGGGACTCTTAACTCACGGACTGCGCCTGGTGACCGGCGGTACCGACAACCACCTGGTGCTGCTCGACTTGACCCCGCGCGAGCTCGGCGGACGCGCCGCAGCCACCGCCCTCGAGAAGGCCGGCGTGGTTGTCAACTCCAACTCCATCCCCTTCGATAAGCGCAAGCCCTTTGACCCCTCGGGCATCCGCATTGGCACCGCCGCGGTGACCACCCGCGGCATGGACCAGGGGGCCATGGGGCAGATCGCGGGCTTTATCGGCCGCGCCCTCGACAACATCGACGACGACACCGCGCTCAGCGCGATCCGCGCCGACGTCGAGGCCTTCTGCGCCGATTATCCTATCCCTTAACCCCTCAGTGAGCCCCGGGCTCTCAACCGACCACACACCGACGTCGTGTTGACGTCACTTCTGTGTCCAGGCAGTGAACGCTCTATGTACAACCTTCTTATCAGCATCGCAGGCTCGCTCGTCGTCACCCTCCTCGTTGGCTTTCTGGTCGGGGGCGGCGAGCTGCAAATCGTTTATGGAATCGTCCCGGGCCTGATTGTGCTCGGGGCGGTCTACATCATCCTCGCCCGCCGCTCGATGAAGGCAGTCCAGGACGTGATGGCGCGCGCCCAGGTCGACCTGCAGGCCAACCGCATCGACCGCGGCATTGAGACCATCAAGGAAGCCTACCCCATCGGCAAATGGCAATTCTTCATCACCTCGCAGGTCGACGGCCAGATCGGTACGGTCCTCTACATGAGCCAGCGTTTTGATGAGGCTGAGCCCTTCCTCAAGCGCTCCTTTAAGCGCAACTGGGTGGCACGCGCGATGCTGGGCACCCTGCTCTACAAGCGCAAGCGCTACGATGAGATGGAGAAGGTCTTTGAGGAGGCGGTCATCGCCAACAAAAAGGAGAGCCTTCTGTGGAACCTCTACGCCTACTGCATGTGGAAGAGCGGCCAGCGCGATAAGGCCATCAAGGTGCTCAACCGCGCCGTCGAGAAACTCGAGGGCGACCAGCGTACCGAAAGCAACCTCAAAGCCCTGCAGAACAACCGCAAGATGAAGATGCGAGGCTGGAACCTGATGTGGTATCAGTTCCACCTCGACCGGCCGCCGGCCCAGCGCCAGCAGGCTCAGTTTCGTCGCCGTTAACCGTCATCGAGCCCACACGCTCGACGCTTTATCCCTTGAGAGTTCAGCGTATGTCTGAAGCGACCCCCGCCTCCGAGATCCCCGAGAGCATTGGCCGCAATGATCCCTGCCCCTGCGGCAGCGGCCAGAAGTACAAGCGCTGCTGCCAGCGCACCCACCAGCTCCAGAAAGAGAGCGAGAAGCAGAGCCGTGAGCCCCATCAGCTCATCGGCTCGAAGACCATTCCGTACAAGGTCTACAAGGTTCTCACTCAGGTCTACGAGAGCAACGCCCTGGCCTTCTATTACGACCTCAGCCACGAGGCCGGCCCCTTCCGGGAGCGCTACCCCGAGAAGAGCGCCTTTATCGAGGCGGTCGACAAGGGCAACGACTCTCCGGTAGCCAGTCCCGACTACGAGCTGCAGCACTTCCGCATCGACGGGCCCGACGTGCTCATGGTGCTCACCCGCGGCCAGAACGATCCCCGCGTCGAAGAGGTCGAGGTCGACGTGGTCACGCTTCGCCCCAACCAGCTCGGCGCCGACGGGCAGGAGCGCGAAGTTGCCTACCGCGGCTTCCGCATCTGGGATGTGCAGCGTCACACCATCAGCAAAGACGACTACAACGCCACCTCCTTCCCCGACCTGAGCAAGCTCGGGGTGAGTTGGAAGAAGGTCGACTAAGCACGACCGGTGCCGGTCATGGACCGACACGCATAAACACAAAAAGCCCCCGCAGCGTGCCGCTGCGGGGGCTTTTTGTGCTTGGGAGGCCAGGCCTATCGACGACCCGGCGCGCCTGAACGGCGCGCCTGCAAACCCCTATCAATCGACCTGGCTGACCTTCTCCCAGAAGCCCGCAGCCACATTGGTCGGCACGCCCCAGCGCTCCTTATCCCAACGCGCGCGGTGCGCACGGAACCACCCCACCGAGTCCTGCATCCAGCGGCTGGCCAGCGGATGCTCCTCGGCCACATCGTTGAGTTCTTGCACGTCCTCGCTGCGGTCGTAGAGCTTAAACTGCCCGGCGCGCAGGTAGATCTTCCACTGCGCGGCCTGCATCCCGTAATGAAGCTGGTACTGCGTTGCCACCGCCGGGCTGGGGTAGCCGCCGTGCTGGCCATACATGTAGGGCAAAAGGTTCATCCCCTGCTTGTCTTCCGGATGCTCCAGCCCCAGGAGCGCAGTCACCGTGGGCAACACATCGACCACGTCAGCGCCGGCCTTAACCACGCGCCCCTGCGGCAACTTCGGGTAATGGAAAATCAGCGGCACGTGCACCATCTCCTGATGCACATTATGGCCGTGCCCCACGCTGCCATGCTCCCAGAACTCCTCGCCATGGTCCGAGGTGACCACGACCAAGGTGTCATCCCAGATGCCCAGGCGCTCCAGCTCGGCGCGCAGATGACCGAAGGCGTTGTCGTTGTAGGTGACCTCGTTTTTGTAGAGGTTGATGATGCGCTCTTTGTCGCGATCGGTCACCGGCAGCTTCTTGCCCTTCACAAGCCCCAGGTCCTCGCCGGAGATGTAGCGCTGGAAACGCCCGTTATAAGGCTCGGTGTCGTAGAGACCGATGTACTCCTCGTGGCGCCGGTACGTGACGTGGGGGTCGATCGTACCCAGATACAGAAAGAAGGGGTGCACCAGGTTCGACTCCACCCAGCGCAGGCCCTGATTTGCCATGAACATCCCGTCGAGGGCGGTCTGCTCGTGGATGTTGTTCTGGTATTCATCCCAGGCCCGCCGCAGGTTGAGCAGGTGCGAGGCGTAGCCGTTGCTGGAGTACATCGCCGTGCGGTAGTCGGCGTCTTTGAAGAACTGCTGAATCACGCGCACGTCATCGCGCACCTTCCCACGGCCGGCCACGCCGTGGCGGTTCGGATACAGGCCCGAGAAGAGCGAAGCGTGGCTGGCCCGCGACTCCGTGCCCTGCACATAGGCCAGCTCAAAGCTCACGCCCTCATCGGCCAGGCGCTTGAGGTTGGGCGCCTGAACGTTGGTCTCGAAATGAATCGGGAGATAGTCTGCGCGCAGCGTATCGATCACCCAGAAGAGCACGTAACGCGGCGGCTCAATCGTCTCCGGCATCTCCGGCAGCGTTCCCTCACGCACAACCTGAGCGCTCTTGATCGTCATCGCCTCCTTGCACCCCTCCCCGGCGAAGATCTCCAGGCGAGTGATGGCGTCTTCGCTCATGGGCAACTTCCAGCTGGTGGTCTGGGCGTCGCCGCGCCCCTTCACCAGCGCGCGGGCGTCATCGAGAACCTGCGTCACCTCGCCCTGCCCCGCCTCGCGCTCCAGGCGCACGCGGGGGCCGCAGCCCGGTGCAGCTTCAACCTCGAGCTGCACATGGGCATCCTGATGCGCCCACACAAGCCAGGAGAGCCCCTGCCCGGCTTCCAGCGCAACCTCGCCCTGCCCCAGGTTATGCTGATGCGGTTCCGGGCTCGGAGCGCTGACGTCTTTCTGTGCCACCTCGGGCGTCTCGGCAGCCCCGGAGTCTGCAACCGCGGCAGCGCCCGCACCTTCGGCGCCTACGGCTGCACCGCTCTCAGCTCCCGCTTCGGCTGCGACGCCGGACTTCGCCGGACCCTCGGCAACCTCTTGAGACTCGGCCAGGTCTTCGACCGCAACATCCTCGGGCAGCGCATCGCCCAGACGAGCCCAGGCAAAGCCACCGCCGGAGAGCTGCCCGTCGACGCGGCCCATGTTGGAGAAGCTCAGCACAATGGCGTTATCAGCCCGCACTGGCGCGCCCGTCAGGGGCAGACGTAAGGTCTGCCACCCCTCTTCCAGCGCCACCTGTTCGAGGCGATGCCCGTTGATCGTGATCTGAAGATCATTATGCCCCCGCGCCGGACTGAAGACGCGCAGCGCGAGCTCGGCGATCTCACCGCTCGGGGCCGGAAGCCAGATGCGCGCCTCTCGCCCTTTGGTCGCCGAGAGCATCCCACCATCCACCTCGGCGCCCACAATCCATTCGCGACCGTGGTTGCCGTGGATGTAGCGCATGAAGTCCGGCTCCCGCGCGTCGATCCAGTAGGCGCGCGCGTCATCCTTTACGCTGACGCGGTGGGCAAGGGGCCGGTTCTGCAGAAGATCAAAAGAGGTGTAGTGCTCGCCATCCAGGTCGGGCAGCGGCGGATCAAGCTCCGGTGCGCCGCTTGTCGGCGCGACGGTCGGATCGGCGACGCGCTCCAGATTCTGGCGCGCCTCCGAGGCCTGCTCGGGCGAACGGCTGCTGCAGGCCAGCGGAGCGCCGGCGACGAACACAAGGGTGGCGAACGCAAGCCCGTGGGGCCACTTCATCGATGTCATGATCGGATCTTGGGAAAGGAAGGGGCGCGCGGCGCCGGCAGGCGCCGCGCGCGAGTGCCTTAGTTTTGAAGCGTCGTGCGGTTAAAGCTGGTGGTCACCAGACCGGCACGCCGAAGCCCCACGCCGCTGGAGCGCACGAGGTCATCGATGCTGACCGTGGTGCGGATGGCATCGACAAGGATCGTGCCGCCCGTAAAGAGGTCTTCGCGCCCCTGAGGGGGCTGCGGCACAGCGACGCTGTGGCTGAACTCACCGTTATTACCCTCGGCGCCCATCGACCACACATCCCAGCTGCGCTCCTCGCCGACCATGCGCACCCGGTAGATCGGGCCGGCGTCGGCATCGATCGCGATGGTGCGTTGACCGCGGTTGGCGCTGAGCACCGAGGCGCCCGGGAAGGTGCCCAGGCGAGTGGCGGTGTTGAGCGTCTGCCCGTTCCACAGCGCGGCGGAGAAGTCCGTGGCGAGCGCGTCGCCCTCGGCGCTGAACGCCAGCGCGAGCAAGGCGTAACGCCCACCCACGGTCGCGCCGTAAGGCGGCGCCATAAAGAGCGTGCGCGCGTCGGGGCGACCGTCGCCATCATCATCGGTGGTGGCGCTGATGCCCATCGGCACAAAGCCCGGACCTTCGAGTTGCACGCCACCCACGAGCACCGCCAGCGACGCCGCCTCATCGCCGAGCTGCGGGAAGTTCGAGATCTCCACCGCCGTCGAGAGGCGCTGACGCACCGAGGGCACCAGATCTTCTTCGGGGAAGTTGTTGTAATCCGGGAGCCACTCGCTGGTGTCGCCGTTTCCGTTGATATCGGGAAGATCCAGCGCGCGCGGCAGCGACTCCAGGACCATCGGTTGCTGGTCGTGATCAAAGCGGCTGAAGAGGGGCAAAAGCGTGCCGATCGCCGCGTTCACGTTGTCGGGCGGTGAGGAGAAAAGTCCAATGAGATCACTGGCAGGCACCTGGCCGGCCAGGCCCCAGGCCAGTCGCGCGCCGCCTGCAGATTGCACGTAATAGGTCTGCTTACCCTCGACCTGCAGCCCGAAGACGCTGCCATAGGCAATGACCCCGCCCGGCAAAGGCACGTCGGCGCCCCCAAGACCCGGGATTGAGAAGTCGGTCACAAAGGAGTCGCCCAGAAGACGCGTCAGATCGAGGTCCAGAAGGTCGCCGGCGATGCTCGCTCCGGCCAGCCCCAGGTTGATGTCGCCAGACGTGTTGAGCTGGCTCAGGTCAAAGGAGCCAGTAAGCCCGGCGGCCGGGCCGTTGCCCGAGCGCGGTGAGACCGGCAGACGCACGTCGCGCGCCTGAACACCCTGCACCGTCAGGTAGTTGTAGTTGTTGTGGAAGACCGAGACCGTGTAGGCGCCCTCGACCCGCTCAAAGGTGGCGAGGCCGCCGGCGTCGGTTGTGGCGACCTGGTCGCCAAGCTCCACCCGCGCGCCGCTGATCGGGCGGCCGGTCTCCATATCCTGCGCGACCACGCGGATAACATCGACCGGCACCAGACCGCTGTTGCTGAATTCGGCGTCACCGTCGCACTGAATCGGGTCGCCCGTGGCCAGCGTCGCCGTGACCAGGGTGGTCCCGGCGGTGGTGCCCCCTACAAGATCGCGCCCGTCGATCGAGGCGACATCCGGCGCGCTGGAGCTCCACATAAAGTCGGCGGCTACGCCGTTGCCCTCCTCATCGAAGGCAAAGGCCTCCAGGCGCACGCGCTCGTTCGGCGCGATAAGACCGCCCTCGGTGATGACCACACATGAGAAGGTCAGCGGCGGGTCGATGCACTGACCGTTGTCGCAGAGCTGGCCTTCCCCACAGGTGTCATTGCCGCGGCAGAGGCGCTCCTGACAGTAGCCCCCGACGCACTCTGCCCGGGGACCACACTGGGCATCATCGGTGCACTCCGGGGTAAACTGGCACACTCCGGCAATGCATTGCTCCTGCTCACCGCAGTCGTCATCAAAGGTGCAATCGGGGCGCTCGACGCAGCTCTCTTCGACGCACACCTCGGAGGGGCGACACTGCGCGTCGCTCTCGCACTCCGGCCCGGCCACACACTCGCCGGCCTGGCAGACCTGGGTATCGGCACACTCCGCGTCGATCTCACAGCCGCGGCATTGCCCCTCGTCGCAGATCAGCCCGTCGCACTCAGCGTCGCTCTCGCAGACCTCTGCCACGCAACGGCACCCCAGCTGAACCTCGCCCTCATCGCAGGTCACCGGGCAGTCTTGCGCCACACACTCACCCACCTCGGTGTCGCAGATCGACTGCACGCACGCGTCGCCTGCGCTCTCGCACTGGCCGCTACCGCAATCCAGATCATCTTCGCAGAGGATGGGCTCAACGTCGGGTTCATCGCCGTCAGGCTCTTCGCTGTCGGGAAGATCGACGTCGGGCAGATCATCGCTCACGCAGATCTGCCCGATGCACTGCCCTCCTTCGGGACATTGACTATCGGTCTCGCAACGCTGTCCGATTTCGGTGCGGCCACAGGCGGCCGCCATCACACAGAGCGCGGCGATCATCGCGGCGCGCGTCATGGAAGAGAAGGAGGTCTTTGGGAGCGAGATCATGGGTCAGGGGCCTGGGATGATTGGGTCAAGTTGGGCGCGTGAGCCCGAGTGTAGTGAAGTTGGCCGGAGCGATCCAAACGACGCCCCACGTCCGGGTGCGATTAACCCTCGAAACGAAAGCGCTTGCTGCGCGCGAGCTGACGTTCGCGCCGCAGCGCGTAGCGCGCGATGGCGTGTTTATGCGGCTGAGAGATCGCGCGAAACACAAAAGCCGTGCCGCTGCGCTCACCATCCTCATCGACGCGCACCACCTCACCGATGGCCAGAATCTCGGGACTGTGCAGGCTGGGGATCTGCACGCGAATTTCGGCCAGGTCACCGAGCGACCACGGTCCATATTCGTCGCCCGCGGCCAGCCACATGCCCTGGTCGTTGAGCTCCACCCAGCGGGAGTTGAGCCCGGCCTCGTTATGGGACTCAATGAGGCGTTGCAGCTCGGTGATCTGCTGACGCATCGCGCGCAGCTCGTTGAGCGCGAAGACCATCTCGCGAGAGAGATCGTCGGCATGATCGCGCCAGTCGAGCGCGTCGTGCATCACCCCGTCGCTCTCCAGGACGGCCGCATCGAGGATGCGCGCCTCCAGCGCCTCCACGTCATCGGCAGTCACGGGGGTCACCTGACAGGGGAGAAGACTACGCACACGCACAGAACTGCGACGCTCCGCGCCGGTTTTTTCGCTCATCATATCATCCCTCGGGTCCTGAATGCCGCCTTATGGGTCGGTTCCCGCGAAAAGGCGGCGTCATTGCGGGCACTTGCGCCCTCCAGACTACACCAGCCTACAGCCCGGGCAACTTGTTCTGCGCGGCAGGCTCACGGACGAAAGGTCAGCGAGGCGACATCGTCGCTGCTCACGCGCACGCGCCGGGTCTCGGAGTAGCGCTTCAGGGTGGTGAAGTAGACGCGCACGTCGTACTGCCCGGGCGCGAGCGCGTGGCCGTTGAGGCGAGGACTGCTGGCGACGAGCGCCCCGTCGACGTAGATGCGCGCCTCATCGGTGCCTTCGACCCGCACGTTGAGCCGGCCGGACGCGGCTTCCGCCGGCGCACCGCCGCCGAGCTCCCAGATGTTGAGCGCCTCGGCGGAGGCGCGCTCCTCCGATGCCGCAGGCTTTTGCGCAGCCCGACGCCGCCGCGGAGCGCGGCGCTCTTTCGATCGGGCGGGTGCGCTGGCCACCTCTTCTGCGGGCTCCTCGGGAAGATCGAAGCTCAGGTGAACCTCGCGCACTCGAGGGTCATCTTCACCCCAGATGATCTCTTGCTGTTGAGGCTCGGCACCCTCAAATTCCGCATAGACTTTATGATCTTCGTCGCGTGCCAGCCCCATCGCCGTCACCGGCGATTCGCCCAGAAGATCGCCGTCCACATAGACGCTGGCGCCGGGCGGTGAGGTGGTGATCTTCAGGATGCCCCCCAGTGCCTCGAGTTGAACCACGACCGGGGGCATCTCGGCCTCGGCCACCAGGTTGAGCTCGCTGACATCGTAGCCGTCGCGCTCAAAACGCAGCGCGTAGCCTCGCCCCACCCGAAGCTCGTTCAGCGTTGTGGGCGTCGCCCCCACAAAAGCATCATCGAGGTAGACCCGCGCGTTGGCGGGCTCCGTCGACACCATCAGATCGGTATGCGTCGCCGCGGCCGGCGCGCTTGCGGCAGCGACCTGCTCGGAAGAAGCCTCTTCAGCACCACCACTGAGCGTCACGCCGGCCACGCCCACCACGCCAATGGCCAGCAGCGCGAGCGCCGCGCCCACCAGGTGCGGCCGCGTGCGAATCAACCTGTCAATGCGGGCCTTCAACGGAGCCTGCGCCGCAGCGCGCGGCTGCGTGCCGCGCACGCTCTGGCGAGCAGACGGCTTCGGTGCTGGCTCAGGAGAAGTTGGCGCCGTGCTCAGCGAAGCGCCAAAGCCCACCTGAGCTTTTTGCCTTCTCTCAACAGCCGGATTGGCCGCGGTGGGCACCGCTTTGGAGTCTGCCAGCAGGCGCGCCGGGGGGCGCGCCTCGCGGGTCATCACATCGTCGGGGTACACAACCTCCTGCGCGCCGGAGCGAAGCGCCGGGCGATCTTCAGTGGTCTCGACCCCATCGTGCTCGCTCCAATCCACAAGCGCTGTGGCCGCGTCGGCCTCCAGATCATCATGCTCATCGTCGCGCATAAAGATCTGGGTGTGGGCGTCTTCGGCAAACCCGCCATCATCCTCAAGCCCACCGCCCTCAAGCTCGGCCGCGCGCGCGTCGAAGATCACGCTGTGCTGGCTGGCTTCAAACTCGCCGCGCTGCATCGCTTCAAAACCGGCCGCCCGCGTCTCTTCAGGAAGATGCGCGTCGAGGTAGCCGCGCACAAAGTCGGCCATCTCCATCCGCCCCATCGCCGGAAGCTCGCGGCGGGCCACCTCGGCAAGATCCCGGCGCAGCTCCAGGGCGCTGGTGTAACGCAGCTCCGGGTTTCGCATCAGCGCGCGGCGAATCACCGCGACCAGCCCCGGCGAGAGGTCCGGGACAACTTCTTCGATCGGCGGGAAGTCGGCCTGGCGCACCGCGCGCAGCAGATCGCCATCGGGCACGCGATCGAAAGGATGCTCCCCGCTGAGCACCTCGTAGAGCACCATCCCCAGCGCGTACACGTCGGTGCGGCCGTCGATATGATGGCCCAGCGCCTGCTCCGGGCTCATATAGTAGAACTTGCCCTTGATGATGCCGGCCTGGGTCTGCTCGGCGCGCATCCGCGCTTTGGCGATGCCGAAGTCGACGAGTTTGACCTCGCCATCCACGCTGAGCATCACGTTTTGCGGCGACACATCGCGGTGCACCAGCTCCAGGGGTTTGCGGTCGGGCCCGAGCTTCGTATGGGCGTAGTGCAGGGCTTCGGCGACCTCCATCGCCACATAGACCGCCACCTCGGTAGGCAGCTGGCGATGCTGGCGTTGCACCCGCTCGGAGAGCTCATGGAGGTCGAGCCCATCGATAAACTCCATGGCGATGTAGTACTGGCCACCGACCACCCCCAGATCAAAGATCTGGCCGATGTTGGCGTGGTTAAGCTGCACCACCAGCTTGGCCTCATCGATGAGCATCGAGGCAAACTCGCTGTCTTCGGAGAACTGCCGGTGCAGGCGCTTGATCGCCAGCACCTTGGCAAACCCGTCGACGCCATCTGTGCGCGCTTTAAAGATCTCGGCCATCCCTCCCACAGCGAGGCGCTGGAGCAGGGTGTACTTGCCAAATTTCTCACCGGTTTCTATCATGACGACTTCGGATTCAGGGCCAGGGAACGGGCCGTCATTGTGGCGTATTTTGCTCACCAAGACCACCCGTTTCCTTCCCCCTGCCGCTGATAAGGTTGGCCGCTGGCCCCCACTTCAGCCCTCTCGACCATTTCCCCGTCGCGACCCTCTGACCCATGTTGGAGGGCCGCGCGTCCTTGCAGCCCGTGTCGAGGCCTCATGGCGCCCAACGAGCCCTATTCTGCGCAGTCTCAGCCCACCAAGATCGCTTATATCAACGGCGATCCGAAGACGGTACATATCCGTCGCGCCCAGCTGATCATCAACCCGGGTGCGGAGGACCAGCGCGAAGTCATCTTCGACCAGAACGTCATCAAGATCGGCGCGCTCGAAGATAACGACGTCGTGCTCGACGATGAGACCGTCAGCCGTAATCACTGCCGCATCGTCCAGGAAGACGACCATTACGTGGTCATCGACCAGGGCTCTACCAACGGCACGCACATCAACGGGGTGCGCATCCGGGAGGCCTTCCTCTCGCCAAACGTGATTTTATGCGTGGGCAACACCAATATTCGCTTTCGCCCCATCGACGAGCAGGTGGCCGTGGAGCCCTCGCGCACCGAGCGCCTGGGCAACATCGTGGGCCGCTCGGTGAAGATGCGCGAGATCTTCGACATCCTCTCAAAAATCGCCCCCACCGCCGCAACCGTTGTCATTGAGGGGGAGACCGGCACCGGCAAAGAGGTCGTCGCGCAGACCATCCACCAGATGAGCCCGCGCAAAGACAAGCCTTTCATCGTCTTTGACTGCGGGGCGGTGCCCGAGAGCCTCATTGAGAGCGAACTTTTTGGCCACGAAAAGGGCAGCTTCACCGGCGCCATCATGACCCGCAAAGGTCTTTTTGAGATGGCCCAGGGCGGCACGATCTTCCTCGATGAGCTTGGCGAGCTCTCCATCGATCTGCAGCCGAAGCTGCTGCGGGTGCTGGAGCAGCGCGAGGTGCGCCGGGTGGGATCCAACAAGCCCATCCCCATCAACGTGCGCGTGGTGGCGGCGACCAACCGCTCGCTCGAAGACGAGGTCAAAGAAGGCCGCTTCCGCGAAGACCTCTTCTACCGCCTGAGCGTGGTGCGCCTCTTTTTGCCGGCGCTGCGCGAGCGTGTGGAAGATATCCCGCTGCTGGTCGATCACTTCCTCAAGCACCTGGACTGCAACCTGGACTTCGATGGCGAGCGCCGCCTGCAGAGCGTGCAACCCGAGGCGCTGGCCGCGCTGATGGCCTACGAGTGGCCGGGCAACGTCCGCGAGCTTGCCAACGCCATTGAGCGGGCCTGCTCCTTTGCCGAGACCGACATGCTGCAGCTGGCCGATCTTCCCGACTACATCGCCGGGCAGCGGCCGCGTAACGTCGACTCCGGCCCGCTGGATGAGGATGATCAATGGAGTGAGATCCCGGCCAAAGCCGAGCTCAAAGAGCAGCCCTTTAAAGAGGCCAAAGAGCAGTGGATCTCGTCTTTTGAGCGCGACTACATCGCCGAGCTGCTCTCGCGCCACGGCGGCAACATCAGCCAGGCCGCGCGCGAGGCCGACATCGACCGCAAGTACTTCCGCAAGCTCATGACGAAGTACGGGATCGTGGCCGACGAACTCAGCTCTTAATTTCGTATCAGGTCAAGCGATGGGGGGCATCGCCATCAGAGCTCAAAGCGAAGGTCGCGCCGAAAGCCGGTGCCCTCGCCAGCGCGCAGCTCGATGTTGAAGTCGACCTGGCGGTCGCCTCGCCGAAAACTCAGCGTACGTTGGCCGGCGGCCACCGGGATGCGCGCGTCGCCCTCAATCGGGGTCACAAGCCCGGTGTTGATGTCGTCAATGTAGACGCTCCACCAGTCCTCACCGGTGTCTACGCTGAGCCAGCCGTAATCGTCGCTGTCGCGCACCGGAAGTTCATGCACGGCGTCGCTTTCGATGCGCCCCAGGCCGAGCTCCGGAAACCCGATGGCGCTCTTAAAGGTACCCAGCTCCAGGGTGTAAACGCGCTCCGGGCTCAGGTCGGTGAGCACCACCGGCGGCGGGCCGTAAGAGCGGCCGTTGAGCACGACCTCGTGGGCACTCTCGCCAGCGATGAGCAGGCGGTCGGAGGGCTCCAGGGCAATCTCGACGCGATTCTCCGCACCGATCTCGGCAATGAGATGATGACTGAAGGGTTTGTGGCCCGGCGCCAGCGCCTCAATGAGGTGGCGGCCGCGGGGCAGGCCCAGTAAGGCGTCGGAACGCTCGCGTACGCTGACCTCCTGGGTGTTTACAAAGACGCGCAGGCCGTCGATCTGCTGCCAGCTCAGCTGCACTTCGAGATCGGCCGCCAGATCCGCGCGAAGCTCCGCGCGCTCATCGGCTCCTACGGTGATGGAGCGCACCAGCGGTTCAAACTCCGGGTGGCGAAGCTCAACGGCGTAGGTCCCGGGCGCAAGATCCGCGATCGTGGCCGGGGAGCCCTGGGCCCGCTCGACCCCATCGATCCACACGCTGACGCCCTGCGCCGGCGCCACCTGAACGTCCAGCGTCGCCGTAGGCGGCGCTGCGGGCTCGGGGGGCGTGCGCATCATCAAATAGAGCGCGGCGGTACCGAGCAACGCGACCGCCAGCACGGTCACAAAGGCTGCGACGATGCGCCGGCGAGTGCCGGCATCAAGCCCCGAAGAAACAGGGGCAGCCGCCGGCGCGGCCCCGGCCAACAGGGGCGACTCGCGGGTGCCGGTGTTTTGAATCGCCGCAAGCGCACGCTGCGGATTGGCCACCCCGGTGACATCGGTGGCTTCCGCATCAAAGCTCGGTCGAAGCGCGGGGCGTGGCGAGGCCATGGTGTGGCGGCCGGTGGGCTCGGCGGAGAGCACTTCGTCGAGGCGCGCGTCAACCTCATCGCGGGTCTCATCGATGGTGTCGGGTGCGTCGGCCCAGGCCTCGTAGTCGGAGAGTTCCAGCCCGCCGGCCTGCACCACGGTGTGGTTGGCCACGAAGGCGTCGAGATCCACACCCTCATCGGGGGCCTCGTCTACATCCCAGATCTGGGTGGCCTCTTCGAGCTCCACGTCGCCGTCGGCGCCGCCCGGCCCGTAGTTCTGCGAGAAGACCTGGCGAACATCATCAGCGGTGTTGATGCGGCGAAAACGCTCGCGCTTTTGCTTCTCGGCGTCGTACTCCTCGGCAAAAGCGCTGCGCATCCAGGTGGTGAGCTGGGAGCGGTGGTAAGGCGGCTTCTGCTGAGTGAGGTAGGCTTTGAGATCGGCGGCCATCTCACCGGCCCACTGGTAGCGATCTTCGCGTTCGGCGGCCAGCGCGCGCATCACGATGGCTTCCACCTGCGGCGGCACCTTCGGGTTGTAGAGGCATGGCGAGTCGATCTGCGGATCTCGAATCAGCCGCATCGTCTCGATCTGGCTCTCACCGCGAAAGAGGCGCTGGTTGGTGAGCAGCTCCCAGAAGAGCGTGCCCATCGCGAAGATGTCGCTGCGGTGGTCGATGTCGTGGCCCCGCACCTGGTCGGGGCTCATGTAGCCGAACTTCCCCTTGAGCACGCCCACCTGGGTGCGGGTCGACTGTGAGGCGGCCTTGGCGATGCCAAAGTCGATGACCTTGACCTGCCCATCCCAGCTCACCAGCACGTTCTGCGGGCTGATGTCGCGGTGGATGATGTTGAGGGGGTTGCCGTTCTCATCGGTCTTGCGGTGGACGTAGTCCATGCCGCAGGCGATCTCGTGGAGGATATGGCAGGCCATGTCCACCGAGAGGATCGTGTTCTGGCGGCGCACCAGCTTCTGCAGGGCGAGCAGATCCTGGCCGGCCACAAACTCCATGAGGATGTAGAAGCTCGACTGGAACTTCCCGAGCTCAAAATTCTGCACCACGTTGGGGTGACGCAGCTGCACGGTAAGACGGGCTTCATCGATGAACATGCGGATGAAGTCTTCGTCTTCTGCAAGATGCGGCAGAATGCGCTTGAGCGCGAAGTAGCGGTTGGGGTCCGGGGCGCCCAGGGGCTTGGCCCTGAAGACTTCTGCCATGCCCCCGACACTGACGCGCTCAAGGAGCGTGTATTTCCCAAAGAGAAGGGGTCGTTCCAAAACGTGGACCTGCGCGCGGCGTCGCAATTCTGGAGGCTGGCAGCCCGCAAAGGCTGCGAGCACCGGGGAGAAGTTCAGCTGAAGTACAGCGCGCACTAAGTTGGCGGCGCGATCGGTGCCGGAGTATAGGGAGGAGGCTTATCAAGCGTCAATCGCAGCATTTGCCCCTGAAGCGCTGGACAACGCCGGGGGTGGGGTGCAGGTTTGGGCCCCGATGAGCCTTCTGGCGAGCACCGCGACACTCTGGACTCGCCGCCCTGCCCTCCCCCACGCCCGCGAGTGAAGTATGAGCCGTCCGGACATCTCCGATCGAAAACGCGACCACATTGAACTTTGTGCCGACCAGGATGTGGAGGCGCGCATCAAGACCAACCTGCTCGACGCGGTGGAGCTTTTTCATGATTCGCTGCCGGAGCTCGATGTGGACGCCATCGATCTGAGCGCGAGTTTTGCGGGTAAACGCTTAAAGGCGCCGCTTTTGATCACCGGCATGACAGGCGGAGCGCCGGAGGCCGAGCGCATCAACAAAGAGCTCGCGATGGTGGCCCAGGAGCTGGGGCTGGCCTTTGGCGTGGGCAGCCAGCGGGCGATGGCCCGAAACCCCGATCTCACCGCCACCTACCAGGTGCGCGATGTGGCGCCGGATATCTGCCTGCTGGGCAACATCGGCGCGGTGCAGGCCGCCGAGATGAGCACCGCCCAGACCGAAGATCTGGTGGGGGCGATCGGCGCCGACGCGCTCTGCGTGCACCTCAACCCCGGCCAGGAGCTGATTCAGCCCGAGGGCGACCGCGACTTCCGCGGCTGCATCGACGCGATCGCGCGCCTGGTCGAGGAGCTCTCGGTGCCGGTCATCGCCAAAGAGACCGGCTGCGGGCTCTCTCCCCGCACGCTCGACCGCCTGGCGAAGATCGGCGTCAAACACGTCGACACCTCCGGCGCCGGGGGCACCACCTGGATCGGGGTGGAGGCGATGCGCGCGCCGGCCGCACAACAGACCCTGGGTGAGCTCTACTGGGACTGGGGCGTGCCCACGGCCGCCTCGATCGTGTACGCAAAGCGCCGTGAAATGAACGTTATCGGCTCCGGCGGGCTGCGCACCGGCTATGATGCGGCCCGCGCCATCGCGCTGGGCGCCGACATCGCGGGCATGGCGCTCCCCTGGCTGCGGGCCTGCTACAACGAGGGCGCGCCCGGGGCGCGCGCCTTTGGCGAGCGCTGCCTCACGGCGCTGCGCACCGCCATGGCGCTGACGGGATCGTCCAACGTCGACGAACTTCGCCAGGCCCCGAAGATGATTGGCCCGCGCCTGGAGCGCTGGCTTGCGGCCGATCCGCGGCGCTGAGCGCCGCGGGTCGGCCATCGGAAATGCGCAACCTATCAGTCCTCATCGACCTCCGGGGTTGAGGCCGTCCCATCTTCTGAGGCTGGCTCATCCTCCGGCAGGTCTTGAGAGCTCGCGCTTTCCCGAAACTCGCCAAGGCGCACTTTGCTCTCTTCGACCGCGCAGTAGAGCGTGGGCACCACAAAGAGCGTCAAAAGCGCGATGGTCATGCCCCCCACCGCCGGCACCGCCATCGGGATCATCACGTCGGCGCCGGTGCCGTAGCTCGTGAGCACCGGAAGGAGCGCCAGAATCGTGGTTGCCGTGGTCATCAGACAGGGGCGAATGCGGCGAAGCCCCGCCTCCACCACCCGCTCGCGCACCTGCTCGATGGTGTCGCTCTTGCCCTCATCAAAGCGTTGTTTGAGGTAGGTGGCCATCACCACGCCGTCGTCGGCGCCGATGCCGAAGAGCGCAATAAAGCCCACCCACACCGCCACGCTCAGGTTCATGGGGCCAATCTGGAAGATCTCGCGCATCGACACGCCAAAAAGACTCACGTCCAGAAACCAGGGCTGGCCGTAAAGCCAGATGAGCAGAAACCCGCCGCCGAAGGCCACGGCCACCCCGCTGAAGATGATGAGCGAAGTGAGCAGCGAGCGAAACTGCAGGTAGATTAAGAGCGCGATGATCACCAGGATCAAGGGCACGAGAATGCGCAGGCGAGCCTCGGCACGCAGGGAGTTTTCGTAACTTCCCGCGAAGCTCAGGCGCACGCCTTCGGCCAGGCTGAGCTCACCGCGATCCATGGCCTGATCGAGGGTCTGGCGCACGCTCTCCACCACGCTGACCTCGCTTGTGCCCTCGGCCGCATCGAACATCACGTAGGCCACCAGCGCGGAGTTCTCGCTGCGGATCATCTCCGGGCCGCGCTCGTAGCTCACCGTCGCTATCTCGCTGAGGGGCACCTGCGCGCCCGAGGCGGTGGGCACCAGAATGCGGTCGATGGCCTCCGGATCATCGCGAAGTTCGCGCGGATAACGCACGCGCATCTCAAATCGCTCGCGCCCCTCCACGGTCTGGCCGACGCTAATGCCGCCGATCGAGGCCTCGACCACCTGTTGGAAGGCCGCCATGGATACGCCGTAGCGCTCCAGGTGAGCCCGGTCGGGCTCGATGATGAGGTAGGGCTTTCCGACGGGACGGTCGGCGTTGACGGCCCCCTGGTTGACCAGGGGATGCTCGCGCAAAAGCTCCTGAATCTTCAGCGCGGCGTCCGCCAGATCCTCCAGGCTCTCGCCCTGCAACCGTACCGCCATCGGCGCGCGGATGCCGCTCTGCAACATCACCAGACGCGTGCTGATCGGCTGCAAAAGCGGCGCGGTGGTCAGGCCGGGGATATGGCGCGCCACATCGACGAGTTCGTCCCAGATGTCTTCCTGGCGGCGAATCTCATCGCGCCACTGGCGGTAAGGCAAACCCTTCGGATCTTCGATAAGACCGCCGGTCTCATCGCGCACAAACTCGCCAGCGGCGTCGACCTGAAAACGCATGCGGCGGCCCTGCGCATCGAGCACGTACTCGGGTTTGTACTGAATGATCGTCTCGACCATGGCCACCGGCGCCGGATCGAGCGCGCTCTCGGCGCGGCCGAGCTTGCCGACCGAGACCTCCACCTCGGGCACCGTCTCAAAGAGAAGATCGAGGCTCGCGAGCATGTCGCGGGCCTCACCCAGTGAGCCGTGCGGCATGGTCGAGGGCATGTAGAGAAAGGTACCCTCATCGAGATCGGGCATGAACTCGCGCTCCAGCCCCGGGAAGGCGTGATGGAGCCATTGACCGGGCGCGCTCTTCTGAAAGGCGTCGGGCATCCAGCCAAACGTGGCCGAAAAGCCCAGCCAGATCGTCAGCCCCAGGACCACAACGAGCGCCGGGGCGGGCAAAAAGACGGCTTTATGAGCCAGAATCCAGCGCAAAAGCGTCGGGTAGGCGATGCGAAAGAGCGAAAAGGAGCCCAGCACAAAGCCGACGACGAGCGCCACGACGATCAGGTTAGCGACGACGCCCTGCCCCGCTCCCAAAGGCATCCAGGAGGTGGTGAGCAACCAGGTGACGACGATGACGACTGCGGCAAGCCCGACCCATCGCAGCGCGCGGCGCGCCCAGATGTGCGCGGGGGTGTCCTGCCAGAAGCCACGGGCTTTGAGCACATCGTCGATGATCCAGGCCAGGCTGGAGATCAGAAGGGCCACGCCAATGCCGGCGTGGACGGTGAAGGTGAGCGCGAGAGCGCCGGCGGTGGCGGCCAGCCCCAGAAGAAGACGCGAGCGAAGCGAGCGGGCGCGCGCCCCCAGCACCCAGCTTGCTGCGGTGGGGATGATGAAGATCGCGATGATCAGGCTCGCCACCAGCGCATAGGTCTTGGTGAAGGCCAGCGGAGTAAAGAGTTTGCCCTCCTGACCGGTGAGCAAAAAGACCGGCAGAAAGCTCACAACCGTGGTGGTGATCGCGGTGAGAATCGCCGGCGCCACCTCCGAGGCGCCTCGGCCGATCACCGCCAGACGCGGCGCATCGTCGGGGGCCTCATCGAGGTGCTGGGCGATGTTCTCGGTCATGATGATGCCCATATCGACCATCGTGCCGATCGCGATCGCGATGCCGGCGAGCGCCACCACGTTGGCGTCAACGCCGGTGTACTTCATGGCCACAAAAGTCATGAGCACTGCCAGAGGCAAGAGCGCCGAGACGAGCAGGCTCGCGCGCAGATGCAGCATGATCAGCATCACCACGAGCACGGTGATCAGGATCTGCTGGTAGAGTGCCAGGCTGAGCGTGCCCAGGGTGCGATCGATGAGCTCGGAACGATCGTAAAAAGGCACGACCGTGACCTGGCTCACAGTGCCGTCTTCCAGGGTGCGCGAGGGCAAGGCGCGCTGCACCTCGTCGATGGCGTGTTTGACCTCGTCGATGACCTGTTTGGGGTTGGCGCCGTAGCGCGCGGTGACCACGCCGCCGACCGCCTCCACCCCGCTGCGCGTGAGCGCGCCGCGGCGGATGCCCGGGCCGGTGGTCACACGCGCCACCTCGTCGACCGTCACCGTGACCCCGTCGCGGGTGACCACCGGCGCGCGGGCGATATCATCGAGCGATTCGACGTAGCCCACCCCGCGGATCAGGTACTCCACCCCGTTGATCTCGGTGGTACGTGCGCCCACCTCGGCGTTGGACTGGCGCACCGCGTCGGCCACCTGGGCCAATGTGACGTCGTAGGCGCGAAGGCGAGCCGGGTCGACCTCGACCTGGTACTCCCGTACGTGCCCGCCAATCGAGGCCACCTCAGCCACGCCAGGAGCGCTGGCCAGGGCGTAGCGCACCGTGAAGTCTTGCAGGGTGCGAAGCTCCTCGGGCCCCCACCCGCCGGCGGGCTCCCCATCGGGGGTGCGGCCTTCGAGCGTGTACCAGAAGACCTGCCCCAGCGCGGTGGCGTCAGGGCCGAGCTGCGGCGCGACCCCCTCCGGCAGCAGTCCGCCGGGAAGACTCGCCAGGCGCTCGACCAGGCGCGCACGCGTCCAGTAATACTCGGCGTCCTCCTCAAAGATCACGTAGATCGACGAGAAGCCAAACATGCTCGTGCTGCGGATCGTCTCAACGCCGGGGACTCCGAGCAGCGCGGTGGTCAAGGGGTAGGTGATCTGATCTTCGATATCCTGCGGGGAGCGCCCGGGCCACTCCGTGAACACGATCTGCTGGTTCTCGCCAAGGTCGGGGATGGCGTCGACCGGCACCGGATCGCCGGGTTCACCCGCCCCCAGATCCATCGGTGCGACGTAAAGGCCCCAGCCGATCGCGGCCAGCGTAAAGACGACGACCAACAAGCGCTGCTGAAGCGCGCCCTCGATCAGACGCCCGATAAAGGAGGTTGAGGAGGTATCAGTGTGCATGATTTCCCCCGCTGTGATCGTGGCCCTGGTGAGCATCGTCGCCGGCATCGTCATCGCCGGCGCCCTTCTCCTCCAAAAACATCCCGCAGACCGGGCATTCGCCCGATTCATGCTGGGCGTAGTGGGTGGTGCCCATCTCGCAGTACCAGACCCCGTCGGGCAGACGCGCCGGATCGATGGGCGGCTCAAAGCGAGTACCCTCAGGGGCGACCTCCACCGGCTCGAGATCGTTCTGCTCGCTCATCATCGAGGGCCCACCGCGGATTTGCAGCGAGGCGTCGATGCGGAAAGCCCCCTGCGCGGCGACTTCGTCGCCGGCTTTAAGGCCATCTTCGATGATCACCCGGTCGCCGATGCGTTCGCCGAGTTCGACCTGCACCGGAACATAAGCCGGCGGTTCGAGCGCGGGATCGAGCTGGTACACGAGCGAGCGCGGCCCCGTCCACAACACCGCGCTGAAGGGCAATGAAAGAAGATCGTCATCGCCGACGCGGCGCTCCAGTGAGGCTTCCACAAACATGCCCGGGCGAAGTTCGCCCCCCTCATTGGGAAGCGGCACCCGCGCGAGCATCACGCGCCGCTGTGGCTCGATCTCCGGCGCGATAAAGTCCACTCGCCCCTCCAGGGTGCGATTGAGGGCGGGGATGGTCACCTCGACCGGTTGGCCGACCGAAACGCGGGGGATGTCCTGCTCGAAGATCTCCAGCTGGGCCCAGACCGTGTCGAGCGCGGCCAGTGAGACGATGGACTGACCGGTAGTCACATAGTCGCCCACCGAGACCTGGCGTTCACGCACCGTACCGCTGGCCTGGGCAAAGACATCGACCGTCTCGCGGGCGACGCCCTCAGCGAGCACCGCATCGATCTGGCGCGTCTCCATGCCGAGCAGGCGAAGTTCATCGCGCACCGCGCGCATCGAGGCCTGGGCGGCCGCCGTGCGCGAGGGGCTGTCGACGCTTCGGGCGTCTTCGAGGTTGCGCTGCGCCTGAATCAGGGTCTGCTGTGCGCTGAGAAGTTCGGGGCTGTAGATGCGTGCGATGCGTTGGCCGCGTTTGACCGTCTCACCGCGGGCGTTGACGTAGAGGCGCTCAATGCGACCGCCCACCCAGGCGCTCAGGTCAACCTCGGCCTGCTCGCTGACTTCGAGTCGACCAAAGACCTCCAGATGATCGTCGAGCGGGCCTGCCTGCACCCGGGCGTTGGCGACGCCTGCCAGGCGTCGGGCGCCCTCCGAGAGCCGCACAGACGGGACGTCGCCCTCGTCGGAGCTGGAGCCCCCCGGCACAAGATCCATAAAACAGATCGGGCAGGTGCCCGGGCCGTCCTGACGGACCTGGGGGTGCATCGGGCAGACATATTCCTGGGCCGGAGCATCTTCGGCAGCGCTCTCAGATGCAGCACCCGCCTCCTCTGCGTGGGACGTCTCATCGGAGCATCCGACCGATGCGCTCATCAGGATAAAAGCAGCAAACAACGCCAGCGCGCTGCGTGATTGGGTGATCTTCATTGTTGACCTCGCAGGGTGGCCGGGTAGGCCCAGGGGCTCTCAGCAGCGAGCTGGCCGGCGCTTAAGTATTGAAGTTCAATAATCTGGTTGGCGCGTTCGGCTTTGAGTTCGAGGTAGCGGCCGTGCAGGTCCCACTCCTCGCGCACCGCGCCCAGATAGTCGGTCACCGAGCGCTGACCGACCTCCACGCCGGTGAGCACCTCGGCGCTCACGAGCGATGCCATGGGCATGAGCTCTTCGCGGTAGGCCTCCACACGCTCGTCGGCCTGGGTGGCGCGAGCGCGGGCTGACTCCATCTGCGCCAGAAGCTCGCGCAGCGCCCCGGCGCGCGCCTCCTCGGAGGCCGACGCGCTGGCCTGCCAGCGCCTCGCCTCGGTGCCGTAGCGCCCGCCCCAGATCGGCAGCGCGATCGAGAAGCCCACCTGAAAGACGTCGTGGCGCGGATCATCGTGGCTGTACATCGGGGCCATATTTCCGTAGCCGATCATGACCTGGGGAGGCGGACGAAGTTGGCGCTCCACAAGCTCCTCCTGAGCGCGAGCCCGGGCGCGCTCAGCCTCAAAACGCGCCAGCGCTGGCGAGCCCGCCTCGATCATTTTTGCGAGCTCATCGCGCGGGGGAAGATCGAGAGTCCAGTCGAGGATGGCGGTGGTTTCGGGCAGCTCCAGCGCGTCAACGCCCACGCCCAGCAGGTTGGCCAGACGCCCTTTTGCCGCATGCAACATCGCCTCTTCCTCCTGGCGCATATCTTCAAGGCGCGCCTCAGCGAGTTGCAGGCGATAGAGATCGGCATGCTCCGCTCGCCCCACCGAGAGCGTCGCCTCAATGATGCGACGTACATCGGCCACCAGCCCGGCCTCCTCATCGATATGCAGGAGCATCTCCCGGGCGCGGGCAATGGCCACAAGCTCCCGGCGCACATCGCGAAGCACCCGGTGAGCGGCGGCGCGCTCCTCGGCGCGCGCGCCCTGCTCCATCGCGCGGGCCGGCGCGGCGCTGGCGCGGCGCGTGGCCGGCCAGGGGATGGTCTGCATCAGCGTGACCATATGGTCGGTAGTCAGATGCGCCGCCCAGGGCGTGCTGATCTCGGCCATGTACTCGACGCGAGGCTCGGGCCAGCGGCCCTCTTCCACCTCGGCGGCGAGTGCGGCCTCTTCGGCGCGCGACGCCGGGGCGCGCACGCTGGGGTGATTCTCCAGGGCGCGCTCATCCAGCGCGGCGATGGTCTCACCGGAGGGCATCGCCGCCGGCGCCCGGCGATGATGCTCGCCCTGGTGGGGAGCGTTGTCTGGCGAAGGGTCGGTGTCGCTGCGCTCCTGAGCGCTGGCGGTGGACGCAAGAAGCCCGCTTGCTCCCAGCGCCATGACCCACGTGCACAGCGCGACTGACACGCGCCGCGAATGCGTTGGCATGGTCCTACCTCTTGAGCCCATTCGGGGCTCAATCCGCACAAAAGCTCAATCTATGATCGCAATACGATCACAAAAGCCCTTGCGATGCTCATTTTAAAGGGACGAATGCACTTGAGCGCCGGCAGGCGCGCGCCTCATCGAAGGCGCGCGTCATCAAAGACGCAGCGTCTGCACTCGCAGGTAGGTCGGAGCTGCATCTGTAGCATGCTCCACACCGGGAGGGGGGGATCGCCAGGGTGGCGAGGGATCGTGAGCCGCGCTCTGCGCCAGCAGAATGCCCTCGGGCATTCCGGGCGCGGGCAGCTCTACGAGAAGGGGCGCGGCCAGGAGCTGCGGGCGCAGCTCTCCGGTCGTGACGGCTCCCGAGGTATCAGCGACTACCGGGGCCTGGGGAGCCTCTTCGGCCATATCGCAACCGCAGCAGCACTCCTTGTCCTCAGAGTCGTCGGAGCCTTCGCCGTGGGAGCAGGAACACGCCCCCGGGCTCGTCTGCACGCTCACCACCGAGGCCTGCGCAGACGCGCAGAGGCAGGGCACGCTCAACGCGATGGCAAAAATCGCCATGAAGAGCGGACCCAGCAAGGTCTCGATGCGGATGGACAGATTCATAAGAAGGCTCCCGAGGTCAGTCACGTCAACATGACGCCTCTCAGGGGTGCAACCTTACGCACGACAAACTTATTCGTCCAGATCCGATGCAGAATCGCCCCGGTCGCCAGGAGATCGAACGCTGGAAGCCTCGGGCGCCTCGCAGAGATGGCTCTGAGCGTCGGCGGCCTCAATAGCCCGCAGCACCGCGCGGCTGAGCTCGGCAGCGTCGCCTCCGTGAAAGTGATGTGTGGCGGCGTCTTCGCCTTGTTCGAACATCACCACGGTGCCCACCAGGCAGGGGCCTGCAAAAAACACCCAGGCGCCGCTTCGGGCCACCGGTCGGCGCTCCATAACGCGGCCGTCGCGGTCGCGGATCAGCAGAACGTGGTCGCTGGTACCCGTCTTTCCACCGACCTCCCAGGTCGTCTGGCCGATCTGCCAGGGCGCATCGGTGGCGTGGCCGGTGCCACGCTCGGCCACACGAAGCAACAACTTCTCCACGGCGCGGGCGACCTCCGGGCCAAACGCGCGCACCGGCGGCGTCGGCGCCGGGCGAAGCCAGGTCTCGTAGGGCGTGCCCTCAAAAAGACGCACCCCTTCAACGCTATCAAGCCGCGGGACCAACCCGCCGGCGCGCACCGCGGCGACAAGCAGGGCCAGGGAGGCGGGCCGGTCGCCGGAGCTCCCCAGCGCCGTGGCCAGCGAGGGAGTCAGCCGCTCAAAGGGGTAGCCTGCGCGCGCCCACTCCTTTTGCAACACCCCGAACACCTCTTCCTCGACGGCATAGTGGACGCCGCGCCGGGTGTCGATTGCGGTGGTGTGTGCGGCGACCCAGTCGCGGGCGTCGGAGCGGATGTTGGCCGTGGCGAGCATCACCTCGGTGAGCGAGGCCTCGGGGTTTTCGACAAGGGCCGCGATGGCGGCCAGCTCCAGAGGGTCTTGATCGTCCCAGGGTTCGACGTCAGCGGGTGCGTCTGTCGCAAGCGAGGCGTCGGCACAGGGGTGGGAGGCATCCAACGTCGCGGCGCTGCCAATCGCCCGGCGAAGCCGGGCGCAGCGGACGTCGGTGGGCTCAAGACCGGCCAGGGCCTGGCGAGCCATCATTGAAACGTCGCTGTGGTGGTGACGAAAGTAGGCGTCGCGCACCAGGCGCTCGGCCGACATCTTCAGATGACGCTCAAAAAGTTCGTCGAAACGCGGATGCTCCCCGGCCACAACCGCCTCAATGGGCGCGCCGTAGATGCGATGGGCATGAAAGGCCACAACTTCCCGCAGCAGACGCACAAAAGGAAGGTTGGCCGAGGCGACAAAGGCCGAGGCCACGTTGAAGTAGCGCGTATCATGCTCCGGGTTGACGTTCTGAAACTCATGGGGGCCGCCGCCGGTGTAAAACACCTCATCGGGGTCGGCGGAGACGGGGCGTTGCAGGGCGCGCTCCAGAAGCTCATCGAGGGGAAGAACCGGGTCGGCCGTGAGCTCCCGGGTGACAAACTGGCTGAGGGGGTCGGAGGCCACGGGGCTTCCTGCGGCGCGCTCCTCAAAGATCGTCTCCACCGCGCTCAGATACGAGACAAGCACTCGAAGTTTTGAGGTTGAGCCCAGGTCGACGCGCCCCTCCGTGCTCAGATCCACGACGCGAGGCTCGGTGTCGACGATGGCGCGGGGCTCGAGTCGGCCGGCGCTTCGGGCGAAGATCGCAACGCTTGTGCGCGCCGGAGGTTGAGCGGCCTCGATCTCACGGCGCAACGCCTCCTGAAGCGCTGCGTCGTAGGTTGTGGTCACCTGCGCATCGCGCTGGCGCATCACCGCACGCTCCTCACCGCTGAGCGCCCCCCACTGCCGGGCAGCGAGCGCGCTCAGGTAACCTCCTCCCCCCTTTACGGGACGTTTTGACGGGGCTTTCTTCACCGATAATGATCGTGAGGCGATCACATGACCCCATTCGCGGGTTACTTTCCCCTCATCCACCAGAGTGTTGACCAGAGCGTCGACGCGCCGCTCCAGCGCGTCGAGACCACCGGGGAGGTAGCGCGCGGGGCGCTGCTGGGCAATGATCAGGGCGAGCATCTCGCGCTCGAGCTGCGCGCGCTGCGCATCACTGCGCTGGCGATTTAACCCCTGCGCAACCTCTTCAGGCGGACGACCAAACCAGGCCCACATGCCTTCAAAGACGCCCTGAACCGGCCCGTAACCCGGCCTATGGCCCAGCGGCACCGAGTTGAGCCAATCCACAACGATTTGCTCAGCCCAGGCGTCGGCCGCTCGCCCCTGATGGTAAGTGCGCAGCCAGGCGGTGAGCGTCTGGCGGGCTTTTTCCCGAGTGCCGGAAGTTCGCCCGTCGGGGGAGTGGCGAAACTTCTCCATCTGCACCGCCAGGGTGGAGCCCCCGATGGCCGGCGCGTCGCTGCCCAGGCGGGCGCGCACCTGGCTGACGGTCGCCACCCCCAGGCGCGTCCAGTCTACGGCCGGGTTGGTGTAGGGATGCGCGCGCTCGGAGAGCGCGCGGTTCTCCAGGAGCCTGGCTGCGTCCATCGCCAGGCGTGGCGGCGTCTTCCAGACCACCTCGGGATAACTCCAGCGCTCCAGCGTTCTCCCGGCGCGATCGGTTAACGTCAGCCCGGCCTGAGGCTCCAGCGCAAAGATGGGATAGATCTGATCCGAAAACGCTCCCCCTGGAGCAGACGTCGGCGCGTGAGCGGCCGCAACCACCTCAAAGCCGCGCTCCTGCAAATGCGCCACCATCTCACGATGGTTGGCATAGCCGCGGGCGCGATCCCAGGGCCCATCGGGGGCCTCGATGGAGGGCGGCGTAGCGCCGGCCTGCACGCGGTAAACGGGCACCGCCTGGCGAGCCAGGCTCACCCCCATGGCGGACTGCAGCGCCGAGGTGCGCACCTCCTGCCACACCACCGCCAGCGCGCTGAGCAGCACCAGACCCGGCACCACCGTCACCGATACCCACCAGGGCGCCCTGGACATCCCTCCACCTCCAAGTTGACGTATGCGATGCGAGCGTTGCCGTCTCAAACGACCGCCCACGCACGCCCATCAACTCAAAGATAAACACCCCGCCGCCGCCCTTCCCCCTCGCCAGCCCAACCTCATTGCGTCTGGCGAGCTACTCGGCCGGCGCTGCGCCCTTCATCTCCTCGTGGGGATCTTCACGCTCGTACTTCGGGCGCACCACCGCCCCCGGTCCCGGCGCAATCCCCGAGCCCACTCGCCGCGCCCACACCTGGGTGAGCTCTGCGCCAAAGAGCACGATGACCCAGGAGTAATAAATCCAGACCAGAATCACCGCCAGGGTGCCCGCCGCCCCGAACACCGAGCCCACCCCGGAGCGCCCCAGATAGGTGCTGATCGCGAACTTCCCCAGCCCGAAGAGCACCGACGTCATCGCTGCGCCCACCCACACATCCCGCCAGGCCATCTTCACATCGGGCAACACCTTGTACATCGCGCCAAAAACGGCGGTAAAAAAGATCAACCAGACTACGCTATCACCCAGCCTCCACAGCCACACCGGGGTGGTGATCAGGTAGGCAAAATAGGTCTCCACCACCGCGATGATCGAGCCCACCAGAAGTGATCCCATCAGCAGCAGCCCGAAAAAAAGCACCATCGAGAACGCCAGCAGGCGGCGTTTGATCGTGTAGAGGATCCCTTTGTCGGGGTTGGCCTGAACCCTCCAGATCATGTTGAGGGCGTCCTGCAGCGCCGCAAAGATCGCCAGCGCGCCAAAGAGCATCGTCCCCAGACTCACCAGCGTCGCTCCCAGGCCCGTCTCATTGATGCGCACCCCGCGCAGCATCTCCTCGATGAACTTCGCCGCATCGAGCCCCACAAACTCCTCAAGTTCACCGACGACCTGGCCCTGCACCGCCGCCTCACCGAAGACCAGCCCGGCCACCGCGATGCCGATCACCAAAAGCGGCGCCATCGAGAAGACCGAGTAGAACGCCAGCGCCGCGGCCAACCGCAACGCCTTATCATCGTTCCACTCCTTGAACGCCTGCCCCACAAAACTCAAAAAGGGCATGATGGGGGCGAGCACTTCAAGCGCCCTCTCCTTGATTTTCATGCCGTCTTTCCTTAGGTTTTGCGGCCACCAACGTTGATAGATTCGGTCGTGCTTCGGTGGCAGCAATCTCACCACCGAAGACGCGTTCGTCAACCGCTGGTCATTGCGCTCTGAGTGCTTATTTAGCCTCCAACGATGAGCGCCCCCGGCCGCTGCAACCTTTGCCCGCGCGCGATGTATCTCGCCATGCGGCCGGCCCGCTGAAACCCCTTTTGCAATCGAGCTGTATGATGCCTTCGATGATCAAGTCCTTCTTCAGTCGTGACTTTGACTACTCTCCCCTGCACCGAATCCTGGAAATCGTCGCGATCTTGAGCTTTTTTGCGCTCGTGGTGGTGATCAGCGCCCGCGCCATCAGCGGGCTCAGCGTGCTGGGGTGGCAGACCGCCGCCTGGCTCGTTCCCCTGACGGCCGTGATGGGCTACGTGGGCGCGGACTTCGCCTCGGGCTTTGTGCACTGGATGGGCGACACCTTCGGCAGCGAAGAGACCCCGGTGCTTGGCGAGCGCTTTGTGAAACCTTTTCGCGACCACCACACCCACCCCCAGGGCATCTGCGAGCACGACTATGTGACGGTCAACGGCAACAACTCGATCGTGCTGGCGCTCTACATGGTGCCCATCGCGCTCTTTTTTACCGATCCGACCCAGATCTGGCAGCTGCTGGTGCTGGCCTTCTCGGTGACCTTCACCTGCGGGGTGTTCATGACCAACCAGTTCCATAAATGGGCGCATATGGACAACCCGCCGGGCTACATTCGCCTTCTGCAGCGCTTCAACCTGATCCTGACGCCCACCAACCACGATTTTCACCACACCGCGCCCTACGACACCTACTACTGCATCACCTGCGGCTGGCTGAACCCGATCCTCGAGCGCATCAAGTTCTTTGAGACGCTCGAAAACGTGGCGCGACGCGCGTTTGGCATCAAGACGGTGCACGACCAGCCCGACGCGGCGCGCAACCAGCAGGCCTGAGACAATAATGGCGCCCGTCCTTCCCCCCTCGGCCGGCGCGCTGCTTCGGCGTGCAGCCGGTCCGGCCATCGCCTCGATGTTCGAGGGCCTGGCCGCAGTCGGCGCGCTGCACCCGAAGGCTCGCCCCGACGTCCACGGCATTGAGCGCCTGCGCGACATCCCCTACCGTGAGAGTGGGCTTGAAGCTCATCTGCTCGATATCTACCGGCCCATCGACTGCGACGATGCGCCGGTACTTTTTTATGTGCACGGCGGCGGCTTTCGCATCCTCTCCAAAGACACCCACTGGGTGATGGGGCTGGCCTTTGCGCGCGCGGGTTTTGTGGTGGTCAACATCAATTACCGCCTGGCCCCGGCGCACCCCTTTCCGGCGGCGCTCGTCGACGCGAGCCGCGCGCTGGGGTGGGTCCAGGATCACATCGGCGAGTATGGAGGGGACCCCGACCGCCTGGTGATCGCCGGGGAGTCGGCGGGTGCCAATCTGGCGTGTGCGCTGACCCTGGCCACGAGTCTGCGCGCCGAGCCGGGCTGGTTGCAGGAACTCTTTGATCGCGAAGTTCGCCCCACGGCCACCATCGCCGCCTGCGGCATGTTGCAGGTCTCCGACCCGGATCGCTTCCGACGGCGCAAAAAACTCCCCGGCTGGCTCTACGATCGCATCGAAGAGGTCTCAAACGCCTATCTTGGAGCCTCCAGCTACGCGCAGCGGCGCTCGGAGCGCTGGGCCAACCCCCTGATACTCATCGAGTCTCTGGCGGGCCCTGAGGCTTTTGCGCGCCCCCTGCCCCCCTTCTTCACCCCTGTGGGAACGCGCGATCCCATCCTCGACGACACCCGGCGCCTGGCAAAAGCGCTGCGCCGGCTTGAGACACCGGTCGTCGATCGCTACTACCCTGGCGAGGTGCACGCCTTTCATGCCTTTGTGTGGAGAGAGCAGGCCCGGCGCTGCTGGGAAGACACCTTCGCCTTCTTGCAGCAGCACGGGCCCGCCATGGATTCGGGGGGCTGAGGCTCAGGCGCCAAACTTGTTGAAACGCCGCGCCTCAGCGAGCGCCAGCGGAAGCAGGTCGCGCGAGGCGCGAAGCCCCAGCGTTCCCCCGAGCACCTCGCGCTCATTAAAGGCCTCCACACCCCCGCTGAGCACGGTCTTCGACCAGAGCGCGGTGGGGATCGGGTGCCAGGAGTGATCCCCCAGAATCGCAGGCGTGCAGTGGTCGCCGGTCAGCGCGATCACATCAAAGCCCATCTCGGTGACTTTCTTAAAGAGGGGGTCGCAGCTCTCAAAGACGCCGACTTTTCCGTCAAAATCAAAGACGTGGGCAAAGCCGTCGGTCTCTTTGATGTGCAGGTAAAAGAAGTCGTACTGGTCGAACGCCGCCTCCAGCGTCTCGACCTCATCGGCGTGCTCCATCGAGCCGACCTCCAGCACATCCATACCCACAAGGCGGGCGATGCCCTTGTACATCGGGTAGGTCGCGATCGCCGCGGCGCGAATGCCGTAGAGCTCCTCGAGTGTAGGAATGCTGGGGGCGGCGCCGATGCCGCGCAACAGAACGGTGTTGGCCTCGGGCTCCTCCGCGAGGATGCGGGTGGCCTGGGCGATGATCTCATTGACGATCGACGCGGAGCGCTCGGCCTCGGGGCTCTCCGCCTCCACCGGTTTGGGGGGCACACCGCTCTTCTGAGGGTCGGCGTCGCTGAGCCCTCCCACAAGGCCCGGACCGCGCAGGAGCAGCGCAAAGCGGTGCTCTTTGCCCGGATAAACGTAAATCTCATAACCCTCCACCGAGAGCTCGCGGCTGAGCTTCTGGCAGACCCGCCGGCTCTCGGCGGTGGCGATCTTGTTGGCGCGCCGATCAGAGATCACCTGCTGGTCACCGCGCTTCTCCAGCGTGGCGAAGTTGCCGCGCATGGCCAGATCACCGGCGCGAATGCTGACATCGCTGGCCAGCTCCCCGTTGAAGAAAACATCTTCGGCGCCCAGCACCTCGAGCACGCCGCGGGGAAGGTCAAACTGGTCGAGCGGATAACCAAAGAGCGAGAGGTGCCCGGGCCCACTCCCCGGGGTCACGCCGGCGCCGTGCGGCACAAGCCCACCGCAGCTGGCCGAGCGCGCAAAGGCGTCAATCGCCGGGATGTTCGCCGTCTCAAGCTCGGTCTTTCCGGTCTCCGGATGTGGCAGCCCGCCGATGCCGTCGAAGACCCAGAAGAGGATCTTGCTCTGGTTCTTGACGACGAGTTCCTGCAACAAGTTGATGCGTTCCATGTCACCTCCCTTCAAAACCCTTCAGGTTGTTCGCTTTAAAAGATAAGGCAGCGCGCATGCACGACCTCCTCGCGCCCCGAATACAACCGGAGGCTTTAGCCGAAAAAAGCCGACGAAGCAGGCGTCGCTGCCTGGATAACTACTGGTTGGTATCGGCCGGATCTGGCGAGATGCCCTGATCGATGATCTGCTCGTAACGCTTGAGCCGTCGCTGGCCCTCGGCGTTCTCCGGATCGATCTCCAGGACCCGACGCACCGCGTCGCGCGCCTCGGCCCACTGCCCGCGACGCTCCGCCAACTCCGACTGCTTGAGAAAGAGCGGCACCGCGTGGGCGAGCTTGTACTCCGGCATGATCCGGGTTCGGTATCCGTGACGCGTGGGGCGCTTGGCCAGCGCGGCATACGCCGCCTCCACCCGCTCATTGATCTCGCGCACCCGCTGATGCACTTCCTCTTCGAGCTCGGCGGGCACACGCTGCGGATCAAACTGCGCCTGAAGCTCGTGGTACGCCTTCTCAATGACCTCCGAGTAGCTCGACCAGTGCACGTTGAGCACCTCAAAATAACTCGCCTTATGCACGCTGAGGTACTTCACGGTGACGTTCTCGCGCAGACGCTCACGCACCACCGTCTGGTGCAACGAACGATCAAAGTGCAGAAGTCCCATCCGGTGCAGCGCGAAGACCACAGCGAAGGTCTCCGCCGGCGGAAGCGCGCTCTCGGTGAGAACTTCGCGCAACCTCCGCCGCCCGTTGAGCACCTTATCGACCAGGCGAATCTGCGAGGCGGCGCTCACCGCGCGCTCCAGGCGATCGCGCTCCTGAACGAGCACCTCCGGGTAGGTGTCGAGCTCGGGCGCCATGGTCTGCTCGCGCTCCCTGGCCGAACATTGCGAGAGCCCGCGCACCAGGCGATCGTAGATGATGCGCTCCACCGCCACGTGCACGCGCAGAGGCGGCTGAGGCAAAAAGTCCGCCGGCAACGACGACGCATCAAAGACCTGGAGGCTGCCCTCCCGCTCCTCGCAGAACTCGCGCAGCAAAAAGGTCAATCGGCCCGAGATGGCATGGCGGATGCGCTCCGGATCGAGGATGTCGAGCTCCATCAGGCTGCGCGCCAGCGTCGTGCCCAGCTCATCGGCGTGGGCCGCAGCCATCGCCAGCTGCCGCTTGGTGATGCGGTTGGCCGCCTGAAGCATCGGCCCGAGCTCCGAGCCCGGGGTGCGCGGCTGGCTGCTGATCTCCACAATGTAGCCGCTCTCAAAGAGCAGCTGACGACCTTCTTTGCCGTGGCGATGGGTTACCGCCCCGGTAAAACCGCTGGCGGAGAGCTGCAAGAGGATATCCAGCACACGCTCACCGGCGAGCTCTTCGACGCGATCGGGATCGCCATCGGGCTCAAACCAGGGGGGCGCCGGGCCGTAAAACTCGCGGGTGACAAGCCCCGACTCCAGCGAGTGCTGGGTGGAGCGCACCACATCCATATCCGGATCGGGCATGTCGAAGCGTCGCCGTCCGGTGGTCTGCATGGTGCGTTTGACGCCGCTTCGGCGCGAGCCGTAAGGCGCAAACGAACGCATCGGATCATCGGCGACCTGCACCGCCGGCCCGCTATGATGGTCCTGAAAGGAGTCATGCACCCCGGGGGCGCTCTCATCGGCGGCCTGCTCTTCGATTTCACGGCGGCGATCATCGGCGATGGCCTGCAGCGCCACGCGATCCTCGCGACTCAACCCGGAGACCTCAATGGCGGTGCCCCGCGCCGACTGATGCACCACGCGAGCGCGCGCCTCCACCTCCAGGTGCGCGCGCGGAAAACTCAACTTCACCTGCACGATCTCATTGAGCCCCGGGGGGTGCTCCAGCTGCACCAGCACCGCGCCAACTTCCAGGATCTGATGCAGGAGGCTGTCGATGAGATCATCGCTCTCGGCCACGATCTCCACATCGGCGCGCACGCGCCCGCCCTGATGGGTGGAAGCCACAGGGCTGACGACGCCCTTCTCAATGCGCCCGGTCCATCCCCCGGAGCTTTCCTGCGCAGCGGAGCGCTCTCGCCGGGCAAGCACCTCATCGAAGATCGCCCGCGCGCTTGATGGGGTCACCTCGGCAAAATGCTCCGACATCAAGCTGTGCAGCGCATCGAAGAGTGCCTGCTCATCACTCGACCACTTGCTCTGACTCATGCGGGGTCCGGGACGAAACGTGTTGGAAAAACGAGATGGCTCTTCGCATCGTTTCAAGGGGGCGAAGAGGTGTCAATCATGGCCGGGTAACTTTCCGTCATGGCCATCCTCATCAGACTTATCCTCGCCAGAAGCATCGTCACCGGGAGCCTGCGCGGAAGGCGGCTGCGACGGTTTCGCCGCAGGCGCAGCGTCTTCAGCAGGCGTGGACTCCCCGGCGCCTGCACCCTCGTTCGTCGCCTCCGATGCAGGCTCGGGGTCGGCTTTTGACTGCGCCTCGGCAACCTCCAGCGCGTGCAGAGCGGGAGATAGCGGAGAGTTGGTGCTGAGCTGAAGGCCGACCTGCTCGCCATCTTCACCGGTGAGGATGCGCGCGCGCACGTGCATCTGTGCCGGGCTGGTGGCCTTGCCGGTATAAAACGAGGTCGTCTCATACCAGGCAATAATATCGGGCAGGAGCACCTTGAGCGCGCCGGTGACCGGGATCGCCAGCAAGATCCCCAGCAGCCCACCGATGTTGCCGCCGAGCAAAAGCACGATGATGACGGTCACAGGCTTCAGCCCCACCTTATCGCCCACGATGCGCGGAGTGATAACATAGCCCTCCAACATCTGCGTCACGCCAAAGACGATGCCCACGCCGATGAGCGCGCCCCACCCGCTCCACTGGATGAGCACAACGAGCACCGCCAGAAGTGAGCCCACGGCAAACCCGAAGTACGGGATCACGTTGAGAAATCCCGCCAGAAGGCCGATGACCACCCCGGACTGTACATCGAGCCCGAAGATGCCGTAGACGATTCCCAGCCCCAGCGCGTACATCCCGGCCAGGATCAGTGCGACCTGAATCTGCCCGCGGAACCACTGACCGACGGCCTGGTCCATCTTCTGCAGGCGATCGATAAAAAGCTCATAGCGGTGCGGCGGAATGAAGCGCATCAGCGAGCGCCGTCCCAGGTCGAAGTCGCGCAAAAAGTAGAAGGTAAAGAGCGGGATCATCACCGCGTTGACCAGACTCGCAACCACCGCGCCGGTGCGCGTAACCGCATTGGTGAGCGCCGAGCCCACATGCTGACCGATGGTCGGCAACGCTTCGCGAATCTGCCCGCCGTAGCGCTCCATCGCCGCCGCAGCGGTCGAGGGCATCTCAATGCCGAAGGTGCGCTCCGCCCAGGGAAGCGCATCGCGCTGAAGGGTCTCCAGCAAGGCCGGAAAACTCTCCACGACCAGGCGCGCCTGATTGGCAAGGGTCGGGTAGAGGAAGATCGCGAAGATCGTCACAAAGATAAGCCCGGCCAGCAGTACGAGCAGGATCGCCGGTGTACGTCCCAGCCCGCGCGCCTCCAGCCGGTCGATGGTCGGGTCGAGCAGATACGCAAAGAGCAGGCTGACGAAGATCGGAAAGACCACCGCCGCGAACTTCCCCAGCGTCCAGAAGATGGCCCCCAGGATCAGCCCGAAGACCAGGAGCTTGGCCAGCAGGTAGGGGTAGCGACCAAAGCGCTCCCACTGCGCGCCGGCGTCGAGGTGTGGGCCCGGACCATCGTTGTGATTCGTCATACATTCACTCAGTCAAAAGCATCATTGAAGGGCGCGGGCTTTTGAAGTCGCCGCGCTAAAAGCCCTGCTCGTAAGGCTCAATCCACAGCTCGTGGACGCCCTCCATCCGAGATCCGGCCACCGGGCTGATTGAGAAGTTATCAAAGCTGTGGCCCTCAAGCACCCGCACCGCGTACTCGATCACGTCTGGCGAGGTGAGCTCCCCGGGGTTGATCTCCAGGGCGATGATGCCCTCGCTGGCCCAGCGTTCCACCACCGCGTGAACTTCGTCGAGCTCCAGCAGGCGCTCGCGCACCCGCTCCAGGTGGCCGGCCTTGCCGGCGTTTCGTACCGCCAGCAGCGGCTCGGCGGTGGCGATACCCACCGGTCCGGCCACTCGCCGAAGTCCGCGTCCGGCCACATCCCCGAGCGCCCCGCCCACTTCCTGGCGAGCGCTCTCAAGCAACGCGCCCAGATCTTCGCCGTAATAATGGCGGGTCACCGTAAAACGCTGCAGCGAGACGCCTTCGACCGAGCCGGCGGCGACCAGCTCAAGCTCTGCGCTCGCTTCGATCCCCTCGACGCCCAGCGGCCACACCGGCCCCATCGCCCGGTAGGTCACCTGCCCCACCAGCACTCGCTCCCCACCGAGGAGCGCGCCGAGCTGGGCGGCGTTGGCCGTGGAGAGCGCCGGGCGTCGGTAAATCCGGGAGATGCTCTGCTGCGGGCTTGTGGCAAGACTCACCCCGCGCGCCTGTAGCGCGGCATTGAACGCCTCATCGCTGGGGGTCCAGCGCGGCTGACCAGCCTCACTCCACCAGAAGGTCACCCGGGGTTGGTCGCCCAGAATGCCGGCCTCAACCACCTCGGTCATCAGCGCAACCACCTGGCCGCGCCCCTGGGCCTGAGCCTGTGCAGGCAGCACAAAGCTCAAGAGCACCGCCGCATAGATCCACCACACTCGCTTGCTCATCATCACTGCTCCTGCGCCAGCTGAAGGCGCCCTACTCCCACTCAATGGTCCCCGGCGGCTTGCTCGTCACGTCGTAGACCACGCGATTGACGCCTTCGACCTGATTGATGATGCGGTCGCTGACCCGCCCCAGAAACTCCATGGGCAAATGGCCGCGGTCCGCCGTCATGCCATCCTTGCTGGTCACCGCCCGAAGCGCAATGACCTCATCGTAGGTGCGCTGATCACCCATCACCCCGACGGTCTTGATCGGCAAGAGCACCGCAAAGGCCTGCCAGACCTGATCGTAGAGGCCCTCGGCGCGCAGCGACTCGATGAAGATATGATCGGCCTGGCGCACCTTGCGCAGCGCATCTTCGGTGATCTCACCCAGCACCCGCACCGCCAACCCGGGGCCGGGGAAGGGGTGGCGATCCACAAGCTCGGCCGAGAGGCCGAGCGCGCGGCCCAGCACACGAACCTCGTCTTTAAAGAGCTCGCGCAGAGGCTCGATCAACTCCAGGCCCATCTGCTCGGGCAGCCCGCCGACGTTGTGGTGACTCTTGATCGTGGCCGAAGGCCCCAGCACGCTGACCGACTCAATGACGTCCGGATAGAGCGTGCCCTGCGCCAGGAAGCGCGCATTCTCAATCGACTCGGCCTCGGCCTCAAAGACCCGCACAAAGAGCTCGCCAATCCGCTTACGCTTGAGCTCCGGGTCGGTCACACCGGCCAGGGCGCTCAAAAAACGCTCGCTGGCGTCGACGACCCGCAGGTCGATGCCGAAATGCCCTTCAAAGAGCGCCTGAACCCGCTCGCGCTCCTGGTAGCGCAGCAACCCGTTGTCGACAAAGACGCAGGTGAGCCGCTCCCCAAGCTCGCGGTGCAAAAGCGCGGCGACCACCGAGGAGTCCACGCCGCCGCTCAGCCCGCAGATGACGTGCCCCTCGTCGCCGACCTGGGCGCGGATGCGCTCGATGGCGCTCTCCACAAAGTCGGCCATATTCCAGGTGTCCGGACAGCCGCAGACCTCGAAGACGAAGCTCTCGAGCATCGCGGTCCCCTCCAGGCTGTGGGAGACCTCCGGGTGAAACTGCACCCCGAAGATCGGGCGCTCGCGGTGTGCCATCGCCGCCAGATGCCCGTTCTCGGTGCGCGCCAGCGCCTCAAAGGCCTCGGGCAGCGCGCTGACGGCGTCACCGTGGCTCATCCACACCTCGGTGGCATGGCCCGTCTCAAAGCCGGCCATCGGTCCGCGGGCGGCCTCCACGATCACCTGGGTGCGGCCGTACTCCCCGCCCCCCCGGGCGCGGTCGACCTGGCCGCCAAAACTCTTGGCGAGGAGCTGCATCCCGTAGCAGATGCCCAGCACGGGCACCTCCCAGCTCAAGATGCCGCCCTGCAACGCGGGCGCTCCCTCGATATGCACGCTGGAAGGCCCGCCGGAGAGCACCACCCCGCGCGCCGGTGCCGATCCCGCATCAATCAGTTCACCGACGCGGGCGTCGTTGCAGGGCCATATCTCGCAATAGACCCCCAGCTCACGCACGCGCCGCGCGATGAGCAAGGTGTACTGGCTGCCGTAGTCCAGGATCAGCAGACCGTCGCGAAGTTGTGGATTCATGCGGCTCTCCAGCACTTATATGGAAGTTAAAGGGACGTCGTCAGCAGGCACATTCGCCGGGTGCGGGCGTCGCCATCGAAGGGGCACACACGACCTATGCCGCGGTGCTCCCGGCGAGTGCGAGCGACTTCATGCGTGCGGGTGTTTTACGACTTATGGGGACTGCAGCACTGTCTCAACCTGGCCAGACTGTCCGCGCTTAAGGCTGACCTGAGCATCGCCCGAGAAGTTCACCTCGGCTGCCGACGCATTGGCCTGCACAATATACTCACCGGCAAAAAGCTCGCCGATGGTGCCGGTGCCCAGGTTGCAGTCGAAGTCCTGGCGCGCCATCTCGTAGAAGGCCTCGTCGTAGACAGCCACCTCCACCCGCCCCACTCCGTTGGCGCCGCAGACGCGTCCGTTTTCAAAGCGCCAGACGACCTCCAGCTCGGCGGGTCGCGCGCTGAGCGCCACAGGGGTAAGCCGCTCAATACGCTCCGGACGCACGGTCACCGCCCGGATGGCGCTCTCAAAGGTGTTGGCGCCGCCGGCGTCAAAGCCGCGCAACATCAGCTCGTAGCTTCCCGGCGCGAGTCCCTCCAGCGCCGCTTCTCCGCGGGCGCAGGGGTAGCTCTCCACATAGCTGCGGCGAGCGTTGGAGAGCTCGATCTCGACGAGATCGACCTCGCTGGCCTCACAGCCCATCGGGCTGACCTGCCAGCCAAGCTCCAGCGCGCCCTCGCCGAAGGGCTCCACGGGCTCGCCACAGCTGAGCAGCGCGCCGCTCAGCGCGACGACGGCGATCCCGGTTCGTATCGGTGTCATGTTCATCGTAGACCTCCCTGGTCGTTGCGGCTCACAATTCCTGCGCTCACCGTCTCGGCATGAGGCTACGACAGCCTCAACGCAGGTCAACTTTTTGGCCGGCGGCAGCCTTCTCGCAGGCGCGCGTGCTGTGTTAATTTCGCGCAGCGCACCCCCTTCTACGATCACCTGCATCGGGCTCCCCACCATCATGACGAACCGCGATTTAAGCGAACTTCTCGAGGGTCTCCCCGACACCGCGCCGAGCCTTGTGAGGGCGGCCCGCGCCTACGATCAGGCCGGCGACCACCGAAACGCCGAGGCGCTTTTGCGCGCGGCGCTCTCGCGTTGCTCCACCCCCGAGCTCCGGCTGGCCTCGGCCGAGCACCTGCTGACGCGGGCACGCTGGGCGGCCGCCTACCAGCAGGCGCGCCACGCTATGGCCGACCCCATGCTCTGGCAGGCGGCGGTGGCCGCCGCCCGCGCAAGCCATAAGCTCGGCGAGCACGGTCGCGCGCAGTCGCTGCTCGATGATGCGCTCGACCGCGGCGCCGATCTGACCCTGGTCAGCGCCTGGCGCGATCATTTCGCCGGCCTGGCCGAGCCTCCCGCGCCGCGCCTGGAGAGGTCGTCGGCCCCCCCGGAGCTCGCCCTGCCCGACTTCACCGAGGAGCCCACCGAGCTCGTCGAGGAGCTCGCCCCGCACGAGCCCACCCACCTGGTGCACATCCCCGCCAGTTTGAGCGATGCGCCCGAGACGAAGTCGCAAAAGCGCGCGCCGGCGCCGGGCTTTGAGCCCGATGAGACCACGCTTCGACGTCGCCGCCCGCGTGCGCTTCGCCCGGGCGCGCCTGCGTCGTCGCCGCCGGTGCTCGACGACGCGCTGGCAGACTCGCCATCGGAGCCGACCGACGTCTTTATGGCCGATCCGACGCTTCCACCGGGGGCGGATCTGGCTCAGGAGCTTCCGCGTCACGACAGCGGTCGGCGCCGGGCGCCCGCGCTGGAGGTTGCCCCCCGCTCGGAGGTCCGGGCTGATAAAGGCGTTGCAGCGAAGCGTGGGGGGCGCGCCACTCCCGATGGTCAGGAGAAGTTGGAGCTGGACCTCGACGCCCTTCGCAGCACACGCAAGCCCGCCTCCGGTCGCACAAGCTCCATCCGCCGCTTGACCCACCTTGTGCAGACCAGCCTGCCCGAGCCCCTGCAGTCGCCGGCGCGCGCGCTGGCCAGCGTGCTCATCTCGGCGCTGCTGGTGCTGAGTTTCTTTGCGACCCTGGGCTACGTCTGGCAGGTCCACCGCGCCACGCGCCACCTCCTGGCGCAGGCCGAAGTAGCACTTCATCAGGACACCTACGCCTCGCACCACCGCGCTCTTCAGCTGGCCCGAGACGCTCGCAACTACACCGTACTCCCCGCCTCAGCCGACGCGTTTGTCCGAGGGCTGACCGACGCCCTGCCCGCCATCGGAACCGGCGCGCCGACCGAGCGCGCCGACGATCTCGCGCTGCTGATTTGCGCACGACAGGCCTATCGCTTTGAACATCCCGGCGAGCTCACCCCCGCGCAGGCACAGGCCTCCGATAGCGCTGTTGGCGTCGCGACACAGATCTATGCGGCGGCGGCCTGGCTGCCCGAGCACGAGCTCGCAAGCACCCTCGATGCTCTGGTCGCCCGGGCTCCGGGCTCCCCCTGGGTGCGCCTGGCGCACGCCGAAGTCCTGGTCGACACATCTTCCGAAGATGTCTCCGCACAGATTGTGGAGGCCCTCGCCACAGACACCAACGCCCGCGCCTTTGTTCGCGCGCAGCATCTTCTCAAGGTCGACCCGAAGGCCGCCTCAGCCGCACTCCGAGCGATCTTCGAGGCCACCCCCGATCATCATAGCTCACGGTTGACCCTGGCCCTTCACCTCGCGCGCACCGGTGCCGACGAAACGGAACTCGACGCTCTGCTCACCCCGGCCTCACGCGCCTCCGCCCGCGAGATCGCGCCGGCCGACCGCGCTCTCGCGCACCTCGCCCGCGCCGAGGCCGCCCCCGACAAAAACGCCCGCATCGACGCCCTGCGCCTTGCCGCCGAAGCCGCCCCCCTTCGCCCCGACCGCGTGCGCCCCCTCATCGACGAGCTGATCACCCGCGGGCAGCTGCTCGATGCGCGCGAACAACTCATTCGCACACCGCGCGCCGACCATCGCCACCCCTATGTTAACCTGGAGCTGGCCTCCATCCATCTGCAGATCGGCGATACCGATCGCGCCATCGCCCTCTTGAGCGCCGCCTCGACCAACCCCCGCGAACGTCTGCTGCTTGCGCTGGCGATGGTCGCCGAGGGCAGCGTCGCCATCGCGCGCAATGAGCTCGGAGAGACGCCCCTCGATATGGCCGCGTCCGCCCTTCTCGACACCCTTGAGCCGGACGCCCCCCAGCCGGAAGACCCCTTCGACACCGAGGCGCCCTTCGTCGCAGAGCGCGCTCTTCTTGAAGCCGCGACGCTGGCCCGACTGGCCAACCGCGCCGACACCTGGGAGGCCCAATCGTCACTGCGCGATCGCGCGCTCGAACGACTGACACACGCCCCCGAGATGCCCGCGCGGCGTCTTCTTCGCTGCCAGCTCGCGCTCGATGCCCGCAGCGCCGAAGAAGCAGCCGAGCATTGCGCGCGCCAGGAAGAACTCGACGTCGCCTCGCGCTGGGCGCTCGACGCTGCAGTGCGCTGGCATCGCCTCAACGATCGCCACGCCTCCGCACTGCGCCTGATCGACCGCCACGAAGATCTCAGCGGCTCCGATCCTCTCCTGGCGCTGCTCCGCGCCGAAGTTGCGCTTGCCACAGACAACCGACCTGCCATCCCCAGCCTACTGGAACCCGCGCTTGGCACACCGACCTCCCGAAACGCGCGTTGGGCAACCCTCCAGGGCGACGTCGCTCGCCATGCTGGCGACACCGAGCAGGCACTCGCCTACTACGACGATGCCCTGGAACGCAGCCCCAACAACCCGGCAGCCACCCTGGGACGTCTTCTGACCACCTTGCACGAGGGCCCGCTGGAGAGCGACGACGAGCAGGCGCTCCGCTCCCTGCTCCGCCACGGCGATGTTGGACCGATGGCCTGGGTCGCATTCGCCCGCCAGCGCCGACTCCAGAAGCGTCATAGCGACGCCAGCGAGAACCTGGAGTTGGCTCGCCGCGCGGCCTCAACACTGGCCTCGAACTCCTTTCTCCACATGCTGCACACCGAAGAAGCCTACGCCCAGGCGGCCAAGAGTGGCCGTGGTTTTGCCGACCCGGCAGTGGATCGAGCGTTGGATAAGGCCCACGAATACGCCCCACTAAGCGCCGATTTCCACATCGCAGTAGCGCGCCAGGTGCTTGCTGCCCGTCGCCCCGACCGCGCCCTCGCGGCCCGTCACCTCGAAGGCGCGCTCGAACTGGCGCCACTGCGCTGCGAGCTCTGGCCTGAAGTGATCTCGCTCCGCGAGCGCCTGCGCCACCCCTCGGCGGTCCAACGCCTCAAAAAGAATCGCCCCGATCGCTGCGAATGAAGACCGCGGGCGGCGCACCGCAACGAAAGCACACTGACGAGGGGCAGTTCATTATGCTAGGACTGCTTCGCTGGCCGGCGCCCGGGTTTGGCGCGCAACTTCCCTCGGCCTCCACGATGACGACCTGGTGAGGAGACGCCATGATTCGGCGCGACATTCTTGATCTTCTTCAATGCCCGGCCTGCGCAGGCCCCGAGCTCACCCTGGGCAGCGGACGGCGCCCCGATCTGGTCTGCCAGAGCTGTGAGGCGCACTACCCCATCGTCAACGGCATCCCCGATCTGGTGGCCCCGGAGGCCACGCCGGCGCCGGGAACCTACCGCACCGAGACGCTGGCCAACGTCATCGCCGGCGTTTACGACGTGGTCGCCCCGGTGATGAGCATGGCCATCTGGCGCTGCAGCCCGCTGCGCTACATCGATCACGAGAACCGCGCCCTGGGACGCGCCCGCGGCGGCGTCTACCTGGAAGCCCCCATTGGCACCGGCGTGGCCCTGGCCCCCTGCATTGCCCCCTACCACGACGTGACCGTGCTGGGCGTCGACAAGTCCTGGAAGATGCTCTTTCAGGCGCAGAAACGCCTCAAAAAGACCGGCGCGAGCTTTCAGCTCATCCGCGCCGACGTCAACGCGCTGCCCATCAAGACCGGCGCTGTGCGCAGCCTGCAGAGCCTCAACGGCCTGCACGGGTTTACCGACCGGGTCGGCGCGCTCAACGAGTTCCACCGCTGCCTGGAGCCCGATGGCTACTTCTCGGGCTCAACGCTGGTGCGCGCCCAGACCGATATGGCCGACGCGGTGCTCGAGCGCTACGAGCGCTACGGCATCTACCCGATGCTGCGCAGCCCTGAGTTTTTGCTCCAGGAAGTACGCGCCGCCGCGTTTGAAGGGATGCATTTTGAGACGCACGGCGCGGTGATGTTCTTCGCCGGCCAGCGCGCCGCACGCGACGAGACCGAGGTCACCTCCCCGTCGACGAAAAGCACCGCGAAGAAAGGCGCCGCGAAGAAAGGGGCTTCCAGGAAGAAGACGTCAAAGAAGTCCGATGCATCGGGCGATGCCAAAACGTCGAAAGGTAAAGGCGCCTCGAAGTCATCGCGGCGTGCCGGTTGATCCCCGCTTTGGATGGCTGAGTTGAACCGCTTCCCCACGCGGCGGCGTTTAACGCCTCGTGGGCGGCGCCACCCCGGAGCTGGCGTAACCGCGCGCCCGAGCCTGCCTGGAGCGCTCCTTACGAAGCGCCACCTCACGCCGCACCGCCTCCCCCACCGAGGGCACCTTGCTGAGCAGGTCACGAAAGATTGTGGCGCTCAGCTCCAGCACAATCACGTCGGTGCGCGCCCGAACCGTCGCCCCCGCCTCGCTCAACTGCGCACAGGGGGTCACCCCCAGAAAGGCCCCCGCCTCCAACGTGTCGACCACCTCGCGCTGACCGCGACGGCCGGCAACCTCAACCTCGACCGAGCCACTGACCACAAGCGAGAGTCGCTCAACATGGTGTCCGCGCTCAAAGAGCGCCTGCCCGGCGATCCACTCGCGCAGCTCAAAATGGCGTCCGAGCACCTCACGTTGCTCCGGGCTTAAGCCGCCAAAGATCGCGCTGGAGGCCAGCAGGTTGTTGAGCATCCGTGCGTAATAAAAGCCCCACAGGGCATCCCACACCTCCGGGAAGCGCCGGCCCAGCTCGTAGACCACCTCATCGCGAACTGCGAGCACCTCCAGCCCCTCTTCGGCGACCACGCGCGCCATCCCGTCGCGCCCCGTGAGCAGACGAAACTCCCCAAAAACCTCCCCCTCCCCGAGGCGAGCCAGAAAGACGGTGCGTCCGTCGACGAGCGACTTCTCGACCCGCACGCTCCCTTTGATGATCACATAAAGGCAAACCTTCGGATCATCGGGCGATGCCAGCACAGTTCCCGCAGCCACGCGGCGGTGCTCCATCACGCGCAATGCCTCCACAAAGGCTTCGGCGGGAAGTTGGCTGAAGAGCGGGATGGCCGGCAGCTCCGAGCGGCGCACGTGGCGCTCCTCGATGACCTGACCGGCGTCCTCCTCACGCAATTCCATGGTGGGGGGCTCATCCATCGCGTCGAAGGCCTGCAGCGCCTCCCAACGCGAGTCGCTCGCTTCATCCAGCTGAAGTCCCTCCCACTCAAAGACGCGCACCTGGAATGTGGACTCCGCATCGGGCTCATCGCCTCCGAGACGCGGACGGTCGACACGGGTCACCTCGCCATGGTCGTCGCGTTCGGCAACCGTGAGCGCAGGCACGTGACGCGTGGCTTCCTGATGCACATCAGGGGTCGCACCGTAGTTTGCAGGCGTCACAGACGCCGGCGCGGCCAGCCCTGGCGAAGACTTGGGTCGCCCGAGGGTAATGGCGCTCTTCTGGCCCCGGCGAACCTCTTCGGCCTCCTGCTCCGAGAGCGCCTGCACCCGCACCCCGGAGCCCTCCCGCGGCCAGGGGGCTCGCGAGGTCTCTACCGATGCGGCCGGCGAAGCTCCCAACGTCGGCGTGGGCTGCGCCCGCCGCGCCGCTCCATCGACCGGACGCGCCACCCGCGCGACATGACCGGTCGCCTCGGGGGCCTGTGCGTAAAGGCGCGCCAGAAAAAACTGCGTCTCGGTGTGGCTGGCGTCCATCTCCAGGATCGCCTTACACGCCGCGATCGCCTCCAGGGGAAGCCCCGCCGCCGCCAGCAACTTCGCCGCGGTGCCGTACTCCTCAATGGCGTGGCGCGGACGCCCCATCTCGCAGAAAAGCGCCGCCAGGCGCAGCCGCGCCTCGATATTCTCGGGCTCCTCGCTGAGCGTGCGCTGGTAATACGCCAGATATTTTCGAAGCCGGGGGCTCGACATCTCGAGAGCACGCTCGTTGGCTCGCGCGCGCCTTTGAGTAGGCGCAGACGCAGCGGTTTCTTGAAGGCTGTTACCACGATCTCCGACGGTAGCGAGCCCCTCACTGCCTTGTCAAACTCGCCATGGGCCGACCATCGCCTCGTGTCTCATGGCTGCACCTGCATCGATCTGCCCCGCTCCCGCCCACTCCAGACATAAAAACCCCCGACTCGCCACACTGGCGAGTCGGGGTTTTGTGTTCGTCGGTAGCTCCGCCCGGCTCAAAGCCGGCCGGGCTGCCTTACACTCACACCACGGTCTTCTTGACCGCCGAGCGAAGCGTCACCACACCACCGTTGGGGCCGGGGATGGCGCCCTTGATGAGGATGGCGTTTTCGTCAGGAAGCACCTGCATGATGCGCAGGTTCTGCACGGTCACGCGGGCGTTTCCGTGCTGACCGGCCATCTTCTTGCCCTTGAAAACACGACCGGGGGTCGCCGACATACCGATGGAACCACCGTGGCGGAAGAACTCGTGCACACCGTGGCTGGCCTTGGCACCGGCGAAGTTGTGACGCTTCATAACACCAGTGAAACCACGACCTTTGGAGGTGCCGGTCACATCGATCCAGACGCCCACGTTGAACGTGTCCGCACCCAGCTCCTGACCCACTTCATAGCTGTCAAGCTCGCCCTCACTGACGCGGAACTCGCGCACAAAGCGACGGGGCTTGTCGATGCCGGCCTTCAAGAAGACGCCGACGCGCGGCTTGGAGAGACGCCACTTGGGCTCGGTGCCTTCTTTTTCAAGAAGCTTCACGTCGCCAAAACCCACCTTGATGGCGGAGTAGCCGTCTTTGCCCTTGGCGCTTTTCTTCTGCACGACCACGTTGCCTTCGACCTTGACCACGGTGACCGGGATGCGGTTACCGGCGTCGTCGAAAATCTGCGTCATGCCGACCTTGCGGCCAATCAATCCTTTGCCCATCTTAAACCTCTCTGGGAAGCTTTCACCCCGCACCGCTCATGCCTCATCAAAGGGCAGTGGAACGTGCGCTTATGCAAGCGCGGGGATGTCGCATTAACCCGCCGTCAACGCGCCTCTCGCGAAGACCATTCGGGGTGGCCGTACCTAGTCGATCGCCCGGCCGGCGTCAAGCTATCAACGCTGTGCGCTCAGACCTCACTGACCTCCGGGGTCTGCGCCCCGACCTCCTCCACCTCAACGCCCTGAGGCGCTCGCCCCACCTTGATCTGCGATCGCACCGGCGCGTTGCTCCGGTTGGGAGACATGGAGAACTCCTCCCAGCCCTTAGCCTGCACCTCGTAGTTGCGGGTATAAGGCGGGTGAATTCCGTGCAGACGAAAGGCCCTCTTGACGCGCTCCATCACATCGCAGAGCAGCGCCTTCTCGTAGCGGGTGTCGATGACATAGGCCTTCGATTTGACGTGGGTCGCAAACGCCAGAGGCGTGATCTCGTCGTAGACCTGGACCACCACCGGCTTGCTCAAAAAGACGTAGCGCGAGGTGATGGTCGCCTCGTAGACGATCTGCTTGGCCAGCTCAAAGTCGGCGGACTGCGCGATGTAGAAGTCGATCTCCACCATCATATCGAGCGCGCCGGCGTTCGATGAGCTCACCGCCTCGGTCAAAAACTTGTTGTTAGGGATCGAGACCTGGTTATCGTCCAGCGTCACAATACGCACCGAGCGAAGCCCGATCTCCACCACCTCGCCATAGGTGTCGCCAAACGCCACACGATCACCGACCTGAAAGGGCTGGTCGACAAGAATCAGAATCCCGGCCATCAAACTCGACGCGGTGTCTTTAAGCGCAAAACCCACCGCCACTGCCAGGGTGCCACCCAGACCGAGCAGCGCGGCGCGATCTTCTTCAAAGTCCAGAAAGGTCGCCACCACCAGGTAGGCCGCTGCAGCGAAGATCCCCAGGCGCGTAAAACTCTGCACCTTTTTAAAGAAGAGGCGGCGGCGAGCCTGGCCCTCTCCCAGACTCTCCAGGGTGGCGGAGAGTACATGGTTGGCGGCGTAGGCCACCGCGATGATCGTGGCCGCGCTGAGCAGGTTCCCCACGTTGAGGAGCTCAATCCGCTGGGCAAGATCCTCGACATCGGGCGCGGCCTGAGCCAGGAGCGGCCCGGCGGCCATCATCGTTTGATAGAGGCTCATCACAGGGGCTCCTTATTCGTAGAGGAAGTTCGCGTCGCGCAGCTGACGCAACACTGCGCGGAAGTAGAGCGTACTCAACGTCGCCCGCCCCTGACGCTGGCAGACCTCCAGGATGTCACTCTCATAGAGGAAGTTGATCGCCGTCTCACAGAACCCGCGGTCGGAGTTGGTGATACGCGCGACCTGCTCGGCATTGAGCGAGCCGTGCTGCACGATCGCCGCCAGCGCGAAGAGGTACTGGTCGGTCAACGACTGCTGCACCGCGTTGGTCGGCCGGCTGAACAACCCCACCTGCAACCGGCCGGTGCTGTCCATCCGCAGGCTTCTTAACCAGAAGGTCAGCGCCACCCGGGGGTTGCCCTGGCTGAACTCATGCAGCAGGCGAAAATACCCGTTGGCGGTCTTGATCACCTCATAGCTGAACTCCCCGCTCTGATGGGCGACCACCAGATCGGTGAAGCTGATCGGAAGATCGATCTTCGCATCCCGCGAGCGCACAAGCTGCTGAATCTGCTGCTCGGTCCAGGGCGCAACCTCATGCACCAGCCCGAAGTAGTGTTTACGCGCCCGCACCCGGTTTAAGTACGACCACGCAAAGCGGTTGAAGACAAGCACCCAGAAGTGGTGATCGTCGGTGATATGAACCACGTCGAGAAAGAGGTCGACGGCGCGAAACCCGCCGATATGCCTTAAAAAGAGATGGTGGCAATCGTCGAGTATGATCGTGCGCGGCGGGGTGCGACGGATCCACTCCACCGCCTCCTCGCGGCAGGTCGGAACCTCCGGGAGGTTAAAGAGCTGCGCGATGAACTCCAGCGCGGCCGGCTCCCCGGAGATCTTCTGCGACAGCGTGGCGTACTGCACCGCGCCCTGCTCTGCAGGCCAGTCGCGCACCACTGCCACAAGCTCACTGGTCTTGCCGAGCCCGGCCTCCCCGACAATCGCCATGGAGCCCTGACGCCGAACCTTCATCCAATTCTCGCGTCGGGCGGCGATCGCGTCGGCCACCCCGCGTCGCTCCACCCGAAACGCCTCATCGAAGAGGGGGCGGTCTGCAAAAAGATCGCGGTAGCGCTCGGGCACCGTGCTCTGGGCCGCCTCGGGCACCTCGGCCGCGCCCCCCTCGCGACGCTGAATTTCGATCTTCTTCCGGAAGATGAAGTTGCCGATCTGCCGGCTGAGCTCGGTCTCCACGAGATAGGCGCGCACCCAACGCGCGAGCTCCGCGATGGCCACGTAAATGGAAGCCAGACCAATCAGGAGCACGCCATAGGGTCGGTTTCGATGCTCGCGAACAATCACCGTGGCGCGTGGCAATCGCGCGCCTGCCAGACGCTCAAAGCCCTGGGCAATATCATCCCGCCACCACCACAGCACCGTGTAGACCAGCGCTACCAGCGCCACCCAGAAGACCCGATCGGCCAGCCACCAGATCACCGAGGGACCGGTCAACTCCCAGACCGTCAGCGGCACGTAGTGCGAGAGCAACCAGAAGCTCAACACCACACGCACGCTGCGCACCAGGCGTCGCGCGCGGCTCTCTTCAACGAGCCCACCCTGCGCCAGCGCGTCGAGTGTATGCGTCTTCGCCGCACCGACCGGGCCCGATGTGCCCCCCACCTGACCAGCTTCCCCGCCGCGCGGAAGCGCCAGCGTCTTCACCACCCGCATCACCACGACATAAATCGCAGCGGCGTCGATCAGCCAGCGCACATACGCAAGCTCGGGAAGCGCGCCGATCAGGTAATCGATCATATGGGTGGCGGCCAGGTAGAGGACGGCCGGCACGATCAAGGCCCGCAGCACCTGCGCGCCTTTGATGAGACCACCGGCCGCCTTGCGCAGCGCGCGGCGCGCCAGCAGCTGGCTCAACCCCCACTGCACCGCACGCGGGCCATACTCGCGGGCAAACCATAGCGCGATGAGGATTGCGATCGCCCGCCAGAACACCCCCATCACCCAGCCCCAGAAGGCCACCGAGGTGAGCATGGTGCGCGGGTCGCTGATCTGCTCCCAGCGTCCTTCCAGCGTATCCAGCGTCAACAGCACGCCCACGCGCACGCCTTCGAGCGCATCGCGCCAGGCCGCGTCGCTGCGTGGCGAGAGCATCATCGCCCGCGCCTCAGCGCCGAGTCGGGGGAACATCGCCTCAAGCGACTCATCGAAGAAAGCGCGGCGCTGCAGGTTAACTTCGTTTCTGGCCTGGCGGGCATCGCGCACATCCCGGGCGATCTGCAGACGTTGCTCGGCGAGTTCCACCTGCAACTTCGCCAGCGCAAGTCGACGCGTGGCGAGCTCGGTGGAAGGCTCCTGGCCGACTTCCTGAGTGAGCTGTTCAAGCTCGCGCTTCGCCTCATCAAGACGCGGCTTCAGCGCAGCAACCTGGCGCTCGGCGGCGCGGTAGCCCTGCACCGTTTGTTTGACGTCATCGCGCGCCGCGCGCCGGTACGACAAGGTCTGGCGTACAACTTCCGCCAGTTCGCCATCGGCGCGCGCCATGCCCTCTTCCACCTCGACGCGGCGCTCCGAGAAGGTCGCCTCACTCTCGCGACGCTCCTCCACGATGTTGCGAATCTGCTCGCCCTCCTGCTCGGAGATGGCGAGGAGCTCCTCAGCGATCTCGCGCTCCCGAGCCAGCACCTGACGAATCTGGGCATCGCGCTCCTGACGCTCGCGCTCCCTGGTCTGCTCCACCGCCAGCCGGGCGGCCTCCTGAGCGCGTTGAGAGCGCTCCAGGCGCTCGGCGGCTTCCTGATCGACCTGCGAGCTCGCTTCGCGCTGCGCCTGCAGAGCCGCCTCGATCGCCCTCAACTTTTCGGTGTCTTGGTCGGCCAAGGCCTGAGCCGATGATGCCTGCGCCTGCCCCAACGCATGGTCGATGGTGGAGCCGACCAGCTCGCGCATCGCCACGCGGCTCTCCGGCTCTTCGGCCAGGCGCGCTTCTAAAAAGGCGCGCACCCGGGCATCCACCTCATCGCCGGCGAGTGCCTGCTGCGCGGCCGCTTCGGCCTCAGCGATGCTCTGGCGCAGCTCCTCGGCCCGGGCCTCACTGACATCTTCCGGCGCAAGCGCCGGCGCGGCGTCAGCGGCAGGTGCCGCCTCATCGCCTGACTCGCCAGCCTCATCCGAAGCAGAGTCCTGGCCAACCTCCTGCGGGTCGGCCTCGCTTGCGCCCTCCCCCGCGGATGTGCCAGAGACGTCTTCGCCACCATCGGCGACCGTCATACCGGGCATCTGGTCGACCACCACCTGGGCGCCACTCTCGGGGAGCGGGCATAGAAACACCGCGACAAGCGCTAAAACCCACGCGATCGCGACGCCTCCTCGCACTGCTGACATAGACTTGGCCGTTGTGGATGGAATCAGTAAGCTACCGCGCGAAAGGTTAAATCAACCTCCCCCGATCTCAAAGTTTTTGCCGTGCCCACACGTTTTATGCTCACCCGGCCGCGCCGCCCCTCGCCGTCGAGGCCCGGATCGCGCTGGCCTGTAGCGCTGCTCAGCGCCGCGCTGCTCTCAGCGACCCTGGGTTGCGCCACGCCGGCTACGCCCGAACCCACCTGGTCGGATGCGTTCCTGGCGGCGATGCGCCTGCCCGACACCCAGGCCGAGCCCGAAGTCGCCGCACTGGCCGAGCGCGCTCCCAATCGTGAGCAGGCCCGCGACGCCCGCTTTGAGCTCGCCCGCTTCGCGCTGCGCCGGGGCGATGTCGCGCTGGCCGAAGAGCGCTTTGAAGCGCTGTGGGCCGAAGGCATCGAAGACCATATCACAAGCCGGGCGCTCTATGAGTCGGCGCGCATTGAGCTTGAGCATCATCAGCGCCGCGCAGAGGCCATCGCCCTGCTCCACCGCGCCATCGCCCAGACCGCGCCCTGGGCCGGGACCGAGCTCGCGCTGGATTTCCTCAAAAAGATCGAGCGGCAGGCCGGCAACCAGCAAACCCTCATCGACGATCTGAGCCGCATCGCCGCCGAGCTGGAGAACGCGCGCCTCAAAGCCCAGCTCCACCTGACCATCGGGGAGCTCCACCACGCCGATCTTCAAGACGACGAGGGCGCGCTCAAGGCCTACCGCCGCGCAGCAAAAAGCTGCGAGGATTGCTCCGCCGCCGATGAGGCGATCTGGCGAATGGCCGAGATCTACAGCGCCTATCAGAACTTCGACGCCGCCACGCGCACCCTTTCGGTCGTCGCCGAACGCACCGACACAAGCTGGTTTGTAGGGAGCTACAACTCCCACCGCGCCGCCGACGCTCGCTTTGAGCTCGGCCGCATTCATATGCTCTTTCTCGAAGATTACGAGCAGGCCCGCGACCACTTCGAGCGCTTCATCGACACCTTCCCCCACGCCATGCGCCGCGACCAGGCCGAGTGGCACCTCGTCGAGATCACGCGTCTGACCGAGAGCGAGCGCGCCTACCGCCGCGCCCTGCGCCGTTTCAGTGACGACTTCCCCGAGAGCCGCCTGGCCGATGAAGCCCACCGACGTCTGGAGCAGCGCTCATGATCCGCATTGAGAACGTGACCAAATACCACGAAGGCCGCGTCGTTATTGATGATGTCACCCTGACCATCAACGACCAGACCAACGTCGGGCTTATCGGGCCCGGGGGCTGCGGAAAGTCGGTGCTCTTAAAGATCGTCTGCGGGCTGATCAAACCCGACAAAGGCCGGGTGCTCATCGACGATATCGACGTTCATAAGCTCAAGCCCACCGAGCTTGCCGATCTGCGCTTTCGCATCGGGATGCTCTTTCAGAACTACGCGCTCTTCGACTCGATGAACGTCGCCGACAACATCGCCTTCCCGCTGCGCCAGGCCGGGGAGACCGATGAGACGCTCATTGCCGAGAAGGTCAAGCAGGCGCTCATCGACATCAGCCTGCCGGGCATCGGGGATCGGTACCCCAATGAGCTCAGCGGTGGTATGAAGAAGCGCGTCAGCTTTGCGCGCGCGGTGATTCGCCGCCCGCCCATCGTCTTCTACGACGATCCGACGGCCGGGCTCGACCCGGTCACAAGCTCCAAGATCTTTATTCTGCTGCGCAAGATGCAGCACGAGCACGACACCACCTCGGTGACCATCAGCCACGATATCGAGGGCATCAAAGATATCTGCGATCGCTTCGCGATGCTCGACCGCGGCCGCCTGATCTTCGAGGGCGACCGCCAGGCCATTGAGGCCTGCGAGGACTCGCTGGTCAGCCAGTTCTGGCAGGGCTACAGCGACGACGAACTCAACGTATAAAGACGCTCATGCATCGACTCGCCACAACTCTGCAGGCCCCCTTTCACTGGCTGGGCCAGACGGCCATGAGCTGGTCCTTTAACGCCGGCGGCCTGGCTCTGCTGACCTTTCAGGTGCTGCGCAACCTGCTGCCGTGGCGCTGGCAGTTCGACGGGCCGGAGACCTGGCGAAATCTGTACCGGGTCGGCGTCAAGAGCTTCCCCATCGTGGTGGTAACCGCGATTCTGGTCGGCGCGATCATGGTTATTCAGTCCGGCCTCTACATCGAGCAGTACGGCGCCTACGGGCTTCTGGGCTGGGGGGCGGGCTACTCCATTCTGCGGGAGGTCGGCCCGATTCTTATCGGCCTGATGTTCTCCGGACGCGTCGGCGCCAACAACACCGCCGAGCTGGGCACGATGAAGGTCACCGACCAGGTCGACGCTCTGCGCGCGCTGGCCATCGACCCCATCGGGTATCTGGTGATGCCGCGCTTTATCGCGATGATCCTGATGATGTTCTTGCTGGTGGTCATCGGAAACTTCACCGCGCTTATCGGTGGGGCCATCACAAGCCAGGTGCTGCTGGATGTGAACATGGTGCTCTTCTTCCAGAGCGTGATTGCCTATGTGCTCCTCGACGATCTGCTGCACGGGTTGATCAAGGCGGTGGCCTTTGGCTTTGCCATCGCGATCATTTCCTGCCACTTCGGGCTGAGCACCTCCGGGGGCGCCGTGGGGGTGGGCCGGGCGGTCAACGCCTCGGTTGTGGGAAGCGCCATCGCCATCTTCGTGCTCGACTACGCCATTACCTTCGCCTCGCTGTGAGCTCGCCATTATGAGCGCATCCCCCGATAATCCGGGCCGCCCCGCCGGCCGCGAGCCTTCAAATTTCCGAGAGTTTCTCTCGGCGCTCGGCGAGCCGATCCTGTATCTGACGCGCACCTTTAAGGAGCTCGTCGAGATGTTCGGGCTCACCTTCTACTACATGGTCCGAGGGAGGACCCGCTGGCGCGCGATCTTTGAGCAGCTCCACGAGGTGGGAAACCGCTCAGTGATCTTTATCGCGGTGACCCTGGGCTTTCTGGGGATGATCCTGATCTATCAGGCCGGCTACCAGGCCGAGCAGATCACGGGCGATTTGCAACTTCTGGGCGGGCTCTTTTTGCAGCTTTTGCTGCGCGAGTTTGCGCCGACGATCACCGCCATGATGATCGCCACGCGGGTGGCCACGGGTATGGCCGCCCAGATCGGCTCGATGGTGGTCACCGAGCAGGTCGACGCCCTGCAGATGTGCGCCGCCCCGCCGGTCGACTACCTGGTGGTGCCGCGCTTTATCGCCACCACGATCATGATGATCGTGCTCACGATCTTCGCGGTGCTTGTCTCCTACAGCGCCGGCGCGTTGACGGCGTATTTCTCCTTTGGTCTGAACGTCCGCACCTTCATCGACCTGAGCTTTATCGGGTGGTTCGACCTGATCTTATGCCTGAGCAAGGCGCTGGCCTACGGGATGGCCGTCCCGATCATCGCCTGCCACGCCGGCCTCAACGTCTCCGGCGGCAGCGAGGGCGTGGGTCGCGCGACCACCAATGCGGTGGTCAACGCCAGCCTGGCGGTGGTCATTCTCGACTTCATCATCACCAGCCTGGGCTATGTGGCGCTGAGCCTTCTCCCCTCATGAAATCGTGATTTTGCCGACCATAAACCTGACCCACGGTCACTTTTCGACCGACCTATTTGACCGACCCACGGTCACCTTTTGACAGACCCTTTCGACCAACCCACGGTCACTCTTTGACTGACCCACGGTCACCTTTTGACCAACCGATTTTGCTGACCCACGGTCACCTTTCGACTGACCCACGGTCACCTTTTGACCAACCGATTTTGCTGACCCACGGTCACCTTTCGACCGACCAACTTTACCTCGTCGAACGCGTTCCCACCGCCCCTCGGAAATCGTCTTGAACCCGCTACTTCCCCAATTTCCACGCCTCCGCAGCGCAGCGCTCATCGCTGCGTTAGCGCTGCTGACGTTGTGGAGTTCAACCGCGAGCGCCCAGTCGGTGCATATGCCCATGGTGGGGCGTCAGTTCCCGACGGTGGGTATCACGGCTCAGGGGGGCGCAGTGATCGACTTGCCCGACTCCGGTGCGAGACTCAGCCCGAACGCCGGTGGAGGCGCGCGCCTGGGACTTCATCATGTCGTCGGGCCGCGCCTCTCGATGAGCGCCGACGTGGGCCTGGGAGCAACCTGGCTTGGCGAACATCCCATGGCCACAGTGCCGCCGGCCGAGGCCGAGGTAGGCTTTGCCTGGCAGCTGGCCGTGCTCGCCCGGTATTTCCCTATCTACGAGCGTAGCGGACTGACCTTCGGCGGCGGCCTGCAGTACAGCGGGCTTCGCTTAAGCGATGTGCCCACCACCCAGATGGGCGCGGAACTTCGCGCCGGCTACTACCGCTGGCACAGCGAGGAGCGCTTCTGGACCCTGGAGTTCGGGCTGAGCGTTCCGCTGATCGAGGGCCTCACCCTCCCTAACGAGTTCGCCAGCCCGGAGCAGCCCGCATCGCCGCCCGTGGAGCGCACGTGGCACTATGTCCGCGCCTCCCTCGGTCTGAGTTTCGCCTTTTAAGGATCTTGTGATGGGCACGATTGAGTTTCGCGACATCTACAAAAGTTTTGGCAGCAATCACGTCCTGCGCGGTGTGAGCGTGACTGTGCAGTCCGGCCAGGTCTTTTTTGTGATTGGCCAGTCCGGCGCGGGTAAAAGCGTGCTCGTCAAACACCTCGTCGGTTTGATCCGCCCCGATCAAGGCCGCGTGCTGCTGGACGGCGTCGACGTTACGGACTTTAAAGAAAAAGAGTTCTTCCCCATCCGCAAACGCTGCGCGATGGTTTTTCAGAACTCAACCCTCTTCGACTCAATGACCCTGCAGGAGAACGTGGCGCTGCCCATCCGAAAGCACCTTGGGGTCACCGTAGAAGAGGCCGGCCAGATGGCGCTGGAGAAACTCAAGCTCGTCGGTATGCAACGCCACGCCGACCGCTTCCCGGCCGACTTCGGAGACGGGATGCGCAAAAAAGTTGCCATTGCCCGAGCGCTCACGCTCGACCCGGAGTTTGTGATCTTCGATGAGCCCACCACCGGCATCGACCCCATCAGCGCGGCGATGGTCGATAAGCTCATCCGCCACCTCTCCGATGCCCTCGGGGTGACCTCGATTGTCATCAGCCACGACCTGCGCTCGATCTTTGGCATCGCCGACCGCATCGCCATGCTCTACAAGGGCAAGCTCATCCTCGATGGCAGTCAGCAGGCCTTCAAGGAGAGCGATAACCCGATTGTTCAACAGTTTATCAAAGGGCTGCCTGACGGCCCCATGGAAGTCTAACCTCACCGGTGTGCTGACCGGGGATGAGCAGGGTTGATAATTTCGGCTCTCCCGGGTGAGAATGCGCCTCATTTCGCGTCGCACTTACGCCACCCTTTTCGGGATCTTCTCGATGCAGAAAAAAGAAACCGCCATTGAAGTTAAGGTCGGGGCGCTCGTCCTGCTTGCGACCGCTCTGCTGGTCGCCTTCGTGTTCCTTCTGGGCGACTTCCGCCTCTCCAGCGGCCATCAAATCCACGTGCAGTTCAGCACCTCCGGCGGCCTCAAAACCGGCGCCGACGTGGCGCTCTCGGGCATAAACGTGGGCTCGGTCTCGAAGATGGAGTTTGTGCGAAACGACGACCCGGCAAGCGGCCTTCCAGCCGTTGCGGTTCAGGCTTCGCTGGACATCGACGCGCAGTACGCCGACTCCATCCGCGAGAACAGCAAGTTCTACATCACCACGCGCGGCGTTCTGGGTGAGCCCTACGTGGAGATCATCACGGAAAACTTCGACGGGGCCGCCCTGGCCAGTGGCGAGACGATCCGCGGGGTAGACCCGCCGCGTATGGAAATCCTACTGGGCCAGGCCTCGGAGGTGCTCGAGACGATGACCGAGATCCTCAACGACGAAGATCAAGACGTGGGCGCGCTGGTCGCCAACGCCACCCACTTCTTCGGAGTTGTCGGCGACGCGGTCGGCGAGAACCGCGACGAACTCGATTCGGCGATCGAAGGGCTTAATACGACCACGACCGAAGCCTCCAAATTGCTCTCCGCGATCAACGTCGCCGTGGGCGATGGGCAGCAACTTCGCACCATCGTCAACGACGCCGGAGCCACCGCCGCGAGCGCCCGCCGGATGACCGGTCGACTCAGCGGCCAGATCGATCCTGTGATGGCCGATGTTACCCAGACCGCCGCCAATGCCCGCGAGATCAGCGAAGTCACCCGACGCCTTCTCGTCGACAACGAGGGCCGCATTGTCGCAGTGCTCGACGATGCTGAGACCAGCGTCGACAACCTGCGGCAAGTCTCCGACCAGGCCGTCACGCTCGTCGACGGCGTTGCCGCCGGCGAGGGCACCCTGGGCGCACTCCTGGTGGAGCGGGAGGTTTATGAGGACCTGAAGGATCTGCTTCGGGTGATCAAGCAGCAGCCCTGGAAGATCCTCTGGAAGGAGTAAGGTTCAGAATCTTGCTCGGGCACTACCTGGAAGCGCAAGACGGCAGTCTATAAATAAAGGGGGCTTGACCCGACGAGGGCCTAGCGGTAACTGTCAAAATAGTTGTCGCCTGACACATCTCATTTTTCCCACCTCAATAAGAACGTCAGTCCTGATTGAG